>JAQXVO010000001.1 GCA_029224965.1 Lachnospiraceae bacterium
GACTCCCGTTCCGCCGCAGGTCTTGCAGGCGCCGGTGCTGTTGAAGGCAAGCTCCTCGGCTCCGGGGCCATAGAATTTCGCGCCACAGACAGGACACGTAATTTCCTGCATGGCCGCGACAGAAAGAGACGGCGGGCAGTAATGCCCGTTGGGACAGCGGTGGCTCGCAAGCCGGGAAAACATCAGCCGCAGACTATTGAGCAGCTCCGATAGTGTGCCGAACGTGCTGCGGATGCCGGGAACTCCCGGCCGCTGGCGCAGCGCAAGCGCCGCCGGTACGTACCGGACATCATCCACATCCGCCCGTTCCGCCTGTGTCATTCTCCGACGTGTATAGGTTGAGAGAGATTCCAAATACCTGCGGGATCCCTCTGCATACAACGCACCAAGTGCAAGCGACGATTTTCCCGATCCGGAGACACCTGCAATCGCTACAATCTCATTAAGCGGGACATCTACATTGATATTTTTAAGGTTATGAACCTTTGCGCCGCGCACCTCGATATACTTTGGCAGCATCTTCTGTCTGATCTCACCGGGCATAACAATTACCTCTTCTCCATTTTCTGGTTAATATTTCCCTTTGGTGCAATCCGGAATTGATACGAATGCTTTATTTCATCAGAGTTTTTCCAACAGAAAAAGCCTTACCAGCCGTTTCTCCCATCATAATGTAATCTTTGCTTGTATCTTCAAACCACACAATATTCATTTTACGGACCTGAGGAATTCCATCCTTTCCGATATATTGATCATCAATGGTAGTTTCCTTGATTCTGCCCACGATTCTGGTATTGCCAAATTCCTCTTTGATCGAAATCACCTCGCAATGGAAGGTCATCGGATATTCTTCAAATTCCGGTGCATTTACATAAGGGGATTTGACACAGGTCAGTCCTGATCTTTTGATTTTGTCCGGTACCGTGGCTGCCGACACAAGGCCAACATAATCCGATGCCGCCAAAGTCTCTTTGGTCACAAATGCCATCGTAAACGCCTTATTGATCTTCAAATTGTCCAAAGTCTTATGCTGGATAATGTTGATTGCAACTTCCTTTGAACCAACCTGCATAGCCCAGCCCACATTCATAGCATCCGGGTTGTTATTCTCATCATACGTTCCGATAATCACTGACGCATACGGTACAAATCCAATTTTTGCTCCAAACGTCTTCTTCATTTTCTTTTCCCTTCTTGTAATTCATGATCGTTGTTTGTTCCTGGTATTGATATCGTACCGTATTTCAAATTCATATCAAGTACGCAGATTTTTCTGTCATAGTATCTTACGTGATACCATAACAGCCTCTTCCGTATATTTCAAAATCCCTGTAAGCCTTGTAGATTCAAGACTTACAGGGATTCGTGTGTTTATTCGAGCTCAATCGTTCCAGGCGGCTTACTCGTAATATCATAGAGTACCCGGTTGACGTGACTGACTTCGTTGATGATCCGGCTGGTGACGGTCTTTAAGACCTCGTAGGGGATCTCGACAATATCTGCGGTCATGAAGTCTACGGTGTTGACGGCACGGAGAGCGATAGCGTAGTCGTAGGTCCGCTCGTCTCCCATGACGCCGACCGACCGCATATTGGTCAGGGCTGCGAAGTACTGGCCGGCGGTCTTGTTCAGGCCTGCCTTCTTCATCTCCTCACGAAAGATGGCGTCTGCATCCTGTACAATCTTGACCTTCTCAGCAGTAATCTCGCCGATGATTCGGATACCAAGTCCGGGTCCCGGGAAGGGCTGACGCATAACGAGTTCTTCAGGAATACCCAGATGCAGGCCAACCCGGCGGACCTCATCCTTGAAGAGGTTTCTTAATGGCTCGATAATCTCCTTAAAGTCCACATGCTCCGGCAGACCGCCAACATTGTGATGGGACTTAATGGTTGCGGACTCTCCGCCAAGGCCGGATTCTACGACATCCGGATAAATGGTGCCTTGTGCCAGATAATCGACACGGCCGATCTTCTTTGCTTCTTCCTCGAAGACACGGATGAATTCCTCACCGATGATCTTCCGCTTTTTCTCCGGCTCTGTCACACCGGCAAGCTTCTTATAATAACGTTCCTGGGCATTGACCCGGATAAAGTTCAGATCGAACTGACCGCCTTCGCCGAAGACTGCCTCAACCTGGTCGCCCTCGTCCTTACGAAGAAGGCCGTGATCTACGAATACACAGGTCAGCTGTTTTCCGATGGCCCGGGAGAGAAGGCCCGCTGCAACCGAGGAATCGACGCCGCCGGAAAGGGCCAGGAGTACCTTACCGTCTCCGATCTTCTCACGAAGCTCCTTGATGGTCCGCTCTGCGAAATCTTCCATCTTCCAGTCGCCCGAGCAGCCGCACACCTTTAATACGAAGTTCTTCAGCATTTCCTTTCCGAACTGGCTGTGAAGCACTTCGGGATGGAACTGGAAGGCGTAGAGCTTTTCTTCCGGATTTTCTGCCGCTGCCACCGGGCAGTTTTTGGTATGTGCTGTGACATGGAAGCCGGGTGCAGCCTTACTGATATAATCGTTGTGGCTCATCCAGACGATGGATTTTTCCGGAACGCCAGCAAAAAGCGGGCTTTCCTTGTCATCTACGGTGATTTCTGTCTTCCCGTATTCGCGCTCCGGGGCGTGGTCTACCTTTCCCCCGAGTACATGCATCATAAGCTGGGCGCCGTAGCAGAGACCGAGAACCGGGATTCCCAGTTCGAACAGTTCCTTCGGAGCTGTCGCACTGCCTTCTTCAAAGACACTGTTGGGGCCGCCGGTCAGAATGATTCCCCGGGGCTTCATCTTCCGGATCTCATCGAGGGGAGTCCGATAAGAATAGATCTCGCAGTAAACATTATTTTCGCGGACCCGGCGCGCCACCAGCTGGTTGTACTGGCCGCCGAAGTCTATGACGATGACTTTCTCCTGCTGCATGATTCCCTGCTTTCTATTAAAATTGCTGTCAGTTTTGACTGACCTTATTATAAACATAGGGCGTTTTTTTCACAAGACCGGCTTGGCACGCTTCCCGCTCCGGTAATTTTATCCCCGCTTCCGTCTCTCCGCTTCTCTGACCGGACCTTCGATTCCTCAGCCACTTTACTTTATTCGGAAATTTCTGAATTCGACCGGTCTACATTTCATTTTCTATATGGTTCGTGTATACTATCTCCAGTTATGGTTTGAGGAATTATGATCTGAACTCTGTGTAGTTTTCTCCGGACGATGTCCGGCATGTCATAGGAATCTGCCTGCCTCCAGTCAAGGTTCGACAAATCATGACCTGTTCAATCTATTAGCAAGATGGGAGAGTATTATGAACAAAAACGTAATCGATGATGCCCGTGTTCTAGGCTATCCGAAGATGCTTCTTCTAGGCCTTCAGCACATGTTCGCCATGTTCGGAGCCACAATCCTCGTTCCGATCCTGGTCAACAACTATTTCAAGGGTGAGGGCCTGAATATCCAGGTAACCCTCTTCTGCGCAGGTGCAGGCACCCTTCTTTTTCATCTCCTGACCAAGGGTAAGGTTCCCGCCTTCCTGGGTTCGTCATTCGCATTTCTCGGCGGTTTCGCCACAGTAGCCAATCTCCACACCGGAATCTACAAAAATATGACCATGGGTGAGAAGCTTCCCTATGCCTGCGGCGGTGTCGTTGTCGCCGGTCTTCTCTACCTGGTACTGGCCCTGGTCATCAAGCTGGTCGGAGTCAAGAAGGTTATGAGATACCTTCCTCCGGTTGTTACCGGACCCATTATTATCTGTATCGGCCTGTCTTTGGCACCTTCCGCCATCAGCAATGCCAAGACCAACTGGATTCTGGCCATCATCGCTCTGGCAACCGTCATTATCTTCAATGTCTGGGGCAAGGGCATGTTCAAGATCATCCCCATTCTCATGGGCGTTGTGATCTCCTATGTATGCGCCGTCATCTTCCAGCTCTGCGGCATGACCAATGCAGATGGTTCCTCCATCATCGAATTCGGTGAGATTGCAAAGGCTTCCATTGTAAGCTTCCAGCCTTTCCAGATCTGCAAGTTCGATCCGACCGCCATCTTCGTTATGGCTCCGATCGCCATCGCAACCATGATGGAGCATATCGGTGATATCTCCGCTATTTCCGCAACCTGCGGCAAGGACTTCATCACAGATCCCGGTCTGAACCGTACTCTTCTCGGCGACGGCCTTGCAACTGCAATGGCCGGATTCATCGGCGGTCCTGCCAACACCACCTATGGCGAGAACACCGGTGTCCTTGAGCTTTCCAAGGTTCATGATCCCCGGGTCATCCGGATTGCAGCTATCTATGCTGTTATCCTTTCCTTCTTCCCGAAATTCGCAGAATTCATCGGAACCATGCCGGCTTCCATCATCGGCGGTATCTCCTTCATCCTTTACGGAATGATTTCCGCCATCGGTGTCCGGAATGTTGTTGAGAACCAGGTGGACTTCAAGAACTCCCGTAACCTGATCGTTGCCGCAGTCATTCTTGTCACCGGTCTTGGTTTCTCCGACGGTCTCACCTTCACCATCGGCAAGGTGACCATCACCCTGACTTCCCTGGCTCTGGCCTCCATTTTCGGTATTGTTCTGAATGCCATCCTTCCCAACAAGGACTACGACTTCAACGAGGAAGATGCAGCTGAGCTGAAGCGGGAAGACTAAAGCAGTTTCCTCCACAAAAAGAGAGAACCATATCCCTGCCTGTCCCGACAAGGTGCAGGCAGAAGCAAAAAGAAAAATCTTGTATCGCGATAAGGCCAACCCTTCGGGGCTGGCCTTATTGACTTCTACAGGGCCTTTGTCTACAATATCGGTGATTATTTAGTGTGGGGTTCTTCGGGACTCGATAGAAAGAGGGTTAATTATGGATTTTGGAGAAAACGTACATATTCTTGACCATCCCCTGATCAAGCATAAGATTTCCATGCTGCGTGATAAGAACACCGGTACCAACGAGTTCCGTGCTCTGGTCAGCGAGATCGCCATGCTCGAGGGCTACGAAGCGCTTCGTGATCTTCCGACCAAGGAAATCGAGGTCGAGACCCCGATTGAAAAGTGCATGACACCGGTCCTGGCAGGAAAGAAGCTTGCCGTTGTTCCGATCTTACGTGCCGGACTCGGCATGGTAGACGGCGTTCTTCACCTGGTTCCGACGGCAAAGGTAGGCCATATCGGCATGTACCGTGATCCCGAAACCCATGAACCCCATGAGTATTACTGCAAACTTCCCAACCCCATCGAGCTTCGTACCATCCTGGTCGTAGATCCCATGCTGGCAACCGGCGGATCCGGTTCCGACGCCATCAGCCAGATCAAGAAGCACGGCGGAAAGAAGATCAAATTCATGTGCATCATCGCAGCTCCCGAGGGCTTAAAGAAGATCTCCCAGGATCATCCGGACGTTCAGTTCTATGTAGGCCAGCTGGACCGCGAGCTGAATGAGAACGCCTATATCTGTCCGGGTCTCGGCGATGCCGGCGACCGTATCTTCGGTACCAAGTAAAGGGAGAATACATTGGAAGCAAGCAAAGCGGACAAGAAAAACAATATTGTTCTGATCGGTATGCCGGCGTGCGGTAAGAGCACGCTCGGCGTACTTCTTGCCAAGGCTCTGAACTATCGTTTTATCGACAGTGACCTTGTCATTCAGGAGAAGACCGGCCACCTTCTGTCCGAGCTGATCCGCGATCACGGAATCGACGGCTTCAACCGGATCGAGAACGAGGTGAATGCCGGGTTAAATGTAGACCATTCCATCGTAGCGACCGGAGGATCGGTCGTCTACGGAAAGGATGCCATGCGTCATCTGAAGGAGATCGGAACGGTTGTCTACCTCAAGGTCTCCTATGCAGAATGCAAGCGCCGGATCGGCGATCTGGATGCTCGCGGCGTGGTCCACAGACCGGATCAGACCTTAAAGGATCTCTATGACGAGCGGACAAAGCTCTATGAAGCCTACGCGGACATTACCATAGAAGAGGAATCCGGGCGGGTCAGCCTGGCCTCCCATCTTGCGGACTGCATCCGTATCCTCCGCGAGCACGGTTTCTAATTTGAATTTACTTTTATATAAGAAAAATCATGCGGCTTTACCTGCCGCATTTTCAGCCGTACGAATTCCAGGCCCCGGCTTCTGCCGTGGCCGGGAATTCTACGGTCTTCTGGTCTATATTTACTATATTAATCTTATTATTATGATTCCCCGGGAGGAATTATTACCATGTTTGGAATCAGCAAGAACCATGACAAACCACCATTGAAGGTCATCATCGTCGGTGCCGGCAAAGTCGGCCGGACCCTGGTCGAGCAGCTTTCCCAGGAGGGAAACGAGATCACCATCATCGACAAGGATGCCGCCAAGGTCGAGAATCTGACCAATATGTATGATGTCATGGGAATCGTAGGTAATGGAGCAACCTATGCAGCACAGACCCAGGCCGATGTCGTAGACGCCGATCTTCTGATCGCGGTCACCGATTCGGATGAGCTGAATCTTCTGACCTGCACGGTTGCCAAGAGAAACGGCAACTGCTCGGTCATCGCCAGAGTCCGTGATCCTGACTACAGCGGCGAGATCAGCTATCTCCGTGACAAGCTGGATCTGTCCATGATCATCAACCCCGAACTGGAGTCCGCCCGTGAGATGGCCCGGCTCTTCTATCTGCCCAGTGCCCTGGATGTCAACTCCTTTGCCCACGGGCAGGCCGAGCTGGTCAAGTACCGGATTCCCCAGAACAGTATTCTGGACGGCGTAACCCTGGCCGAATTCGCCCAGTCCCGTCCCGGAAAGACCAGACTTCTGGTAACCGCGGTCGAGCGGAATATGAATGTCAGTATTCCCAATGGTAATTTCCGTATCCAGGCCGGCGATATCGTATCCTTCGTTCTTCCCAGAAGAGATCGGAGATCCTTCCTTAAGGCTCTGAATATCAAGAACGCAACCGTCAAGGACTGCATGATCATCGGCGGCGGCAAGAGCACCTATTATCTGGCCAAGCAGCTGATCCACATGGGTATCAGCGTCAAGATCATCGAGAAAAATCCGGACCGCTGCGAGCGTCTCTCCGAGGTTCTACCAGAAGCCGTCATCATTAATGGCGACGGAACCGATGAGGAGCTCTTAAAGGAAGAGGGCATTGAATCCGTGGATTCCTTTGTTTCTCTGACCGGAATCGATGAGCAGAATATCCTTCTGACTCTCTTCGCCCGGAAGGTCAGCGATACCAAGGTCATCACCAAGGTCAACCGATCCAACTTCCACGATGTCATCAACGACCTGGATCTGGGATCCATTATCTACCCGCGCTACGTCACCTCGGAAGCTATCATCGCCTATGCCCGTGCGAAACGTGCATCCAACAGCTCCAATATCGAGACTCTCTACCATATGTATGACCAAAAGGTCGAGGCCATTGAGTTCCGTGTAGACTCCGAATCCAGAGCCACCCAGGCTCCGCTTTCCGAACTGAAGCTCAAGGATTCTCTGATGATTGCCTTCATCAACCGGAGCGGCGAGATCATCCTGCCGAGCGGCTCCGATCAGATTCAGATCGGCGATACGGTTATGGTGGTAACCACCCACACCGGCTTTAATGATCTGGACGATATTCTGGCAGAATAAGAATAGAGGTTTGTTTTATGAATACAGCGATTGTTCGCTATGTATTAGGATATGTTCTTCGGATTGAAAGTCTTCTTATGACGCTTCCGATCATGACTGCTCTGATTTATCAGGAATCTCAGGGCTGGGCATATGTCATTGTTGCTTTGGTCTGCTTCTTCTTGGGCACTCTTCTCAGTCTGAAAAAACCGAAGAGCAGCCTCTTCTATCTGAAGGAGGGCTGTGTCACAACAGCCCTGTCCTGGATTGTTATGTCGGTTTTCGGCTGCTTTCCTTTTATGATCACAAAGGAAATTCCTTCCTTCTTCGATGCCTTCTTCGAAACGGTTTCCGGTTTCACAACCACCGGATCCAGCATATTGACTGATGTCGAAGCAGTTTCTCATACCTCCCTGATCTGGCGGAGCTTTACCCACTGGACCGGCGGTATGGGCGTTCTGGTCTTCCTTCTTGCCATCATTCCCCTGACCGGCGGATCCAATATCAACCTCATGAAGGCAGAGTCTCCCGGACCTTCTGTCGGAAAACTTGTCCCGAAGATCAAGTCTTCCGCTCAGATCCTCTATCTGATCTATATCGGCATGACCCTTCTGCAGATCTTTCTTCTGCTCTGCACGAAGATGCCTGTCTTTGACACCCTCTGCATGACCTTCGGTTCCGCCGGCACCGGTGGTTTCGGCGTGCGTAACAGCAGCGCGGCAGACTATACCGCACTGCAGCAGTGGATCATCGGTATCTTCTGTATGCTCTTCGGCGTCAATTTCAACTTCTATTACTTCCTGCTCCACAAGCAGCCCAAGAAGTCTCTGGCCATGGAAGAAGTCCGCTGGTATTTCATCATCGTGATCTTCTCGACTCTGACCATTTTCAGCCGTATTTTAAGTCATGTGGGAAATATAGAGCGCGCCCTTCGTCAGGCTTTCTTCCAGGTCTCCAGCATCATAACGACGACCGGATTTTCAACCGTTGACTTCAACAAATGGGACAGTGTCTCGAAAATGATCCTGGTAACCCTGATGTTCATCGGCGCCTGCGCCGGATCCACCGGCGGCGGCCTGAAGGTTTCCCGGGTCGTTATCCTCTTCAAGACCTTCATCAAGGAGATCGTCTCCTACATCCATCCCAAGAGCGTCAAGAAGATCAAAATGGACGGCGAAACCGTGGAGCATGACGTTCTTCGTTCCACCAACGTCTACTTCGTCACCTACTTCATGATCTTCGTTATCTCACTTTTTATCGTCTGCTTCGATGGAAAGGATCTGATCACCAGCTTTACAGCGGTAGCCGCAACCTTCAACAATATCGGACCCGGCCTCGGTGTCGTCGGACCTGCCGGAAACTTCCATTCCATGTCCAACCTGTCCAAGCTGGTTCTCTCCTTTGACATGCTGGCCGGCCGTCTGGAGCTCTTCCCCATGCTGATCCTCTTCACACCGGAGATCTGGACCGAAACCTTCATTGCAAAGAAGAAGCACAGAGAGCATCGCCTTCAGATGGCGAAGAAAGCCGTGGAGAACTGCAGACAGGCTCATCGGTGATCCGGTTAGAAATATAAGGCCCGGCCGTATAAGAAAATAAAAATTCCGCCATCGTGCGAGACAGAAAGTATAAAAAAGCCCCTTCCGATTATAGGATGTATCAGAAACCCTGAATACATTCATAAAAGGAAGGAGCTTTTCTTTTCCATATGCGGCATCAAAATTGCCCGTCAGGATTTATATAAATGAACTGTTCGGCTTTCGGTCAGGAAAATAAGCTTCCCTCTGCCTGGAAGGAAATGCTTCCATCCGGGAGCAGGCCTTCGACGGAAAACTTACCATTATCGATTCGGTCCGTCAGACGTACCTCCGTGTCCGCCTGGATTTCCTTCTGGAAATTCAGCTGGATAGACTGGATGGAGCCCTTCTTGTGGACTTCGTCCGGAAGGAGGTCATCGATCCAGTTCAAATAGCGGGTGTTATTCACATGACCGTTTAAATCCAGTTCACTGTAGGTCACACGGCGGGTTGTTTCTCTGGTGGGTGTAAAGGATTTCAGGCCTTCCGGATAGGTCTCGTCCTCCGGCTTGTCCGGTCCGTCAATGATGACATGGGTTGTTCCCGGCATACAGAATCTTCGATTCTTCGCATCAATCAACATCCAGAGTGCGACAGCCCGGCCAATGACTTTTCCATCAGAATCCAGAATCCGATAGCGTCTGGGATAAATCATGTGAAGCATCTTCTCCGGCGCTGAAGTCAGGCGGATATGCTCGTCATAGGAAATGGGGCGGTCCAGCTCCACCTTCATGCGGGAAATCACCCAAAGCATGCCCTTATCCAGGGTAGTTTCTCTCGGATAGCCCAGAGCCTCTGTATGGGCAATAGACAGCTCCTGAAGGAGCTGGAAGATCCGGCTCATACGGAGATGCTGGTAGCGGTCGACGTCGGAAGCCAGGATTTTTACATCCCTTGTGTATATATTATTTATTGTAGATTTATTTGTAGTCATGCCTTTCAATGTCATTTATATCGATGATATCTGTACTGCTGCAGTTTGCATTGCTGGTTCGAGCAGTGCTATGTTTTGCACGATCTTTTCAAACCTGCTTTATTCTTCATGACATTCCCGAGTCCTCATGCGGCCGGTATTTCATCAGGCTTTCTTGGCCAGTTCTTCCTTGACCTTGTCAATGACGTCCTGAGCGGTATGCAGGTCATCCCATTCTTCATCTTCTACATGGATATCGAAAGCGGCTTCCACCTTCACCATAATCATAACGAAGTTCATGGAATCAATGCCGAGATCCCGGTTGATGACAGAATCCGGTGTGACTGTATTAATATCCAGATCCGGGCAGCAGATCGCCAGGATTTCCTTCAGCTTATTGAAAATTTCTTCGTCAGTATAGTTTGTCTTTACCTCTCCCATTTTTTACTCCTTGTAATTCGTTATTTATCTTTCATTTCTTCCACCAGCTGCTGCAGGCGGTAGCGCTGCAGCTTGCCGGTTGCCGTTCTCGGAAAATCTTCCTTTACGTAGATGACCTTTCGGATCTTCCGACCAAGGCCTTCATGAGCATTCCAGTCATCAACGGCCTCTTCGGGAGTCGTCTTACGGACTTCCCGGTTTTCCCGTCTTTCAGCTATCTTCTCGACTGCTTTCGCCTTCTTTTCCTGCAGATGCTCTCTGACGGCTTCCTTTTTCTCTTCGAAGTGCTCCGCAACAGCTGCTCGTCTTTCCTGCATCTTCTCCCGGACTGCCAGGGTCAGCTGATCATCAACCAGAAGAAGGGCAAGCTCGACCGAATCACCCATGGCCTTCTGCAGGACATCCTCTGCCTCGGGGCAGAAGATCTTCTCCCCGTTCGGCATCACGATGACATCCTTGAGCCGTCCAAGGATATGAATGTTACCATTCTCATCGAGCTTTGCCAGGTCGCCGGTGTGGAATTCTCCGTCCACCAGCTTTTCGGCTGTTTTCTTCGGAAGATTATAGTAGCCCTGCATCATGCAGGGAGTCTTTAACAGGAGCTCACCCTCCTCGGTAATCCGGAAAGAAGTATCCGGGCAGGGAACAAAACCGTAAGGATCACAGTCATCCATACTGATGGCGACGCCGCTGGAGGTCTCGGTCAGGCCATAGCCGAAGCGGAGATGGATGCCCTTTGCAAGAACCGCCTGGATCAGCTTCTCATTGCAGGGCCCGGCGCCGACCAGGATGACCCGAAGCTCCGGGTTCAGGACATTGGCCTTCAGAAAAAGGCCAAGTAAGGTCGGAACACAGGTTAGAATGCTTGGTCTATATTTCATCGGATCGGTCATAAGACCACGGAGACCGGTCCCGAGGTCGATCTCTGCTCCCTGGGTCAGGGGCCAGAGGAACGCACAGACAAAGCCGAAGACATGGTTCAGGGGCAGGACAGAAAGAAGCCGGTCCTCCTTCCGGCAGGGCAGCATGGTCTGTCCGTTCCAGGCAGCCCGTAGGAGGGTCTCCTGGGTCAGGACAACAGCCTTTCCCCTGTCAGTCGTTCCGGACGTATAGAAAAGAAGATCGCCTGGATAAAAGGGTCCACGGGTCTTCTCCCAGTCTCTCTTGACCTTATCGGCCTTCCATAGGGGATCCGACAGAACCGTCATACAGCCGGCTGTAAGAGCCCCCAGAAGATTCAGAATCCAGTTCAGGTCCGTCTTCCCGGTCAGAAGAACCGTTGCCCCCGGTTCAACCAGAGCGGCATTCGACAGATCCGGATCCTTATCGGCGCCCTCCATCCGGATGGAAGAGGAAAGATTCGAAAAGATCTCCTTCCTCCGGGCCACTTCTTTCCGGAAATCCCCGTAGGTCAGGACAGAATTCGGCTGATCCGGCGAAAAGCGAATGGCGATCCGATCCGGATAAGTCCCTGCCATATGATCCAGAAGCTCCTGAAAATTTTTGAAGAATGGATCCATACAAATCTCCAATCAGCATCAATAATGATATTTCCGAATCAGCCCCTGCAGGCTCGTCTCTCATCAGACGATGTCTTCGGATCATATCATCGGACAGCTTTCAAATGACATAAATAAAGACGGATAGGAAAGAGGATCCGCATCCGTCCGTATTCGGTCAAATAAATATATCCTCTATAACTATACCATGTGTACAGGCAACTGTCATTCGTCATTTTGTCAAATTTTTAACGATTATTTTCGTGAAAATCGACTGTCCTTTCTTTGTTTACGAAGTATACGTCAGATGTTAAAATTATAATGATCTTTTGGAACTGACATGGCGTATTTCGGTTTCCATCAAGTCCTTGGGGGAGTCATTTCTAGGGGAAAACAATCTCTCGAATATTCTCTTCCATGGCAGATAGCATTACGGTTTCTTCTATTAAACAATAAACAATTAAACCAGCTGACGGTTCATCAGACAGAATCTGCAGAAAAGCTGCAAATCATATCCTTTGACAGAATCTGCAAATGAAATTCCAAGACAGGATATGCAGACCGAGTCTGACAGAGTGCGTTTCCGTGCGTTACATAGAAAGAATCCGTAATTGCAAAGCGAAACCGCAGCCATGTGAGATTCTTAAATTGTTACATGTATGGAGGTTATTATGAAATTCGATCCGAACACTAAGATCTGTATCATCGGTGCCGGCCCTGCAGGCCTTTCCGCAGGTATGTATCTGGAGCAGAAAGGTTACAGCAATTACACCATCCTTGAAAGAAACGGCTGGGTTGGCGGTAAATGTCATTCTCCCGAATACAATGGCCGCCGCTATGAGATGGGCGCTATCATGGGCGTTCCTTCCTATTATGCTGTACACGACGTTGAGGAATTCTGCGGCATTACTCATGACGGCCCGAAACTCAACCGTGACTATAAGAACCTGAAGGGTGATGTCATTCATCCCTTCGATCCCAAGAAGAACCCTCTGCAGATCCCCAAGCTGATGAAGATGAAGAAGCAGGTCAAGGAACTCGGACGTATCCTCGAGACCAAGTACAAGGGTTATGATGTCAATGGACACCGTGGAGTTGCCCAGGGCCGTTACGATGGCTGGGACTGCACTCCGAGCCGTAACAAGGTCGAGGGCGAGAACGAGAACCTCAAGGATCTGGCTCTTCCTTTCAATGAATTCTGCAAGAAGAACGGTGTCGAGCTGACCCAGGATATCTGGATCGGACCCTTCACTTCCTTCGGCTACGGCTATTTCGATGAGATTCCTGCAGCATACGTTCTCAAGTATCTGGATTTCCAGACCTGCATGAACTTCGTCAACATCAATCTCTGGACCTGGAAGGACGGAACCCAGTCCATCTGGGAGAGCCTCAATGCTCACCTGAAGAATCCTGCAAAGCTCAACACCACCATCGAGAAGGTTGAGCGTAAGGACGGCAAGGTTTACGTTACCGCAAACGGCGAGACCACTGAGTATGATAAGCTGATCGTAACCGCACCGCTTCAGTTCTTCGGCGACTATGCAGATATCCGTGATGATGAGAAGGCTCACTTCGACAAGATCGATTACGAGCGCTATGACACCATGGCAGTTCTGACCACTCCTGAGAACCATCCGGAGATCTCCTACTACATCTTCGAGAATATGACACCGGAGCGTCTTGGTCATCTGATGGTTTACTACAGGAGATGGAGAGACGATGTGAACCAGCCTATCGTCACATATACTCTGAGAAAGCATCAGGGCGGAGCAGAGCTCGACTATGAGAAGACCAAGAAGGTAGTTCTCGATGATCTGAAGACAATGAAGAACCCTGCCTCTGAGATGATCAATGAGGGCAAG
>JAQXVO010000002.1 GCA_029224965.1 Lachnospiraceae bacterium
AAATCCGACTACCTCGCGGTCAATATCATAGCCTTGAATATCGGTCTGCACATCTGTGCGTACCCTGTCCTCCGCCTCTTCTCTCACATCTGACCAGCTTCTTTCCGGAATCAGATGTTTCCATTCCTCAGACAGAAAGGACCTGTGGATACCGGGAGCCATATCCGCGGCCATCATGGCAGCCTCTATGCAGAAAGTTCCGCTTCCGCAGAACGGATCCACGAGAATTCTGTCGGCCTTCCATGGCGTCAGCATCAGAAGGGCAGATGCGAGAGTTTCTGTGATCGGGGCCTTTGCGGTGAACTGGCGGTATCCTCTTTTGTGAAGAGAGGTACCGGTCGTGTCCAGTCCGACTGTGACCACATCTTTCAGAAGGGAAACCCGAATCGGGTACGGCTCTCCGTCTTCCGGGAACCATTCGACCTTGTATTTCTCCTTCAGACGCTCCACGATCGCCTTCTTCATAATGGATTGTATGTCAGACGGGCTGAAGAGTTTGCTCTTAATGGAGTTTGCCTTGGCAACCCAGAATTTTCCATGCTGCGGGATATAGCGTTCCCACGGCAGTGACTTCGTTGCCTCGAAGAGCTCATCATAGGTTACGGCCTTGAACTGGCCCACTTTAAGAAGAACCCGTTCGGTTGTACGGAGAAACATGTTGGCATAGGCAACAGCTTCCGCGTCTCCTTCAAAGGTAACCTTTCCGTCTTCTACTTCCGTTATCTCATAACCGAGATCGATGATCTCCCGTTTCATCACTGCTTCCAGCCCGAAATGACAGGGCGCGATCAGCTCATATCTCTCCATGTAATTCTCCTGTGTAATACTGCCGAATATGTTCTCCCCATACGAATGGATTTCACGGCAACTTCCGGGTGCGGATCCATAAGCTGTGTTATCTGACGATTTTTGCGTCTGGTAAGAGAAACGCCCCGGTAGGGGAGCTACCGAGGCATTTCGAGGGGAGTATAAATAATTAATAAGGGGTTATTAATTGTAAAAAAAATTTTTTGAAGGGTAAATTCTTTTTACGTATAGAATTATATAACAGGCTTAATAAAAATGCAACAGAAATTTTCCAAATAGACGTATTATTCGTGCAATGAGGCAAATAGCTGTTGCTCATTTCTGGAGGTCGGTTACAATTCTGCCAAATTCCATATAGTGGGATGCCTTTACGAGAATCGTGTCTCCGTCCCTGAAAAGTCCTGGAACTTCTTCGAGAAATTTGTCGATGGTCTTGAAGTGCCGGATATCGGTCCTTCCGGCCGAAGCCTTACGTGCGCCCCTGCAGATTGCCTTGGAAAGCGGTCCAACGCAATATATTGCATCGAGCTTTAGTCTGCCGGCATGTGCACCGACTTCCTCATGCAGCTGCTCGGATTCATTGCCCAGTTCTCCCATATCTCCCAGAACCGCTATTCTCCTGCCGGAGCCCTCCTGCAGAATATCAAGCGAAGCCTTCATGGAGGCGGGGTTTGCGTTATAACAGTCATCTACGAGAGTAAAACGTCCGGTGTGGATGATATGAAACCTTCCGCTTAAAGACTCACAGCTTTCGATTCCGCTGCGAATCTGATCAAGGGTTAGGCCATAGGTGAGACCTGCCGCGGCGCCTGCAAGCGCGTTATAAATCATATGGGTGCCGGGAAGAGGAATCAGTACCAGGAAGCTTCCGGCAGGAGTTATAATCCGGCATTTGGTGCCGTCAAGGCCCTGTGGGTCAATCTCATCGGCATAAAAATCGTTCGGATGTGAATAACCTTCCTTCGAAAGACCAAAGCGGACCGGCCTGACACCGGATTTTTCTTCAATGGTTGAAAGCTTGTCATCATCGCCGTTGAGGATGATGTGGCCGTCAGAGTTGAAGAAATCAAAGACCTCTGACTTCGCCTTCAGGATACCGTCGCGGCTCTTCAAAAACTCCAGGTGCGCCGTTCCGATATTTGTCATGATTACGGTATCAGGATGGACGATGGATGCAAGTCGGTGCATCTCACCGAAATGATTTATGCCCATTTCGATGACGCCGATTTCGTCCTCTTCTCTCATCCGGAAAACGGTCATGGGGACGCCCAGCTCATTATTGAAGTTTCCCTCTGTTTTCAGTACGCAGTATTTCTGGCTGAGTACAGCTGCTGTCATCTCCTTGGTACTTGTCTTCCCGACGCTT
>JAQXVO010000003.1 GCA_029224965.1 Lachnospiraceae bacterium
TCTTTTTCTTTTAATTTCAGATATTCTTTCGCTTTCTTACTCTGGCTCTCCAGAGGACCCACCTGTTTTTCCAGCTCCGATAAAATATCGGTAACCCTTTCAAGATTCTGGTGTTCCTGCTCCAGAGATTTCTCTGTCACAGAACGATTCTTTTTATATTTGGCAATTCCCGCAGCTTCATCAAAAAGTTCCCGGCTGTCTTCAATCTTTCCGGATAAAATCTTTTCTACCTGGCCCTGACCGATAATGGAATAGCCTTCCTTTCCGATACCAGTATCATAGAAGAGCTCGTTTACGTCCTTCAATCGACAGGCGGTGCCGTTCAGGAGGTACTCGCTCTCGCCGGAACGGTAGACCCGACGTGCAACGGTGACTTCTGTATAGTCCACCGGAAGAACATGATCGGAATTGTCCAGGGTAATGGCTACATAGGCATAGCTTAAGGGATGACGGTTCTCGGTTCCGGCGAAGATCACGTCCTGCATATTTTCAGAACGAAGCTGCTTGGCACTCTGCTCGCCTAAAACCCAGCGGACAGCATCCGAGACGTTGGACTTTCCGGAGCCGTTGGGGCCGACGATAGCCGTAATGCCAGGATGAAAATCCAGAACAATCTTATTGGCAAAGGACTTGAAGCCCTGCATTTCGATACTTTTTAGATACATGAATTCTCCGCATTCTTCTTATTCTTCTTGGCATAGAGAAGGCCCTGGTAGGCAGCTTCCTGCTCGGCCTTCTTCTTGGAGGGTCCGACACCGGTTCCGATGACAATGTCGCCGACCTTGGCCTGAACCGTGAATTTCTTGTTATGATCCGGTCCTTCTTCCTTGATCAGCTCATAGGTCAGGGGTGCGGTATGCTCGGCCTGAACAATTTCCTGAAGGGCGGTTTTGGTATCATGATAGAGCTTCTTATGCTCGATATCCGTCAGGATAAAGCGGAGAATAAAGGTTCGGGCGGGCTCGAGTCCGCCGTCCAGATACATGGCGCCGATGACAGCCTCCAGGGCATCAGAGCGGATGGATTTTCTCTGACGTCCGCCGGTCTTCTCTTCGCCGAAGCTTAAGCGGATATATTTCTCCAGATCCATTTCCTCGGTGCAGTAGGAAAGCGTCGGTTCGCATACCAGACTTGCCCGAAGCTTCGACAGCTTCCCCTCGTGATCATTAGGGTAATTCTGGTATAAGAACTCACTTGAAACCAGTTCCAGGACAGCATCGCCCAGAAATTCCAGACGCTCATTATCTGACAGAGCCTTCATATGGTTTTCATTGGCATAGGAAGAATGGGTCAGAGCCTGCAGAAGCAGATCTTCATTCTTGAACTGATAGCCGATCCGGTCTTCCAGTTCCTGTAAAGTAGGATTATTATTTGACATTTTCATTCCTTTCAGAAGTTTCCCTCAGAAGAATTTTCAGAGGGGCTTCCTTGATTTCAGATTTCAATTCAATCTCAGAAGATTTGATTTCAGAAAAAAGCCCCTTCAAACCGGCAGAATCCGGATAGAGAAAGGGCTTTCTGATGAAATATAGATCAGTTCTTGGCGTCTTCAATCATTTCCAGAGCCTGACCGACAGTCGTGATATCCTGAACCTTATTCTCATCAATTTCGATGCCGAGACGGTCCTGAACCTCCAGAAGGATCTGATAGAGATCCAGAGAATCTGCACCAAGATCGTCGGTAAAGGTGGTATCCTCGGTGATCTCCGCGGGGTCAACGCCCAGTACATCGGCAATAATCTGCTTCAGTGTATCGAATTCCATTTTTTTCTCCTCTCACTTTATGAAAATAATCTGCCCAGGGGCTTGGTATTTTTTATTTATTCCCTTGAGCCTGAAATCATGGCTCAGATCTGTTTTTAAATCTGAATCATAGTTCAGATCGTCATACTCTATCTTGCTTTCAGCGCCTCTTCAATCATTTCTCCGATTTTCTGATCGTGAAATGTAAGACACTGGCGCAGGGTGTTTGAAAATTCATTGGCTTTGGCACTGCCGTGGGTCTTAACCACCAGGCCTTTGAGTCCCAGCATAGGGGCTCCGCCGTACTGTTTGACATCGAAGGTTTTCAGCTTGGACTTCAGAGCAGGCATGACAAGCAATGCTCCGATCTTGGACCGGAAATTCGACAGAAAGGCCTCTTTCATAAGCTTCATAAAGGTCTTTCCGACACCTTCAAAAAGCTTCAGGATAATGTTTCCGACAAAGGCATCGCAGACAATGACATCCGCATATCCGGACGGAATCTCCCTTGCTTCAATACTGCCGATGAAGTTGATGTCCGTGCATTCCTTAAGAAGCGGGAAGGTCTCTTTCACCAGCTGATTTCCCTTCTCCTCTTCTGCTCCGATATTGACAATGGCAACCCGGGGATTCTTCATCCCGAGAACGCCCTTCATGTAGATCGATCCCATGCGGGCATACTGAACCAGATATTCCGGCTTGGCATCCACGCTGGCGCCGCTGTCGAGCAGGAGCTTGGGCCCTTTTTCCGTCGGAATCAGAGGAGCAAAGGGTGCACGCTTTACGCCGCGGATCCGACCGATCAGAGTCTGTCCGCCGACCAGTACGGCTCCGGAATTTCCTGCGGAGACAAAGGCGTCGGCCTTTCCCTCCTTGACAGCCTTCATGGCAAGAACCATGGAGGAATTCTTCTTATGTGTAATTGCCTGAACCGGATGCTCGGCCGTTTCAATAACCTCAGTTGAAGGAAGAATCTCATAGCGGTCCTTTACCTCTTCCGCTCCGTCTGTTTCCTTCAGTATCTTCTGGATTTCCGTCTCATCTCCAACCAGGATGACATGGAGACGGTCTTCCTTTTTCAGAGCATCAATGGCACCTTTGACCGGTTCCACAGGCGCGTTGTCACCGCCCATGACATCCAGGGCAACCCTAACAGGTTCCATTCAATATGTCCTCCTTTGTAAGTAAATAACCTTATCCATGAAATTTTACTATAATCGGTGAAACAATTCAATCCGACGGATCCTATAAAAAAATGACCGGCAGAAATCGCGAAGGATTTCAACCGGTCAGATTTTACAGGTTTTCCTGTATATCACACATTAACAATTAGTCCTGGGATACGATCTCACGCTTGTTATATGTGCCACAGTTCTTGCATACTCTGTGAGGCATCATTAAAGCGCCGCACTTGCTGCAACGAACCAGAGTCGGAGCGCTCATTTTCCAGTTTGCTCTTCTTCTGTCTCTTCTTCCCTTGGAAGATTTGTTCTTAGGACAAATAGACATCGATCACACCTCCTTAAACTGATTGAAGACGTCCAGGGCTTTGGCCATCCTAGGGTCTAACACCTTGCGATTGCAGCCGCAGTCCTTTTCATTAAGATTCTGACCACATACAGGACAGAGTCCCTTGCAGTCCTCCCTACAGAGAACTTTTACTGGCCAGTTAAGAAGAAGTTCGTCCAGGATCATTTGATCAACGTCCAGACTTTTGTCTTCTACGAAATTAACTGCTTCTCCGTCAGTCAGATGATCGGGCTTCCCGTCTTCGAGAGAAAGCTCTGCATTTACTTCAGCCGGAACCCGGATTGAGACATCTGTCAGGCATCGGTCACAGGGAACGATGGAACTGATTTCCGTCCTGGCCTGAATTACCAGCTTCTTACCATCTGCGGCAGAAAGAAACAGATCGAATGGCTTCTTCTCTGCAATCGGATAAGAGATCCCGTTCACATTGATCTTCTCCATATCCAGATGAGACGAAACGGTAACGTTCTGCTTTTCATGAATAATATCCGAGAGATCAATCTGCATTGTTTTCTCCAATCCACACTCGTTTGATTATAACGGTGTAAATGCTTGAAGTCAACAGAAAAAAACGAATTATTTGAAAAATTTAGACCAATTATTTAGCCAGTCCGTTTTCCTTCAGAACCTCTACGGTCTGACGTGCAATGGAAAGCTCTTCGTTGGTCGGGATCATCCATACCGGAACGGTGGAATCATCGGTGGACAGGAGCTTCTCACAGCGGATTGCTTCGCTTCTCTCCGGATCCATCTTGATGCCCATGTAATCGAAGTAGCTGATAGCCATACGACGGATGTACTTATTGTTCTCACCGACACCTGCAGTGAAGACGATACAGTCAACACCATGCATAGCTGCGATGTAAGCGCCGATGTACTTAGCTACACGATAGGAATAAGCTTCCAGGGTATCCTTGGCATGCTGATCTCCGGCTTCCATCTTTGCAGTAATATCACGGAAATCGGAAGAAATGCCGGACAGACCGAGAACACCGGACTTCTTATTCAGGATCTCCATCACTCCATCGATATCGGTATTTTCCTTCTTTGCAATGAACTGAACCAGAGAAGGATCAATATCTCCGGACCGGGTACCCATCATCAGACCTTCCAGAGGAGTCAGACCCATGGAAGTATCAATGGACTTACCATTTAATACAGCACTGATGGAAGCACCATTTCCAAGATGGCAGACAATGATCTTGGAGTTATTGTAAGGTTTGCCGATCAGTTCCGCTGCACGCTTGGAAACGAACTGATGAGAGGTTCCGTGGAAGCCGTAACGACGAACCTTGTAATCTGTGTAGTATTTGTAAGGAATACCATAGAGATAAGCCTTAGCCGGCATGGTCTGATGGAATGCTGTATCAAATACGCCAACCATAGGAACATTGGGAAGGACCTTCTGGCAGGAACGGATGCCGATGATATTTGCAGGATTATGAAGAGGGGCAAGATCGTTGCAGTCCTCTACTGCCTTGATCATTTCCTCAGTTACCAGGGCAGCTTCCGAGAAAGCCTCTCCGCCATGTACGACACGATGGCCAACGGCCTCGATCTCATCCAGACTCTTTAAGACACCCGTCTTCTCGTTGGTCAGAGCCTTCAGAACTGCCGCAACAGCCTCGGTGTGAGTCGGAAGATTCATCTCAGTGATCTCCTTCTCTCCTCCCTTTGGTGTATACTCCAGGACACCGCCGATGCCGATACGCTCGCAGATACCCTTGGCAAGGACTTCCTCAGTCTCGGTTTCGATGACCTGATATTTAAGGGAAGAACTGCCACAGTTGATAACTAAGATCTTCATTTCTTCGTTTCCTTTCTGAATATTTATTCGACTGAAACAGACACGAACTGCCTCGTTACGTCATACAAAAAATATTATAGGACGATTTCTCTTATCGAACAAGATGGAATTCATGCTACAATATCGCACAGATGCAGAAGATCCTATGAAATACATGAATTCACATAACGGATCCATCAGGCATTTGATCCGGGATTTTCTTCATCTGCATGTTGATATCATTTTGATCTTAGATTAGAAAAGAAGCAAAAATGAAAACAGCAGGTATCATCTGTGAATATAACCCCTTCCATAACGGTCACAAGAAGCAGCTCGCCTATGCGCATGAAGTCTTAGGCTGCGATGCGGTTATCTGCGCCATGTCCGGGGACTTTGTCCAGAGGGGTCAGCCGGCCATTCTCGATAAGTACAGCCGGGCTGCTTCAGCCTTGCGAAACGGCGCTGATCTGGTTCTCGAGCTCCCGGTCTCTTCTGTCCTCTCCAGTGCGGAGGGCTTTGCCTTCGGAGGCGTCCGCCTTCTCGCAGCTGCCGGAGCAGATGCCCTGGTCTTCGGTGCCCGCTATCCGGATCCCGACCTCTATCGGATGGTCGCGGATATCCTGAGAGAAGAGCCGCCTCGATTCCAAGCCTCCCTTCGAAAGCATATTTCAGAAGGCTATTCCTTCCCTCACGCCCGTGCCCTGGCCCTCCAGGAGGAGCTTTCCGGAAAGATAGACCATCTTAAGGATTTCCTTCTCTCTCCCAACGATATGCTTGGCATAGAGTACCGGAAAGCCCTGGATCTCATTCATTCCACCATGGATTTCTGCCCTATGAAACGGGTTGGTGCGGATTACTATGAAGAGGGTATCCAGAGAGATACGGCATCGGCTTCCTATATACGAGGACTTTTCTCAAATCAAATGCAGTTATCCGGTGTTCTAAAACAGCTGTCTAATGTCCTACCGGAGGACAGCCTGAAGTGTTTGGAAAATGGCCGGACAAAGCATACACTGCTCTATCCGGATGACCTCTCTTCTCTTCTAAATTACCAGCTTCTTATGAAAAAAAACTTGAACAAAGACTTCATCAACCCGGCTTCCATTGGTTCTGTAAAGACCAAAAATGCAGACGATTTCTACAACCGCCTGCAGAAGAACCGTTTCAACTTCCGGACCTTCAATGAAAGAGCCGATCTCTTAAAGAGTAAGAATATTACAAGAACCCATATCTGCCGGCTCTTCTGTCGGACCATCCTGGAGCTTGGTCCGGAGATTCATGACGAAAAGCCCCGGTATCTGCGTGTCCTTGGATTTACAGAAAAAGGAAGAGAGCTTCTTCCTCAGATTCGGGAAGGCAGCTCTCTTCCTATTGTGGTAAATCCCGGTTCCGACCGAAAAAAGCTTTCGGAAAGTGCAAAGCGGCAGCTGGACAAGGATCTTCGAGCCAGTGAGCTCTGCCGTATGCTCCGAGAGGAAAAATCCGGTCTGCATTTCCCATCGGAATCACAAAGAAGATTTTCTCCCATCCCGGAGTAGGAAATTCATAGAGGAGATCCTCTCTGATACCAAATTTTAAACAGGGAATTCTTTATTTGGGTAGATCAGTGATGGAAGAGCCGGATGCCGGTGAAGGACATAACCATGCCGTACTTGTTGCAGGTGGCGATGACGTTGTCATCACGGATGGAACCGCCGGGCTGAGCCACATACTGAACACCGCTTCGATGGGCACGCTCTATATTGTCGCCGAAGGGGAAGAAGGCATCAGAGCCAAGGCTGACACCGGTATTCTTGGCGATCCAGGCCTTTCTGGCCTCGCGGGTGAAGACCTTGGGCTGCTCGGTGAAAAAGTTCTGCCAGTTTCCATCTGCTACGACATCCTCGTAGTCCTCGCCGGTGTAGAGGTCGATGGCGTTGTCACGGTCGGCACGGCGGATTTCCGGCTTGAAAGGCAGGGACAGAACCTCGGGTGCCTGACGGAGCCACCACTTGTCTGCCTTGTCGCCGGCAAGACGGGTGCAGTGAATCCGGGACTGCTGGCCGGCACCGATACCGATGGCCTGGCCGCCCTTGACATAGCAGACCGAATTGGACTGAGTATACTTCAGAGTGATCATGGAGATAGCCAGATCAATCTTGGCAGATTCCGGCAGATCCTTGTTCTCGGTGACGATATTGTCGAAGAAATCCGGACCGATATGAAGCTCGTTTCTGCCCTGCTCAAAGGTGATGCCGAAGACCTGCTTCTTCTCAATCGGGTTCGGAACATAGGAAGGATCAATTTCAATGACGTTGTAGTTGCCCTTCTTCTTGGACTTCAGGATCTCCAGGGCTTCCGGCTCGTAACCCGGAGCGATGACACCGTCACTGGTCTCTCTCTTGATGATCTTTGCGGTCGGGACATCGCAGACATCAGACAAAGAGATAAAGTCGCCGAAGGAAGACATCCGGTCGGCACCGCGGGCTCTGGCATAGGCATTTGCCAGGGGGCTGAATTCCATATCCATGTCATCGACCCAGTAGATGTGCTTCTCAATATCGGTTAAAGGAAGACCGACGGCTGCACCAGCCGGAGAAACATGCTTGAAGGATGCTGCTGCAGGAAGCCCGGCAGCCTTCTTCAGCTCGGAAACCAGCTGCCAGCCGTTTAAGGCATCCAGGAAGTTAATGTATCCAGGCTTGCCGTTTAAGACCTTGACCGGAAGGTCAGATCCGTCTTCCATGAAAATCCGGGAAGGCTTCTGATTGGGGTTGCATCCGTACTTTAATGCCAGTTCGTTCATCTCTTACTCTCCTTCTTTCTTTATTCTGATCTTTTTCGAATCAGACAAATCCATTCTCTGTTTCTGAATCGTGACTATTGAATAGACGATCCATTTATCAGATCTCAAATGCTTCTTCATGCTGTAGATCTGATCTCATGCCTTATTTGTTCTTGTTGCAGATCTTCGTCTCATACTTTCCGGTGGACAGGTCTACGAAGCGGACAAAAAGAGAAACTTTGTTGTCTGGATCGAGTTCCTTCCAAAGCTCTTCGGTAAAGCTGTCGATATCGCCCTGGATCTTGACGCGCTCCGGCTCACCCTCGAAGGAAGGCAGGGGATTTCCGTCACTCACATAAGTGTGGATGAAGCGGCCCTCGCCCTTGATCGGGTGATCATAGGAAAATGTATACCGTGCATTACAGTCCGGATTTCCCTCATAGGACTTGAGAATTGACATTTCAAAGGAAAACTCCTTGTCGAAATGTAAAACCGCAGAAATTCGAGGGGTGTAATTGGGGCCGTCCGGCTCAAACTGGCGGCTGCGAAGGGATTCTTCGAAGGTCTGGCCCTTCTGGAGGTTCTCATAGACCGTATCGGTCTGGTCTCCGTTTGTCACAATGAGATCCGATCCGAGGACACGGACCGGAGCATAGATAATGAGGCTCGGATCCTCGAGCTTTGCGGGATCGAATGCCTGGGTCCGGATGCCCCCTCCGTCCTCGACAAAGACACGGTTCCGGCTGTTTTCCGACCGGCCCATGATGAAGTAGGCTGCGACGGCATATTTTCCATCCTCTGATTTTCCAACCAGAATGCCGCGTCCCGGATAAGGATTACGCCCGACTGCTTCTTCCACACTCAGTAAATTCATGAGTCCCTCCTTCATAAAAAAGACCGCCTGAGTAAACAGCAGGATAAATCCTGCTATCTGCCCAGGCGGTCGACAATTCTGACATCCATACTCCCTGTGGTTATTTCCACTTTCCGCCAGTCGCATGGGTCCTTAATTAAGTTTAGCTTAGCCTATCTGACCATAGTTTTCAAGCTGATTTTATGATCTGATTCCGTATTAAATATCCTCAATCTGCCAGTCAATCGGCTTCTCGCCGTGAGCCTCGAGGAAGGCATTGCATTTGCTGAAATGATGACAGCCAAAGAATCCCCGATAGGCGGATAAAGGACTGGGATGGGGAGCCTTTAAAACCAGATGAAGGGGGTTGGGCGTCAGAAGCTTCTCCTTCTCCTGAGCAGGCCGGCCCCAGAGCATGAAAACGATCGGCCGATCCTCTTGATCAACGGCACGAATGGCTGCATCGGTAAATTCTTCCCAGCCGATGCCCCGGTGGGAAAAAGCCTGATGGGCACGTACAGTCAGGACCGTGTTCAGAAGGAAGACACCCTCCTTTGCCCATTTCTCCAGATGGCCATTATTGGGGATCTTCAGGCCCAGGTCATCATGGAGCTCTTTATAGATATTGACGAGGCTGGGCGGAATTTCCACGCCCGGCTGAACAGAAAAGCTCATGCCCTCGGCCTGGCCCGGTTCGTGATAGGGATCCTGACCAAGGATCACGACCTTGACCTCATGAAGAGGGGTCATATGGAAAGCCTTGAAAAGGTCCTGAGCCGGTGGAAAAATCTGCCGGGTCCGGTATTCCTGATTCACAATATTGTAAAGCCTTCTGTAATAGGGCTTTTTAAATTCCTCCGATAAAGGTTCCAGCCAGTCATTATCAATTGCAGACATTTTCTACTCCATTCATTCATCGTTGTGTAAGCGAAATTCGTACGATTGATCTGTACATTTATTACCTATAAAATCTGTAATCATCCATTATCCAGAAATATAGACCGACTCATCAGTTATCAAATTCAATCCAGAAAACAACACCATCCGGCTGATTGTAGACGCCGCACTTCCGGTCCAGGTTGTCGGCAACTGCCTTTACAACCGAAAGCCCGATACCGCTTCCACCGTATTCCCGGGTTCTGGCCTTGTCGACCTTATAGAACTTCTCCCAGAGATGGGAAATGCTGTCCTCCGGAATGGGATCTCCGCTGTTAAAGACATTGAGACGGATGCCGGGCTTCTCTTCTGCCGGGCTGGTCCAGATCCGGATGATCTTCTCGTTCTTGGCATAATGAATGGCATTGGTCAGGTAGTTGTTGATAGCCTGCTCGGCAAAGAATTCGTCGGCCCAGATGGGGCAGGCCTTCCGGTCAAAATCAACCGTGATACCGTTCTGCTCAATTACGATACGAAGATTGGAAAGCAGAGCATCGATGACAGGCACAATATCGAAACGCTCGAGAGAAACGTTTTCCGAGCCGTATTCCAACTGATTCAGAGCAAGAAGCTGCTGAACCATGCGGTTCATCTTCTTTGCCTCATCCACGATGACGTCGCAGTAGAATTTCCGATCCTCAGGATTGTCGGAAATGCCCTCTTCCAGACCCTCGGCATAGCCCTGGATCAGTGAAATCGGTGTTTTCAGTTCATGGGAAACATTGGAAAGGAAGTCCTTCCGCATCTGCTCTGACTTGTTTCTGGTTTCCAGATCATGCTTCAGGTCGGCATTCGCCTGCTTCAGTTCACCGATAGCCTTTTCAAGGCTGTTGGAAAGCTGGTTTATATTTACGCCCAGCTCATCGATTTCATTGGTGTGCTTTCGCGGCGTATACCTGGCATCGAAGTCGAGATGGGTCATCTTTCGGGAAATTTCCGAGAGCTCGGTGATGGGCTTTGTGATGCGGCGGGCCAGGAAGGTCGCAAAAATCGCAGCGATCAGTACTGCGACCATGGATGCCAGAAGGAGGAAACGGTTGGAAACCTCAACGCTTCGGCGGATGCTCTCCAAGGCGCTCCGGATCAGGATGGTATTGCCGTCCGGCAGACTGCCGTAGAGGACCAGGAAATCACCTCCCACACGGCTGTCATAGTGACGGACGATCTTGTAGCTGGAATTCTCTCTCAGGAGCTTGTTTTCATCATCCGACAGATCCAGAAGCATGCCGATCAGCTGGTTCTGCATGCCGTTACTGATCCGCTCCTCTTCCGAGGACAGACGGATACTATTGTCCGGCTCGGTAACGAGAATGGACAGACTGTTGTCCGAACAGATATTTTCGAAGGTGACCCGGTAGGAATTCTTGTAGAGAATCTTCTGCCTGGAGGCTTCCTTCAGCGTGTCATAGGAGGATATCATGCTCCGGATCCGGTCCTGCTGGTAGGAAATGCCAAGGAAACTGGTATTCATCAGAATACAGAGGCCGACCGTAATACCGATGATCAGGATAATACTGAGGAAAATCTGCCAGAAAATCTTCTTGGACTTTCCCGGATTTACGGACCGGATTTCCGCCTGCAGATTCCGTCCGGAATTCCGGCTGTCCTCCTGACTTCTTTCCTTTGCTTCGACTGATTCTTTCAAATGACTCATTCCTATCTTTACGCTTCAAATTTATATCCCATGCCCCAGATGGTCTTGATCAGATCACCCTTGTCGCCGAGCTTGGCCCGTAGCTTCTTGACATGGGTATCAATGGTTCTGGCATCGCCGAAATAATCATAATTCCAAACATTATTCAGAATGGTATCTCTGGATAAGGCAATGCCCTTATTCTGAATAAAGTAGGTCAGAAGCTCGAATTCCTTAACGGAAAGAACGATTTCCCTGCCATCGACAGATGCTGTATGTGCTCCGATATCGACCCTGATTCCGCCGGCCTCCAGGACTTCTCCGTTTCCGCCTGCACTCTCCTGCTGTCCTCTCCGGATCACGGCATTGACACGGGCAACAAGGATTTTCGGGCTGAAGGGCTTTCCGATATATTCATCGACGCCCAGGTTGAAGCCCTGAAGCTCATCCTCCTCCGAGGTCTTTGCAGTCAGCATGATAATGGGGATTTTTGAGGTCTCTCGAATCTTCTGAAGAACCTGATAGCCGTTCATCTTGGGCATCATGACATCGAGAATGATCAGATTGAGATCGTGCTGCTGATTAAAAATATGGAGCGCTTCCTCTCCGTCTCCGGCTTCCAGGACCTCGTAGCCTTCCCTGGTCAGGAAATCTTTTACAAGTTTCCGGATTCTGGATTCATCATCTACAACTAGTATCTTACCCTGTTCCATAATAATCTCCCGAAATATAGACCAAGTCTTATCTGTAAATTCTTTTCCTTCTATTATAGCAGATGATTCATAAAATAAAAAAGGCGTGTACCCAGATATTGGATACACGCCTGAGTGGACTAGACGAGAATCGAACTCGTGTCCAAAAACCCATCCCCTGTTCTTCTACGAGCGTAGATCTATTATTTTACGTTCCCTCTGCCGCACGGGAATGATCACCCTTACGGTTTCAGTAGAGTCATGATACGTATCAACCCGCAACTCTTAGGGAAGACCGTTTCCTGCATGTTCGAAGTCTGTATCTGTCCGTGCAGGTGCAGTCAGGCAGACTCGCTGCGCTTAGGCAGCGTATGCTAAATTATTATCTTCAGCGTTTAAATTTAATTTGGAATTTAACGCATCACCCTGCGGCTCGCTTCACCAGCTTCAAGATCCCTGTCGAAACCTTTACTAGCCCGTTCACATTATATTATACGCGGATTTTCTTCCCGTCAAGGGCTTATTTTAAATTCCGCACCTTGAAATCCCGCTCGGCTTCCCGCTTCTGGTCCTTGGCCGCGATATCGCGCCGCTTATCATAGAGCTTCTTGCCTCGTGCCAGGGCAATCTCGACCTTGACCCTGCTGCCCTTAAAATAGATCTCCACTGGAACCAGGGTGTAGCCCTTTTCCTTGATCTTCTGGGACAGCTTGAGGATCTCCTTCTTATGAAGGAGAAGCTTTCTCGGCCTTAAAGGATCGCGGTTAAAGATATTGCCCTTCTCGTAAGGCGAGATATGCATCTGATAAATATAGACCTCGCCGTTCTGGATCCTGACCCAGGCCTCTTTGATGGAGCATTTTCTGGCCCGCAAGGATTTGACCTCGGTTCCGACCAGTTCAATGCCGCATTCAATGTATTCGTCAAGAAAGTAGTCATGGCGGGCTTTGGGATTATTCGCAATCAGATTCTGTGGTTTTTTCTTGTCTGCCATTGATATAACCTGCCTCATACGTTTCTGTCATTTTTAAGTTCATTCGAATTCTAATTTTCAATCCGTATCAGATATTGATCTTCTATCGGATTGCAGTCCCTGTCGGATTCAGCATCAATCCGTCAGCGTAAAGTCGATCAGTCTGGATTCCGTATCGGCTGCAGCCACCTGAATCTGAACCGGCTGGCTCATGCGGAAGACTCTTCCGAAACGCTCGCCGACCATGCAGTAGTTCTTCTCATCAAAGTGATAGAAATCATCCATCATGGTGGAAACGTGGACCAGGCCCTCAATGGAATTCGGCAGCTGGACATAGATGCCCCAGGCGGTAATACCGGAAATGATGCCGTCGTAAACGTCTCCCAGATGTTCCTGCATATACTCGGCCTTCTTCAGCTTCATGACTTCCCGCTCGGCCTCATCTGCCCGGCGCTCCAGGCTGGAGGTCTCTTCTGCCACCTGATTCAGAATCTTCCGGTAGTGGCTGATCCGCTTCTCATTCAGCTTTCCATGCAGATTTTCCTTGATAATCCGATGAATCTGCAGATCCGGATAACGGCGGATGGGCGAAGTAAAGTGGCAGTAGTATTTTGCTGCCAGACCGAAATGCCCGCTGCATTCAGAGGAATACTTGGCCTGCTGCATGGACCGTAAGGTCAGCATGCGGATGAGTTCGCCCTCCGGACGGTCCTCGGACTTCTCAATCAGCTGCTGGATGTCCTTCGGCTTGATCTCATCATCAGACCTATGCAGGGTCAGACCGAAATTCTCGACGAAAAGAGACAGATCCTTGATCCGGTCCTTGTCGGGTTCTCCGTGAATCCGATAAAGGAAGGGAAGTTCTGCCTTACAGTACTCTTCTGCCACCGTTTCGTTAGCAAGGACCATGAAATCCTCGATGAGTTCATTGGCCTCGGAATGTTCCTCGGGAACGAAATCGATTGGTCTTCCTTTCTCATCCAGGACAGCCTCATATTCCGGGAAGTTGAAGTCGATTGAGCCGGCCTTGTGCCTTCTCTTCCGAAGAATCTTCGAAAGCTTCAGCATCTCATCCAGCATGGGTACGATCTCGTGGTATTCATTTCTGGCTTCCGGATCCTGATCGATCACAATGCGCTTTACATTATGATAGGTCATCCGGTAGTTGATATTGACGACGGTCTCCGTGATCAGGTGATCGATGACCTCACCATCCGGATTGATGGTCATGAGGCAGGAAAGAGCCAGGCGGTCCTCGTCATGGTTCAGAGAACAGATGCCGTTCGACAGGGTGTGGGGAAGCATGGGAATGACACGGTCAGCTAAGTAGATGCTGGTACCCCGTTTCAGAGCCTCCTTGTCCAGGGCGCTGCCCTCTTTGACATACTGGGAGACATCGGCAATATGGACGCCCAGGAGATAGTTGTCTCCGTCCTTCTGAAGGGAGACCGCATCATCGAGATCCTTGGAATCATCGCCATCGATCGTGACCATGAGGGTATCCCGAAGGTCCATCCTTCCGACGGTATCCTCTGCGGTGACCGGGCCGGAAACCGCATCCGCATTGCGGAGCACCTCTTCCGGAAACTCCTCATCGATATTCATGGCCCGGACAATGGACAGGACATCGGTACCAGGATCCGTCCGGAAACCGAGAATCTCAGTCACGATACCCTCCGGCTTCTTTCCGCGTGCACCATAGGAAGTCAGAGTGCAGACGACCTTATGACCGGTTGCCGCATGTCCGGTTCTGCCCTCGGGGATAAAGATATCTTCATCGAAATGCTTGTCATCCGGAATGACAAATCCGAAGTGCTTGGACTGCTCAAATGTTCCGACGACGGTCTGGATGCCATGGCTTCGGACGGAAACAACCCGGGCTTCCTGACGGCGGCCGTCGGCCGGCTTGGGCAGGATCATGGCATCGACGATATCCTTATGCATGGCGCCAAAACGGTTTTCCCTGGACACATAGAGATCCTCAGGAAAACCCTGAATCGTCAGAAAACCGAATCCCTTGGGATGAACGCTGAAGGTTCCGGTTACGGTCTTTCCGACATAATCCGCCGGATCAGAGCCCTCCGGGAATACAGAAAGCTCGATTTCAGAAGCATCGTCCGTTTCAGCCGTGCTCTCACTGTTAAATGCAGACCCTGTCTTTACAGATGCATCTGCACCCTTCGATTTTCCGGAATCCTTGGAGGCTTTGCCTTCTCTGCTCTTGAATTTATCTGCAAAGCGGTACTTGCCCTTCTTGGAAACCTCGGCGCTTCCGATTTCAACCAGATGGTCCAGGATTTCCTGAAGCTCCGGACGCTCTGCCTTGGGAACGCCGATCAGCATGGCCATTTCCTTGACCTTCATGGGACGGTAGTTTTTATCCATGAGAAGGGAAAGGATTTTTGCCTGATGGTCGGGGTCGATTCTGCCCGGCTCGGTCTTCTGGAATCCTTCGGAGATCATCTCTGCAGAATTCTTTCCGGAAACTCTTCTGGAATTTCTCTTTGCTTCTTTTCCTGAGGATTTGTCAGCTCTCTTATGCTTTTTCTTGTCGGACTTTCCTGCTTCCTTATTCTTGTTTTCGATTTGTTCTTCCGACAAGCCTTTTGCAGACTTCTTCCGATCGGTCTTCTTTTCTCCGGATCTCTTGCGGCCGAATTTCTTATCGGAAGCCTTTTTGTCTATGGCCTTTTTGCTCTCGGCTTTCTTGTTCTCTGTTTTCTTGCCTTTTGATTTCTTATTCTTTCTCTTGGGGATAAAATCGTCATCCAGACGATAATCTTTCCAACTCATAAACTGCCTTTCCAGATCCATATAAGACAAGCTGTCCGATTAGGATCTCTATCTATTGATTCAACATATCAGAGGCACCATTCACTTGTCCCTGCATAAATAAAGGGGGCCACCGTTTCCAGCGACCCCCACATGATCATTTTCCTTAGAAGCTTCCGATATTCAGAACCGCTGCAAAGAAGAAAAACAATACAACCAGGACAGCGGTGAGCCGGCCCAGAACTCCTTCCTTGGAACGACCCTTGTGCTTGGCCCAATAGGTATCGGATACCTGGCCGCTCAGAGAGCCAAGTCCCGCATCCTTGCCCTGCTGCATGAGGATAATCACGGTAATTACGACACTGACAATAATAAATAAAATGGTAACCACATTCTTAAGCATTGTAAAATATTCCTCCGAATCTGTTATGTCAGATACACAACATTGAGATTATAGCAAAAGGATGAAAATTTCGCAAGGGTTCAAATTGAGGATCGGGTCTGTATTTCCTGATATCATTCTCCAGCGGAAATCCGGACAAAAAATAGAGAAATTCAGATTACAGACGCAGAAAAACGGGTCGGGATTTTCCCGGCCCGCAAATCTTCTCTGAAAGGAAATCAGAAATCAGTATGCAATACCCTGAGCAAGCATTGCGTCTGCAACCTTTTCAAATCCGGCAATGTTAGCGCCGATCTGAAGGTCGCCGTCAAAGCCGTACTTGTTAGCTGCATCGATGCTGTTATGTACGATATCGATCATGATCTGATGAAGCTTTGCATCTACTTCATCGAAAGTCCAGCTGAGACGCTCGGAGTTCTGGCTCATTTCCAAAGCACTGGTTGCTACACCGCCGGCATTGGCTGCCTTGGCAGGTCCATAGAGAAGGCCGGCCTTCTTATATACAGCGATTGCTTCCGGAGTGGAAGGCATGTTAGCACCCTCGCAGATAGCGATGGCACCGTTGGCAACGATCTTCTCGGCAGAAGCCTTGTCGATCTCATTCTGGGTTGCGCAGGGGAGATAGATATCACCCTTTACAGACCATACCCCGGAGCAGCCTTCATGATATTCTGCACCGTCATTGGCACGCTCGACATATTCCCTGATACGTCCGCGTTCAACTTCCTTGATCTGCTTAACAATATCCAGATTGATTCCGTTCGGATCATAGATATAGCCGTTGGAATCGGACATGGTAACAACCTTGCCGCCCAGCTGGGTAGCCTTCTCGCAGGCATAGATTGCAACGTTTCCGGCACCGGAAATGACAACCGTCTTGCCCTTGAAGGAATCATTCTTTAAGGTCTTTAAAGCTTCCTCGGTATAATAGCAGAGGCCATAGCCGGTAGCCTCAGTACGTGCCAGAGAACCGCCGTAGGTCAGTCCCTTTCCGGTAAGGACACCGGTGAACTCATTTCTCAGTCTCTTGTACTGGCCGAAGAGATAGCCGATCTCACGTCCGCCGACACCGATATCACCGGCAGGAACATCACAGTCAGCACCGATATGCTTGGAGAGCTCTGTCATAAAGCTCTGGCAGAATTTCATAACTTCGCGGTCGCTCTTGCCCTTGGGATCGAAATCAGAACCGCCCTTGCCGCCGCCGATGGGAAGGCCTGTCAGGCTGTTCTTGAAAATCTGCTCAAATCCAAGGAATTTCAGGATCGACAGATTTACAGAGGGATGGAAACGTAAACCTCCCTTGTAGGGTCCGATTGCAGAGTTGAACTGTACTCTGTAACCGCGGTTTACCTGAACCCTGCCCTGGTCATCAACCCAGGGAACACGGAAGAGAATGACACGCTCCGGCTCAACCAGACGCTCAATGACGCCGTCAGCTTCGAGCTGGGGATTCTTCTCTACAACCGGCTCCAGAGACTCGAGGACCTCTCCTACTGCCTCCAGGAACTCCTTCTGCTCAGGATTTCTCTTTTCCAGGCCATCATAGACCCTCTGCAGATACGCACTCTTAAACTTCATCCTTTTCCTTCTTTCCTTTCTCGTAAAACTACATGTTTCGAGCCAAATACAATAAAAAATTTCCATTAAAGAATTTTAATTTCATTGTATTTATAAGAATAAATATACGCCTGCTGAGGACTGCTTTCAACCGTAACTTTATCAGTTCAACGTAAAGAATCAGGCATCAGACGTTTATTTCCGCCTTGACACCCAGGAGATCCTTATTCTTCTCCAGCATGGGATTGACGACATCTCTCAAGTAAACCGTTACCTGACGAGGTGCACGGCCGACATACTTTGACGGATCCATGGTCTTCTCAAGGTCTTCTCTGGAAAGACCGAAGTCCGGATCCTCTGCGATCAGATCCAGAAGGTTGTTGTCGCCGCCGTTGACCTTGACATTGTTTCCGGCCTGCATGGAAAGCTCACGGATCTTCTCATGCATGACCTGACGATTCTTGCCGGCCTTGACCGCATCCATCATGATATTTTCAGTTGCCATGAAGGGAAGCTCAGCCATCAGATGCTTAAGGATAACCTTGGGATAGACAACCAGACCGTCAACGACGTTCAGGCAGAGGTCCAGGACACCATCTGCTGCCAGGAAGCCCTCGGCTACAGAGAGACGCTTGTTGGCAGAATCGTCCAGGGTCCGCTCAAACCACTGGGTGGCTGAGGTAATGGCTGGATTCAGGGCATCTACGATGATGTACCGTGAAAGGGAGGCGATACGCTCAGACCGCATCGGGTTACGTTTATAAGCCATGGCAGAAGAACCGATCTGGGTCTTCTCGAAGGGTTCCTCTACTTCCTTCATATGCTGAAGCATACGGATGTCGTTGGTCATCTTGGTTGCAGAAGCTGCAATTCCGGCCAGGACATTCAGAACCCTGGTATCATTCTTCCGGGAATAGGTCTGTCCGCTGACAGGAACGCAGGAAGAAAAGCCCATCTTCTTTGCAATCATGGGATCGATCTTATCAACGGTCTCCTGATCTCCCTGGAAAAGCTCAAGGAAGGATGCCTGGGTACCAGTGGTGCCCTTGGAGCCTAAGAGCTTCAAAGTAGAAAGGACGTATTCCAGATCCTCGAGATCGATCATGAATTCATTGATCCAGAGGGTTGCCCGCTTACCGACAGTGGTCGGCTGGGCCGGCTGGAAATGAGTGAAAGCCAGGGTCGGCAGATCCTTGTACTTGTCTGCAAACTTGGCCAGCTCGTTAATGACATTGATGAGCTTCTTACGAACCAGCTCCAGAGCTTCCTTCATAATGACCATATCGGTATTGTCGCCGACATAGCAGGAAGTTGCGCCCAGGTGGATGATGCCGGCAGCCTTGGGACACTGCTGTCCGTAGGCATAGACATGGCTCATGACATCGTGACGGACGACCTTCTCTCTTGCCCTTGCGACATCGTAATTGATGTCATCCTGATGGGCCTTCATTTCATCGATCATTTCCTGGGTGATTCTGGGACTTCCGTCAGATGCCTTGAGGCCAAGCTCCATCTCGGTCTCGGCAAGAACGATCCAGAGCTTCCGCCAGGTCTTGAATTTCTTGTCTTCTGAGAAAATGTACTGCATCTCCTTCGAAGCATAGCGCTCCGAAAGCGGGCTGATATACTGATCTGTATTCATTTATCTCTCCTTTATTCCTCAAACTCACCCCGGATATCCTCTTTGGGAGGCTCCATGGGATACTTTCCGGTAAAGCAGCCGTTGCAGATGGGCAGGCCTTTGACCATTTCCGGAAGACGGTTAACCGCCAGATAGCCCAGGCTGTCTGCACCGATCAGCTTGCAGATCTCATCCACCGAGTGGTGATAGGCAATGAGCTGATTTCTGGCCGGCACATCGATACCGAAATAACAGGGCCAGAGGAAAGGCGGGGAAGAAATCCGGACATGGACCTCAGTCGCTCCGGCGTCCCGAAGCATCTTTACGATCCGGCCGGAGGTCGTTCCGCGGACAATGGAATCATCGATCATAACAATCCGCTTACCCTTGACCACGTCGCTGATGGCATTTAATTTGACCTGAACCGAAGATTCCCGGCTGGACTGACCGGGCTTGATAAAGGTCCGTCCCACATAGGAGTTCTTCTGGAAGGCAATTCCGTAAGGAATGCCGGATTCTCTGGAATAGCCCATGGCTGCGGCATTTCCGGATTCCGGAACACCGACAACCAGGTCTGCATCGACCGGATAATCCTTGGCCAGGCAGCGGCCGGCGTGAAGTCTTGCTGCATTGACGGAAATGCCGTCAATGACGCTGTCCAGACGTGCGAAATAGATATACTCGAAAATGCAGTGTGCCTGCTTGTCCTTGGGAATCTGATTGGACTTATCTGACTTGATACCATCCTTTGTAATGGTGACAATCTCACCGGGCTCTACATCACGGATAAATTCGGCTCCAAGGGTATCCAGTGCGCAGGTCTCGGAGGCCAGAATATAGGCATTGTCCCGCTTTCCGAGAACCAGAGGTTTGAATCCGTAGGGATCCCGCATGCCGATCAGCTTTCTCGGGCTCATGATGACCAGGGAATAGGCGCCTTTGATCTTCTTCGAAGCAAGACTGACGGCATCTTCGACGCTGTGGGTCTTCAGACGCTCCCGGGCGATCAGATAGGCGATGGACTCGGAATCAATGGTCGTCTGGAAGATAGCTCCGATCTGGGACAGCTCCCGGCGGAGGTCATTGGCATTGACCAGATTTCCGTTATGGGCCATAGCCAGGGTACCCTTGGCATAATTCAGAACCAGAGGCTGGATATTCTCCGGTGTGGAGGCACCAGCCGTCGAATAACGGGTATGACCGACACCGATATTTCCGTGCAGCTTGTCGAGATCCTCTCTGGAAAAGACCTCGTTGACCAGGCCCATTCCCTTTCGGGAGGTTACCCTGGCCTGGTCTGCATTTGTATTGGAGACGGCAATACCGGCACTCTCCTGTCCCCGGTGCTGGAGTGCAAAGAGACCATAGTAGATCGTCGAAGCGACGTCATTGCCGTCGAAATCATAGATCCCGAAGACACCGCACTCTTCGTCCAGTCCGCTGTCACGTACAAAGTCTCTCTCGTCAATTTCTCTCATAGATCAGAAATCCTTCCCGGTCAGAAGCTTGTAGGCTTCCTTGTATTTGGCGATGGTTTTATCGATGACTTCATCCGGAAGATGATAATCACTGTCCGGATTTGCCTTCAGCCAGTCACGTACGAACTGCTTGTCGAAGGAAGGCTGACCATGACCCGGCTCGTAGCCTTCCTTAGGCCAGAAACGGGAGCTGTCCGGAGTCAGCATTTCATCGCCGAGAACCATATTTCCATTCTCATCCAGGCCGAACTCAAACTTGGTATCTGCAATGATGATGCCGCGGCTTAAAGCGTAATCGGCACACTTTTTATAAAGGGCGATTGTGTTGTCGCGAAGCTCTGTAGCAAGCTTCTCTCCCTGTCCGGGGAAATATTTTTCCAGATGAGCAATGCTCTGCTCGAAGGAGATGTTCTCATCATGCTCACCGAGCTCTGCCTTGGTAGACGGTGTATAGATGGGTTCAGGCAGCTTGTCGGCCTCCTTCAGGCCTGCCGGAAGTTTAATGCCGCAGACGGTTCCGTTCTCCTGATAGCTCTTCCAGCCGGATCCAGTGATATAGCCTCGGACGATACATTCGATGGGAAGCATGTTCAGCTTCTTGACCTTCATGCTCCGTCTCTCGAATTCCGGCTTCTGGAAGAATTCCGGCATGTCCTTGGTATCGCAGCTGATCATGTGGTTGGGAATGATGTCCTTGGTGTAATCAAACCAGAAACGGGACATCTGGGTCAGAATCGCACCCTTGTCAGTTACCATATTCTTCAGAATGACGTCAAAAGCAGAGATTCGGTCTGTTGCAACCATGATCAGTGCATCTTTAATGTCATAAACCTCACGTACCTTACCTTCTTTGATCGGACGAAATTCTTCCATGGTTCACTGCTCCTTTTTCTATAAGAATGTTACAACAATAAAGTAACAGCCATAACAGGGACGGACCCTGATCAGGTTTCATATGAATGCATGTTTATCATAGTACTTCTAAATAGAAGCTGTCTATTAAGTAGTTCTTATTAATGTCATTAATAAAAGCTTTTGTTTTCAAATCAGCATCTATGTATCGTTGAGACCGATTTGCTCGATTATGATCATTAGATGGATCAGCTGTTAGAGGCCAGCTTCTGATCCACCCGGGCCAGAGACTCGGATGCGCCCTGGTAGTTCTGGTTGGCAGCAAGCTGGTAATATTCCCGGGCAACAGTCAGGTTCTTGTCTACGCCAAGGCCGTTCTCATAGAGGTAGCCCAGGTTGATCTGAGCTGGCGCATAGCCCTGGGCGGCCGCAAGCTTCTGATAATAGGCGCACTGCAGATAGTCGACATCGACACCCAGCCCGTTGAAATAAAGATAGCCCAGCCGGTTCTGTGCCGGCGCATAGTCCTGATCGGCTGCCTTCGTAAAATAGGTAATGGCATTGGTGTAGCTGGTGCCGGTCCCGATGCCCTTTTCATAGACCAGGCCCAGGTAGTACTGAGCTGGCGCATACTTGGTCTCGGCCACCTTACGAAGGAGGGACAGGGCCTTCTTGGCCTCGGCGGAATTGGTCTTATCTTCCGTACTGCTGTCACTTGAGTCCTTGGAATCAGAATTCGATTTTTTCGACTCATCCGTGCTGTTGTTAGCTGTGTTATCCGAGCTGTCACCTGATGTCTGAGCTTCGGAAAGGATATCCTGGAGATAGAGAATGGCTCTTCTCACATAGGCTTCCTGATATGGATAACGGCGGACCTTGTTGACATCCGAAGGATCGGTGTCGATCAGTTCTTCGTAGAGGCTGATGGCCTCGGTCTTATCCTGGCTTACACCGATGCCCTTTTCATAGAGATAGCCCAGGAGATAGATTCCCATAGGATTCTTGGCATCTGCTGCTGTCTGAATATTGGAAAGAGCCAGCTGTGCCGCATTTTCCTCATTCGGATGGAGGATATAGTAACGGCCCAGAGCCGCGCTCCCGTCCATATTTCCAGCTGTGGCAGCTTCCGTAAAGAGCTGCTTGGCCTGGTCTGAATTCTGATCGGTTCCCAGGCCGAAGAGATAGAGATAGCCGAGATGGACCATGGCATTGGAATTGCCCTGATTGACCGACCGCTGATACCAGTTCAAAGCCGACTGATAGTTCTGATTCTCACCCTGGATCCCATAGTCGAAACGCAGACCAAGGGTCAGAGATGCCCTGCTGTCTCCATCATAGGACATGACTTCGAGGTCTTTGGAATCTGCTTTCGAATAATTAACCGCATCCGTTGAAATCTTGGTATTGGAAGCCTTGGTAGCTGTCTGTTTCAGATTATCTACCGTGGAACAGGACATAAGAAGCATGCCTGCGGATAGAATCGATAAAAGAATTGCTATAGATTTCTTCTTCATGGTTTTATGATCTCCCATTCAAAGTACGCGCTCATTATATCATGAAAGACTTTGCAAAACCATACAGAGAAAAATCCGCGAAGAGAGCATCTGCTATGAAATCCATACAGAAAAAAAGCTGAATTCCGGTGAAACAGACAGGGTCATCAGCAGATCCATATGAATAAAAACCGGGCAGAACCCTTCTGGCTCTGCCCGGATAAAATTATGATGTAAACGACATCATTGTTATAAACGAATCGCTATATGCTTCGAATATTCGCGATCAGATTATTTGTTGTAGTTTACGATCTGACCGAAGTCAGCCTTCAGAGATGCGCCACCGATCAGTCCGCCATCGATATCAGGCTTTGCAAGAAGCTCTTTGCAGTTGCCGGCGTTCATGGAACCGCCGTACTGGATACGGATCTTCTCGGCTGTATCGGTATCATAGACCTCAGCGATGGTCTCACGGATGGCCTTGCAGACTTCCTCAGCCTGGTCAGCTGTGGCAGTCTTACCGGTTCCGATAGCCCAGATCGGCTCGTAAGCGATAACCATGGATGCAGCCTGCTCAGCAGTTACGCCCTGGAGATCGGACTTGATCTGAAGACGGATCCAGTCAAGAGTAACACCTGCTTCTCTCTGCTCCAGAGACTCGCCGCAGCAGAGAATCGGGGTGAGGCCATGCTCGAATGCCTTCTTGACCTTCTTGTTCAGGAATTCGTCGGTCTCGTTGAAGTAGCCACGTCTCTCGGAATGACCGATGATGACATACTTAACGCCGGCATCAACCAGCATTGCAGGAGAGATCTCACCAGTATAGGCACCGCTCTCTTCTACATACATGTTCTCAGCACCAACCTCAACATTGGTTCCCTTAACGGCCTCAACAACCGGAACAATGTCAATGGCAGGTACACAGTAAACGACATCAACGTCCGGGTTCTGAACCAGGGGCTTTAAGAGCTCAACCAGAGCCTTTGCCTCGGACGGAGTCTTGTTCATTTTCCAGTTTCCGGCAATAATCTTCTTTCTTGCCATGATATTCTCCTTTTTATAAATTAGCGATCGTTTGCAGCTACGATACCAGGAAGTTCCTTGCCTTCCAGGAATTCAAGAGATGCACCGCCGCCAGTAGAGATATGGGTCATCTTGTCGCCGAAGCCAAGGTTGTTGACTGCAGCTGCGGAATCACCGCCGCCGATGATAGTTGTTGCATCAGAATCAGCCAGAGCCTTTGCAACTGCGATTGTACCTGCTGCAAGAGACGGGTTCTCGGAAACGCCCATAGGTCCGTTCCATACAACGGTCTTGGCATTGGCAACAGCCTCAGCATAGAGAGCCTGGGTCTTGGGTCCGATATCGCAGGCTTCACGATCCTTGGGAAGTGCAGTGATATCATAAACCTCGGTCTCGCAGGGTTCGCTGATGGGATCCGGGAACTGAGCTACAGTTACGGAGTCAACCGGAAGAAGAAGCTTCTTGCCGAGCTTCTCAGCCTTGTCCATCATCTCCTTGCAGTAGTCGATCTTGGAATCATCGCAAAGAGAAGTACCGATCTCATAGCCCTTAGCCTTGATGAAGGTATAAGCCATGCCGCCGCCGATGATCAGGGTGTCGCACTTGTTCAGAAGGTTATCGATTACAGCAAGCTTATCTGCAACCTTGGCACCGCCGAGGATAGCTACGAAAGGACGAACCGGATTCTCAACGGCATTGCCCAGGAACTTCACTTCCTTCTCCATCAGATATCCGATTACGCAGGTCTTGACATACTTGGTAACGCCGACATTGGAGCAGTGTGCTCTGTGAGCGGTACCGAAGGCATCGTTTACAAATACATCAGCGATGGAAGCCAGATCCTTGGAGAAAGCATCTCCGTTCTTGGTCTCTTCCGGTCTGAAACGGGTGTTCTCAAGAAGAATAACGTCTCCGTCCTTCATCTCTTCTACAGCCTTGCGGACGTTGGGGCCGACAACCTCAGGATCAGCAACGAACTTGACTTCCTGGCCAAGAAGCTCGGACAGACGCTTTGCTACAGGAGCAAGAGTCTTGGTCTTCTTGTCTTCTTCGGTCTTAACCTTGCCAAGGTGAGAGCAAAGGATAACCTTGCCGCCGTCAGCGATCAGCTTCTTGATGGTAGGAAGTGCGCCGACCAGACGGTTCTCATCGGTGATCTTGCCATCGATGATGGGTACGTTGAAATCGCAGCGGCAAAGGACTCTCTGGCCCTTTACGTTGATATCATCAACTGTTTTCTTATTCAGTTCCATAATTAACCTCCAATTAAATCCATCCGGTCTATATTTATAAGAAATATAGACCATCCGGCAAACAATGGTTCTGAAACAAGAAAAGGCCCGGTCCCTTAAGACCGGACCCTCTCTAGGTCTTCATTTACATCAAGAGATGCCTAAATTACTTGTTCAGGAACTTAGCGAAGTACTTGATGGTTCTGCACATATTGGATGTGAAGGAGTTCTCGTTATCATACCAAGAAACAACCTGTACCTCGGTGTTGCCATCGCCTACAGGAAGAACCATGGTCTGAGTAGCATCGAATAGAGAACCATAGGTCATGCCTACGATATCCTTGGAAACGATCTGATCTTCGTTGTAACCGAAGGACTCGTTGGTGGAAGCCTTCATCTTAGCATTGATCTGATCAACGGTAACATCACCCTTAACAACTGCGGTCAGGATGGTGGTAGAACCTGTAGGAACAGGTACACGCTGAGCAGAACCGATCAGCTTGCCGTTCAGTTCAGGAACAACAAGGCCGATTGCCTTTGCAGCACCGGTGGTGTTGGGAACGATGTTCTCAGCGCCTGCACGGCTACGACGGAAGTTACCCTTTCTCTGAGGTCCGTCAAGGATCATCTGGTCACCAGTGTAAGCATGGATAGTAACCATGATACCGGACTGGATCGGAGCCAGCTCATTCAGAGCCTTTGCCATAGGAGCCAGGCAGTTGGTTGTGCAGGATGCTGCAGAAATGATGTTATCATCAGCTGTCAGAGTCTCATGGTTGGTGTTGAATACGATGGTAGGAAGATCATTTCCTGCAGGTGCGGAAATAACGACCTTCTTGGCACCAGCATCGATATGAGCCTGTGCCTTAGCCTTAGAGGTATAGAAACCGGTGCACTCAAGAACTACATCGATATCAAGCTTGCCCCAAGGAAGGTTGTGTGCATCTGCTTCCTTATAGATCTCGATCTCATGACCATCAACGATGATGGAGTGATCGGTGTTCTTTACAGTGTCAGCCTTTGCATAACGTCCCTGAGAAGAATCATACTTCAGAAGGTAAGCCAGCATCTCAGGAGAAGTCAGATCGTTGATTGCAACGATATCGAAACCTTCTGCCTGGAACATCTGACGGAATGCAAGACGTCCAATACGACCGAAACCATTAATCGCAACTCTTACTGCCATATTAGTTTCCTCCTAATACTGTTAATAAATACTATGCGAGCTTTACGCTCAAACCGTTATTATTGTAGCGGATACACTTGTTAAATTCAAGGCAAACTTTCATATGTTCTCTGAAAGTCAGAGAATTGTACCACCGCCGGCTACGATATCTCCGTCATAGAGTACGATTGCCTGGCCGGGTGTAGCTGCACGGACCGGTTCATCAAAGACCGCCTTATATTTCCCGTCTCCTAAGGATTCAATGTGACAGGGACTGACCGCATGGGCATAGCGGACCTTGGCCCCGTAGGAAAGGCTTGTATCCAATGTCTCGTTCTCCATGGAATTGACCTGGTCGAAATAGACTTCCTTCGAAAAGACATCTTCTGCCTCTCCGATCACAACCTCATTGGTCTCCGGCCGGATCTCGGTGACGAAAACCGGGTGGCCCATGGAGAGGTTCAGTCCCTTTCTCTGGCCGACGGTGTAATGGGTGATGCCCTTGTGGCAGCCGATGACGACTCCGTCCTTGGTAACGAAGTTACCGGGTCCGGGAATCTGGTCCGGCACTTCCCGCTCCAGATAGCCGGCATAATCATGATCCGGAACAAAACAGATATCCTGGCTGTCATGCTTATGGGCCGTGGGAAGTCCGGCATCGAGGGCAATCTTTCTGACCTCGTCCTTGTGATAGGATCCAATCGGCATCAGGGTCTTACTGAGCTGATCCTGGGTCAGATTGTAAAGCGCATAGGTCTGATCCTTGGAGGCGGTGACGGAATTCCTGATGGCATAGCGTCCGTTCGGAAGCTTGACAACCCTTGCATAATGGCCGGTCGCAATATAGTCCGCTCCGATCTCGACCGCCCGGGTCAAAAGGGATTCCCATTTGACATAGCGGTTGCAGGCAATACAGGGATTGGGGGTCCGCCCATGCAGGTACTCGCTGGTGAAGTAATCGATGACATATTTCTTGAAGTCATCCTTGAAATTCATGACGTAGTAGGGAATACCGATATGGTTGGCTACTCTCCTGGCATCGTCTACCGCCGACAGGCCGCAGCAGCCACCCTGATCTTCCAGGATGGCCTGCTCCTCAGTCTGCCAGATCTGCATGGTCACACCGATGACATTGTAGCCCTGCTCTTTCAGAAGATAGGCCGCTACAGAGGAATCCACACCTCCTGACATGCCAACAACTACGGTTTTCTTTTCTGACAATTCTTTCCTCCATATTTACTGATTTCAGGGATCGATTTGGAAGGGAAATCCGGATTCTGTTCCATTGTTCCGACTCACCTGATTTCATACCTCGGGATTGAAGATTTTCTTAATTCCCGGGGTATATTTCCCAGATTTTCCTGATTTTGTACCTCGCGATTGAAGATTTCCTTGAATTCCGAGGTATTTCATGATTTGCTGAGTCTGCTTACGATTTTCTTCAGCGCATTCACAGTTGTATCAATTTCTTCCTTCGTGGTCTCATCCGAAAGGGTCAGGCGGAGCTCGCCCCGGGCTTCTTCCTCGGACAGACCGAGCGCCAGAAGAACATGGCTTGGATCCAGAGATCCGGCCGTGCATGCGGATCCGCTGGATGCTTCGATCCCCATGATATCCAGGGAAATCAGGATGGATTCCCCGCGGAGTCCCGGGAAAATCACATTGACATTATTGGGCAGACGCTTTGCCGAATCACCGTTCAAGCGGGTTCCGGGAATCTCGGAAAGAAGACGTTCGATCAGATAATCACTGAGGGAACTCTCCTGTTCCATGCGTTCAGCAAGTGTCTTCTCAGCTAGCTCGCAGGCCTTTCCGAAACCGACAATTCCGGCAACATTTTCCGTACCGGCTCTCCGGTTTCTCTCCTGGCCGCCGCCATGAATCAGAGAACGAACCGAAAGCCCCTCCCGGATGTAGAGAAGGCCGACCCCCTTGGGGCCATAGATCTTATGCCCGCTGGCCGAAAGAAAATCAACCGGAAGTTCACTTAAATCCATAGGAATCTGTCCGAAGGCCTGGACCGCATCCGTATGGAAAGGAATACCGGCTTCCTTCGCAATCTCTCCTACTTCATGAATGGGCTCAATGGTTCCGATCTCATTATTGGCTGTCATGATGCTGATCAGAACGGTCTCCGGGCGGATGGCCGTTTTCACATCTTCCGGATTGACAAATCCGTTGGAATCAACGGGTAGATAAGTCACCTGAGCCCCCAGCTCTTCAAGAAAATGACAGGTATTTAAGATGGCAGGATGCTCGATTGAAGATGTGATGATATGGGGATGCTTCTCTCCATGGAGAAGAGCCCTGTGAAAGCAGTCCTGAAGGACCCAGTTGTCGGATTCCGAGCCGCCGCTGGTAAAGTAGATGGAAGTCGCCGGAATATGAAGAAGAGAAGCCGCCTTCTGCCGAGCTGACGTGATAGCGGCCTTGGCGGCATTTCCCATCTGATAGACCGAAGAAGGATTGCCGTAATCTTCAGAAAGATAAGGAAGCATGGCTTCTATGACTTCTTTCTTCGGCCTGGTTGTCGCCGCATTGTCCAGATAAATCATGGCTTTCCCTTAAACTCCTTCATTTTTTTTCTCAGTCTCTGCAGGGCATTGTCCACGGATTTGGGATCCCGGTCCAGAATCATGGCGATAATCCGTCCCTTGTAGCCATCCAGATAGAGATAGAGGACTTGGCGCTCAAGCGGTGTCAGCTTCTCTTCGACCCGTTCCATCCAAAGCTTTACTTCCTCGGACTGGAGAAGGACCTTCTCCGGATCAGAGCCTTCCTCTCCTAATTCTTCACCCAGAGTCAGGCTGCTGTCACCGACCGATTCGTCGATGGAGACATAGGAATTCAGAGGCTGGTTTTTCTGACGGAATAATTTCTCCCTGGCATTCTGGATCTGCCGGTCAATGCAGAGCCAGGCAAAGGCGGTGAAATTCGGATTCTTCTCCGGATCATAATCATTGACTGCCTGAAGAAGTCCGATCAGGCCCTCCTGAATCAGATCCTGCTGTTCTGCACCCGGGATGTCTGCCGAAGATCTGGCCAGATGGGCTTCAATCCGGTGCCGGAAACTGTCAAAAAGTTCCCGCTCCGCCCTGGCATCATTGGCTCTGGCCTTTTTTGCCAGGATGGCGTCCCTTATATTGTCCGAACCATTTTCTGTCAGCATGTTCTTATTCATACTATACAATACTTTTGTCTTGAGATTTAAAATTACAATGTTGGATAGACAACAATATCGAAAGAAATCTCAAATCCCGATGTGTTTTTTCGGGTTCTCCTGAGTTTATACAACGATTTTGAAGGAAAAAGCAAATTCCGATGTGTTTTTCTCAGATTCTCTAGATTTTATACAACGATTTTACAGAAAATCTCGAATCCCGATGTAATTTCCTCAGATTGCCCTGAGTTTATACAACGATTTTACAGAAAATCTCGAATCCCGATGTATTTTCCTCAGATTGCCCTGATTTTATACAACGATTTTAAAGAAAAAACCGAATCCCGATATATTTTCCTCAGATTGCCCTGATTTTATACAACGATTTTACAGAAAATCTCGAATCCCGATGTATTTCCCCTGTTTTCCGGATTATTGACACCGATAAAGGAGAAGAATCCGAATCCCGCCAGTTGTTGGAAAGTACTATTATTTCGCCTTCAGCATTCTCTGCCTTACAACTTCATAAGTCAGGACGCCGCAGGCGACCGAGGCATTCAGGGAATCGATCTGGCCCTTCATGGGGATAGATGCGACCATGTCGCAGTTCTTCTCGACCAGAGTGCTGACACCGGAACCTTCATTTCCGATGACCAGGCCGATAGGGCCGGTCAGATTCAGGTCATACATGGGGGTTCCGCTCATGTCAGCGCAGACAAACCACATGCCGCGCTTCTTCAGGTCTTCGATCGTATGATTTAAATTTGTCACCTTGGCGACCGGGAGGAAATTCAGAGCGCCAGCAGAAGCCTTGGCAACCGTTGCAGTCAGTCCCGGGGAACGTCTCTGGGGAAGGATGACGCCGTGTGCGCCTGCAACTTCAGCGGTCCGGATGATGGCGCCGATATTATGAGGATCCTCGACTTCATCGAGAAGAATCAGGAAAGGATCCTCGCCTCTGGACTCAGCCAGGGCGAACATGTCATCGATCGAGGCATAGCTGTAGGCGGCAGTATAGGCGATGACGCCCTGATGGTGGCCGGTCTTGCTCATCTCGTCCAAACGTTCCCTGGAAACGAAGTCGATCATGACCTTCTGCTTCTTGGCTTCCCGGACAATGGTCCGGACCGGGCCGTCATTCAGGCCGTCCTGGACAAAAAGCCGGTCAATCGTTCTTCCCGAGCGGAAGGCTTCCAGCACGACATTTCTTCCCTCGATTACCGAATCGTCATCTCTCATATGAATTTTCCTTTCTTCAGTCCGGTCTCAACCAGGGTCAGGATCCGTTGGTCCTCTCCCTTCAGATAGAGCCAGCCAAGTAAAGCTTCTAAAGCGGTTGCTTTCCGGTAATCCATTACCGAAGCATTTTTTGCGTGAGTGTTCGACTTGGCATTCCGTCCCCGGCGGACGATGTCCTTCTCCTCTTCCGTAAGATCCGGCTCCAGGAGGTCGATCACAGCTGCCTGGGATGCGGCCTTTACGATATGAGCCGACTGCTTGTGCAGACGGGAAGGGGAAGTATTCCCCTGGTCCACGATCAGAGTCCGGATGATAATCTCGTAGACGCCGTCGCCGATAAAGGCAAGGGTCAGAGGAGAAAATGTAGACAGGTCCCGAGCAGGAATCCGGAAGCGGTCGCGGATTTCCCGATTCAGACTTCCTGCCTGAAGCTCACCGGACTTCTGCTCTCCGGTCTCCCGCACTTCCGTCTCCTGCTCTTCTGCAGTCAGATTCTCAGTATTCAGACTCTCTGCCACTTGACGCCCTCCCTGGTATCCTTGAGCTGAATGCCCATAGAGAGTAGCTTGTCACGAATCTCATCGGCCTTGGCAAAGTTCTTATTCTTCCGGGCTGCCTGACGCTCTTCAATCAGAGCCTCAATCTCGGAATCCAGATCGTCATCTTTCTTGTCAAGAATCAGTCCCAGAACATCGGAAAGCTGATAGAAAACGCTGTGAATCTTGTCCAGATAAGCCTTGGTCGAATTCTCATCGGTCTCGGTATTGATGAATTTTACGATGTCGAAGATGGCGGTGATGGCATCGGCGGTATTGAAGTCATCGTCCATGGCATCTTCAAAATTCTGGCGGCAGCCGTCCAGAGCCTGAAGTTTTTTGTTCTCTTCATCTGTCAGCGGCGCATCGGCTGCCTTGGAGATCCGGTCGCGAAGAAGATCGGCTGCGGTCGTGATTCTTGTCAGTCCGGCCTTGGCGGATTCCATGAGTTCGGCGCTGAAATTCAGAGCCTTTCTGTACTGAGTCGTCAGCATGAAGAAACGAAGGACCTGAAGGTCATATTTCTCAGAGATCTCACGTACGGTAAAGAAATTGCCGAGAGACTTACTCATCTTCTCGTTATTGATCTTCAGGAAAGCGTTATGCATCCAGTAATGAGCGAAAGGTACACCATTGGCAGCTTCTGACTGGGCGATCTCATTTTCATGGTGAGGGAAAATCAGATCCTCGCCACCGGCATGGATGTCGATGGTACTGCCCAGATAACGCTTACTCATTACTGAGCACTCAATGTGCCAGCCGGGACGGCCGTCACACCAGGGGGAAGGCCAGGAAGGCTCGCCCTCTTTCTTGGGCTTCCAGAGAACGAAGTCCAGTGGATCCTCCTTCAGATCACCGGTGACCTTGATATCGCGGTGTCCGGCTTCGAGATCATCAATATTTTTATGAGAGAGCTTGCCATAGCCTTGGAATTTCCTCGTCCGGTAATAAACAGTTCCATCAGCTGCCGGATAGGCATAGCCCTTGTCAATCAGTGTCTGAATCATCTGGATCATGCCGGAAATTTCCTGAGTTGCCTGAGGATTTTTGGTGGCCGGCAGAATATTCATACCTGCCATATCCTTTCTGCACTCTTCGATATAATGAGTCGAAACTGCCTCAGCAGTTGTTCCCTCCTCAATAGCCTCTTTAATGATCTTGTCATCAACATCAGTAAAGTTGGAAACATAGTTTACGTCGTAGCCTTTATACATAAAGTAACGTCTGACCGTATCAAAAACGATCATGGGACGTGCATTTCCGATATGAATAAAGTTATAAACGGTCGGACCGCAGACATACATGCTGATCTTTCCAGGTTCAATAGGCTTGAATTCTTCCTTGGACCGGGTCAGAGTATTGTAGATCTTAATCATCATTCTCTCCTTTTATTAAAAACTATAGCCGTGCGCACCCGCTGCAGCCAGCACAGCTTCTTCCGTCATCGTAGACGGTCTGACTGGCTTCCTGAAAATTTTCGAGAAGGCAGACCGCCTGGGCACTGATGCCCTCGCCACGGCCCGTGAAGCCGAGCCTTTCTTCGGTCGTTGCCTTTACATTAACCTGATCCGGAAAAATTCCAAGCGCATTGGCAATGTTTTCCTTCATGGTATCAATGTAAGGCCGAAGCTTTGGTGCCTGACAGATGACGGTACAGTCGATGTTTCCGACCATGTAGCCCCTGTCATTAATCATAGAGCCGACTTCTTCGAGAAGCTTTATGGAATCCGCCCCCTCATACTTGGGGTCATTATCCGGGAAATGCAGACCAATATCTCCAAGTCCTGCGGCGCCTAAAATGGCATCCATGACAGCATGTAGAAGCACATCCGCATCGGAATGTCCAAGCAGACCCTTCTCGTAGGGAATTTCTACACCGCCGAGGATGAGCTTTCGATCTTCCACCAGACGATGCACGTCATAACCTGTTCCTATTCTCATTTTTATTCTCCTGTTTTAGATACCGATTCTTTTAGAATCGAGCCATCTGATTATTATAACAGAAACAGGCCCAGATACCAATGAATTGAAGGAAGCCAAGCCATGGGGTCCCCAAAAGTTAAATCTTCTTCTTCTTTTTCTTTCTCGGATGTTCTCGTCTCCAGCGGCGGATTTTCCGTATTTCATATCTTCCGACGAAGAAGATAATAGCGGAGATGGCAATCAGATATCCCAGGAAACCCAGAAAGGGAATACCAAAAATCTGAGGTTTCATCTGGGTTGTACAGAGAATTGAGGATCCAACCAGAAGACCTGCAATACAGAGACCAATGACCAGGTTACGAACGGCCCGGTCAACGACCAGAACCAGATTATCCGTGGTATCCAGATTCAGGTTGAAACGGCTGTGGCCGCGTAGATACTCGCGCATGATTTCTGATGCGAGAGACGGAATTTCAATACTGTTGATACCAGCCCGATATAGCTTTCTTGAATTTCTGGACAGTTCCTCTTTCCAGTTGGCCCGGAGTTTATCAAAATAATCCTCACTAACCCTGGTATAGGCAATGTTCATCATATTGATATCGGGACTGATGATGGCCAATACACCTTCTACATGGCTCAGGCCCCGGGTCAGCATGGTCATGCCATGGGGAAGACTTATATGGTTATTCTTCATGATATCCATCAGGCTTTCCATGGCTTCAGCCAGATCTACAGAGCCCATGCCCTGAGATTCATATTCCCGAAGGAAATCCCGAAGGTCTGCATAAAGCTGATCCCGGTTGGGTTTGTCCCAGAAATCTCCCAGATCCAAAACGGCATCCGTGACCTTTGAAATATCATGCATGGCGATGCCTTCGACGCCGCGGACCATGATCTTTCGGTCCCTTTCTGTCAGTCGGCCCATCATGCCCATGTCCAGCCAGACGATTTTTCCATCCCGGATCTTGACGTTGCCAGGATGAGGATCTGCATGGAAAAAGCCATCGTCCATGACCTGCTTAATGAAGCTGTTGACGAACTTCTTTCCGATCTCGTTCAGATCATAACCTTGGGCTTTCAGGGTCTCGACATCCGTGATCGAAGGTCCGTCAATATACTCCATAACAAGGACATGTGCAGTGGTATATTCACGATAAAGCTTGGGAGTTGTGACATATTTAATATCTTTATTGAGGCGGGCAAATTCCTCCATATTGGAGGCTTCCTTAAGGAAATCCATCTCCTGCTGGGCCACGGTCCACATTTCATCCAAAACCATGTCCAGATCGACAATATTTCGAAGAGATGGAACGGAAGGCAGAATTTTGACTGCACGATGAAGGAGGCGGATATCACGGGCCATGGTGTCATAGATGCCCTTCCGCTCGACTTTGACAATGACCTCCTGGCCATTGGCTTTCAGAACTGCCTTATGAACCTGGGCGATCGATGCCGAGCCAATAGGAGTCTGCTCCATCGACGAAAAGATCTCCCTCCAGTCAGTCCGATAGGAATGATTGATGACCTCTTCAACCATAGAAAAAGGCATGGGCCTGACCTCAGTGTTGAGCTTTAAAAGCTCATCACAATAAGCCTTAGGCAGGATGTCAGAATGCAGTGACATAATCTGTCCAAGCTTGACGTAGGTCGGGCCCAGATCCTCTAAAATCAGACGGAGCTTTTCAGGTGTTACACCCTTTGTCACCTTGTGGCGGCGCAGAACTTCTGTAATCTCACGGAGCCTTGACCGGGAATCCTTCTTGGCAGTGGATGTGGTGTCAATATCAATTGTCTCCTGCTTTACATTCTCGTCTGCCAAAGGATCACCCCGGATTCCTGATTCCTGTCACAAGTTCAAAAACCTGATTCGTTTCCATATTTCGAGTCTATTTTAAAATATAGACCTATTCTTTCATATTACTTGTCTTCCTTGGCTTCCCCGGTCTCTTCCTTAGCAGATTCGGCGGAAGCGTCCGGAGCTTTTTCATCTGTTTTCTCCTCAGAAGCCGTCTTAGAAGATGCTTTGAAGTTCTCCTTGTTCTGCTCCATGGTATGACGAAGCTCCTGATTCAGAGCCTTGCCCTGCTCCACGGTCAGCTCGCCCTTCTCAACCAGACTGTCGAAAATTTCCTGGCTTTTTTCAGCTGTGGTAGCTACAGCGCCGACGCCGGCCAGAAAAAACTTCTTGATTCCATCGGTAAGAATATTATTGTTATCTGCCATAATGTGCCTCCTTACATATAGAAAAATCTACAACCCCTGAAAGAAGTCTATGATCCGCGGAATGAAAATCCAGAAACCGATAATAGCTGCCATAATGGCAGATACCAGAACTGCTCCGGCTGCCGCATCCTTGGCAATCTTGGCCAATGGTTTCCGTTCCTCCGTTACCAGGTCTACAACAGCTTCAATGGCTGTATTGACCAGTTCCAGAGAGATCACCAAGCCAAAGAGAACAAAGCAGATCAGCCATTCGGTCTTCGAAAGATGGACCAGAAGTCCAACCAGAACCACACAGATGACGGCTAAGAGGTGGATCTTGATATTTCTCTCTCTCTTAATCGTAGTGCCGATACCCTGAAAGGCATAACCGAAACTTTTGTAAAGCGGATCTTTCTTCACGGAAAAACTTCCTTTCTTGATACCCCTATTTTACTCCCACTTTTCCTTTTCCGTCCATATAATTTAGAAACCCAGGAAATCGTTTACAAGAATGACATGAATTCTTCCATTGTGCTTGGAATAACGTGTGATCAGAAACTGACAGCAGATGGTGTCCGGCTGTTTACAGTCATAGCATTTTCCAGTTTTTTTGCAGGGTGTATTAATAGGGAAACGTAAGGCATTGGCCGGGGCAGCAACATTTCTTGCACGCTTCATCGCAGAATCGAGATCCGGACATACTTTGTTCATACCTACGATGAAAATCACTTTCCGCGGGCCATTGGCTATGCAGGAAACACGGTTAGCATTTCCATCGATATTGACCAGGATGCCATCATCTGTCATGGCATTGGCACTCGCAAGGAAAACATCAGCATCGTACGCTGCCAGAAGTGCCTGTCTGGGATTCATCTTATCCCGGTCAATAAAGCGATAATTACCCTCTTCTATGGCATTGACCAGACCGATTTCCCGAGAACTCATGCAGCCTCCCTGGGTGACACTGCTGCCTTCAGGAATCAGCGAAAGGGCAATCTGTTTTGCCTCTTCCTTATCCTTTGCATAGTAGCCTGTCATATTCCGGGACGAGAGTCCCTTAATGACGGTCTGTGCGAGAAGTTCATTTCTCTTATATGCGTTCGTATCCATCATATTCCTTCCTTTCTGTATTATTATTTTTCAGCATCTGATTCAATATAAGACGACATGAATGCCCATCCGATCGGCTTTCCCCTAAAAGTCTCGATCGAATGGGCTTTAAAAGATGAATCCATGCAGAACTTTAAGATTTTTTGATTTAACTTTTCACCTGATTCAGGTCTCCGAAGGCAGAAGTCCTGCTCTTCTCAAAGGGGCCCGGAGTGCTGCATAAAGCAGAACCACAACAATAAGAGATACCACAGAATTAATAAGTGTAACCCCAAAATTAATGGCCAGAGAGACATCTGCAGCCGCTTTTCCCAAGATAATTATTTTATAGAAATAGCGAAGGAGCGGATCAAAGACAGCATTGAAGGCCAGTCCTGCAGCAGAAGCCAGAATGACATATTTGCTAACCCTCTTCGGATTCTTTTCCGTTGTAATATGGCCGATCTTATGGGCAATCAATCCACTGATCACACCGATCAGGAGCTTGATAATAAAGGTGATCGGTGCTTCTACAATATAGACCGGGTCGATCAGATCAGCAATGGTAAGGCCAATTGCACCGCCGATACTGCCGTAGCCAGTTCCCAGAAGCAGGGCTCCTAATACGACAAATGCATTGCCCAGATGAACCGAAACCTTTCCGCCGCCGATGGTAGGAATCGGAATCGACAGGAATGTAAATACAACAAAAGTAATAGCCGCAAAAATACCAGCGTAGACAGTTTTCTGAATCTTAACGTTTTTCATAATCTCTTTTCCTTTCTCGCAGTTATTTTTCTTTCTGATACGTTCATGAACTGTTAAGAAGGATTATAAGCTATTCTGATAATATCGTTATATCCAGTTTCTAATAATTTTATATAACCAGCCCTGTCTATAGCTATGTCTTATAACCAGCCATAGATACTTCTTTTGCAGGCTAAGATGTTCCTATAGCAGATCATACTGTCAGCCTATCAAAGAATTTATACAGGTTCTCCCGCCTATCCCGCTATATATAAAAAGAAGGGACTGCTGCTCTATGAACCTCATAGAGCAGCAGCCCTTCTCCGCACAAGAAATTGATTACATCAATTTGCGATACATTTCAATAACCTGCTCTTTGGTTGCATAACCTTATGACAATCCCTGGAAAAACTCGATCTCCTCGCCTACCGGTCCAATACAGAAAGCCATGCGGAGCTTGTAAGGAGGATTAGAGTCCAGTGTCACGAAGCCCGGTTCTGTGGTAATCTTGTATCCTGCCTCACGGACAGCCTTCACACAGGCATCAACATCCTCTGTCGCCAGCGCAAAATGTCGGATTGCACCCTGGGGAAGATCTTCTACATCTTCAGTAAAGACTTCGATCCCGCCATTTCCGGTATCAAAAGTAATGCAGGGTTTTTCTTCATTTCCCCAGCTCCGAATCACGCCAAGTCCAAGAACCTCAGTGTAGAAATGCTTCACTTTGGCAAATTCCTCTGCATTTTTACACTTGATGCAGACATGTTCAATTCCACTGACAAGTTTAGCCATAATGTCTCCTTCCTATAGTCGAAAAATTGCACCGATGAATGAATCTTCAGACAAGTGTTTTCTGATTTATTATAACATAAGTAAAGGGGGGGTAAATTTCCCTTTTCAGTAAAGTAATGGCATAAAAACGTCAGCCGGACCATCGAATGGATGATCCGGCTGACGTAAGAAAGCAAATTTCTAATTTCTATATTCTGTATTGACGAATCAATTCAGCTTTTCCCATTTCCAGTTAGCAACCTCAGGCAGATCCTGTCCATACTCATGAATGTACTGCTTATGAGCTACAAGCTTGTCACTCATCTTCTGATAGAGATGAGATCCCTTGTTGCCGTACTGAGGCAGAAGTTTCAGAGCCAGCTGTACCAGATGGAAACGGTCGATATCATTCTGAACACGGACATCGAACGGTGTTGTGATGGTACCCTCTTCCTTGTAGCCTCTGACATGGATCAGACGGTTGTTATGTCTTCTGTAGGTCAGCTCATGGATCAGACCTGCATATCCATGGAAGTTGAAGATGACAGGCTTATCCTTGGTGAAGAGCATATCGTAATCTGCATCGGTCAGGCCGTGCGGATGCTCGGTCGAAGGCTGAAGCTTGAAGAGGTCGACAACGTTGATGAAGCGGATCTTAAGCTCAGGGAATTCCTTGTGCAGAATGGATACTGCAGCAAGTGCCTCCAGGGTCGGAGTCTCACCGGCACTGGCGAAGACGATATCCGGCTCGGCACCCTGATCGGTAGAAGCCCAATCCCAGATGCTGATACCCTGTGTGCAGTGACGGACAGCCTCATCCATGGAAAGCCACTGAGGACGCGGATGCTTGGATGCCACGATGACATTGACATAGTTCTTGGACTGCAGGCAGTGATCCATAGTGGACAGCAGGCAGTTAGCATCGGGCGGCAGATAGATGCGGACAACATCTGCCTTCTTATTGGCAATATGATCCATGAAGCCGGGATCCTGATGGGTGAATCCGTTGTGATCCTGCTGCCATACGGTCGAGCACATGATCAGGTTCAGAGAAGCGATTTTCTCTCTCCAGGGCAGCTGGTTGCAGACTTTCAGCCATTTTGCATGCTGAGCAGCCATGGAATCGATGATTCTTGCAAAGGACTCATAGGTCGCGAAGAATCCATGACGTCCGGTCAGAAGGTAGCCTTCCAGCCAGCCCTCGCACATATGCTCGGAGAGCATAGAGTCCATGACACGGCCATAAGGGCTCAGATGATCATCGGTATCCAGGTGCTGGGAGTTCCAGTCACGGTTCTCAGCCTCGAAGACTGCATTCAGGCGGTTGGAATTGGTCTCATCCGGTCCGAAGATACGGAAATTCTTGGCATCGTCATTCTCACGGAAGATATCACGTACAAACTTGCCGAGCTCGATCATATCCTGACCTTCTCTGGAGCCGTGCTCTTCTCCGATATCGAATGCATACTTTCTGAAGTCCGGCATACGAAGGTCACGAAGAAGCTTACCGCCGTTGCCGTGCGGATTGGCTCCGATCCGGTGATCTCCCTCAGGTGCCAGAGACTGGATCTCAGGAAGAAGCTTTCCATCCTTATCGAAGAGTTCTTCTGGATGATAGCTTCTCAGCCACTTCTCAAGAATGGGCAGATGCTCCTTCGGATTCTCCATGGAGATGGGAACCTGGTGAGCCAGGAAGTTACCCTCGATACGGTTGCCGTCAACAACCTTCGGGCCGGTCCATCCCTTGGGAGTACGAAGAACAATCATAGGCCATACCGGACGGGTGGTATCGTTATTCTCACGAGCATTCTTCTGGATAGCCAGAATTCTCTCGATAACCTTATCCATGGTTTCTGCCATTAGGCGATGCATGGTCATAGGATCATCACCCTCAACAAAGTAAGGCTCCCAGCCGCAGCCATGGAAGAAATCTGTGATTTCCTGATGAGACATACGAGCAAAGATAGTCGGGTTAGCGATCTTATATCCATTCAGATGAAGAATCGGGAGAACAGCACCATCCATGACCGGATTCAGGAACTTGTTACTCTGCCAGCTTGTTGCCAGAGGGCCAGTCTCTGCTTCGCCGTCACCGACGGTAACAGCTGCGATCAGATCCGGGTTATCGAAAACTGCACCAAATGCATGAGCAATGCTGTATCCTAATTCACCGCCCTCATTAATGGAGCCGGGAGTTTCCGGTGCGCAGTGAGAAGGAACGCCGCCTGGGAAGGAGAACTGCTTGAAGAGTCTCTGCAGACCGGTCTTGTCGCGGGAAATATTGGGATAGATCTCGGAATAGGTTCCGTCCAGATAATCATTTGCAATATAGAAGTTTCCGCCATGTCCCGGACCGGAAAGCAGAATCATGTCCAGATCATAACGCTTGATGACACGGTTTAAGTGTACGAAAACGAAATTCTGGCCAGGAACGGTTCCCCAGTGACCTACGATCTTCTTCTTGATCATGTCCATGGACAGAGGCTTTTCCAGAAGCGGATTATCCAGAAGATAAAGCTGGCAGGCAGAGAGATAATTGGCTGCTCTCCACCACTTGTTCATCCGTTCGAGAAGCTCATCCGTGATCGGACCCTTTTCAGGACATGTTGCGGCATTTTCAGCCTTAACATCGCTTGTTCCCATCGAATATCCTCCATTCATAATACTTGCATAGCTTCCGATTGGTCTATCTTTTGAAAGGATCTGCAGAAAGACCTGCACATTTGTAAAATATATATGTGTACATTTTAGTCGGAATTTACCTTTGAATACGGCTTCATACTATGCCGTTTTGCCTGTTGTGTCAACTAATTCGAAGAAAACGACAGGAAGTTTTGAGCAGTTTATATAATTTGCACGAATTAAGCTGTTCTAAATTGTATAATTTATTGTCTTAGTTGTACTGTACATCTTTAGAAATGAGGATCCCTGATTTCCTTCAAAATCGACCATGCATTCAAGCCGACTCTCTTCCGCTTCTCGGCATATCCTCGATATGAAGGGCACGGACATGCTGGATGGGCTCCCACTTATACTTTCTGGAGCCGCGAAAGATCCACATCAGGCTGACCGGAATCCAGATGTACATAAAGACAGGGAACATAAAGGCTCCCGGCAGACAGCTGGTGGTCTGCCCCCGATAGCGCTTCAAGATCTGATAGATCACGATGGTACTCAGAGCGTAAAGAGCTCCCAGACCCAGGAAAATCGTCCAAGCCGGAATCGGCAGGAGTGCATTGATTCCAGGCAGGCCGGTACAGACGCAGAGGATCTGCGTTCCAAGGGATACCATAGATACGATCTGCATAATGAAGAAGAGAAATTTATCCAGACAGGCAAAATTCTTCTTCTGAAAGGCTGTTTTCAAGAGTCTGCTGCCGAAGCGTTTAAAGCAGTCCATCTGACCAATGTACCAGCGAAGAAGCTGGCGCAGGGAAGTTCCGAGCTTAATCGGATATTCATCAAAGGTAACGGCTCCGCTCACATAGGCAATATCGACATTGCTCAGAGCCATATTTGCCTCGAGCTCCATGTCTTCAGTAACCGACCGGCCGTAAAAGAGGCCGCTGTCGGCGATGTCCTTAGAGATCATGATGCCGGTACCGTTCAGATATCCGCTCTTTCCAACGCAGAAACGCGCATGATTCAGGAAATTGTTCTGTATCATAAAGAAGAGCTCGTAGCAGGTGCTGATCCAGCTGTCGGAAATATTCTTCCCGACACGGCGGCCCTGGGCAACCTTATAGCCTTCTCCATAGGCATCATTCATCTGTGAAAGAAAATCCGGCTCGACAAGGTTGTCCGCATCAAAGATCAAATAGGCATCCGTATGGATTCTGGCCTTTGCCAGACGGAAGAAGCGGTTCAGAAGCTCTCCCTTGGAATGGGTATCGGCCTCGTTGATGATGACAGTCGCTCCATGCTCTCCTGCAATCTCAGCCGTACGGTCCGTGCAGTGGTCTGCAATGACATTTATGGTATAAGACTTCTTCGGATAGTTCTGCTTCTTCAGACTGTCAACCAGTTCTCCGATGACCGCTTCCTCATTTCTTGCAGGAATCAGAGCGGTGAAATGATGCTTAATCTTACTGTGTTTAAAAGAGTGATAAGAATGAAAGATACCGATCAGTCCGAATACAACATAATAAGCGCCATAGATCAGCATTATTGCTGTCAGCACCATACATAAAACCATAACTCCGGAAATCGCCATGATGATTTACCTCCTGGCAAGTTGATCTTTCGCTTATGTTCTAAACTTTGATAATTATACATTTATATGGCATAGGGAAACCTTAAGAATTCCTAAACATTATTTATAATCCATGTAAAGTTTTTAGAAAATAAGCTGCATAGGCTGGAAATATACAGTCCATACAGCTTGTTTTCTCCTGGATTCTATTTTTTCAGTGTCTTTCCTTAACTGTTATTCGTATCAGTCAGTCATTAAGGAAATATAAACCATTTTCTTTCTATACCTGATTTCAGAACTGCCAGCAATTGCCGCTGACATATTCAATCAGCCGCATAGCCGCAGGATTTACTACTTACTACTTACTTGCAATACCTGAGCAGCCGGCTGACATTGATCTCGGCCTGCTCTCTTGTCAGTCTTCCGCTCTTCAGGGCGGACAGGATGTTCTCGTAATCCGGCTGACTGCCCGGCATATAAAGAGAGGTTCCGGCAGCGATGACACTGGCAGGATCCGGATAACCCCAGTGAGAATTCTTCTCGGTCATACCCGGAACAACCCAGTCCGTCATGACGCAGCCCTGGAAGCCGAACTCCGCACGGAGGATGTCAGTCATCAGATCCCGCCTCTCCGAAGTATGAGTGCCATTAATCAGGTTGTAGCTGTTCATAACAAAACCCGGCTGCGACTCCCGGACCGCGATTTCAAAGCCTCTCAGATAGATTTCCCGAAGGGCTCTCTCGCTGACGCAGGAGTTATTGGCCATACGGTTGGTCTCCTGGTCGTTGGCGGCGAAGTGCTTAATGGTCGTATAGCGGCCCTCGTGCTTCTGGACACCATTGGTCACTGCCGCAGCCATATAGCCGCTGATCAGAGGATCCTCAGAATAATATTCGAAATTACGACCGCAGCGAATGTCTCGCTGAATATTAAGAGCCGGTGCCAGCCAGATATCGACGTCATAGATCTCCATCTCGGCTCCGACCAGATCACCGCAGGCCTTTGCAAAGTCGGTGTCCCAGCTCTGGGCGATAGCCGTACCGATCGGAATGGCCGTCGCATACTGGTGCTTTAATTCTCCGCCATTCCTGGTCCGCCTCTCGGCCTGCTTTCTCTGGATCAGAGGCAGAAGCTGGACTGGCTTGGGTGCAAATTCCAGCATGGAAAGAAGAAGCGGATTGCCATAGGAATAAGCGCCATCTTTATCAATGCCGTAATCCCGGTCAATTCGAAGACCGGCAGGACCGTCGGCCATGACAAGGCCACGGATATCCAATTCCTTATCTGTGAAGGATTCACCGGCACTTCCCGGAACCTTCTGTCCGGCCTGACCGATCACAGACAGTACTCCGCCGCCCTCTTTGAAAGCGCCGACCGAAGCCTTGGCCAGTTCTTCATCGGTCATCGAAGAAGCCCGTGGATCGATATCCTCAGTCAAATCATAATCTACAATCTGGCAGGGAATATCTGCATCAGAAAACTCGATAATGGGAACCTGCAAAGCGGCGGAATCCACCTGTTCCTCAGCCCCCTTCAGCTCCGATTTGGTAATCTTCGGGAAGAAATCAACGAAGTCGGTCTTTCCCAGAGCATTCCGCACCTTCTTTACCGGAACATCCTCCTTTGTGTGAAGAATGCAGACCGGATTAACATGGCAGGAATCTTCACCGATCGAGATCACCGTATCGCCAGCCGGAATCAGATAACAGGCAGCTTCTGCATCGAAAGTTGTGATATCCTTCAGATTTACCTTTACGGAAACTTCCTCTTCCTGACCGGGTTCGATGGTATGGGTCTTCTGAAAGCCAGCCAGAACCCGAGCCGGCTGATCGATCCGGTCATCCGGAAGAGAAGCATAGGCCTCTACGACCTCGCGGCCCGCATAGCTTCCGGTATTCTTCACGCGGACATTGACCGTAAGACTGCTGCCGGAAAGTACGGCATTTCCGGGAATCAGTTCGAAATCGGTATAACTTTTTCCGAAGCCAAAGGGGAAGAGGGTCTGAACCTTCTGCGTCTCATAGTAGCGGTAGCCTACGTAGACGCCCTCGTTATAGCGGGTATTGTCGCGGTTTCCAAACTCGCCGATGGCCTCGCATTTCCGCTCACTGACCCAGCTAGCAGCCAGTTTTCCGGACGGGTCTGCCTTTCCCAGAAGGATGTCTGCCAGAACAACGCCCGTCACAGCGCCTAGCTGGGAAAGAAGAAGAATATTGTCCACGGCGTCAGCAACCGGAGACAGATCAACCGGACCGCCGACATTCAGGACCAGAATGAACTTCTTATAGTCCGCTGCCAGCTGAATGATGTCACTGATCTCAGTCTTGGTCAGCAGAATATCGCCCCTCTTCCACTGGCGGTCGGAGCCCTCGCCGCAGACACGGGACAGGACATAGACTGCTGTCTCGCCATGACCGGTCGGGATATCGTAATCGCCCTCACGCTCTACCTTTCCCATGGAATACTGGACGGCCATCATGCCGGATTTGCGGGCACTGGATTTGATCTCACGGATGAAGCGCTCGTGTCTGTCCTTCTTGACCTGGTCGTAGCGATCCAGCCAGTCCTTGTTCGTGATGGTGAAGCCGGCCCACTCCAGGCCCTTTTCGGCTGTCACATAGAATCTGGAATTGACATCGCCGGAGCCCGTGCCGCCCTTCTGGGTATGACGGCCGCCGTTTCCGTAGAGGCCGATCTCGCAGGGGCCCTCAAGAGGAAAATCATTATTCCGCTTGAGAAATAACGCACAACCTGCTGCCTCTTTCCGCAGCTGACGAAGATGCTTCTTTTCGTAATCATACAATTTCATGAAAGACCTCCTTACTCATTCCATCGATCAGTTATATAAGTTCTATCCTATCGTCCATACTAATAACAACGGTGAAATCACAATCAGATATCCGATGACATAGAGAAGCAGATGCTTCTTCTCCCTGTGCACAGCGACGAACTCACGGATGATAGCGCTGGGCCAGTAATAGGAAGCTACATGGGCTCCGATGCCAACCGCATTCAGGCCGGCTTTTCTCGCATAGCGCATAGCCCGGTAGACATGATAATTACTGGTGACAAGGGCCGTATATTTTCGGCCGGGTCTGGATTCGATCAGGTCACGGCTGTTTCGGATATTTTCCAGAGTCGTGGTCGACTTATCCTCCATCAGGATCTTGTCCTCCGGAATTCCCTTCTCGATCAGATACCGCCGCATGGCATCCGCTTCCGAGCAGACTTCGTCACCGCCCTGGCCGCCGGATGGAATCAGATATGGCGGTGTCGGATCCCGGCGATAGATGGCAATAGCCTTGTCACAGCGCTCGGCGAGAAGCTTGGTCACAGTGCCGTCCTTACGCAGGCCCGCGCCATGGATGATGACGTAATCGAAATCCTTCTTGACCGGAATCAGCTGGAGGAAAAAACAGTAGAATGCAAAAATCAGGAAGGTGAAGGACAGATAAAAGGTCGTCACCATAAGGAGCATAAGAGCCGGCGAGGCCCCGGAAATGGCCTTCTCCAGACATCCCTGCCAGGCTATCGGCTGAATAAAGAGGACGCTTCCCCAGAGAAACATGGAGACTTCACCTGCCAAAAGCACTATTCCCAGAAGTAGGGAAAGCAGATTGGCAAGGCTCTTTCCTTCCCTCCTCGTCATGACCACTCCGTTAAAAATCAAGAGAAAGGGAAAGACCAGGAGAAAAAGAGACAGGACCGCAAAGAGGACCAGAACAATGGCTGTCGCGAACCTTCCGAAGAAGGACAGAATCAGGTCCACCAGTGAAATCGCCGCAAAAAGCAGGAAGATCACATTCCGATAGCGGCTGCGGTCTCTATGCATAGATAAGGCGAAGATTCCGCAGAAGATCAGTGCAACAATAAATGTAAATAAGATGTTTTTCCAGTCCATAAGGTTCTACTCTCCTGTTGTCGATCCGTTTCATCAGCTTCGCTGACTTCCAGCAAAATATAAACCGACCTGTCATTTGCTATTTATTATATACCCTGGATCTGGCAGGAGCGCATGGTTTCCAGCGCAGCCTGACCTTTCTCCGGCTATTGTTTTCCGCTCTTCCCTTCTCTGCTCTCCAGCTCCTCCAGATATGCCTCATGCTCCGTCTTCGACATACAGACAGGACCAATAGGCGTATCGTAATACTGGCGGTCGTCCAGTTCCGGGGGAATCTGATTGGGAGAGTTCTCAGATGTCTTTATATTCTTATCGTTACAAGCCATGCTGCGCTCCTAATCAATAACCTTCCGTCATATCCATGTCAATCATCTCGCTTTTCAAATTCATCTCCGACCTTGAAGCATGGACATGGACCCGATTTCGGATCTGCAAGATACTTTTCCTGAAGGTCCGGAAATACTTTTGTCTCTATCACTGTTATCCTGCATTGATGTTTCATGCTTAGCCTCCAATCGAATCCATTTTAGCAATAGCGGCGTAGTCTTCTCAGAATATCTTCCACTCTCTGAATAGCCTCTCTTACCTGCCTCTGCCCTTCTCGAATTTTCGACTGAACGAATATATCAGCCACGAAACCATCAAAAAAGAAATCAGCGAACGTCAGGAATCCACCGACATCAATGTTCATATTCTCAATACCCTGGATATCTCCAAGTTCATCTCTGAAGTAGGCCAGATCACTTCTGGCATCATCAACGCATCTGCTTGCATTGTTGATCTTCATGTGCTTCATCAAGCCGGAAATCGTGTCACCGCCGAAAATATCGACCAGTCCCCAGTTACCTGCACTTTTTAACTGTCGTTCTGCTTCGTGCAGACTGCTCAGGGCTTTTTCTCCGGCCCGGATTGCTTCATTGATTTCTTTGTCTCTGTCATAAACGTTATTCATCATGATCACTCCTCTACTAAAGCTGATGCGGAAATGACTTCTTCTGGCTGAACCGGAGACTTCCCGCTCTCAAATTTTTCAATCCGGCTGTCAGAGACATACTCCATTGCCTCACTTGCTTCTTCTCGGGTCATCCCAGCTTCTTCAAGACTTATCTGGTAAATACTTTTATTTTCTTTAATGGATTTCTTTCCCACACTCAATTTCCTTCACTATGCTGTAGATTCCGAACCATTCATCAGCTTATCGTCAAAAGCCATTCATTAATGCCTTTATTCATTATTTTTTCTCCTGTGAAATAAATATGGGTTGATATTTTCGCAGGAAATCTTATTTTCGCCGTCAAATATTATTTTATTTCTATCTGCTTTTTCAGAAAAGCCAATTATTACAACGTGAACGTGAGCTTTTTCATTGGTTTTACTATCCCAAACAAAAGTCCTCCAACCGAAATTGATGTCAACATCAAACCTCTTATAAAGTGTTCCCCATAACGGCTCAACTTGTTCTCCTTGTGTTATGCTATTAGTCGAAACAAATGCACAATGAATATCTGTTCCCTGGATCAACTCACATGCTTTAAAATACCACCCACCAACATAATCGATTGAGTTGGATAATTTGATTTTCCCGAATAAATCTACAACTTCTTGTTTTTGATGTGCTGAG
>JAQXVO010000004.1 GCA_029224965.1 Lachnospiraceae bacterium
TCAAGGGAGTAAACCGTGTCCTCTATGATCTGACTTCGAAGCCTCCTGGAACAATCGAGCTCGAGTAAACACACGAATCCCTGTAAGTTTTGAATCTACAAGGCTTACAGGGATTTTTTCATGTCCTCTGGGTACATTTTGGGTACAAATCCGTTATCAGTCTGTTATCAATCCGGATTCTTCGGATTGAGTCTGATCTGATCCATGAATATGTCATACTTTACTGCAATATCAGGAAGAGCCCCGTAAGCAATCAGTACGGACTGCCTCGGGGATTTTCGTGACCGACGATGTAACTGTTTCAAGAAGCGGCAATCAAAGAAGCTTACTGCGTCTTTCCACACCGTGTCCTCCAGCGTGCAATCCCGTTCAGGATGCGTTCATCTTTAAGCGGTGAATAGTATGGATCAGCAATCATGTTTATGAGCTTTGCATGTGTTAGAATATTGATGGACAGACTTTCAAAGAGTTCGCCGGCCTCATAATAAACATAAAGATTGACAAAATTAATTACTTTTGCCGGAGTATCGCAATGGCTGTGGAGATACTGTTTCCAAATGGGATAGATGTTCGCCCAGTCGTAGGCATCAAATAATTCCCAGGATACTTTCAGGTGATCTTCATGATCCTCCGGATCAAAGGATTCATCCGTGAAAGTGCAATGGAAAAGATATTCCGTATAATCTTGAATCGATTTCTTTATTTTCAACGACCTCGTTTCTTTTTGAATACTGATTTTGGCAGCTTTTTAGAAAATGATTCGCGCGATCTCCATCGTCACGATCTTCAGAACTGCACCGCCGGACATCACATAGAACCAAGCTTCGCGCATCTTTTGCGTTTTGGCGATCGGCGTGGCAATGGCTGCAATGATGATCAGCAGCGCACCGATACAGCCAACGATAGTAGGCACGCTGACTAGCGGGAACAGCCCCGGTGCGCAGCTTCCGTCGATGGTGTGCTGAATGGTCTTATCCAAGCCGTCCGGCTCCGTCTCCGGCATTTCATAGCTTTCCGCACGTTCATAGTCCATCTCATTCATGCGTTCTACAATCCTGTCCAAAATTTCCTGTTTGCTGGTATAGTGCTTATACAAGGCGGCTTTTGTGAATCCTAATTGCTTGGCAATATCATTCACAGATGTCCCAAGGTAGCCATTCTGAGCAAACAATTCCAGCGCTGTTTCCCAAATTCGTTCTTTCGTATCTCCGGCTATAATATTCCTCTCTGTAGGTAACCATTCGGTAACTTCCGTTATAGTTACCAAACGGTTACTTGCCGAGACCTGGTGAAAATTTTTTGGAGCGTAGCGCACAACAAACGTCAGCGAAAGGATTGAATCGACACGGTGAGATGTGCCGCGTCGAAAATCACCATGATGATCGCAGCAGGAAGGTTATGCAGCCAGATGGCGGCGCACAGAAAGTAGAGCACGGGGAACACCGCCAGTGGCATTGGGAAAAAGAGAAACGAACAACTCAGCAGGGAGATTTCCCGGACACCCATAAAATAGCGGAACCACACGGCGTAGTACAAAATCAGGAAAGCTGCCGCAAGATAAAGCCAGCCACTCCGGAAGCCGAGCTTATCTCGGCTCACAAGCAGCGTAACTGCAAACAGATAGGCGATGCGGCTGATTTGTTCAACAGATTCCGATGGATGCGGCAAGAGAGGCTGGAGAGGCGCTCCGCAATAAACTTAAGATCCTTATACCGGATCCATACAGCCCAAAGAAGTACTCCTTTTTCAGACTCAATCTGAGAAGGAGGCCTCTTTTTTTGCTTTGGCAGCAGGAGATGCAACATATCAGAAGAATTTGGAGTATTTTCCGCAAATACGGAGAAAACTTTCAGGTTTCAGATCCCCGAAAAAAGCCTGTCCAATCGTTTGCCGCTTAATCAACGTACAAACAAAATGTACTATTATGAAAAATATTAGAAAGTATAGATTCTGTTCGTTAGAAGTCTCGATTAGATCTAATACAAATTATGTAATGTAAGGGAAAGAACAATGACATCATTTGCACAGATATTATCCAGACTGCTGGAGGAAAAAGCCATCACTGTCAACGAACTTGCAAGATATACGTCCATAGACAGATCTTCGGTTTACAAGATGGTGAAAGGCACGAGAAGGCCAGCTGGAAGAAAGATGGTGGAACAGATCGCAGATCAACTGACTCTTACTGACAGGGAAAGATCCGACCTGATCGATTCTTATTATCTTTCAGTTCTCGGCGAGAGATATTATTACGGCTGGAAACAGATTACGGAAATGTTTAACCGGATTGCGCAGGATAAGAAGCTGAAAAATTTACCGTTTCGTATTATTTCGGAGCAGCCGCGCAAAGGGACAACGGTTCTGAACAATCAGGAGGATATCATCAATGCGGTTTTCTCCATCTGTGCAATGGAAGGGCATAAAAAAGACGGGGCAATCCGGATTTTTACCTCGTCCTACGCGATATTATCTATGAATATGATCCACAGGATATGCGGTGCTTATCCTGACACAAAAATCATCCATGTGACAGCCCTGGATAACTCAAGAAAACCAGATGCAAATCACCGGCTGTACAACATAGACTGCCTGTGCAGCATTCTTCCGCTGGTCATTCGACATTCGAATTACAGACTGAGAACTTTATACCTGAACATTCATGCCCTGAGTGATATCAACATGCAGATTAGCGAGATGGTGATTACCGATGATTACGTATGTATCTTCGATCCCCGGCTCAGACACGGTTTTTTGATCATGAATCACGAAGTACGTACGGTATATCAGGATATTTTTCAAACGCTTTATTCCATGTCGAGCCCGTTGGCAACTCGTTTTCCGCCTGGTGATATGTTTGATTTTATTCAGGACAGCGATCGGAAAAATTTCAGACCCGGCCATTCCGGCGATATCCTGGTGGAATATATTTTTTCCCCGGGAATCTGTACCGTTCAGCTTCTGGATGAGAAGGAAACTTTATCCAGAGATCATCTGAAACTTCCCGAACCCGATCGGGAAATATTTATCAAAAAGTTCCATCGGTACCTCGGACAGAGAAGACAATTCCTGCCGGACCAGGAGAACGGCAGACAGGAGATCAGCACGAAGCAGGGCGTTGAATACTTTATCAATACCGGCTGCATCAATGAAATGAGTCCGGAGATCACAGAACCGCTGTCTCTCGGAGAAAGGCTGGATATCATGCTCAGATGGAAAAAGTGCTACCAGCAGGGCGGATTTTATATGATTGATTTTCCGTCTTTGCGTCGGAATAGCCAGGTCTGTATGATCTCAGGCATTCATCACACACTGATGCAGTTCTCCGGAATAAATGGTTCTTTTGTTTTTGTCAAAATTTTGGAACCGGAAATTGTCACCTTCTTTCACTGGTACTGTGAATTCCTTCTCAGGGAATTTCAGATGGAGGAAACAGAAGTTCTGGATTTCTTCGGGAAATGTGAGGGAGATCTGAGAGCCAGAATTGATGCAGCTGAGAATAATTTTTGATCCGGCGGCATGCTGCCTGTTCCGGAGTATTGAAATCAGCGGCCGGATATGTTTTGTGAGGGGAGTTATTGTTAAATGTATGTTGTAGTGATCATAACGGATACTCATCTCTACCGCATGCAGGCAGAGAATGACAAAAAGTACACGATCGGGTCTGGCAAAAAAGATGTCATGGAGATCCCGGAACTGGGTGAGAGCAGCCTTGGTCTTGTTTTTCATGCAAATCCGCAGAGACTTGAAGTGAAAGGCAAGAAAATCAGGCTGACGGCCATGACGCTTTCTGAACCATCCAATTTACAGCAGATCTGTGACTCTCCAAGGCTCAGTATCCGATGGTCAGAGGACGGCGGGGAATATAAAGAGAGCTGCCCGATTCCTTATGACTGCCAGATCCATATCGGCAGAGGCGTATCCAATGATATTGTTTTGAGAGAAAACTACATAAGCAGAAAACATCTGGTGGTTACTTCCGACAAGGGTCAGATCCGGATCGAAGATTTGGGAAGTACCAATGGCATATACCTGAATGGCAGCCCTGTGACAAAGGCCATGCTGAAATCGGGAGATGTCATCGACATTCTGGAACTGCGCATCCGCTGTGAAAACAGCAGGCTTTTCTTTGAAAACCTGCACAGTGTTCCGGAAATCAAAGACCATGCTGAAGGGGCAGGCACCGGCGTGGTATTTACGCCGGAAGGAACAGGATACCTTTCCTATCACAGGTCACCCCGCATCCGGGAAAGTCTTCCGGACCGACCGGTGACACTGTCTCCTGTTCCGAATAAACCGCGTATATTTTCGGGAAGAAGAGGCGGGCTGATCCAGGTCATCAGCAGTGGCGCAATCGCCGGTGCTTCCATTGCGATGGGAGCCTTTTCCCCCGCTATGCTGGCAATGCGGGCTGCCATGATGGTATCTCCGGTTGCCGGCATGATAGCAGGAAGCGGGAAAAAAGCGCAGAAAATGCTTCGCGTGGAGGAAGAGGATCGGTTCCGCAAGTATTCTGAATATATCAGCGGCGAAAAAGCGCATATTGAAGCAATCGGTGAACGACAGAGTGAAATAATAAACCGGGAAAATCCGGCTCCGGACCTGTGCCGGCAGATACTTGAGGAACTGCGGACGGCGCTCTGGGAGCGAAAATCTTCCGATTCGGACTTTCTTCAGGTACGAATGGGAGCCGGCTATGCCCCGCTCTGTGTCGAAGTAAAACCTCCAATGAGTGGCGTCGATTTCCGTATGGAACGCGATGAAGCCGAAGAGATGGTCGGCCGTATCATTGAAGAAACCCGGCTGGTGGACAATGTGCCGGCAAGGCTGGATCTGCTGAAATATGCATCGGTTGGTTTTTTCGGAACCAGAAGGAAAGTGATTGGCCTGATAAAGAACATGCTGATTTCACTGACCACCCTGCATTACTACAAGGATGTCCGCATCGTAGGAATCTTTGACCCGGAAGAAGAAGAAGAATGGGCTCCTCTTCGCTGGCTTCCTCATGTCTGGGACGAGGACCAGCAGTCCCGGTATCTGAATTTTGATCCGATCACGCCGGAATCACTGGAAGTAAATCCGATTGATGAATCGGAGAAGCAGGTGGATCCTTACCGGGAGTTCCTTGAAAAAGTAAAGAGTATTTTCGATGAACGGACAGACCCGGAAATTCAGAAAAAGTGGAAAAATGAGAGAACGCCTCTGCCGCATTATATTTTTCTGTTTGCTTCAAGGAAAAAGACGGAAGGAATTCTAAAGTCACTGGCGTCCAATGACCCTGCATTGGGAATATCGACTTTGTTTCTGTATGACGAGCAGTATTATCTGCCCAGTTTCTGCCAGTATATCGTGAATGTGGACGATCCTTACAATGACCGGACCGCGACAGCCTTTTTTAAGGATGCCGCAAATGAGAAGACCTGGTTTACGATGGATCCGCCGGTCTCCGCAGGATCGTTTGACAGCTTTTGCAGGCGAATGGCTGCCGTTGAAATTGACGAATCGGCGGGCAGAGGACAAATTCCGACTTCCGTGACATTTCTGCAGTGCTTTGGCGTAAAGAAAGTACAGGAACTGCAGATTCTTCAAAGATGGAAGCAGAACAGCAGTGCAAAAAAAGTGACGGCACCACTGGGAGAAGCGGAAGGAGGACGGCTTTTCAGTCTCTCCCTGCACAGACACTGCTCGCATGGCCTGGTGGCAGGCATGACCGGCTCCGGCAAAAGTGAACTTCTGGTGTCATGGATTCTGTCAGTGGCCTGCAACTATCACCCGCAGGATGTCTCTTTCGTAGTCATTGACTATAAAGGAGGCAGCACGGCATACGCAGTCGAAAAGCTGCCGCACACAGCCGGCATTGTCACCGACAGCGGGTCTGGAATTGATCGCTGCTTCCAGTCTCTGGAACATGAACTCCGGAGGCGGGAGGAAATCTTTGCCACCTGCGAGGTTAACAACATCACGGAATACATCGACCGGTTCCACAAAGGTGATTTCAAAGAAGTGCTTCCGCGTCTGATCATTGTTTTTGATGAGTTTAAGGAGCTGATAAAAGAACGGCCGGCTGTGAAGAAGATGGTGGATTCCATAGCGGCAAAGGGCAGTTCTCTGGGTGTGCACCTGGTGCTTGCGACACAGAGCCCTGCAGATGCCGTAGATGAAGGCACCTGGAATAATACGCAGTATCAGATCTGTATGAAGGTGCAGAACGCATCCGCCAGCAAGGTCATGATCCATGAGCCGGATGCGGCGCTGATCACACAGGCCGGCAGAGCCTATGTCCGCGTCGGTACTTCGGAAAAAGCGGAAGTATTTGAATTGATCCAGTCCGCCTGGTCCGGCGCGCCTTACAACGAAAGCCAGGGGGCAGGCGGCCTTGAAGTCCGCCTGGTTCTCATGGACGGACGGCGGGTCAAGACGGTTGAGGATAATCGAACCCGGTTTGTCTCGAACCGAAAAGAAATTGATGCAGTAATCAGCTATATAGCAGAAACAGCAGAAAGGGCAGGCATCAGGAAAAACTCCTCGCCATGGAAGCCGGATATTCCGGCCTGCATTGCCATTCAGGAGTTGCCTCTGGATGGCGGTTTTGACGGAGAAAAATGGAACGATTCCGATACTCCCTGGATGTCTGTGCCGGTCGGGATCTACGACCGCCCGGAGCTGCAGGACCAGGGAATACAGTATCTGAATTTTACAAAAGACGGAAATTATGGCATTTTCGGAGGCTCCCGTTCCGGCAAGACGATGCTTCTTCGTACTATTACCACATCTCTGTGCCGTCTGTATTCGCCGAAGGACGTCAATATATACATTATCGGCGATATGGCGGGAATGGAAGCGTTTCCGCAGGTGGGAGGAACGGCGGGCACCGGGCAGGATGAAAAGCTGGATAAACTCATCCGTATGCTGGAGAAATTTGTGCGTGAGAGAAGAGAGCTATTCAGCAGGGAACACGTGGATTCTCTGAAGGCATACCGGGAACTGGTCTCGGAAGATCTGCCAGCAATCGTGGTTTTGATTGACCGCTTCAGCGGAGTTTTGGAATCTTACCCCGATTACAAAGATGTTTTTGTCAGGCTGTTCAGTGAAGGCCCGTCAAAAGGTGTCTATTTTGCCTATACCGGCGTGAACAACACAGGTGTTCCCTATAAGCTGACTTCCAGTGTCACCGGAGCGCTCTCTTTCATGCAGGCGGACCGGAGTGAATACAGCGCTTTGATCGGACAGCCCGGAGAGAGGCCGCTGCCGGATCGCACGGGCTGTGCTCTGATACGCGACCGCCTGGATCTGATCCGCTTCCAGGCAGCGTTGTATGAACCCGGAGAAAATGACCAGGAGATGGAAATGAACCGGCAGGCGGAGGCCGGGAAAATGTCTAAGGCATGGGACGGGCCGGGAGCCGCAAAGATACCGGTACTGCCGGATCATGTCGCGTTGGACGAAATGGTTCAGCTAACAGCTGCCGGGAAAAAAATTGCGATCGGGTATCAGAGCGGTTCCTGTGCACCGGCATATCTGGATCCGGCAAAGACAACGGCAGCTGCTGTCATGGGCGGGACCGGATGTGGAAAGACGACGATGCTGCGGACAATCGCACAGATCATAAAAGAAGCAAAGAGGGATACCCTGCTGTTCTGCGTAGACACGGAGAGCCGGGGGCTTTTCGGATTAGTACAGATCGGCGCACAATATGCAATGGTTTCGGAAGAAAGCAGAGTATCGGATCTCTTCCAGACGATTCTGGCAGAACTGAACAATCGGATGCAGCGGAAACAGCAGGATCTGCAGGCAGATATGCAGGATCCGATGATCGTACTGCTGATCGATGACATTGTACGTTTCAGCAAGTTGTCAGATGAACTTCAGATGTATCTGCACAGGATGATACGGAAGACTCTCGGTTACGGGATGCTTGTCCTCTGCGGAATCCGGACAGGCGAATTGTTCCAGTATTATACGCAGGACCAGCTTGGACTGGATCTGAAACAGGCAGGGGTAGCGCTTGCCATGTCCGATACGGCAGCCAGTTATGAAGGATGTTATTCCAATACATTCAACTATAAAGAAAAAAGTGAAAAACTGCAGCCCGGATTCGGGCTTTTGTACTGCGAAGGAACCTGTATAAAAATCAAGTGCGTAGATGCTTCCTGACAGGCAGGGAAAGGAAAACAGCGTGGACAGAATCATAATAACGGTATGTGTTGGCAGTAAAAAGAAGGAATTTGACCTGGAAGTCCCGTTGGATGAAATGACCTCAGATGCGCTGCAGGATATCGCGGATTCGGTGGCCGGTGTTGAACTTACGCTGTGGTTTGATCCGGAGAAAAACGCTCTTTACAATCCCAGGACCGGAAGCAGACTGAATCGCGAAAAAACACTCCGGGAAGAATGCGTCTGGAATGGAGACAGACTGAGGATTGTTAGCAGAGACAGATGCCAATGATGTTTCCGCACGGCAGAACTTTCCGGAATCTGCTGAAAAAAGCCGTGCGAAGCATATATAAGGCAAGAGCAATTTTTATTCAGAGAAAGGTGGTAAATAACATGAAGATTATCGTAACACCAGAAGAAATGAGAAGCAATGCATCAAACATCCGGACTGAAAAAGCCAATTTCGAACAGTGCATCAGCAGCATGCGGAGTATTGTCAACAGCATGAGCGGAGTATTCGAAGGTCAGGCGGCCACTGCATACAAAAACAATTTCGACAGTTATAATGCACAGTTTACACAGTTTGGTGAATTAATTGAAAGCTTTGCCCAGAAGCTGGATAGTTCCGCGGCTACCTTTGAGGAAACCGACCAGGGCGTGGCAGGATCTATGGGTTGACAGAAAAACAACCTGCCTTAATGTGCTCCGCCCGCGGGGCATGAATGTAATACAAATCCATTTACAGGGTTCCTTCTCCCGCGGGGTGTATGTCCTCCGCGGGACGGAATCCTCCCAACAGGGAAATACAGCTTGAGCAGTATGTGAATTGATTTACTTAATTTGCCGGCAAAGCCGGCATCAGGATAGCAGGGAATCAGAATATGGATCTGTTAAAAGAAGTGGTTTTGACAGCGGAAGAAATCTATTACATCGGCAAAAAGATAAACGGACGTTTTCTTGATTATGACTATATTGCTTCCATGGCTGACTTCGGTCGGATCAGAAATATGAAGATGGAGGAAATTGTCGACAGTCTCGTAAGAAAAGGATACGCGGAAGAGGATCTTTTTGGAAATGTTGATATCGATCCGCAGGTGCTGGATTTCATATACCCGGTTTATAACAGTATTTTTGAGTCGGAATTATCGGTAATAGAAGGCGCTGAGCCGAAGATCCGCTATAAATTTCATATCATGGATGATCAGTCTGTAGCTGTATGCGGTACAGGGCATGAATACAGAATCTGCAGGAGCGACAGCCGGAGCCGTCTGGAGCTTCTTCGTGCCCTGACAGGAATTCAGCAGGATGCAGGGGAGGCTCCTTCGGAGATCACCATGGATCAGGCTGAAAATATACTGATTACAAAGGGAATGTGGATCGGTACAGAGGCGGCAGTCTATCTGTACGGAATAGCCAATGAGGCTTTTTATGCGCCTGATAAAGTCCAGACGGATGAGAACAATACGGTACGTATGCATCGGATCAGCGGGAATGTTTTTGAAAAACAGGTCATGCAGGTTCTGAATGGAGGCTGAAGTCTATGGCGTACAGGGATGAAAATGGAAGAATTACGATTGATGAAGCCGCTGCAAATGCGGATATCCGGAAAATCGCCCAGGCGCAGGATATTCTGCACAATGCGCTGAGCGGCCTTCGGGCGGCGCAGGCAGAAGCGGAAGGTTCAAAAGGCCAGACAGCACAGGCAATCTACGACAAATCACAGGAACTGATACAGGCCATTCAGAAACTGGATGGCAGTCTGGATGAGACAATTCATTATATCAGGCATGTGATCACTGTCTATAAGGCCAAGGACGAAGCTCTGAAAAATATGATGTCGCAGGGCTGAGGCGTAGAGAAAGGAAGGAAAATAAATGGCCAGTATTCGAATCAATACGGATGGTCTGCAGAATGACATTTCTTCCATGCGAAGCTATATCAGTGAGCTGGATTCTCTTTCTGCGAGAACACAAGCACTGCTGTCCCAGATCGGTGATTCCTGGGAAGGGGACGCAAGTACTGCTTATCTCACAGCAATGCAGCAGAGACTGGATAAAGCACAGCAGATGAAGAAAGTGCTGGAAGAATTTCTATCCTATATGGAAACGGCAAAGTCAAAGTTCGAATCCCGTGATCAGTCAAGTGCCTCTTTGATAAAAGGCTGCTGAGAAGAAAGGGGGAGAAGTATGTCATTAATCGATGTAAATCCGGATACGCTGATACAGATAGCCGGAACGATCAGCGGAGCATACGGCGCAGTTGAACAGGCATCCGGTATTCTGCGGTCGATTACCACGCACCAGGACTGGACCTGCAGAGAGCGGGACGTGATCAATGAATATACAGTATCAAATGCAAATACCATTCTGAAGATTGATGAGAGAATGGGTAATTTTTCCAATGTAATGAAGTCCGTTGCTGAGGCATTCCGGTCGGATGAACAGAGCATCTCACAGATGACGGAATCGGTAGAGGGTCTCATTGCCGTTATGAAGCAAATAGACGTGATTCGCGTTCTGAATAATTTTATGCCAAACAGTGTACCGGTGAAAAAAGCTGTCGGTGGAGGCTCGCGGGCCTTGAATCCGATTTCTGTCGTTCAACTCTCAGATTTCAGGATATGACGGATAGGAGAAGAAGCATATGGCGTCAAAGATTTCGCTTACGCCGGAGACCCTTCTGGCACAAGGAACAGAAATGGAAAATCTGACTTCTGAATTTGAGTCCCTTTTTTCCCACATTACCAATACATTAAACGATACAAACAGTAACTGGAGTGAAAATCTGGCCCGCAACTTTTCCGGAAAGATCGGCAGCGCACAGCAGAGTTTCCGTGCGATCACTGAATTTCTGAAAAGCGGGTCGCAGGCCGCCAGAAACAGTGCGCAGACCTTCAGCTCCATTGATGTATCCCTGTCGAATGCGATGAGTGCCAATGAAGTGGTCTCATCGGCCGTATCAGCAATCAGAAGCCCAGCTGAAGCTGTTATCTCAGGAGACGTGATAGAAGATACATGGGGTGTCTATCAGAAGATTCCAAAATGGGTTAGAAATTTTGGAGAAGACTGGATTCCGGGAACAAAAGAATATACAAAGATAGCAAAAGTGATAGACCACATCAAAAAAGGAAAATTCAACTGGAAAAAGGACGGATCCAATATTGCGGATGTTACAGGGAAAGTCGTTTTTGACAGAAAAGGATTTGGCAAGATTTTCGATGCCGCATATAACGGAAAAGGTACACAGATCATAAAAGATGCCGATGATGCCTTTGGAAGGCAGGGTTACCGGTACATCGAAAAAGGCGAATACGGGAAAGCAGTAGGTTGTATAGCAAAAAATTTGCTGGTTGATGCTTATGGGGAATTTTACAATATATTCGATGTAGGAACAGAGATGGTGGGACAAGCTGCAGCCAAACCCTGGAAAAAAATAGGAAGTCTGATTGAAGCAGCAGGGTACATTTCCAATGCCTCGAATACGGAGACGTGGATCGGGAATGCGACCATAGCTACAGGGTCTGCCATCAGATGGTACGGAAAAATAGTCGAAAAATGCTGGTCCAGTATGTTTTAGGAGAAGAGAGGATGAAAGAAAAAAGAGTGACTCTGGGATCCATTTTGCAGATGGACGAACAGATGGGAATGGTCATCGGTTTTCGGATCGGAGAAAAAGGCGGCCATCTGCACATCTGCTGCGTCGTGGTTCCCTATCCATTCGGATATCTTTCAGATGAAGAAACAGCTTTAATACCTGTTTCAGGCGTGAAAGTAGTGAAAGAAGGATATCTCACGGATTATTCCGAAAAACTATTCAAAAATCTGGATGGACTGGAAGAATGCTTCCGGCATATGTCTGTGCAGGAAGGCAGAGAAACGTTGAAAGAGGTATTGGATTGGGCGGAATCAGAAGGAGAAAAAGCCAATGAATGAACTGCTGCCAATCGGAAGTGTTGTCAGACGCAAGGATGAAAAAGTACCATGGATGATTATCGGTTATTATCCATATGATAAGGAAGAAAAACTGTGGGATTACATGGGTGTGAATTCCCTGTTTGGAGTCAGCCTTTCCGGCGATAAGCTCGCGTTTAACAGTGACAGTATTGAGGAAATCCTTTTTACCGGATTCAGCGATGAAAACGGAGAAACTTACAGAAAAGAGATACAGGATATATTCAGAGAAAAGGTTGTGCGAAAGGAATAGTAGAAAGTGGATTTCAAAAACGGTTTTTCAGGAAAATCCTTTTCCCTGCAAAAGATTTCCGCTGCATGTACCAGTAATACCGGCAGAAAGCGAAAGAACAATGAAGATAATTTCCTTTTCAACGGACAATATATGCCGGTATCCAACGGCGGACTTCCGATCATTATTGAGAGGGAGTTCTTTCTTCGCAAGAAACCATTCTTCGCCGTATTTGACGGGATGGGCGGCGGAGATTATGGAGAAATCGCGTCTTTCACGGCAGTCAGAACCATCAATGAGTTTCTGTCCGGCATGGACAGGCCGGATAATACCGACTTGACACATTTCTTCACAGAACTGTGTCAGACGGCAAATCAGGCTGTATACCGGTCTGCGCAAAAGCTTGAATCGGAAACTATGGGTACAACTCTCGCCGGGTTGTATTTTTATGCGGGTCAGGTATGGGCGTGCAATCTGGGTGACAGCCGTACTTATCTGTTTCGGGATGGAAAACTCCGGCAGATTTCGGAAGACCATACAGACAGGGTTTATATGCAGGAAAACGGAATTACCGGACGCAAGCCCTATCTGACACAGTATCTTGGAATGGATTCCCGTGAAGTAAGGATCGTACCTTGTATCAAAAATATTTCGCTGCTGGAAGGAGACCGGTTTTTGATCTGTAGTGACGGTTTGACCGATATGGTCTGTCTGCAGAGACTGCAATCCGTCATGCAAGAAAGAAAAAAGCCCAAATGGATGGTAAGCCGGATGGTAGAAGCTGCATTAGATGCCGGCGGAAAAGACAATATCACAGTAATCGTAATAAGCACATAACTACTACGTGAGAGAAAGAGGGGCATTCAAAATGGGTAGTGAAGCGAGAATTAATCTTCCGTGGCCGGAATGGGAAATTGTGAAAGAACTGGGACATGGCGGCTATGGAAAAGTCTATCAGGCAGAGCGAAAACTATCCGGAACCAGTGAAAATCATGATGTAGAACAGGCTGCGGTAAAAGTCATTTCTTTTCCGAGAAGCCAGGACGACATAGAGTCAGATCTCACGGACGGATATGATCTTGAAAGCATCCGGAATAAATATGCAGAGAAACTGCAAAGTTATATCAATGAATACAAGCTCATGATGAGTCTGAAGGGACAGACGAACATTGTAAATTGCGATGACTTTGCGACGATTCCTCATGCGGACGGCATCGGATGGGATGTCTTCATCCGGATGGAGCTTTTGACTCCTCTGACAACCGTCATGAAAAGGAGGAGACTTTCCGAATCCGAGATCATCAAAGTCGGAAAGGATGTCTGCAGGGCACTGACATTATGCGAACGTGCGAATATCGTCCATCGGGACGTAAAGCCGGAAAATATTATGGTTTCCAAATTTGGAGACTATAAGCTCGGCGATTTCGGTATCGCAAAGACGATGGATCATACGACAAATGCCACGATGATCGGTACAGAACGGTACATGGCGCCGGAAGTAATCAAGAGGGAGCCCTATGGCAGGGAAGTTGATATCTATTCGCTCGGACTGGTTCTGTACTGGATGCTGAATAACCGCAAGATTCCGTTCATTGATGCGGATGAGCTTCCGGGTGCCGATAAACTGAACGAAGCTCAAAACAGAAGAGTACGCGGCGAGAAGCTTCCTCCACCGAAATATGGCAGCCGGTCACTGAAAAAAGTGGTTCTTAAAGCCTGTGAGTACAGACCGGAAAACAGGTATGCCGCCGCGGATCTGATGCGTGCGGCGCTGGAGGAAGCAGAAAAAGACTTTATTGCGGATGTGGAGTCAGACGGAGCGGATTTTCCGGGAAATGGGACGAATCATACAGACGGCGAGGTTACGGACAGTACGAATGATACCTCCCAAGACAACGACACAAGCAGTTTCCACGACCGCTTACCGGAGAATGAGAATGATGTTGATGTAACCATCGGGGCATATCATCCTGAGCCGTCCAAACCGAAGGATCCACCTGACGGAGTAGGGAGCGGCACGGTCTGGCACCAGGGTTCCGGAGGGATCTATCTGGAAGGGGAGTATCCGCCGGAAAAATATATAAAGGCAATCCGCATATGGATGATCGTCTCCTGCGTGTTATTGGGCTGCTGCACCATTGGCATCGGCCTTGCATGGACCATTCCGATTACGGTCAACATTTTTAAGAAAATAAAGACACATGAGCCGATCAGTTTCAATATGAAAATCGTCACCTTACTATTTGTCAGCCCCATTGCAGGTATCATGATGATCATGCGGAATGACATGTAGAAAGAAATTGCATTTGAAACTTGATGATAAAACATACAAATGGAATGGAAAAAAATAATTATGAGTAAGACAAATCAAAATCTGGATCTGACAAAACTGCCAAAAGGTCTGAATAAAAAGCAGTTTCTCGCTTTGCCGGAAATGAAGAGCACACGAACCATTTTTCTGTGGACCGGTATCGTTGAGATCATCGCAGGAGTATTTTGCCTGAGCAGGGTTGCGTATTTTCGTTTTATGATCATCCCTCTGATTGTAGATATTGTTCTGGGAATCATCGAAATTAAGAAGAAGTCGCCTGACATTGCAATTATTATTGTAGTAGAAAGCGTTATCGTGGGAGTGGTTTCAACCATATTCGGAGGCTATATACCCAATATACTCATCCTCATATTAGCCCTTGTCGGAGCCATCAATTTTAATAAAATGTGGAAAGCATATTCACAGATACAGACAGGGGCCGGCACCGGCCTGCATCAAGACAATCAGACAGCTTTTTCAAATCAGAGAAATGCGGGCGCCTACGTGGAGCGGCCGGAAAATGGCAAAGGCCTGACAAAACCGGAAGAATTTGAGGAGGCCTTCACAAGGCGGCCGGGGATTGAGAATGACCTGACAAAGCCGGCGGGGTTTGAAAATAGCACGACAAAAGGAAAAGAAAATGTGCGGAATTCAGTGAACTATGCGGAAAACAAAAACAGCATGGCGAAACAACAGATGAGATCGAATAGTTTCGTAAAACAGTACGCAATCTGGATGGTTTTTATTGCCATGATTATCATTTTCGGTGTTAAAAATCCGATGCTTTTCAGATCATATAATGCCATTGCCCTGCAGATTTCTTCAATCGGAATAGCAGCCGTCGGAATGACATTTGTGATTGTAATCGGGGGAATAGATTTTTCTGTCGGTTCCGTTATTTTGTTTGCGCAATTTTTCTTTTCCTGGTTAATGCGTTACCACAATGTTCCTGTTTTACCTGCAGCTCTGCTGACATTGGCAGGTGCGGTTTTAATCGGATTGTTGAATGGATTTATGATTACGACAATACGGATACCTGCCATGATTGCAACACTCGCGACACAGACCATTTTTACGGGAGTCTCTTACCAGTTCACCGGAGGCAATCCAATTACGAATGAATTCTCACCAGTTATTGGTTATCCGTGGTATGGCGGTGTATTTATCATGATTCTCTGTTTTCTTGCCGGGTGGATGATTCTGAATAAGACTTCTCTGGGACGTAATTGTTATGCAATCGGGGAAAATGAGAAAGCCGCCGAATTATCGGATATCCGGCATTACCGTACAAAGTATATCGCCTATGTTCTGTCCGGATTCTTTTCCGGGCTTTCCGGAATCATGATGTTCTATGCTTATGGCGGTGCTTCTATATTTTTTAATTCTGGCTATGAGAGCATTATCATCATAACCTGTGTCGTCCTGGGCGGTGTATCCGTAATGGGAGGCACCGGCAGAATTTCAGGCGTGATTGCCGGTGTTTTAATTATTGGATTTCTGATATTCGGTCTCAATCTGATGAATGTGACCTATTATCTGCAGATGGTCATTGTCGGAATCATTCTTGCACTTGCCGTCGGTATCGACCGCATCTTAAGGAAACATCAGGCTGTTTAACTGTTTTTTCTTGTATGTATGTTGTAAATAATAATACCAGGATGTAGGTGTCATAAGTCACGATTTCGTGGCTTATGGCACCTACATCAATATAATGAAAAAAGATTGCAGAAGGTGAGCTTTGTGCTATGCTGAGAGAAAATTATATAGAAGCTGCAGAGAAGGATACGGAATATGGGAGATAATAATTCGATGATGGAACAAAGCAATGACTCTGAAAACGAGTCTTCTATTTATCAATTTGACTTTCCAATGAATTCTTATCAATGGCATCCTGTGGGGAAAAATCTGGCGGTCCTGTATCGACTGTTTGCGGGGATAGTCCTTAATATTCTATGGATTGCAGCGGTAGTTTTTACGGCATACCGGGTCATTGAATACTTTATGCTTAGTATACCAGGTATGTTAGGCGTCCTGCTGGCCCTCTATCTGCTGGTTCTTATAACATTCAGGATTTTTCTAAATAATCTTTTTGTTACTCTGTCCAGAAGGCTGTCTTTACAGGACCGCCATGATTTTATCCTGTATCGATTTCATCATGGCTTTGGCAGAAGAGAGAGCACCCGCACTCCCTCACTTCTTTCGATGGCACAGATTGATCTGGCAGCCGGAAATGCAGAGCTGGCAAAAGAGGCATTGAAGGAAATTCATATCGAGAAATTAAATGGATCCCAGATGAAGCTTACTGCACTTCTGTGGATTTTTACCTTTTTATCAAAGGATCCCGAAGCTGACGAAAAAAATCTGAAAGGTGCAGAGGATTGGTATCATACCTATATCAAAATTCCGGATACAAGCGGGAAATTTCCTGATGCAGAAAAGGTCGCTTCGTGGATCCGCCGGGAAAATCAGGAGGAAATGCAGTCTGTCATTTCCGGAAGTTCGTTTTCAAAACAGATTCACCTTATCCCTCAGCTTATCATCGGACTCATGCTGTCACACGTAGTCTTTTTCGTATCTGTGTCAAACGGGCTTGCAAGCGGATGGAGTCTCCGCCCCTCGTATGAGTCAGCTGCAGGTTCTCTGACAGGTCTGTTCGTCATAGCTTTAGGATCTTCTCTCTTATGGCTGATTTATCAAAACCAGAAAATCAATGGTATTTTGGCTTTACATGGAAGAAAATGGATCAGTGTGATCGGAGGCATTGCCTGGGAGGCACTTTTCTTTCTGCTGGCGGCTGTCACCTTTCTTTCTGCTATGGGTGCACTGGATCATCAGGAGAGAATACTTGAGAAAAATGTTCAGGATCCGCAGACTCACCGGACCTATACCTATCTGGTGACTGAGCCTGACTATGGCGTATCGGAATATTACCGTGCTATTGATTTCATGTTTATGGAAGAGTATGAAGAAGCACGTTTATACGATACGAGCCTGCAGAACTACAAGGACCAGACGACTGATACGGACAGCCAGAATTCGGACGGTCAGACACAGCAGGATGTAAGCGGGGCAGCTGATGAAAGTGGGCAGGACGTATCACAGCAGGATACTTCGGCGAACGAAGGTGATAGGCAGATGGGAGATGACGGTTTTGGCAGCCAGAATGCGATGCTGAAAGTCTTCGAATATCTGCAGAAAACAAACGCTTATCCGGATATGAATATGACATTTGGTGCCAATGCAAAAGGTGATACCTATGCAGTGGCTGCGAAAGGAACAGAGAATGTTGATGGTACAGAAACTGCCTATGAACTCCGCTTGTATGAGAATGGCCAGAAAGATTCAGAGAGCGGGACTGCCTGGGAGGTTGTTCTGGAGAAGGTTTATCCAAACGGAGAAAAAGATACGGAGCTGGTTGATTTTTATCTTGTGAATACAAAGAACGGTCAGATTACGGACGAACACAAGACAAATTGGTGAATCTGATTTCACAGTCTGCCCTTCTCGACAGCGATTACAAATGGAAAGTCGAGAAGGGGAAGCTTCAGGTGATGGCTGTTCAGATTATCTCATCTTATTATGGAGATTATTCATCCTGACTGCGAAAGACCACATCACTATCACTCATAGAATCTATGATCGCCAGGGAGTGAAGATTTATACCTTTGTCGCGAAGCTCCTTACCGCCGCTCTGAAATCCTTTTTCAATACAGATTCCGACTCCTTCGAGAGTAGCACCAGCTTCTTTAATTAAATCAATCAGGCCATTTACGGCGCAACCGTTTGCAAGAAAGTCATCTATGATCAGAACATGGTCATCAGGAGTGAGGTACTTCTTGGATACAATCACATCGTATACCCGTTTGTGGGTGAAAGATTGAACCTTTGTCGAATAAAGGTTTCCGTCAAGGTTAATGCTTTGTGATTTTTTGGCAAAAACCACAGGAACATGGAAATATTGTGCTGTGATGCATGCAATGCCGATTCCGGAAGCCTCTATGGTAAGGATCTTATTGACAGGCCTGTCGCTGAATAGTCTTTTGAACTCTTTTCCCATTTTATTGATAAAATCAATATCCATCTGATGATTCAGAAAGCCATCTACTTTCAGAATATTTCCGGGACGTACCTGTCCCTCCCGATGGATTTTTTCTTCCAGTTCTTTCATGAAGTTTCCTCTCTTAAGATGACACAAAACACAGGTGATGCGGCAGCACAGCTGGATCACAGGACTTTGGTTGATTATATCATGTAATAGGGTATTTGCGCCCCTGTAAACAGGAAAATAGAGTATGGAATATTGACTGACTGCGAAAGGATAAATCGGAACGACATTCTTTCAATGGATCTTCTTTCAATGGAGCTGAATTTATCATATCTACCGAATCTCGATAATCCGGTTCTTTCCCATGGCATGGCTCAGACGATGGGAGATGGAGATGACGGTCCGGCCCCGGGCGGATGCCTGCAGGGCGCGGATGACGCCGGCTTCGGTATCTGCGTCGAGATTGGCCGTGATTTCATCGAGAAGTAACACTTTGGGATGAGAAACCAGGGCCCGGGCAATGGAGAGAAGCTGGAGCTGTCCCTTGGAGAAGAGTTTTTCATCCATGGGAGCATCGAGACCCTGGGGAATCTCAGCAATCACATTGGACAGTCCGGTCAGGGACAGGGCCTCCTTTATATTGTTATCGCTGTAGGACCTGTCATAAAGGGTGATCTGATCCCGGATATTGCCGGGGACGGTGGTAAATTGCTGCTCAACCAGACCGAATACATGCCGTTTTTCTTCCTCCGGGATGAGACAGGGATTCTGTCCAAGCAGGGATACAGAGCCCCTGTTCGGCTCATAGAGACCGGAGAGTAGGTTGAAGATCGTGGATTTCCCGGCTCCGGTACGGCCGGCAAAGGTGACATTTTCACCGGGCTCTATGGAAAAGGACAGGTCCTTTAAAACGGGACGGTCTGCCTCATAGGCAAAATACACATGGTTGAAGCTGATCTCTTCTTCGCCGGACGGCTCTATATTTGCCTTCTGCCATTCCGGCTCGGCCAGGAAGCTTTGAATATGGGCAATGGCGGCAGAGGCAGCCTGAATGTTCTGGATTTCCATACCGATATTCTCAAGAGGGGAGAAGATGCTGGCAACATAGGAAATCAGAGCCACGGCCGAACCGACCGAGATGCCAAAGAGGCTGCGGTAGTGACTTCCTCCTGCGGCAAAGATCATCATGACGGCCGTAACGGCGGCCTGGGTGATGAGGATGACAGGGGAGTAGATGCTGTCGATCAGATTGCTGCGGTCGACAGCGTCATAGCTTTCTTTAATATAGCCATCGTAAGTTTCCTCCATGTGCTTTTCGGCATGGAGATTATGGATCATGCGAAGGCAGCGTATGGTTTCCGGGACGTGGCTGTTGACCCGGGCGATGGCCCGGCGGTTGTCGAACTGGGCCTTTTTACTTGTCTTCTGGGACCATCTGGTAAAGAGAAAGAGGAGTGGGGCAGCGATCAGCACCAGGATGCCCAGGCCGATGGAACGGGTGAAAATGACAGCCAGGATGGCAATGAGTCGGAAGCAGTCCGCAAACATGCTGACAACGCCGTCGCTGTAGAGGACATCGATGGTATCGCCATCGTTGGTGAAGACGGATGCGGTCTGTCCGGATTTATGGGTATGGAAGTATTCGGAGGAAAGGCGGGACAGCTTGGCTGCGAGGGCGGATCGGATGCCGTGGGTCACTTTTTGGCCGAAGACCGTGATAGAGGCGTCCTGGAGAGATTCCAGAATGTCAGAGATGACGATGAGGGCAAAGTAACTGAAGGCCAGGCCAAGAGAAATACTTTGGCGGGCGGTCAGCCGGTTTACGACCTTCTCCAGAACCAGGGGCGGGAGAAGGGATGCGATAATGGAACCTGTGATCAGAAGGATCATAGCGGCCAGCGTGCCTTTATTGGCTTTTACCTGCTGACCAAGAAACTTTTTTAACAGGCTGTTATTCCGCTTATTCTGCATGGCCGTCACCTCCTGTCTTTTCTTCCGACATTGTTTTTGTGTCTCTTATATCCGCTTCCCTTTTTCCGGCCTTCTGATCTGCTTTGTTCTTCCCAGCCTGCATTTCATAGAGACTCCGGTAGCCCGGCTCCTTCTCCATCATGTCCTCATGGTCGAGGAAGGTGCCGGTCCCATTGTGAAGATAGAGCACTCGGTCGAACTGAGGAAAGTGATAGAGACGGTGGGAGATCAGAAGGATGGTCCGGTCGGGATAAGTCTTACGTATACAGTCGAGAATTTCGCTTTCAACGCTTCGATCAACGGCAGAAAAGGGGTCGTCGAGGACCAGGATGCTTCGGGCATGGCCAAGAGTCCGGGCTAGGGCAAGCCGGGCCTGCTGGCCGCCGGAGAGCATGGATCCGGCTTCGCCTGCATTGTCGTCCTTCGTCCGGTGCATGTCTTCGAGATCCTTGTCCAGGGATGTCATCTTAAGGTAGATATCCGGATCCAGCTTTTCGCCGAGGGCGATGTTGTCAGCCAGGCTGGTGGACAGAATCTCGGGGTCATGGCCCATGTAGGTGATCCAGGTATTTCTTTCTGCAGGGGTGAGGTCCTTTAATTCCCGCCCATTGATGGTGATGGAGCCCCTGTAGTCCGCTTCACCGATCAGTACCTTCCCAAGCAGGCTCTTGCCGGAGGCAACTTCTCCGGTAATGCCGATGATCTGGCCGGGCTCTGCCGAGAAGGAGATGTCGTGGAGAAGGGCCTTATCATAGCCAAGAGAGACATCATGGAAGGCAAGCTCTGCCTTTTCTACCGGGATTTCCTGCAGGTCTGTACTGTCTTCTATCGGTTCCTTCATCAGCGGCTTGATCCGCTTCCAGGAAACTGCTGCCTTCTGGACGGCATTGAAGAGCTTGGCTGCATGGCTGGCTTTGACGGCCAGCTTTGTAAAGCAGGAGAGAAAGGTGGTGAAAGCGGCAATGTTCCAGGCAGTCCAGCCGCTGCCATTGACATTTTTGGCACCGAAATAGATGACGATGGCACAGCCGATCATGGCGATGGCATCATAAAGCGGGGCCAGGGCGCCTTCGTAGAGATTGGCGATGGCGCTTTTCCTTTCATAATCCTGAAGGGCCCTTTCGTAGTTCTGGTTCCGGTTTTCCTCACGGCCATAGATACGGTAGGTAATGGCGTGACTGATCCGGTCCATGGTCAGACTGCTGAGGGTCGAGGCACTCTGCTTATAGGCGGCGCTGGCTTTTGTTACGCGGTTCTTCATCAGGGCAGCGGCAAGGTAGGCCAGGGGTGTGAAGAGACAGGCTAGGATGGTAAGTCTCCAGTCGTAATGCAGGAGCATGACCACATAGGCAATCATGACAACGCCGGTGTCGAAGACCTCGGTGGTGAACTTCCGCATGCCTTCGCTGCAGGTATCAACGTCGGCAATAGCCTTGGTCAGGAGAGATCCGAGGTTTTCATTTCGAAGTTCTTTCGAATCGGCGTGAACGAGACTGTTGTAAAGGCTTCGGCGGATCTTTCGAGAGATGTTGTTGGCAAAGCGGCGGACGGAGAAGCGTTTGATGGCACGGGATACCTGGACGAGTGCGATGACCAGGAGATATACGATGGCAAGCAGAAGCATGTCATGGGCGCTGGCTTTTCCATGGATGATGTCATAGAGACACTGAGCCAGACGGCCTTCATAGTAGGGACCGGCCAGCATGCCAATATTGTAGATCAGGCCGGAAATAGTGACAATGATGAGAACGGGCAGCTCGCTTCCGAAATAGGAGCGGATCCGGTCAGGATGAGAAAGAAGTCTAGCTTGCTTCATCTGCTTCTCCTTTCATGATCGCTGTGACATGGGGGAAGCCGGCCTTGGATTCCGTCTTATTGGCACGGTAGAGCTTGTGCAGAAGGGGAAGGAAGGTATCCAGTTCTTCCTGAGAGAGATTCTGGCTGAGCCAGCTGTAGTAGTGGGTTTCGATGTCAACCTTCGAGAGCTTTAAATTTTCTGCCTTGGGAGTTGCGAAGAGCTGGTCGCTCCGTCGGTCAGCAGGATTTTTCTTCTTGATCAGATAGCCCTTGGCCTCAAGGCTTGCCGCCCGTCGGGCGCAGGCACCCTTATCCAGGGTGAGTATCTCCCGGATCTCTTTCTGGGTAATGCCGGGATTGTGGCGGACCACGTGGATGAAGTCGAATTCGCCGGTGCCGATGCCGGTCGCTTTCATGGTCTGGACTGTGAATTTGGATACCTCGCGGGCAATCTTTGTGATTTCACGCAAATCGTTCCGCATGTCTTTCTGCATATGAGCCTCCCATTTAGATGTAGTATCAACTAAAATGGATGATAGTACATCTATATAGAGCTTGCAATAGAAAAATAGATCCTGCCGGAATTCTGGTGTTTTCCAGTAGACTTGTAAATCAGTTGAATGGTATAATCAATATGTAGTCTGAATTTTATGGCAAATAAACAGATACTGTCGCAAAATTCATTCTGGCCTGTCGCGGCTCAGGGAGATGGAACCGGCAGGTCCGAAAAGGAGAAGCTATCAGATAGGAGGTCTAGCTATGAAGTTTGTATGTAAGGTATGTGGTTATGTATACGAAGGAGACAAGGCACCGGAAGAATGTCCCAAGTGCCATCAGAAGGGTGTGTTCGAGCCGGTAGAAGAGAAGAAGAATCCCTATGCAGGCACCAAGACAGAAAAGAACCTATTGGAAGCATTTTCCGGTGAGTCACAGGCCCGGAATAAATATACCTATTTCGCTTCTGTTGCCAAGAAACAGGGATATGAGCAGATTGCAGCTCTTTTCCTGAAGACCGCAGATAATGAGAAGGAGCATGCAAAGCTCTGGTTCAAGGAACTCGGACTGCTAGGCGATACCCCGGAAAATCTTCTGGCTGCAGCAGAGGGCGAGAACTATGAGTGGACAGATATGTATGACCGTATGGCAAAGGAAGCCGATGAAGAAGGCTTCCATCAGCTGGCTGAGAAGTTCCGCGGCGTTGCTGCCATCGAGAAGTCCCATGAGGAGCGCTACCGCAAGCTGCTTCACAATGTAGAGACTAAGGAAGTCTTCAAGAAGAGTGAAGTAAAGGTATGGGAGTGCAGAAACTGCGGCCATATTGTCGTTGGAACGGAAGCTCCGGAGGTCTGCCCGGTCTGCAACCATCCGCAGTCCTTCTTTGAAGTACGTGCAGAAAACTACTAAATCTGCTAACATAAATCCCTGTAGGATTTGATTCAGCCATTCAAGATCAGGAAATCTGACAATGGAAGGCTGGCTTCAATAGATTCTGCAGGGATTTTTTGACTTTTCTAATGTTAGCTGCAGCTTCTGGGGATGTAGGAAAGGTGGATATATGAAGATTTATAATGTTACAGATCCTGAGTTCAGAGAATATGGAAGAATTATTGAGGGATATGATCTATCGGAAATCCTTGATGCTTTAAATCAGCATACCCCTTGTCCGGAAGGCGGTACTGCTTATGTGCCGAAGGAAGAAGCCATTCAGAATCTTCCTTCCGCAAAGGCCCTGGCATCTTCACTGTTCGGCGGCCTTCCGGTAGAATTCGGCTGGTGCAATGGCCATAATACCAGGCTTAACTGCCTGGAATATCACAGGAATTCCGAGTTCAATCTCGGTACAGAAGATTTTATCCTGATTCTTGGTCTGGCAAAGGATATCAGAGACTGGAAGCTTGATACTTCGACCTGCAAGGCTTTTAAGGTCCCTGCAGGTGTGCTGGTTGAGGTCTTCGAGACCGCTCTTCACTATGCTCCCTGTTCCGCAGCTAACGGAGCAGGTTTCCGGGTTCTTGTGGCACTTCCGGACGGAACCAATACCGAAGCCCCGCATGTCGATGGAAAGAGTCCGGAAGACAGACTTCTTCGGGCAAACAATAAGTGGCTTCTTGCTCATCTGGATGCTCCGGAGGCAAAGGATGGTGCCTGGATCGGACTGACAGGAGAGAATATCGATCTTTCGGATTCCATTTGATCAGAAATAAACAAGTTCAAATATGACAAGAGCAGAAATTCAATCAGAACTTAGAGAGCACGCAGACGAGAAATATAGGAAATTTTCCTCCGGCCTGCTTCCAGGTGTAGAGAACATCCTCGGCGTACGCCTGCCAGTGCTTCGAAAGCTGGCAAGGGAGCTTGCTAAGACAGACTGGCAGGAAAACATGAGTGAGCTTTCAGATGACAGCTTCGAAGAAATCATGCTCCAGGGCATGATGATCGGCTGTGTGAAATGCTCTTTTGACGAGCAGCTGGAGCTCATCAGAAAGTTTATTCCGAAGATCGACAACTGGTCCGTCTGTGACAGCTTCTGCACCGGGCTCAAGTTCGCGAAAAAGAATCAGGAAGAATTTTTTCGATTCTTGAAGCCCTATATTTCTTCTGACAAGGAGTATGACCAGCGCTTTGTTGCGGTGATTCTTCTGAATTACTACATTGACGAAGAATGGCTCTCTCGCACCGTGAAGGCTCTGCAGGAAATTCAGGCCCGGGAATATTATGCAAAGATGGCCGTGGCCTGGGCTATGGCGGAATGTTATCTGCATTTCCCGGATGAAGTCATGCCGATTCTGAAAGAGAACAAGCTGGATCCGGAAGTTCAGCAGAAGACCCTGCAGAAGATTATTGAGTCCCGGATCATTACTCCTGAGACGCGGGAGGAAATCCGCACCATGAAGAAGACGTGCAAAAAAGTCTAAAAGAGAACAAGTAAAAAAGACTGTTTCCGAAGAAGAACTGCTGTGTATTAAATTTCTATAAGAAAACGATCATTAGGGGGTATTGAAAATGAGAATCCGGAAGAGAAGGTTCCGTCTGCTTGCACTATTGCTTGTTCTGGCCCTTGGCTTGACGCTGCCGGCGTGCAGCGGAAGCAAAAACTCTTCTGCTGCGAAAACAGCGGCAGAAAACACTCTGAAAAAGGATGCTTCAAAATCGTCTGATAAAAAGAATACAGAGAAGAAAGCAGATCAGAGCAGCTCGGAAGACGCAGCATCGTCCGAAGCAAATGCAGATGCCAATGCAGCACAGGCAGCAGATTCTGCAGCAGCAACAGAGATGTTTGCCACAACGGAAGTGAATATCCGGACCCAGCCAAATGCCTCAGCCGAGAAGGCCGGCCTACTTAACCGTGGCGATTCGGTTCAGGCCTTAAGCGATAAAGACGGCTGGACTGAAATCATCAAAAATAATGCTCATTATTACGTATCCAGCAAATACCTGTCCAAGGATAAGCCGGCAGATGAGCCGCAGACATCCGCGGATGCTTCGCAGTCGGCAGCATCAGGACCAGCATCCGGAAATACTTCTATTCAGACTCCGGCCGTCAACCGGGAAGTGACCAGGGGAAAAATTGTCTGCATTGATGCGGGTCATCAGGCACACGGAAACAATGCAAAAGAACCCATCGGACCAGGTTCCAGTCAGACCAAGGCCAAGGTTTCCAGCGGTACAAGCGGTGTAGCAACAGGAATTCCGGAATATCAGCTGAACCTGACAGTGGCTCTGAAACTGCAGAAAGAACTCCAGGCCCGAGGATATCAGGTTATCATGGTTCGGACCACAAATGATGTCAATATTTCCAATTCGGAGCGGGCAGCCATTGCTAATAATGCACATGTGGCAGCCTTTATCCGGATTCATGCAAACGGATCTTCGAATTCCTCGGCAAATGGTGCCATGACCATCTGCCAGACTGCATCGAATCCCTATAACGGCAATCTGCATGACCAGAGCTATGCTTTGTCCAAGGATGTCCTGGATTATCTGGCAGCTGCCACCGGCTGTAAGAAGGAATATGTCTGGCAGACCGACAGTATGAGCGGAATCAACTGGTGTCAGGTGCCGGTAACCATTGTCGAGATGGGATACATGTCCAATCCGGCGGAAGATCAGAAGATGGCCACGGATGATTACCAGACAAAGATTGTCAGCGGCATTGCCAATGGAATCGACGCTTATATTGCAAGTATCCAGTAAAATTCAGAATACTTTATTCCATACCTATGTGATATTATGGAATTAACTTTTGTCACACCTTTTATTAAACAGGAGGCGAAACAGAAATGGGATATATCATTGACCGGGAACAGTTCGGGAAACTGTTCTCCTATTGGCAGAGGGAGTATGAAATCTGGGCTCCGAAGCGCTTTGTCGGAGGCGGACGGTTTTCGGACACGGATGCGGTCCGCTACGCAGTCGTAAAGGATCCGGACGAGATCGAGTTTGAAGAGAAGTCCGCGTATTCCTGGAAAGAAACCGTGCTTCCTCCTTCCGAGACACTCTTCTACTTCACACAGACCCATGTGGAAGAGGCAGAGGCTCCGAAAAAGAAGCGGCTGGTCTTTCTTCGAAGCTGTGATCTGGCAGCCGTCAGGAGAATGGATCAGATCTATCTTCAGAACGGTGCTCCGGATTATTACTACGACAGGAAGCGGAAGGATCTGGCTTTCGTCATGATCGGATGCCCGAAGAGCTGTGAAAACGGTTTCTGCGTCAGCATGGAATCCAACATGTCCGACAATTATGACGTGAGCCTTGATCTGGTCAACGGCGAGTATCGTCTGGACGTCAGGAGAGATGACTGGGATGCTTTTCTTGCAGAGAGCGGAGCAGAAAAGGCTGAGATCAGTCCTTCTCGTGTAAGCGAAAACAAGGTGAAGGTTCACGTCCCGGAAAATCTGACTTACGAGGTCGGAAAGAGTTCCATGTGGAACCAGTATGACAAGCGCTGCATCAACTGCGGCAGATGCAATTTTGTCTGTCCGACCTGCACATGCTTTACCATGCAGGATCTCTACTATGACGCAAACGGAAATGTCGGCGAACGGCGCCGGGTTCAGGCTTCCTGCATGGTTGACGGCTATACCGATGTAGCCGGCGGTGCCAGCTACAGGAAGAAGAACGGAGAGCGGATGCGTTTCAAGACCCTGCACAAGGTTCTGGATTTTAAAGAGCGCTTCGGCTATCAGATGTGTGTTGGCTGCGGAAGATGTGATGATATCTGTCCGGAGTATATTTCCTTCTCCAACATTATCAATCATCTGGAAGAAGGTATGAAGGAGGTAGAGAACGATGGCAGTAGAAAATAAGTATGTTCCCTTCCCTTCGAAGATCGAGAAGGTCATTCGTCATACCAAGACCGAGTATACCTTCCGCATGCATTTTGACCATGCCCTGGAACTGGTAAAGCCCGGACAGTTTTTTGAAATCTCCATGCCGAAATACGGCGAAGCACCGATTTCCGTCAGCGGCATTGGAGAAGACACCATTGATTTCACCATCCGCCGTGTCGGCGTGGTTACTAATGAGGTATTCGAGCGCTATGAGGGCCAGGAACTTCTGATCCGCGGACCCTATGGAAACGGTTTTGAGTTCAGCGATTATGACGGCAGCGAGCTGATCGTTGTTGCCGGCGGTACCGGTGTCTCCCCGGTCCGCGGTGTCATCGATCATTATGCTCACCATACGGACAAGGTCGATGGTATAACAGCCATTGTCGGATTCAAGTCTCCGGATGATATTCTCTTCCGGGATGATCTGGAATACTGGAAAGAGCATATCGATTTCCGTATGACCGTAGACAGCGCCAAGGGTCAGCCGGGTTATCGGGAAGGCTTCGTTACAGCCGTTGTTCCCGAACTGACACCGAAGAACCTTTCCAATACCAAGGCTATCGTTGTCGGACCACCTCCCATGATGCGCTTTACCATTGCAGGCCTTCTGAAGCTGGGCATTCCGGAAGAAAATATCTGGCTGTCTCAGGAAAGGAAGATGTGCTGCGGACTTGGTAAGTGCGGACACTGCAAGATCGGAAATGTCTATGTCTGCATTGACGGACCTGTATTCCCTTATGTAAAGAGTAAAACAATGGTTGACTGATGGAGGATGGCATGGATATCAATACAAAAGATCTGAAAAAGAATGCATTCCGTGTCACAAAGGTGCGCGGAATTACATCATCAAGAATTCGTGTGCCGGGTGGTCTGCTGAAGGCAGAGTATCTGGGAAAAATTCAGGAAATCGCTGAGAAATACGGAAATGGCACCGTAAACCTGACTTCTCGTCAGGGCTTCGAGATCCCGGGAATTCCTTTTGAGAAAATTCCGGAAGTCAATCAGGCCCTGCAGGAGATCATCGACGGCACCGGTGTCAACCAGACCGGAAAAGAGCGCGGAGAAGGCTATCCGGCATCCGGAACCAGAAATGTCTCGGCCTGCGTCGGAAACCGCGTCTGTCCCTATGCCTGCTACGATACCACAGCTTTGGCTCAGAAAATTGAGAAGGTCATCTTCCCGGATGACCTGCATGTCAAGATCGTTCTGACCGGCTGCCCCAATGACTGCCAGAAGGTAAGAATGGGCGATATCGGTATCATGGGTATGACAGAACCCCAGCTGGATCCGGAACGCTGCATCAGCTGCGGCGCCTGCATCAAGGCCTGCCGTTCCAAGTCGGTAGATGCTCTGACCAAGGTCCACTTCCGTCCGGAGCGTGATAGCTATAAGTGCATCGGCTGCGGCGAATGTGTCAATGCCTGCCCGAATCTGGCCTGGACCAGAAGTCAGAAGAAGTATTACCGCGTCACCCTTCTCGGAAGAACCGGTAAGAAGAATCCGCGTATGGGTGTGGATTTCATCAAATGGGCAGATGAAGACAGTATCATCCAGATCATCAAGAATACCTATGACTATGTCCGTCACTATATCAATCCGGATTCTCCGGGCGGTAAGGAACATATCGGCTACATCGTTGACCGGACCGGAACCGAAGAGTTCCTGCGCTGGGCATTGAAGGATGTCCATCTGCCGGATATTGCCGAGGTCTACACACCACTGAACTGGAACGGTATCGAGTACGCTCATAACAAATATTTCGGCAATCAGAGATATCACGAAGACGGAACCATCGTTACGGATTTCAGTGAAGATAAGCCAAAACGATAATCGTTTCTTAGATCCGAATTCTCGAAGAAAAAAGATGCGGAGATGACAGAGATCAATACCGTCTGGGAAAAATTAACGATTTAAGAAAAGATCAGTGAAACAGCCGCTGCAGGCATGTGCGGCGGCTTTTTGTCCGCTGTCGGTTTGTGACCGACCTGGCAATTGGAATTTTTATGGAAAATCGTAAGCGGAAGGGGAAATTATGGAAAATACAGTCACGCAAAAAGGAAATATGGCGGCCAGTGATCTGGCCTACTGTGCCCTCTTTGTAGCCCTGATGGTTGTCGGGGCCAAGATCAACATTGTGCTTCCGATCGGAACGGGAGTTACTGTATCACTGCAGATTATGTTTGCTGTCATTACGGGCCTTCTGATCGGACCGCGAAATGGCCTGATCAGCCTCGTGGTCTATCTTCTTCTGGGCCTGATCGGTCTTCCGGTCTATGCCCATGGCGGCGGACTGGCCTATCTTCTCCGTCCGACCTACGGCTTTCTTCTGGGCTTTGCTTCGGCAGCCTGGCTGTCAGGAATTCTTCTGAAGAGCTTCCGGAAAAAGAACTTTGCAGCCTATCTCATTTCCGGAGAAATCGGCATGCTGTCCTATTATGTCCTGGGCCTTCTGTATTTTGCCATGCTCAGCAATGTCCTTCTCCAGGATGCACAGCCGATTGGATTGAAGGAGCTTTTTACCGTCTGGTTCTTCAGTACGGTCTGGATTGATGCAATTATTGCAGGTGTCGGTTCGCTTGTGGCCTACAAGGTGGCTCCGGCGCTCAATAAAATCAGAGAGGGTTCACGTTGAAGCTTTTCCCTTTTTACTATGATATTACAGATACCCGCTTCCTGGTTGTGGGAGGCGGAGAAGTGGCGGCCGGCAAGATCAGCCGCCTTACTTCGTTTACAGACAAAATCACGGTAGTTGCTCCGGAGGCCTCGGTCTATATTTCAGAGCTCTGTCATCAGGGCCGGCTGAACTATATCAGAAGGACTTTTGAGGACAGCGATCTGGAGAATGCCGACTGTGTGATTTCGGCGACCGGGGACAGGGAACTGAACCGCCATATCAGTGAGCTCTGCCGGCAGAGGAAGCTTCCGGTCAATGCTGTGGACGATCCGGAAAACTGCACCTTCTTCTTCCCGGCTATGATCAGGAAGGGGCCTCTTACGGTGAGCATTTCCACCGACGGGGCTTCGCCCAGCTATGCGGGCATGCTGAAGCGGGAGATTGCAGGGATCCTTCCGGAAAATATAGACCAGGTCCTCGAGATCATGCACGAGGTCCGGTCTTCCTTTCCCGAGGATCATCCGGACTTCGATCAGAAAGAGAGAGCGGCGGTCTATAAGAGGCTTCTGGCGGAACTTCTGGCAAGAGAGACCATGCCTGGACCGGAGGAAAAGAAGACCATGGTCAAGGAGATCTGCAGGGAAGTTTTGAAGCAAAAGAATTCCGAATCGGAAAGATGAGTGAGTAAGAGACAGCATATTCATAAATATCAGGACAGAAAATGAATCACATGATCATAGCATCCAGAGGAAGCAGACTTTCTCTCAGGCAGGATGAAATCGTATCGGAAGAACTGAAGAAAACCGGAATTGATACAGAGATCCGGGTGGTCCGGACGCGCGGCGATCTGGACACAAAGCATGCCCTGAAGGATATCGGCGGCAGCGGACTTTTTATCCGCGAAGTCGAAGAGGTCCTGCATAGGCATGAGGCGGACATAGCTGTGCACAGTGCCAAGGACCTTCCCTATGATCTTAAGGATGGCATGACGATTGCTGCCGTGATGCCAGCTGCGGCTGCGGCTGATCTTCTGGTCATGAGGAAAGAAAATCCGCATCTGATCGGCACCGGAAGTGCCAGAAGAGAAGCAGAGATCCGGCGGATTTTTCCCGATGCCGAAATCAGAGGTCTGAGGGGAAATATAGAAACAAGGGTCAGAAAGCTTAGAGAGGGAGACTATGATGCCATCGTGATTGCGGAGGCGGGAATTGACCGTCTGCAGGTGAACCTCTCGGCCTTCCAGGTGAGAAAGCTGACGCCCGAAGAGATGGTTCCGGCCTGCGGCCAGGGCATCATCGCCATTGAATGCAGGGCGGATGATAAGGAAAACATCGACCGGCTCTCTGCCATTAACAATGAAGAGACCATGAAGCGATTTCTTCCGGAGCGATATCTCTTCGGCCTGCTTCGTGCCGACTGCTCCATGCCGGTCGGTGCTCACGCCGTCATCCGGGCCGGCCAGAAGGGGGACGAGGAGATCACTCTCTATGCCCTCTACCTGGATAAGAAGGATCGGATCAGCGGCCGCTATAAGGACTATAAGGAACTCTGCCGGAAACTTGCTGACCGGGTGATGTGATATTTTTAGGATATGGATATGAAAACAGGACATGTATATCTGGTTGGCGCTGGCTGCGGAAGAGGGCTGATTACCCTCCGGGGTCTGGAACTGATTCGAAAAGCGGATGCCATCGTCTATGATGATCTGATTGATATGTCACTTCTGGACAAGGCCCCGGCCGACTGCAGAATCCTCTATATGGGTAAGCGTTCCGGCAGGAAAAGTGCCGGCCAGGAGGAAATTAACGAAAAGCTCTATGAGCTGGCCTCGGCAGGCTTTATGGTTGTGCGGCTGAAGGGAGGAGATCCCTTTGTCTTCGGCCGTGGCGGAGAAGAATACCTCTATCTCTCGGAAAGAGGTATCCCCTGTTCCCCTGTGCCCGGAGTCAGTTCCTGTATTGCCGTCCCGGAAGATGCCGGAATTCCGGTTACCCATCGGGGAAGCGCGGGTTCATTTACTGTGATCACCGGCCATTCTGCGGAGGGAAATTTCCAGGATTACAGAGCCCTGGCCAATACTCCGGGTACCCTGGTCTTTCTGATGGGATTGAAAAACTCCGGAGAAATTACAGAGCAGCTGATGAGATTCGGGAAGGATCCGGATACTCCTGCAGCAGTCATTTCCAAAGGCTTTACTCCACAGGAAAAGAGAATTGACGGAAAGCTGTCTGACATTACAGAGAAGGCAGCCCAAGCCGAGACACCGGTTGTTCTGGTGATCGGGAAGAATGCGGCATACCATTTTTCGGATGGAAAAAATACTTCAGACAGAAAAAATATTTCAGAGAGAAAGGATGCTTCAGGCAAAAAGAATGCTCCGGACAGGGAAGATCTTTCAGACAGAGAAGATTCTATCGATGAAAATGAAAACTCTCTGTCCGGAATGACGGCAGCCATTCTCGGCAGCCCTTCCTTCACGGAAAAGGTCAGGAAAAAACTGATCAGACTGGGATGCAGGGTAGATACCTGTCCAATCCTGACAATCCGAGAACGGGAGATCCAACTGCCGGATTTTAAGGCTTACAGCCATATCGTATTTACGAGCTCGAACGGTGTCCGGACTTTTTTCCATATGCTGGAAGAGCAGAAAAGAGACCTTCGAGAGCTGATGCATGCAAAATTTGCCGTCATCGGCAGTGCAACGGCACAGACCCTCTATTCCTATGGCATTCATGCGGATCTGATTCCTGAGGACTTTACCTCCCGGTCTTTGGCGGAAGAACTGGTCAAAGAGGCAGCCGGTGACAGGATGCGTGTATTGATCCTTCGGGCTCTGGAAGGTTCAAAGGATCTGAACGCGATTCTGGAGGAGCATCAGATTGCCTATGATGATCTGGGAATCTACGAGACGGTGATCGACGAAAGAAAACTGCCGGATGCAAAGAGTACTCCTGCTGAAGAGAAAATATCGGATGATAGGAAGATGTCCGTTGAAAGAAAGTTGACCGACAGTCCGCAGTATTCCTACGTGATCTTCGGAAGCTCCGCTTCTGTAAGGGCATATTTCAAGGGCCGGGATCCGAAGAAGGATTATGGCAGGACCCGTTTTGTCTGTATCGGCGAAGTGAGCGCCCGGACTCTCCAGAGTCTGACGGAAGCCCCCATGATCATGGCGGACACCTATACGGCTGACGGGATTGTGAGTGCCATTGTAAGGGACGCGGCTGAAAATTGAGAAGCCGCCATACCGCTTAGAGATGACACAAAACTTAATTTTCAATAAACTTTCTTTCGATAAGTTTATTTTTGGTGATTTCCTATGATAGAATAATTCTTGCAAAGTCAATTCTGACAATTGTCAGAGAAGCTGTTTCCGGAGGGGTGTGCTCTTCATGAAAATCCGGGAGCAGAGCTTGTAATGTAAAGGAGGAGTTCTATGTATCCTAATGTAACAATTATCGGAGGCGGAGTACTTGGAACACAGATTGGCTTGATGTGCGCCTATACAGGACACAATGTAACCTTCTGGCTTCGAAGTGAGGGATCGATTGGAAGAACACAGCCGAAGATCGAGCATTACAGTGCGGCAATGACTCAGGCTCTGGACCAGGCCAAGGCATTGATTGGAAATCCTATGGGTGCCTATCTCTATCCGAGAGGACTGGTTCCTGACTGGAAATCGGCAACGCCGGAGAGTATTGATGCTTTAAAGGCCGAGTGGGAGAAGAATCGGAAGGAACTTCTCCATATCACACTGGATATGGCAGAGGCATGTAAGGACGCGGATATCGTCATTGAAGCCATGACAGAGGATCCCAAGCAGAAGATCAATATCTTTACCCGGATGAAGGATCTGATGCCGGAGAAAACCATTCTCTGCACCAACTCATCGACCCTGCTTCCCAGCATGTTTGCAGAGTATACCGGCCGTCCGGAGAAATTTTGCTCTCTGCATTTTGCCAATGAGATCTGGAAATCCAATACGGCTGAAATCATGGGCCACCCGGGAACTGCAAAGGAAACCATGGAAGCTGTCACAGCTTTTGCAAAGGATATCAATATGATTCCGCTCGTACTCCATAAGGAGCAGCCGGGTTATATCTTAAATTCCATGCTGGTTCCCTTCCTGGAATCTGCGGAAATGCTCTGGGCCAAGGGTGTAGCAGATCCACAGACCATTGATCTGACCTGGAAGCTTGCCACCAGTGCACCGGCAGGACCTTTCCAGATCATGGACATCGTAGGCCTGAAGACCTGCTATGACATTGTTTCGATGAAACCCGAGGCCAAGGATGAAAATTCCGTTTATTATAAGATCAGCACCATGCTGAAGGAAAAGCTCGACAAGGGCGAAGGCGGAGTCAACAGCGGCAAGGGGTTCTACGATTACACGAAGAAATAATGACTCGAAAATCTGCCAGACTGTGAATCAATCGTCGGAGGGCTGCCACCGGGTAGTCCTCCAGAAGGGCGTCATCTTTTTCCGTCAGGTCTTAGAAGGAGGAAGAGGCGCTCTTTTTTTGTGATTTTTTAATAAAAACAGACCTCGCAGACAAAGCTGATATAGCGGCAGAAAACCATGACAGAAAAGTGGAAGAAATGGCTTAAAATCAGCTATGCAAGCAGTGCTTACCATGGAAAATTCCTGGTTGAAAGCTACGCTTTCTTGTAATTTCTACCTGTTTTTCCTATGATCAGGGAGGCGATGCGGAGAAAGGCGCCTTTCTTCCGTATGACCATCATTAAACGAAGGCAGACAAGGAGTAAGAACATGGATTTTGGAAGTCAGATTAAGACACTTCGGAAGGAAAAGCAGCTGACACAGGATGAGATGGCTAAGGATCTGCATGTTTCAAGACAGGCTGTCTCAAACTGGGAGAACAATAAGAATCTCCCGGATCTCGAGATCCTGATCCAGATGTCAAAGACTTACTCCATCAGTCTGGATGAACTGATCTTAGGAGGAAAAGACGACATGAACAATATGACAGAAAAACTGATTGAAGATACCAGTGAAAATACCAAATTAAAGAATGCGAAAAAGATTCTTCTGATCGGCCTGGTCCTGATGCTGGCCGGACTTCTCTGCTTTTTCTTGAAGAGCATCTCCGTGGAATATGTAGATCGGCAGGGAATCCTGCATGAGAACTTCTTCTATATTCCCATCGGATATCTCTTTCTATTCATTGGATTTATCACCAGCCTTACCGGAACGATTAAGGCTGTGATTTCTTCCAGGCGTAAGAAAGCAGAGAAATGAAGAATTATTTGAGCAGGCACAATCCAAATCGATTTCATTCCAGTCAGAATTTTTTTGATTGAATTGAAAAAATCCTTATTTCAGAGGTTCCAGGCTGCCGTTCAGGAATTCCTTGAAGGTGGCATTGGGGCCTCCTTCAAAGAGAATACATTTGATTCCGGCTTTCCGGAGTTCATTTAAGGCACGCGGTCCGATATTACGGCAGATGACGAAATCGGTCCGCATTTTCTTTAAGGTCTTTGTGATCTCTTTGGTCGAATTGTCAGGAATGGACAGCATGTTCTTCTGGCGTTTTCTTCCATCAAGTACCGTATAGAATTCAAAATATGCCGTCTTCTCAAAGACCGGAACCGTGCCGTCTCCACCATAGGCGATGGCCACGAATTTCAAATGGATTCCCGAATCTTTTCTACAAGTTCCGAATCCGCCGGAAGCCAGTCCACGCTCTCGATAGTATCTTTACTCAGCCATCTGGCGTCCTCAGCCTCCAGGAGGGATAGATGTCCTGAGATGACCTGACACCAGAAGCATTTCATGGAAAGATGAAAATCCGGATAGTCGTATTCGATCTGCATGATCTCATCCCCGACCTCGATCTCTGTTGCCAGCTCCTCCTGGATTTCTCTTTTCAGGGCCTGTTGGGGTGTCTCACCCGGCTCAATCTTACCACCCGGGAATTCCCAGCCATCCTTGAACTTGCCATAGCCCCGCTGGGTGGCAAAGATTTTATCGTCTTTTCTGATTACTGCACATACTACATGAATGGTTTTCATATTGTTCCTCTTATCTTCCTTCTAATCAATCAGAGCCTTCTTTTCTACTGTCATCGACTGCCGATCGAAAAATGCGAAGTTCTATATTTGAAAAACGGGCCAGCTTTCGAAGTGCTTGAATCCCGTGCATTCGTCTGACTTGAAGCAACTGATATAGCAATTTTAAATCTTAAGAGAAACTTAATCCAGACCCTGTGGCATTTTACAGCCAGGAGGTTATAATAAAAACGCAGGCTGTCCTGTACCTGATCAATCAGGAAAGGGAACGGGCCCTGCGGAAACTGACATTATTATTTTCTGCCGGCACTAGGCCGGTCAAAGGAGGAAATCTATGTTGGATCAGAAAGTAAAAGACTTAATTAACACACAGATCAATAAGGAATTCTATTCCGCATATCTGTATCTGGATTTTTCCAATTATTATTACGATCTTGGATTGGACGGATTCGCCCACTGGTATGACATCCAGGCTCAGGAAGAGCGCGATCATGCTATGCTGATGCGTCAGTATCTGATTAACAACGGCGAGCATGTAAGCTTTACCGCTGTCGATCAGCCGGATGCCGTTTACGAGGATGCAGAAAGCCCTTTAAAGCTTGGCTTAAAGCATGAGCAGTATGTTACTTCCCTGATCAATACCATTTATAAGGCTGCAAATGACGTTCATGACTATCGTACCATGCAGTGCTTTGACTGGTTTGTTAAGGAGCAGGGCGAGGAAGAGAAGAACGCCGATGACCTGATCAAGAAATATGAGCTCTTCGGCAAGGATCCAAAGGGTCTCTATGCACTGAACCAGGAGCTTCTGGCCAGAGTCTATACTGCACCGAGCCTGGTACTCTAACGCATTCAGGCACTGTCAAATCTGCTGATCATTAATAAATGAGAATACAACAGCCTCCCAATTGAGGAATCCATGGGGATTCTTCTGATCGGGAGGCTGTTTTTATATCTGATATATCGTTCCGGAGGGAAATATAGACCTCAGCGATTCACTGGCAGAGGCATTCTTTTCTTTACTCAAGAGTCAGAAGCAGAGCCATCTTGAACTTCTTCGTGGCCTTGACGGAATGCAAACCGCCCTTGGCAAAATGGAAGTTTTCGCCTGCCTTGATCGGATGATCGACACCCTCATATCCGATCACGCCTTCGCCGTCCAGTGCGAAGATGATTGCTTCGCCGGGTGCCGCATGCTCGGAAAGGCCGGTACCTTCATCAAATGCCATAACAACAAACTTCATGCTGTTATTATTGACGATGTCCATATTGACGATTTTTCCGTCCTGATAGGGAATCAGATCCTTCAATTTAAATACTTCTCCAGCTTTGATTACTTCGTTCATGGTATCATTCCTCTCTATTGAAATCTGTGTATAAACCACACCCTTTTCCGTTTTCATTCCTACCAGCTTGTCCGCCGGAATGAAGATGCTCTCACCGGTTATCAGCTTTTTCTCATCTGGAAAAGCTCTGAAGACTTCCAGATCACCTTCCGCAACGATCAGAAGCATGCCGTAGGGATGAATCTCTGCACTGATATCTGTATGTCCGGCCAATGAGAAATAGGTGATCGCATGATCTCCCCTCTGAACCTCCTTGGAAATCGTGCAGCCATTTACCGGCGCATTATCTTTTGCAATGGAAAAGACTTCTCCGACTTTTTCTTCCATGGAAACCTCCTTCCAGATCCTTTTTCGTTCTGTAATTATGATAACAGAAAAAAGCCTCAGTATACGTTGGAATTACAACATATGCCGGGACTGAAAGAAACCGGCTTGTGTTTTCGCCGTAGCAGATCTCGGCACCTTCTTTTTTGGAATGATTCTGTAGTCAGCCATAGCAGATCTGTCAAAAATCTTTTGTATGCTAAAGCGGCCGGAAAGCCTGAAAAATGACCATTTGTACAGGTTTTCTGATTGTTCCTGATTCAGAACGTCCGGAAGCTTTTTGCGTTCTGAAAAGTACAGAAATTCGATTGACGAAGCCTTGTTCCATCACGTATGATACTTACGAGAAGGCTAGTTAGATGCTTCTAATTTTCGAGCAGGACATGCCATTACCAACCAAATCAACCCACTTTTACGATTGGAGGTCGTGATGACAAATTTTGATGCATGGGAGGGCTTTACAGCCGGCCACTGGAATGACGAAGTGAATGTTCGTGATTTCATCCAGAAGAACTACACTCCGTATGATGGAGACGAGAGTTTCCTTGAGGGACCGACAGAGCGCACCAACAGACTCTGGGGAAAGCTGCAGGAGCTGCAGAAGGCAGAGCGTGCAAAGGGCGGCGTTCTGGATATGGAGACCGACGTTGTTTCCGATATCGACGCTTATGGCCCGGCTTATATTGATGATTCCATGAAGGATGATGAGCAGGTTGTAGGTCTTCAGACCGACAAGCCTCTGAAGCGTGCCTTCATGCCTTATGGCGGAATCCGTATGGCTGAGGAAGCTCTGACCACCTACGGATATACTCCCAATCCCCAGCTACATGAGATTTTCACCAAGTATCACAAGACCCATAACGAGGCTGTTTTCGATGCCTATACACCTGAGATGATCACTGCCCGTCACTGCCACATCGTTACAGGACTTCCTGATACCTACGGCAGAGGACGTATCGTCGGCGACTACAGAAGAGTAGCTCTCTACGGTATTGATTATCTGATCGAGAAGAAGCAGGCCGACAAGGACGACATCGGACACAACGATATGATGACCGGTAAGGTTGTTCGTTTAAGAGAAGAAGTTGCCGAGCAGATCAAGGCTTTAAAGAAGATGAAGAAGCTGGCTGAGTCCTATGGCTACGATATCTCCAAGCCTGCAAAGACCGCCAAGGAAGCTGTTCAGTGGCTGTATTTCGGATATCTCTCCGCAATCAAGCAGCAGAACGGTGCAGCGATGTCCGTCGGACGTATCTCCACCTTCCTTGATATCTATATCAGCAGAGACTTAAAGAAGGGTCTGATCACAGAGAAGGAAGCTCAGGAGCTGATCGATCATCTTGTTATGAAGTTCCGTATGGTCAAGTTCGCACGTATTCCTTCCTATAACGAGCTCTTCTCCGGCGACCCGGTATGGGCAACCCTGGAAGTTGCAGGTATCGGTATGGACGGACGCAGCATGGTAACCAAGAACGATTACCGTTTCCTTCATACTCTTGAGAACATGGGACCTGCACCTGAGCCCAACCTGACCGTTCTCTTCAGCAGCGATCTTCCTGAGAACTTCAAGAAGTATGCAGCAAAGATCTCTGTAGATACTTCTTCCATCCAGTACGAGAACGATGATGTCATGAAGCCTGTATGGGGCGATGACTACAGCATCTGCTGCTGCGTATCCGCTACCCAGACCGGTAAGGAAATGCAGTTCTTCGGTGCCCGTGCCAACCTGGCAAAGGCTCTTCTCTACTCCCTGAACAGCGGTAAGGATGAGAAGTTCAGAGACAAAGAGGGTCATCATATGCAGGTAGGACCTGAACTCGCACCGATGACCTCCGATGTCCTTGACTATGATGAGGTTGTTCACAAGTATGATCTGACTCTGGACTGGCTGGCTGGATTATATGTCAATATCCTTGACCTGATCCACTATATGCATGACAAGTACTACTATGAGTCTGCAGAGATGTCTCTGATCGATACCGAGGTTCGCCGTACCTTCGCAACCGGTATCGCAGGATTCTCACATGTAGTAGATTCCCTGTCTGCAATCAAGTATGCAAAGGTAACCGCTATCCGTGATGAGGAAGGCGTTACCAAAGACTTCAAGATCGAGGGCGACTTCCCCAAGTACGGAAACGATGACCCCCGTGCAGATGAGATCGCTGTAAATCTCCTGAAGACCTTCATGAGAAAGCTGAGAAAGTTCCATACCTACAGAGATTCCGATGCAACCACATCCATCCTTACCATTACATCGAACGTTGTATACGGTGAGGCTACCGGTGCTACTCCGGACGGACGTAAGGCATTCACTCCTTTCGCACCTGGTGCAAACCCTGCATACGGCGCTGAGCAGAACGGCCTTCTGGCATCTCTGAACTCCGTAGCAAAGCTTCCTTACGAGTATTCTCTGGACGGAATTTCCAACACCCAGACTATGACTCCGGATTCCCTTGGCCATGACGAGGAAGAGAGAACCGACAAGCTTGTCAACATCCTTGACGGTTACTTCGACCAGGGCGCTCATCATCTGAACGTCAATGTCTTCGGCAGAGAGAAGCTTGAGGACGCTATGGAGCATCCGGAAAAGCCTGAGTACGCAAACTTCACCATCCGTGTATCCGGATATGCAGTCAAGTTCATCGATCTGACGAGAAAGCAGCAGCTCGATGTCCTGAACCGTACCTTCCACAGCCATATGTAATCCGATGGGAGAAGTATTAGCACGCGTTCATTCGCTGGAAAGCTTTGGCTCCGTTGACGGACCAGGAATCCGATTTGTGCTCTTTCTTCAGGGCTGCAATTTCAGATGCCGCTACTGCCACAATCCGGATACCTGGAACCCGGAAGGAACCAAAAAGACAAAGCCGACTCTGATGAGTGCGGATGAAGTTATCGAGAAAGCGCTCCGCTACAAGCCCTACTGGGGCAAGGAAGGCGGCATTACCGTCAGCGGCGGAGAAGCTCTTCTCCAGATTGACTTCTTGATTGAGCTCTTCCGGAAATGCCATGAGAAGGGCATCAATACCTGCCTGGATACCTCGGCAGGCCCCTTTACAAGACAGGAGCCCTTTTTCTCAAAGTTCAATGAACTGATGGAAAATACAGATCTCGTCATGCTGGACATCAAGCAGATCTTTGATGAAGAGCATAAGAAGCTGACCGGACACAGCAATCAGAATATCCTGGACTGTGCCACTTATCTTTCCGATATTGGCATTCCCATGTGGATCCGTCATGTCCTGGTGCCCGGCATTACAACAGATGAGGCTGAGCTTAAGGCGCTCCGGGCTTTCATCGATACCTTAAAGACGGTAAAGAGAGTAGAAGTGCTTCCCTATCATACCCTTGGAATCTTCAAGTATGAGGAGCTTGGCATTCCCTATATTCTGAAGGATGTGAATCCGCCGAGCAAGGAAGAGATCGATAAGGCCAGAGAGATTCTGGGTGCTATCTGATCTCGGATCCCCTGAATGGATCGGAGAAATATAGACCGGAGATCTCATCAGTAAAACAAATTGAAAATCTCCGCTTCAGACATGAATTTGTGTCTGAGGCGGGGATTTTTTTATCCAGCTGGAAGACGTGCGGATATCGGTCAGAAGCTTTTTGGTTATGATCGAAAGCTGCACGCAGAGAAATAGGTGGACTATTTAACCACAGTTTGATATACTTACCTTGCCGAAAGAAAATCGGCAGTAAGACTTTAAGATAAACCCAATAATTCAAATAGAAAAGGAGACATGTTATGCGTAAGTATGATGATCCTATCGCAAGAGTATTTGCACGTCAGGTACTGGATTCCAGAGGAAATCCTACCGTAGAGTGCGAGATCGAGACTGAGTCCGGAGCCTTCGGAACCGCCATCGTTCCGTCCGGCGCTTCCACCGGTGAGAGAGAAGCCTTAGAGCTTCGTGACGGCGACAAGAACGCCTATCAGGGTGCCGGCGTACTGAAAGCCGTTGACAATGTCAATGAGAAAATCGCTCCGGTTATCCTCGGAAAGAATGTCTTCGATCAGGCAGGCATCGATCAGGCCATGCTGGATCTGGACGGAACCGAGTTCAAGTCCAATCTCGGCGCCAATGCAACCCTGGCTGTGTCCCTTGCCACTGCAAAAGCTGCTGCAGATTCTGTTGATCTGCCTCTGTACAAATACCTGGGCGGCCCGAACGGAAAGGTTCTGCCGGTTCCGATGATGAATGTTTTAAACGGCGGCAAGCATGCAGATTCTTCCGCTGACTGCCAGGAATACATGATCATGCCGGTCGGCGCAGCCAACGTGCACGAAGCAGTCCGCATCGGTTCCGAAGTTTTCCATACCTTAAAGAAGGTCCTGCAGAAATACGGCTACAATACAGCAGTCGGCGATGAGGGCGGCTATGCTCCTTCCTGCATCCCCGGCGGCAATGGTCCTCTGGAGACTCTGGGAAATGAAGGCCCTCTCGAACTCATGCTCGAGGCAGTCAAGGAAGCCGGCTACGAGCCTGGTGAGGATGTATGCTTCGCTATGGATGCCGCATCCTCTGAATTCTATGATGCAGAAAAGAACCGCTATATCCTCAAGCGTTCCGGCGAGGGTGAGAAGACCTCTGAAGAGATGATCGAGCTCTATGAGAAGTGGGTCGACAAGTATCCGCTGATCTCTCTGGAAGACGGCCTGGCAGAGAATGACTGGGACGGCTGGGTCAAGCTGACCGAGCGTCTGGGCGATAAGATCCAGCTGGTCGGTGATGACCTCTTCGTTACCAATACCACCTTCATCCGCAAGGGTATTGAGCTTGGCGCCGCCAATGCTGTACTGATCAAGGTCAACCAGATCGGTACTCTGACCGAGACCTTCGATGCCATTGAGATGGCCAAGGAAGCAGGCTACACCGCCATCGTTTCCCACCGTTCCGGCGAGTCTGAGGATACCACCATAGCAGACCTGGTTGTCGCTACCAATGCAGGCCAGATCAAGACCGGTTCCATGAGCCGTACCGACCGTATCGCCAAGTACAATCAGCTCATGCGGATTGAGGAGGATCTCGGTTCTGTTGCACAGTACAGAGGCAAGAAGGCCTTCTACAATGTCAAGGCACTCCAGGCCTGAAGACAGACCAGAGCAGAGTATTATTACAGATCGATTTACAGCTGGATTCGAGAATTCGAAAACCGCTAAGATAAGGAATCATCCCTAAAATGAAAAGAGCCAGGGCAGGTATTTTCTGCTCTGACTCTTTTCTATTAGGTTGGAAAATGGGCTTTTTCCTGTTTTACTGGATTTTCTTTGCTATTTCCTGCTTCGCAAACAGTTGAAGCGGAAGCGGAAAAGCAATAAAATAGAAACTGAAAGGTTAGGCTTGATTTTATGAGTAGTTTGGAACGTTTTGTAAAAGCACAGGAAAGAGATTTCTTTACTGCCTTGAAGGAAGTCCGTCACGGGAAAAAACAGAGCCATTGGATGTGGTATATATTTCCTCAAATCCGCGGCCTGGGTACCAGTGAAACCGCTCAGAAGTATGCCATCCGTGATCTGGAGGAGGCAAAGGACTATCTGAGGGATCCCTACCTGGAAGGAAACTTAAGTGAAATCTGCAACGCTCTTCTAGAGCAGGACTGCAGCGATCCTCATGAGATTTTCGGCTCTCCGGATGATCTGAAGCTTCAGTCTTCCATGACTCTTTTTGAAGCCGCAGACGGCGGTGAGGACATTTTCTCGAAGATTCTGGACCGCTTCTATGGCGGTAAGCGAGACCAGAAGACACTTGACATCATCGGTGAATAATTTAATAAGCATGAAAAATCACCCACGCTGCACTGCAGACGTGGGTGATCATGTATTGATACAATTCTCACATAGGATATATTTGTTAACCTTCTGCCCACTTGGTCCGTGGACGATGGATATCATTATGGATCGTAAATCTCAGTTATCCAGCCGCTTCTGATAGCCTCCGGTGACATTAGTGCTGCCGTGCTCAATGATGAAGGCCTTGGGGTCGATTTCCAGAATATCTCTCTTCACAAAATTCACTTCATTTTTGGCAACAACGGTAATCAGTACGTTGGTGCCTTCGTTTGTATAGGCGCCGACGCCCTTCCATTTGGTTACGCCGCGGACATACTTGTTAAGAATGACATCCTCGATTTCCGGATGGTGGGTGAAGATCTCCAGCTCGATTTCAATATTCTGGTAGTGAAAACGGTCGATGGCCAGAGAAAAGCAGATCACATAAAGAATGGAATAGAGGGCCGTTGGAATGGAGAACAGAATAGCGCATACCAGGTAGAGGACAGCATTGAAGGCCGTCTCGAATTTTCCCACGGAAAAGTTCCGGTTTCTCGAAGCGATGAAGACACCGAGCAGGTCAAGGCCGCCGGCGCTGCCTCCGTTGGACAGGATCATGCCGCAGCCGATACCGCCGACCACTCCGCTGATCAGAAGATTTGCCAGCTTGTCATCGAGAATGGGGGTCTTCGGAATCGGAACCATGGACATAAGGATGGTCTGAACGATCAGAGAGAGCAGGGTTCCGACCAGCATCTTTTTCTTCATGGTCTTCCAGGCCAGAATGAAGAGTGGGATATTGAGGCACATGTTGATAATACCGGCGACGGTCTTCGACAGGCCGGGCAGAAACAGGGTCCGGAAGAGATTCGACAGTCCGACGATGCCGCCGGCATAGAGATCCAGTGGCTGTAGAAAGAGGTTCACGGACAGGGAAAAGAGGACCGTTCCGATCAGGATCATCCCGATGTTCTTCTTGGTCAGCGGTCTCGGTGGGACATAAAGTTCATCCTGCAGATTCATTTTTCATTCCTTAATTCTGTAATACAAAGTCAGCAGATATTTTTATTTTCGTGCAGGCAGGGCAGTATATAAGCTCTGCCTAACAGATTCTGTATTCAACAGGAATACAATTTCAACGTCGATCAGAACCTTTCTGATCCGGAATAACAAGCCATAGAATCACACTTTCAATGTCTTCCTTTTCATGCCGTCTTTCTTTTGATTCCAAAGAGAATCAGAAGAAGGAAAGCTAAGGATGCGACGAGGCTTAAAAGAGCACTTTCAGTAAATCCGGAGATTAAGAAGCCGACAAAGCAGGAGATAATGACCGGAATTGCATACTGAATCTGTGACTGGACATGCTCGAGGTGGCGGCAAAGGGCGCCGGAGCTCGACATGATGGTGGTATCGGAAATGGGAGAAATATGGTCGCCGCAGACCGCTCCGGACAGGACGGCCGAAACGGAAACTGTCATGAGAGACAGATTGCTGCTTCCGGAAAAGAGGCCAATGACCAGGGGCACCATGATGGCGAAGGTTCCCCAGCTGGTGCCGGAGGAGAAGGAAATGAAGACCGCGATGGCGAAGGCAAGGACCGGAATAAAATGGGCTAGGCTGCCGTTTACATTCATGATCGTTGCAATGAATTCGCCGGCTCCCAGGGCGCCGATCGTTCCCTTCAGGGTCCAGGCCAGAACCAGGATGATCATAAAGGGAATCATGAGTTTTGCACCCTCCGGAATGATCTCCATGATATCGGAAAAACGCCAGATCTTCCGGGCCGGATAGTAGATGCAGAGAAAGACCAGAACCAGAAGAGCTGCGAGGAAAAGGCTCTCCGCAGAGCTGCAGTTGGCGAAGCACTCGACCAGGGTCCGGCCGCCGGCCTTGTAGCCGGTGTAGAACATGAAGCCGACCGATGCGACAATCAGCATGACCATAGGAAGGACCATGTCGATCAGGCGGGCGCCGTGACCGGTAACCTGTTCATTCTCCTCCTGGTCCTTCTGGTTGGCGTCATTTTCTTTCGGTGCACCGAGATCTCCGGCCGCCGCCCGGTCATCGTACTTCTTCATCAGGCCGAATTGAAAGTCAGCTGCCGAGGTAAAGAAGACCATGAAGATGGTCAGTAACGCATAGAGATTATAGGGGATGGTCTTCATGAAAAGCTGAAAGCCGGAAATGCCGGCGCCGGCCGGAACATAGGAATTAATGGCGGCTGCCCAGGAGGAAACCGGGGCGATGATGCAGACCGGAGCTGCTGTCGCGTCGATAATATAGGCCAGTCTGGCCCGGGAGACCTTATAGCGGTCGGTGACCGGCCGCATGACGGTTCCGATGGTCAGGCAGTTGAAGCCGTCGTCGACGAAGATCAGAATGCCAAGGAGGAATGTAGCCAGCATGGAGGCTCGCTTGGTTTTAAGACGTGCACTGGCCCAGCGGCTATAGGCACCGGCGGCGCCGCTCTTCTGGATCAGAACGATGTCCATGGACAGAACAATCAGAAAGAGAATAATCGAGACATCGAAATTCTCGGTCATCATCTTATAGAAGGCTTCCAGGGAAGGAAAGATCTGAAAATTCCCCATCATAAGAGAGCCAAGGACCACTCCTGCGAAGAGGGAAAGATAGACCTGCTTGGTGATCAGTGCAAGAATGATTGCCAAAAGGGGTGGCAGTAGTGAGAATGCGGTGCCGGTGAACATGGGAAACTCCCTTCTAATTCAAAACTTGATTTCATTTCAGGCCAGCTTCATGTCGCCGTCCTTGACCCAGCCGGCTTTCTTTACGATCAGGTTGATGATGGGGCAGATGACTGCCGGAAGGACAAAGCTTACAAGGATTAAGCCGATCCAGTCGGTCGGAGTGATGGCGGATTTGGTACCGGCTTCGATTCCGGAAAGCCAGCCCTGGAAGATACCGATCTGTCCGCAGAGACCGCAGGTACCCATGCCGGAATCAATGGCCGGGCCATTCATTTCCAGATGGAAGAGACAGGTTGCGATGGGGCCTGTGATGGCGGAAGTCAGGATCGGAGCAATCCAGATCCGGGGATTCTTTACGATGTTCGGCATCTGCAGCATGGAGGTTCCGATGCCCTGAGATACAAGACCGCCCCACTTGTTTTCCTTAAAGCTCATGACGGCAAAGCCGACCATCTGTGCGCAGCAGCCTGCGACAGCGGCTCCGCCGGCCAGGCCGGTCAGAGCCAGAGCAGCACAGATAGCGGCCGAGGAAATCGGCAGGGTCAGAGCGATGCCGACGATGACGGAGACGAGGATGCCCATCCAGAAGGGCTGAAGCTCTGTGGCAACCATAATCAGATTTCCAAGGAGCATGGCCAGTTTTCCGAGAGGAGGTGCAATCAGCCAGGACAGGAAGACTCCGACACCGACAGTAACAAGGGGTGTCACAAGGATATCGACCTTGGTTTCCTTGGAGACCATCTTACCGATCTCTGCGGTAATGATAGCTACGAAAAGGACGGCCAGGGGACCGCCGGCACCGCCCAGGGCATTGGATGCAAAGCCGACGGCAACCAGGGAGAAGAGGACCAGAGGCGGGCACTGTAAAGCATAGCCGATGGCAACTGCCATGGCAGGTCCGCTCATGGCCATAGCCAGACCGCCGACTGTGTAATCTGTTCCGGCAATGGTTGCTACCGTTGCCTGTAAAAAGGGAATGTGAAAAAGAGTTCCCAGGGTATTGATAATGGTTCCGATCAGAAGGGAACAGAAAAGTCCCTGGGCCATGGCACCTAAAGCATCGATGCCGTAGCGCTTCAGTGAGATTTCAATGTTTTTTCGCTTGAGAAATGCCTTGAATCTGCTGTCTTCTTTGTCTTTTGGCTTTTCTGCTGTCATAACACCTTTCCTCCCAGCGTCCCCTGTCTTTCTGTTCCAAAGAAGAGACAGGCCGCATTTCATCTGACGAAACTCATTGAAAGCCGGCTCCGTCGAACACTTAAACGCCCTGAATTATAGCAGATGTCTTTAGCAGGGTAAAGTTGTCAGGATACCTGTACAGGTACAAGTACAATAAATAAGAAGGATTTGTGGAATGCTATGTTTTTACAATATTTTATCCGGATTTCGTTGGTGAAATTTCATAGAGACTATGTTAAATTATTGACAGGACGCATTTTTCTGCCAATTCCGGGGAGGTGATTCTTCGAAGGATTGGTCTAAATTTCATCCACTGTCAGTTAACACAAGAAAGGATAGGAATTATGCCCGAACAGTTTAAGACCGTGCGGTCAAAATATCAGGGGGAGGCTGTAAAGGACCCTGAGATTGCAAAGCTCGCCAGAAAGATTACCGACTGTGTTCCCCATAAGATCAAGGGGATCACAACAGAGGATTCGGAATACTGGGGACTGAAGGAAGTCGTCACCCATGAAATGGCGGTTGCTGCAAATAAGATGAAGCTTCGGAAGTTCTACACCTTTGAGGAGCTTCAGAAAATGAACCCCGAATACAGTGAGAAAGACTTAAGAGACCTTCTCTATCAGATGAGCTATGTCGGAATTCTCGAGTACGATTATTCGGACTGCTATGATCACAATGGCCCGATCGAGGGGAAGCCCCGGATTCAGCGCTGGAGAATTCCCTACTTCGTACCCGGGGTCGGAGAGCTCTTCAATTCCTCCAAGGACCGTGTGGACAAGAATCCGCCGGTGGCATCGGCCTTTGAGCGGATGACCTTCGATCCTCTGGCCGGTATTACCCAGATGGTTCCTCCCGGAGGCGACGGCATCGGCATGCATGTCATTCCGGTCGAGAAGGCTCTGGATGTCAGCCAGGAATCAGTAGATCTCGAGCACATTTCCTACTGGCTCAATAAATATGACGGACATATTTCCGCCGGTATCTGCTCCTGCCGTTATTCCCGTGCCACTCTGGGCGAGGGCTGTGCCGATGATTTCAATGACTGGTGTATCCAGGTCGGCGATATGGCGGATTATTCGGTTGAGACCAAGAGAGCCCACTATATTACCAAGGAAGAGGCCATTGAGATCTGCAAGAAGGCAGAGGACAACGGCTTCGTTCATCAGATTACCAATATCGATGGTGAGAACCATATTTTCGATATCTGCAACTGCGATGTGAAGATCTGCAACGCCCTCCGGACCAGTATGCTCTTCAATACGCCTAACCTCTCCAAGAGCGCCTATACGGCAAAGACCACTCCGGAGAACTGCGTAGCCTGCGGACTCTGTGTCGAGGCCTGTCCTGCCGGTGCCGTTAAGCTGGGCCAGAAGCTCTGCAAGAAGGATGGCACCCTGCCGGAATATCCCAAGTCCATTCTTCCGGATGCCATCCATTGGGGCAGATATGCATGGGATGAAAACTACCGAGATACCGCCCGGATGTACAACAGCTGGCAGACCGGTTCCTCTCCCTGCAAGGCAGCCTGTCCGGCTCACGTTCCGGTTCAGGGCTATCTGCAGAAGGCCAAGGAAGGAAAGTACGAAGAGGCCCTGGCTCTGATCAAGACCATGAATCCTTTCCCGGCTGTCTGCGGCAGAGTCTGCAACAAGAGATGCGAGACCGCCTGCACCAGAGCCACCATTGATGAGGCCGTTTCCATCGATGCTGTTAAGAAATTCGTGGCAGACTATGATCTGGCACAGGATCAGCCTTATATTCCGAAGAAGGCTGTGGCTTCCGTTACCGGAAAATTTGACCAGAAGATCGCCATTATCGGTGCCGGTCCTGCAGGTCTTTCCTGCGCCTACTATCTGGCACTCATGGGCTATTCACCGGTTGTCTTCGAGAAGCACGAAAAGGCCGGCGGTATGATGACCTATGGCATTCCTTCCTATAAGCTTGAAAAGGATGTCATTGCAAAGGAAATCGAGGTCATTGAAAAGCTTGGCGTCGAGATCCGCTGCGGTGTCGAGGTCGGTAAGGATATCACCCTGAAAGAACTGAAGGATCAGGGCTTTAAGGCCTTCTATATCGCCATCGGCTGCCAGGGCGGACGCCGTCCCGGTGTGGCAAATGACGATGCTGAGGGTACCGATATCGCTGTTCATTATCTGCAGAGCTCCATGGCCAAGGGTCATCCGGCCATTGAAGGCGATGTGGTCGTTGTCGGTGGCGGAAATGTAGCCGTTGACTGCGCACGGAATGCCGTAAAGCGCGGTGCCAGCCATGTCACCATGGTTTCCCTGGAGCAGAGAGATGAGATGCCTGCAAGCAAGTCCGAGATCCAGGAGACACTGGATGACCACATCGAGATCCTGAACGGATGGGGACCGAAGGAAGTTCTCGTTGATGATGAAAAGAAGGTATCCGGCATTGTATTCAAGAAGTGCACAAGGACCATTGATCCGGAGACTAAGCGTTTCTCCCCTCTGTATGATGAGAGCGTAAGGCAGGAAGTCTCCTGCAAGCATATTGTCTTCGCCATCGGCCAGGCCATTGAATGGGGCGGCCTTCTGGATGACCGGAAGGTAACCTTCCATCACGGAAACTATCCCAAGGCAGATGCTCTGACCTTCCAGACCGAGGATCCCGAGATCTTCGTCGGAGGAGATGTTCTGACAGGCCCTAAATTTGTCATCGATGCCATTGCGGAAGGCCATTATGCCGCAGATTCCCTGAACCGCTATGTCCAGTGGAATGCTTCCATGACCATCGGCCGCGACCGTCACAATTATCTGGAACTCGACAAGGATGACCTGAAGATCGATTCCTATGATACAGCCGGCCGTCAGGAAGCCATCGATCATCCGGAGGGAGTAGATCCTTTCCGTGACAATCATGGAACTCTGACTGCTGAGCAGGTTGCCGCCGAGACCAGCCGCTGCCTGGGCTGCGGAGCTTCGGTTGTCGATCCCAACAAGTGTATCGGCTGCGGCATCTGCACGACCCGCTGCCAGTTCGATGCCATCCATCTCTACAGAGACCATCCGGAGAACACGGACATGCGCTTTGCCGAAGATAAGATCAAGGGCCTGGCACCTTATGCCATTAAGAGAGCCTTCCGGATTCTCAAGAACTCCGGTTCCGAGGAAGCCAAGATCATGCGGGAGAAGCGTCGGGAATATAATAAGAACAAGGAATTCAACAAGGCCCATCCGGATATCGGAAATGCAGTGACATTTTCGGATGAGGAAAAGAAATAAATCGGTGCAGAGGAGTCCAGTCTTCTTCAGTGTACAGCAATTTTATTGCTTTTTGATTTTGCTCAGATGGGCACATCTCTGTGCTCAACGGAGGTGGAGAAAGCGATCAGGGTCTTCGTTTTTCCGAAATGCTGGAGTTCATTAATGAAATGGTCCAGCTGCTCGGTGGTCTGGAAGACCGTTTCAATCAGCATGGAATAATCTCCGGTGACACAGTTGCACTCCACGACATTGTCGATTCCCTGAATATAGGGATAGAATTCCTGCTTCTGATTGGGAGCAACCTCAAGGTTAATAAAGGCCTTGATATGGTAGCCGAAGCGGCGGTAGTCGACCTCGGCATGGAAGCCGCGGATGATACCGGCCTTTTCCAGCTTATCAATCCGGGCCGAGACTGCCGGAGAGGACAGGAAAACCTGACTTGCGATTTCCTTTACCGGTGTTCGTGCATTTTTTAAGAGGATCCGGATGATCTTCCGGTCAATTGGATCCAGTTCTTTTTCATCCAGATCTGCCGTCTGGTCAGATTCCCAAAGCGGAGCCTGACCGGAAGGCAGGTCTTTTTCAATTTCGGAACTTTCAGCCGGCGCTTTTCCGGTTCTTTTTCTTGCCTTCGTGCCACCGGTTTTTCTATGGCTGCCTTCCTTTTCCGGGTCCAATGCCGTTCCCGGAATATTTTCACGGTTGGTAGAGTAATCCATCTTCTCTTTCCTTTCTAATCTAGGTCTTTTTACTGAATGATACCGAAAGGGAATCTATTCATAAGGAAGACTAATGATACCTATTACGAGACGATTTCAACAAAATTAACAATTTAAAGAAAAATCAACTTTCATTTAAATATTATAAGCTGAAATAGCAGAAAATCAATAATTCTGTCAGCATTAACTTAATAATATTTACAAACGCCAAAAAGAGGGATATTCTTCCAGCATAAACAAAGCAGGCCGATAAGATATCCTGATAAATCTAAGGAAGGCCATGTGTGATAGCGAGAAAGCGAGGACCTAAAATGAGAACACGTTTGGAATCTGATTCAATCGGAACAAAAGCATTACCGGAAAGCGCCTACTATGGAGTCCAGTCTCTCAGAGCACATGAAAATTTCCAGATTACAGGACAAGCAATGAATCCGATATTCTTAAAGAACCTGGCCATGATCAAGAAAGCCGCAGCCATGACCAACAAGCAGGCCGGCGAGCTGGATGAAAAGAAAGCCGATGCGATCATCAAAGCCAGTGAAGAAGTCATGGAAGGCGGTCTTCGGGATGCCTTCGTAGTCGATGCCATTCAGGGCGGTGCAGGCACCAGCGCAAACATGAACATGAACGAAGTCATTGCAAACCGGGCCTGTGAAATCCTCGGAGCCAAGAAAGGTGATTATTCTACCGTTCATCCAAATGATCATGTCAACATGGCTCAATCCACAAACGATGTAATTCCCACCGCAGGTAAGCTTACGGTTCTGGATCTTCTGAAGCCTCTGGAAAGCGAGCTGACCCGTCTGGAGGATGCCCTTTCCGACAAGGCAGAGGAGTTCGATGATGTAATCAAGATGGGCCGGACCCAGCTTCAGGATGCGGTTCCCATGCGTCTGGGCCAGAGCTTCCATGCCTGGTCTGTGATGGTAAAGCGGGATCATAAGAGACTGCACAGTATCAGCCGCGAGATGCTGACGGTAAATCTTGGCGGTACGGCAATCGGAACTGCCATCAATACTTCGGAAATGTATTTGAATTTCATCGTTCCCTGTCTTGCATCTCTTTCCGGCTATCCTCTTCGTCAGGCTGAGGACCTCTTTGATGCGACCGAGAACCAGGACGGTTTCGTTGCTGTTTCCGGTGCCTTAAAGACTTGTGTTCTGGATCTCTCCAAGATGTGCAATGACCTTCGCCTTCTTTCTTCCGGCCCCAAGACCGGACTTGCAGAAATTCACCTTCCGGCCAAGCAGAACGGTTCTTCGATTATGCCCGGAAAGGTAAACCCCGTTATTCCTGAGGTTGTAAACCAGGTTGCCTTCCTGGTTGCAGGTCATGACCTGACCATTTCCATGGCAGCTGAAGCCGGACAGATGGAACTCAATGCCTTTGAACCGGTGACCTTCTATAACCTCTTTGAATCCATCGAGGCTATGACCGGAGCCATTAAGACTCTGACCGATAACTGCATCCTTGGTATTACCGCTAACCGTGAGCGCTGCCGGGATCTGATGGAAAGCAGTGCAGGTATTGCAACGGCTCTGTCTCCCTACATCGGCTACAAGAAGTCGGCTGAGATTGCCAAGCAGTCGGTTCGTGAGGACCGTTCGGTTCGTGAGATCGTATTGTCGGAGGGCATCATGACTGAGGAGGAGCTGAACCAGGTTCTGGATCCCTGGGCTCTGACCGGTATGAAGCCGCAGGTTGAGGCTGTTCGGAAGGCAGTCTAAAGCTGGCAGCAGCCCCGAGGCCCATCCCGTCCTCGGGGCTTGCTGAGATGCTTTCCAACGAAAATCTCTTTTATGAAATATAGAGCATTTTCGTGATATTTCCGGCATCCTATGCTATGATCGAGTTGTAAGTGATTTATTATCACTGCAAGAACTCGAATGAGCACACAGATGATTTGGAGGTAGTAAGAATATGATTAAGATATATGGATTGAAGACCTGCCCCTATTGTGATTATGTGAAGACACAGATTGCCGGAAGAGAAGATGAGTTTCAGTACATCGATATCGGCAGTCATGTGAAATATATGCATCAGTTTATCGATCTGAGGGATCACCGGCCGGAATTCGACCACAGTAAGGAGATCGGAGATATTGGTATCCCGGCTTTTGTTCTGGAGGATGGAAGCATTACTCTGGATCCTGCCAAGGTCGGGCTGAAGGAGTATGATCCCAATACGCCGGCATGTTCGATTGATGATCATAAGAATGGAAAAGGCGGCTGCTGATTTACTTCTTATCATGATAAATAGCAGGAGAGCCTTTTTCCATCTGGAGATTGGATTCTGATCAGTTCTGTCTGAAAACAAGAAGCGGATTTCTTCGAACATGAAGAAATCCGCTTCTTTTATACAGCGTTTTTTCAGAAATTAACCGGAATCCAATGAAACAGTATGTCCAGGATTATTGAAATTGTTTGTCCGGCTTCTTATACATCCTTATAAACCCAGGTCTCCATAGAAGGATTCGAGAAGCTCTGCGGACTTCTTTAAGGCCTTTTCTTCTTCGGGATCCAGACGGATCTCTACGATTTCCTTGGCGCCGGTACGATCGATGATGGTGGGAACGGACAACCATGCGGACTTGATTCCGTACTGACCTTCCAGACCGACGGTGACGGGGTAGATATGGTTCTCATTGAAGAGAATGGACTTGCAGATGGCTGTTGTGGAGGCTGCAATGCCGTAGCAGGTGTTGCCTTTCCGGTTGAAGATATCCCAGCCTGACTGAATGGTCTTCTTCTGCAGGTCTTCTCTTGTGATGTCTTTGGTCCGGTCGGGGTTATCCGCCATGACACTTTCCACGGACTTTCCGCCGATCACAGCAGAGTGCCAGGAGACGATCTCACTGTCGCCATGCTCGCCGCAGACGTAGGCGGATACGCTCTTGGAATCCAGGCCATACATTTCTGCCAGCTCGCAGCAGAGGCGGGCGGAATCCAGGGTGGTGCCGGAGCCGATGACCTGGTTCTTGGGAAGGCCGGACATCTTGTAGACCATATAGGTCATAATGTCAACGGGGTTGGAGACAACGACAAAGATGCCGTTGAAGCCATTTTCCATAACGGATCCGACAATGCTTTTAATGATCTTGATACTGGGTGCCAGCATGTCAAGACGGTTCTTGGAGTCCTTGGGCATGGGTGCGGATGCTGTGATAATGACGATATCGGCGTCCTTGCAGTCGCTGTAGTCGCCTTCGTGGACATTGATATTACGGTTCATGAAATAGATGGAATGGGCCATATCCAGGGCCTCACCGTAGGCCTTATCTTTATTGACATCGATCAGAACGACCTCTTCTGCAAGGCCCTGGTTGATGATGGTATAGGCGGTTGTGCTTCCGACATTGCCGCAGCCGACGATAACGACTTTTGATTCTTTGAAACTCATGATTTCCTCCCACTGTATTGCTGTAGGTTTCTGATTTTTTAACTGGCAGGGCCCTTATTTGAAATAAGGTCAACTGACCAGCGTTTTTTATTATACTACCAAGCGAAGAAGAGGGAGAAATAAAAGCAGTATTCATGATGAAAGGATAGAAAGGGAAAGGTGAAAATCAAACAATCATGATGGAATAATGAAATTCACATCATACTGAGGAAAGATAAAAAGGCTTGAGAAAACGTCAAAGAATGGTTCTAAATGAGCAGTTTATGAGTTATAATAACTTCGCTTACAAACTCGGCCATCTAAGATGAAATGAAAGAGAACAGATTCGGACAGTCAGGATTCTGTTTTCTACATCTTTATTAGTAACTGTGTCTTATTAAGTGGGAAGGATATCTGTTCATGATTCAGGATATTGAACCAAGACAGCTTTACAATCAGTATTACGAGGGGAAGCCGGAGGAAGAGGATACCTGCTTTTTCTTTAAGGGAAACGAGATTCTCGCCTCGGCAGCAGAGGACGGTACTCTTCAATATCCGCGATTTTCTAACTTCCGGGAAGAGGAACGGAAGAAATTCCATTTTGTCTACCTTCTTCGGGTGGACAGACGGAAGTGTTTCCTGGCGGTCGGACGAAATCTTCCGGAGGAGGAAGTTTTTACGATTCCGGAGGGCTTTTCCTATTATCCGATCTATATTTTTCGTAAGGCAAAGCCAAAATATATGGCCTTCGCTGCAGTCACGGCCTGGCATCTCAATATGTGGTACCGGAACAACCAGTTTTGCGGCCGCTGCGGCAAACGTATGACGCCGGACCATAAGGAGCGCATGATGCACTGCAGCTGCGGAAATATGGTTTATCCGCGAATCTCTCCGGCGGTCATCGTGGGAATTACCAATGGGAATAAGCTTCTTCTTACAAAGTACGCTTACGGAGAATACAAAAACTATTCCATGGTGGCCGGCTTTACTGAAATCGGCGAGACCCTGGAACAGACGGTTGAGCGGGAAGTCATGGAAGAGGTCGGATTGAAGGTCAAGAACATCCGCTATTACAAGTCCCAGCCCTGGGGCCTTTCCGGCTCGCTTCTGGCCGGTTTTTTCTGTGATCTGGACGGGGATGACCATATCACTCTCCAGGAGGATGAACTGAAGGAAGCTGAATGGGTTGAAGCCGGGGACATACAGCCCAGGGGCGACGGCATCAGCCTGGGTCAGGAAATGATGCAGGTATTCCGTAAGGAGCATACGGGAAATGAGGAAGAATGATGAAAAAACTGTTTTTGGACAAGGACCGGCTAGGTGCCTTTATGGATGCCATTATCGCCATTATTATGACCATCCTGATCCTGGAACTGGCTCAGCCGGCCAGGCCGACCCTGGCAGCATTCCTGGGATTATGGAGGGCCTTTGTATCCTATGCCATCAGCTTCTTCTGGCTGGCAAGCATGTGGACGGCTCTTCATATGGCCTGGGACCGGATTGAGCGGGTCTCCCAGAGGACGGTCTGGATCAGCCTTTTCCTTCTTTTCTGGGCTTCCTTCCAGCCCTATATGACTAAGCTTATGATCCGCTGGAATGCAGAGCGTGTGGTCCAGGGAGCCTACGGTCTGGTGATCATTATTACCACTCTGAATCTCTACTGGCTCTATGTCAGCCTCAATAAAGACAATGCAGGAACCGGTGCCTGCGGCTACATTGCCATGGCGGAGAAGAACCTGAGGTTCGACCTTGCAATCAAGATCATCGGTTTTCTTCTGGGCATGCTTTTCTATCCTCAGCTGGTTGAGATCGGCGTACTGATTGCTGCTGCCTATATGATCATCGGCCGGATTTCCCTGAAGAAAAAGGTAAAAAAGCATAATCGTGATGAAATCAGAAGTAATTCCAGGAGAAAACCCTGAAGAGATATAGAGGGAAAGAGGAAGCAAATGCAGATTTCTACAAAGTTTACCATAGCCATTCATATTCTGGCTGCCGTGGAATATTTCGGAAAGACCGAGAAGGTCACCAGTGAATTCCTGTCTTCGAGCATCGGCAGCAATCCGGTCATTATCCGGAATATCATGTCGGATCTGAAGAATGCAGGCCTGATCGAGACCAAGCGGGGCCCCGGCGGAACCCGGATTACCCGGCCTCTGAATGAGATAACTTTCTATGACATCTATGAAGCTGTGGAGAAGAATAAGGAAGAGCTCTTTCATTTCCATGAAAATACCAATCCCAACTGTCCGGTCGGAAGGAATATCCATTCGGCCCTGAATGACAAGCTTCTGGATATCCAGCAGGACTTCGAGGACAGCCTGAGGAAGCATACGCTGGATGAGGTCATCGCGGATCTCTATGAAGAAATGAAAAGGAATGAAAGGCAGGAAATAAGTTAACATACTGCAAGAGGCAGGTCCGGGATAACCGAACCTGCCTCTTGCAGTAAGGTTTATATTTTTCAGGATTTCTGTCTGCTTTGTTAAAAATTTTCCATTTCTGATCTTTCTTCGAAGAAAAGGTCTATCTTTCTTGAAAGAGGCTTACGCCGTCTTGATATCCTTTGCGTAAAATCTGTCGTACTTGAGCCCGGAAATATCGCAGACAGGCTTTTCCCCGGCGACAAGCTGGGATACGACGGTGCCGACACCCGGAGCAATTCCGAAGCCGTGGCCGGTGAAGCCGCAGGCCAGAATCAGGCCGGGAACCTCACTTACAGTATCGATAATGGGAACGCCGTCCTTCATGTTGTCAGACCAGCCTGCCCATGCACGGACAATCTTGGCATCCTTCAGCATGGGGATGTAACGGATGATGCCCCGGCAGATACAGGGTACGGTATCAGAGTAGTTGACCGGGGTTCCGTTGTCCTTTTTATATAGCTCGAAACCGGTGGATCCACCGATAACGAAGGAGCCATGGTTGGTCTGGTGGCCGTAGAAGTCAGCCTCGGCGGTACCGAGCATCTGCTCGAACATCTTGGGCTCGGCCTCGGTGACCAGGCACTCGATCAGCTTGCTGACCATAGGAATGTCGATTCCGATGGTTCCGGCGATTGCACGGGATGCCATGCCGGCAGCCAGGACAATGTGGTCGCCCTCATAGGTATCGGTCTGGGTGATGACCTGTCTGGCCCTGCCGCGGATCTTCCGGATTTCCTTTACATCTTCTCCGGTGATAAATGTAACCCCAAGCCGTCTTGCGGCCATATAGTAGGCAAGTGTTGCCTTCAGAGGGTTGGCGTGTCCATCGGTCGGGCACCAGCTGGCACCGATGACTTCATGGGAAAGGTAGGGGTTGATCTGTCTTACTTCATCGCCGTCGATCATGCGGACATCCAGTCCGCAGGCGGAAGCACTGTCGGCCAGCTTTTTCAGGGTCTTCAGATGAGCTTCGGTTTTTCCGAGACGAAGATTTCCCTTCTTGTGATACTCGACATCATAGCCGAGCTCTTCGGAAAGAGTGGGCCAGAGATGTTCGATTCCGTACATGGCCAGGGGAAGCTCTCTCGGATCACGGCCGGACTGACGGACACCGCCGCCGTTTCTGCTGGATCCGCCATTTCCGATAATGTCGGACTTCTCAAGAACGACTACCTTATATCCTTTTTTTGCCAGATAGTATGCACAGGAATTTCCTATGATTCCGGCTCCGATAATAATTACATCACTTGTCATCATAGATCCGTATCCTCCGTCTCATCTGCATATACATGCATCTCTGTAGGTCTCATAGGTGCTCTCGATGTGGCCGGTTCCAGAAGAGCTGGAGAACATTTTAATTCTCTGGCTACAATGCCCTTAACCAGCTTTGCGCAGGTCTGGCCCTGGCAGAGGCCCATGCCGCACCTTAAATAGCGCCGGATTTCGGCGATGGTCCACAGGCCTTCATGAACGGCCTTCCGGATCTCACCCTTGGTGACTTCCTCGCAGCGGCAGACGATCATGTCATCGTCAGGCATCGGAATGAATTCACCGATATCTCTCGATCTGTTACTTAATTCACTCATTATTTTTCCTCCTGACTGTTTTTTTATACGACTGCCTTGAAAAATCTGGCTTTCATAGCATATTCCTTGGGAACGGTGATGGTAAGAAGGGTTGTGGAGTCAAAGGCCTTGGAAGTACGAACTTTGGAAACCTCGGCATCGCATACAGCCTGTCCGTCACGTCCCAGTGCCTTTCCCTTGGTGCCAACCTCAGGCAGAGGCTTGAATTCATAAGGAAGGGTAACGGTTGCCTTGCCGTCTCCGATGTCCTCATCCACCAGGAAGATGGCCTGGCCGGGACAGGAGGCTACGCAGAGACCGCAGTTGATGCATTTCTTATCTGCCACAGAGATGGGAAGTGAAGTGATATTGTCGCCGATGGAAATGCAGCCCTGGGTACAGGCATCCTGACAGGGGTTGCAGGGAATGTTCTGTGTGCATTCAAGAACCGGATGAACGCCGACCTTGTGGATAACGCCGGGGAAACGCTCGATTTCATCATCGGAAACATAGCCCTTCTTTAAAAGGCTCTCGGAAAGCTCAATGCCCTCATCGGTTTCGGTGATTTTCTTGCCTCTGTTCTTGGGTGCAAACATACCCTGACGAAGGGAATCAAGAGAAGCCTCGAGTTTCTTCAGCTCGGCTTCCTTTTCTTCCTTATCGATGAAGCCAAGGTATTCGGCTGCAACGATACCGGACATACGGCCTTCGATCATAGCGGAGGATGCCTCTTCAATACCGGAGACATCACCGGCGGAGTAGATACCGGGTACGGAAGTCTCTCCGTATTCTCCGACAATGGGAACCTGGCCGCCTCTCTTGGGATTGTCTTCCATCTTGCATCCGGCCATCTTCAGAAGCTGGGACATAGGTGAAAGTCCGACGGCAACACAGACGGTATCGACATCGAAATGCTTGTCGGTGCCTTCGATGAACTGGAAATGATCATCCACTTCGCCGATGGTAACGCCGGTAACGTGGTCATCACCCTCAACCTTTTTAATGGTATGGGAGAGATAGAAGGGAACGCCGGTACGGGCTACCTTTGCTGCATGGACACCGTAGCCGCCGATCTTCGGAGCTGCATCGACCAGTGCTACGACATCGCATCCGCACTGGATGAGCTGGAAGGATACAACGAGGCCTACATTTCCGGTACCAAGCATGAGGATCCGCTCACCGGGTTTGACGCCGTAGAGGTTCATCAGGGTCTGGGCTGCGCCGGCTCCCATGACGCCCGGAAGGTTCCAGCCATCGAAGAGAACCATGTTCTCGGCTGCACCGGTTGCAATGATAATGGCATCGCCCTTGAAATGATGGACTTCATCGCCCATGCGGACGACAACCTCACGATCCTGGTAGAGACCGATGACGGTGGCGTTCAGCTCTACTTTGACGCCGGCATCGCTGGCCTCTTTCAGAAGCTGCTCGCCGATATGGAAACCACGGATCTTGGCCTTGTGTTCCTTGGAACCGAAGAACTTGTGGATCTGCTTAAAAAGCTGGCCGCCGGGGCGGGCATTCTCATCGAATACGACTACATTCATTCCGCGCTTTGCGGCTTCAATGGCGGCGGACAATCCGGAAGGACCGGCGCCGACGATAATCAGGTCAAATCTTTCTATTTTCATCTTTTTTCTCCTCCGGTCTTACTGCTGGTCAAAGGGTTTGTCGCTGACACCGTACTGGGTTTTGACGTCCATGCCTTCCTTCAGGGGAGTCATGCAGGTCCTGACATTGGGCTCTCCGTCGACGACCATGACGCAGTCGGTACATCTGCCGATCGCACAGAAGATACCTCTGGGTTTGTGCTGCTTCATCGTATATCTGTGGACCATAACGCCGTTTGCCTTTAATGCTGCCGCAATCGGCTCGCCTTCATACCCTTTCATCTCTTTCCCGTCGTAGAGGAATGTAACGACTTTTTTGCCTTCATTCTGCTCGCCGAGAATGGGATGCACTGCAATCCTTCCTGCCATCTTTCTACTCCTTTCCAAACAAAAAAGACGCCGCAGGTATTAATTGCGACGCCTTTGTCAGATGCATGTTTGATTGATTTGTTAATCCGTATGCTAAAACGAAAGGACATTCATTGATTGTATTTTTCGGAAGTAGGAAATCTGGTTTTCTGAATCCGCTGTCACGAGCAGCTTTCAGAATGAATGTTCGTCTGTTCGAAGCAGAGGTCTGTCATCAGATCTTCAGACCCAGATCATGGGCATAGACGGCCCTCTCCTGATAGTTATCCCTGCTGATCAGCTTCTTGTACTGCCTGGGTGTCATGCCGAGATACTTGCGGAAATCCCGGATGCACTGGGCCTGATCATAGTAGCCGAGACTGGCCGCCCAGTCGGCGGTCTTCTCATCGAAGCCGTAGTTAATGAACTCGATGGCCCGCTGAAGACGGAGAATATTGCAGAAGATTTTCGGGGAAAAGCCCATCTCCTCCTGGAAGACCTTCCGGATATAGCGGTCGCTGTAACCGGTCTTTTCGGCGAGGTCGGAGATCCGGATCTGGCCGTCGGTCTTATAAATCATGTCACAGACCGTTTCAAATAAGGATTCCATGCCGAAGGGCTCGGGTTCGTCTTTTTTCAGCTTGGAATATTCCTTTATAAAGAAGCGGACTCGGTCCAGAAAATCTGTTTTTCCCGACAGCCCCTGGAAGTCAAAGTTCTTGGGGTAGTAGTCTTCCAGGGAGAAACGAAGACCGATCAGATCTTTCTGACGGATCGCGAGTCCGGTCGGATGGGTGCCGGGCATAAAACGAACACCGAAAAGGTCGGTGGAATCAGTGAACAGGTCATCGACCGGTGAGAGGGGAGTGCCGTTCACCCAGGCTTTCATGCCGTCCGGCTCGTAGGAAAAGATAAAGTCGATGGAGCCGTTGGGGATCATGCGTAAGGGAACGCCTTTCTTCTTAGTGATCATATAGAAGTGAGAAATCCCGGACTTCCGGTAGGATTCCTGAATGAAGCTTTCACTATTCAGAACAAAAAAGGGCTGAGTGGATCTCAGCTTCTCTCTTTTCCAGCTACGGTTTTCCATCGAATGACTCCGAATCATGGGAATGAAATTAAGGAATAAATATCTTTCTTATCATATTCTAATCAGCTGTTTTTAGCAATGAAAAGCCGGATTCTGCGCAGGCCCGGGAGCCTCAGAAAAATGTATTTTCACCACGGCCGGATCGGCAGTTCCGAAATTTACAATAATTTTCCCCATGTCAATGTGAAAATACTGTGCAAATGAAGAGGAAAGAGACAAAGACGTCCAGACCGCTGGCTTGAGATCAGCTGGTGTCCGGGCGTTTTTTTGTATTTCTTTTTTCGTTTTTAATATTCTTTCTGGAAGAATTTCAGAGATATCTTTTTACAGTTCTTTCAGAAGAGAAAACAGGACAGGAGGAAAAAGAATATGAGTGAGTATCCGGCAGTTGACTTTCTATTTTTAAATGAAGAGGACATGGTAAAGGCTGGCGTTACTGACATGCACGGCTGCGTCGATGCCATGGAAGAGGTTTTAAAGCTTCTGGATCTGGGCGACTTCATGATGGGAGGCGAGAACCATTATTCTCACGGCACCAAGCTTGCCTTCCCTGAGGAATCTCCTTTCCCTGAAATGCCTTCCGGCAAGGGCGAGGACAGAAGATTCATGGCAATGCCTGCCTATATCGGCGGACCCTTTGACAATGCCGGTGTGAAATGGTACGGATCCAACATGGAGAACAAGAAGAAGGGCCTGCCCCGTTCCATCCTCATGTTTATCCTGACCGATAAGGACACCGGAGCTCCCAAGGCTTTCATGTCAGCCAATCTGATCAGTGCCTATCGTACCGGTGCAACAGCAGGTGCAGGTTTACGGCATCTGGCAAAGAAGGATTCCAAGATCGCCGGCATCTGCGGACCCGGCGTTATCGGAAGAACTACCTTTGAAGCGATCATGGATGCCTGCCCCGAGATCGAGCTTGTAAAGATCAAGGGCAGAAGTCAGAGAGGTATCGATGAGTTCACAGAATTCGCCAGGGAGAAATATCCAGATCTCAAGATCGAGAAGGTCGATACCCTGGAGGCATGTGTCCGGGATTCCGATGTGGTCGGCTTCGCAGCCACCAGCGGACATGACCTGAGCAAGTACCCCAAGGTTGAGAAGGAATGGGTAAAGCCCGGCTGTACCATCGCCTGCCCCGGCGGCGTTGAGTTCGACAAGGACTTCCTCGTAAAGGACTGCACCCTTGCAGTGGATGCCCTTGGCCTCTATAAGGCATGGGCAAGCGAGTTCCCTTATCCTACCTATGGAAATGTCACCATGGTCGGCACCAAGTTCATGGATATGGAGCATGAGGGCCTGATCACTGATGACGATATCAAGGATGTCGGAAAGATCATTAACGGCAAGCAGAAGGCCAGAGAAAGTGATGACGAGATCGTTATCTACTCTGTCGGCGGTATGCCGGTCGAGGATGTCGCCTGGGCTACCGTATGCTACAAGAAAGCCCTGAAGGAGGGCATCGGAACTCCGCTTCATCTCTGGGACAAGCCGCTGATGGCCTAAGTCTGAGAGAAATATAGACCGGAATGAAGCCTCGGATCCAATCGAAATATGGATCGGGCTGAAGTTCAGACCGGCTGACAATTCAATTTTCCTAAAATAGTAAATTCAGGCAAGGGAGCCGTCGAATGGAGATCATTCGGCGGCTTTTTCATTGAAACGCCCCAATGGTTTAAAAAGTGGGAGTTCGGAAAGGAGTACCGTATGAAACACATCGTAATCACCATCGGATGCGAATACGGCGCAGGCGGTCCGCAGATCGGCCAGATGCTTGCGAAAGCACTGGGCATTGAGTATTACGACAGAGATCTTGTCGACAAGGTCGTTCAGCAGATCGGTGTAGAAAAGGACCTGGTTGAGAAGGCGGATGTGGAAAAAGGTGTCCACTATTCCTTTGATACCTCGCTTGGCCCCCGTTATGCCAACCTGACCAACCGTGTTATCTCGGCCCAGTTCCAGGTTATCCATCAGTTTGCAGAGAAATCCTCCTGTGTCATAATCGGTCGAAGTAGCGACTATATCCTGAAGGACCGGGATGATGTTCTGAACGTCTTCATCTATGCACCTGAGGAAGTACGGGTGCAGGCGGTTATGGATATGGATAAGGTCAATAAGGCCAAGGCAGAGGAAATTGTTTCCTATAATGACGAACAGAATCACGCCAGACATAAATACATTACAGGAACCTACCGGGGCGACCGGAGAAACCGCCATATCATGATTGACAGCAGCCTCCTTGGATGGGAGAAGACCGCACAGTATCTTCTCATGCTGATCGAAATGCTTGAAGAGAAAGGAGCCTGATTATGAAAGAAAAAACGGATTCAAACTTCAACCGGGTCTTTAGTTCCTGGGATATTCTCGTCATAGCATTTGGAGCCATGATCGGCTGGGGCTGGGTCGTACAGTCCGGAGACTGGATTGAGAAAGCCGGTGTTATCGGCGCCATGCTCGGATTCCTCCTTGGCGGCGTCATGATTTTCTTCATCGGTCTGACCTATGCCGAGCTGACACCGGCCATGCCGGAGTGCGGCGGCGAGCATGTCTTCTCCATGAGAGCCATGGGCCCCTATGGTTCCTTCGTATGTACCTGGGCCATCATTTTAGGCTATGTCAGCGTCGTATGTTTCGAGGCCTGTGCCTTCCCGACCATCATTACCTATCTCTGGCCCGGCTTCCTGAAGGGCTACATGTATACGGTAGCAGGATTTGATATTTATGCATCCTGGGTAGCGGTTGCCGTGATCTTTGCTTTTCTCATTACCATCATCAATCTCATGGGTGCAAAGACCGCAGCTATCTTACAGACCATTCTTACAGTTGCCATCGGTGCAGCAGGTATTGCACTTGTTGTAGCATCTCTTTTCTCCGGAACTCCTTCCAATCTGGACGGACAGGTCTTCAACGGATCTTCTACCGGAACCATTTTCAGCAATATCGTAAGAGTCGCCGCTGTCAGTCCTTTCTTCTTCATCGGATTTGATGTTATCCCCCAGGCTGCTGAGGAAATCAACGTTCCCTTAAAGAAGATCGGAAAGATCCTTCTTCTCTCCATTATCCTGGCTATCTCCTTCTATGCATTGGTTATCTTTGCAGTCGGCTATGTCATGGATTCCAAGTCCATTGTAAATTCCTATGCAACGACCGGTCTGGTTACAGCCGATGCCATGGCAAAGGCCTTCCACAGTGAGGCCATGTCTAAGGTCATCATTATCGCCGGTATGTGTGGTATCATCACGAGCTGGAACTCCTTCATGCTGGGCGGCAGCCGTGCCATCTATTCCATGGCTGAGTCCTACATGGTTCCCCGGGCCTTTAAGAAATTAAGCCCCAAGCATAAGACTCCGACCACAGCCATCTGGCTGATCGGCATTTTAAGTATGCTGGCTCCCTTCGCAGGACGGAAGATGCTGGTATGGGTTTCTGATGCAGGTAACTTCGGATGTGTCCTTGCCTACTTCATGGTCTCTCTTTCCTTCCTGATCTTAAGGGAAAAGGAACCCACCATGCCGAGACCCTACAAGGTTAAGTTCGGTAAGCTGGCAGGTACCCTGGCCGTTATCATGTCCGGCCTTATGCTTCTCCTCTATATCGTACCCGGATCCGGCGCAGCCCTGGCTCCTCAGGAATGGCTGATGGCAGGTCTCTGGTTTGTCCTTGGTATCTTCTTTGTTATCGGATGCAAGGCTGTCTATAAGGATAAGTTCGGCTACTATGCACCTCTCAATGCCATCATGGAAGGCAAGGAGGCTCCGGCAGAAGAGGAAGCCGGAGAGACGGCTGGAGTTGTCTGGAATGTGGAGAAGGCTCTGGAAAAGGAAGAAGCTGCTTCGGCTGAGATTCCTCTTATGGCAGAAAGCTTCAGCTACTTCCTTCCAGTCAATATCCATTTCGGAGCAGGAAAAGTAATGGAAGCCGGGAAGCTGGCCAGTGCCTATGGAAAGAAGGCCCTGATCGTCTGCGGAGGCTCCAGTGCCAAGAAGTCCGGACTTCTCGATAAGGTCAAGGGCCTGATGGAGAAGGAAGGCATGGTCTGTGAGATCTTTGATAAAGTTACGCCGAATCCGCTGACAACGACTGCACTGGATGGAGCTAAGTTTGCGAAATCCCTTGGAGTGGAAGTTATCCTGGCCGTCGGCGGCGGAAGTGTTATGGACTGTGCCAAGGCCATTGCCTTTATGGCAGAGAATGACGGAGATATCTCAGATTATATCTTTGGAAGAGCCGTCGGAAACAAGGCTCTGCCTCTGATCCTTATCCCGACCACCTGCGGTACCGGTTCGGAAGCCAACAGCTTTGCCGTTCTCACAGATCCGAAGACCGGCGACAAGAAGTCCCTTCGTACACCGGCCATTGTTGCCAGGGATTCGATTGTCGATCCAGATCTCATGAAGACTATGCCTAAGAGTGTTCTGGCTTCGGTCGGCTTTGATGCCCTGTGCCACTGCATTGAGGCCTATACCGCCAGAAATGCCCAGCCTCTGACCGATGCCCTCTGCCTATATGCAATTCCTCTGCTTGCAGAAAACCTGGTTAAGCTCTACCGGGGAGAGGAAAGTGACGATGCCTGGGCGGCACTGACACTTGGGTCTACATTTGGAGGCATGGTGATCAATACCGCCGGAGTTACTCTGGCCCATGGCATGGAGCATCCGGTCAGCGGAAAGACCAATGCCGTTCACGGAAAAGGCCTGGCGGCGCTGGCTCCGGTCGTCCTTGATGCCGAGTATTCCTATAACCGTGTCAAGTTCGGACGTCTGGCCCGTATCCTCGGCGGCTTTACCGCAGAGGACTGCTCCGGAAAGATCCGTTCCCTGCTTCGGAAGCTGGATCTCGAGGTCAGTCTCAAGGATCTGGGCATCAAGGAGGAGGATATCCCCTGGCTCACCGAGAACTGCATGAAGGTTTCCGCAGGAAATCTCATCAATACGCCGGGAACCTATACAAAGGAAAAGATTGCAGAGCTCTATAAAGCAGCACTGTAATAAGCGGAATTAAAATGAATGAAGTGAAATGGAAGCCGGAGAGGCAGCAGGGAAAATTCCCTCAAAGGCTTTCCATTTGAAATGAAAACCGGCAGGACTTCTCTATGGGAGATCCTGCCGATTTTCGTCTCAAATTTCAAGGCTAATCTTTCATGGCTTGTCCTTCCATGATTATGATCTGTCAGGGTCTTTATTTCTTCCAGACTTTCATGGGCAGAACCCGCTTCCTGTAGATCCTCTTCAGAAGGAAGACTGCGGCGATGCAGGCGACCGCTTCACCGATCGGGAAGGCCCACCACATGAGGAAGTTTGCCTTGGGTAGACAGGTGAAAATGTAGGCCAGGGGCAGAGGAATCACCAGAAGCCGTAAGAAGGAGACAACGAGAGAGCTGTTTCCGGACATCAGTTACTCCTTCTGCTGCTTTTCTCCAGACGAAAAAAACCGCAGCACGTTGGGAATGAAACGTTTACCAACGTACTGCGGCTCTTTGTCCGGCATTGAAATATAAAACACTAGATATTGTTTTCGAAAGAAACTATAGCACAAAATTTTTTAGAATTGCAAGGGAGGATCTGAAATCATAAAATAAAGGCAGGTTTAAAGAAATGGAGGACCGAATATGTCTTGTACTACAATTCTAGTCGGAAGAAAGGCTTCTTTCGACGGTTCCACAATGATCGCCCGGAATGATGATTCCCCTTCCGGCGTCTATATGCCGAAGAAATTTGTCCTGGTAAAGCCCGAGGACCAGCCCAGGACTTACAAATCCGTACTTTCTCATGTGGAGATTCCCCTCCCGGAGGATCCCATGGCCTATACAGCCGTTCCCAATGCCATTGACGGCGAAGGAATCTGGGCTGCCTGCGGTGTCAATGAGGCGGAGGTTGGTATGACGGCAACCGAAACCATCACCAGCAATGCCCGTGTGCTTGGCGCAGATCCCCTGGTCGTCTATGAGAAGGCAGAGGGAGACCGCCCGGAGAAGGCCGGCGGAATCGGAGAAGAGGACCTCGTGGTTCTGACCCTTCCCTATATTAAGACGGCGCGTGAGGGTGTCCTCCGTCTGGGCCATCTCCTGGAGGAATACGGAACCTACGAGATGAACGGTATCGCTTTCTCCGATCGGGATGAAATCTGGTGGCTGGAGTCGATCGGCGGCCATCACTGGATCGCCAGACGGGTTCCGGATACGGACTATGTGGTCATGCCAAACCAGCAGGGAATAGACCTCTTTGATTTTAAGGATGCTCTTGGTGAAGGCAGGGAGAATCTCTGCTCCAGGGACCTCTGGGCCTTCGTCGAAAAGAATCATCTGAATCTGAAGGGGGATGCGCCTGAGCACTTCCATGCCAGAGAGGCTTTCGGAAGCCACGACGATGCAGATCACGTCTACAATACGCCCCGGGCCTGGTTTATGCTTCGCTATTTCAATGGCAGCAGCTATACCTTTGACGGACCGGACGCCCAGATGAAGCCGGAATCCGACCAGCTGCCCTGGAACATGACGCCGGAGAACCTGATCACACCGGAGGACGTGAAGTATGTCCTGTCCTCCCATTATCAGGGCACACCCTACGATCCTTACGGAAGCTACGGCGAATCCTCCCAGCGGGGCGCCTACCGGTCTATCGGCATCAACCGGAACGATTTCCTGGGCTTTGTCCAGATCCGTCCCTATATGCCGGCCGGCGCAAGAGCCATTGAATGGCTGGCCTTCGCTTCCAATGCCTTCAATGTCATGGTTCCCTTCTATCCAAATGTAGACCGGACTCCGGCATATCTGAATTCAACGACAGGAGACGTCTCCACCGAGAGCTTTTACTGGACCAGCCGCCTGATCGCGGCTTTGACCGATGCCAACTATAAGGGAAATATCAACTGGATCGAGCGCTACACCGAGTCTGTCGGAGCCAAATCCCATGAGATCCTGAATTGGACTGATGATGAGATTCAGGCCGATCCTGCGAAGATTTCCAAGTCCTATTTCGAGGGAATCAACCAGGAAGTCGCAGACATGGTGAAGAAGGAAGCAACCGCTACTCTGAACCACGTCCTCTATGAGACCAGCAATGCGATGAAGAACAGCTATGCACGGTCGGATGCGTGACGGAAGGTGATCTATGGAGATCAGATGAGGTCAATATAAAACGGGTTCTAATTTGGAAATCTGCAGCAGGAAACGGCTGCTGATTCAATATGATGTTCTGGAGTAGAGATGTATAAGGAGGTAGTTAGATTATGTGTACTGCAGCAACCTATCAGACAAGAGACCACTATTTTGGCAGGAATCTCGACCTGGAATTTTCCTATCACGAAACCGTCACGGTTACGCCGAGAAACAAAGTCTTTGAATTCAGACACGGAGGAAAGCTGGAGCATCATTATGCAATGATCGGCATGGCCTTCGTTGTCGGAGACTATCCGCTTTACTATGATGCCACGAATGAGAAGGGTCTGAGTATGGCGGGACTGAATTTCCCCGGCAATGCCCATTATGCGAAAGCAATGGAAGGAAAGGACAATGTGGCTTCCTTCGAGCTGATCGTCTGGATTCTGGGTCAGTGTAAGAATGTTGGGGAAGCGGAAAAGCTTCTGGAAAAAATCAATGTGACCGATGATGCCTTCAGTAAGGAACTGCAGCCATCTCCCCTGCACTGGATGATTGCCGATAAGGACCGGGCCATAGTCTTTGAGCAAACAGAGCGGGGCCCTCAGATCTATGACAATCCATTCGGTGTCATGACCAACAATCCGACCTTCGACTATCATCTTCTCCATATCGCAGACTATATGAACGCTTCTGCGGATCTGCCGGAAAACAGGCTGGCAAAGGGTGTGAACTTCAATACTTACTCCAGAGGTATGGGCGGCTTCGGTATCCCCGGTGACCTGTCATCCGCTTCCCGTTTTGTGAAGGTGGCCTTCACAAAAATGAATTCTGTCTCGGATGACAGTGAGAGCGCTAGCATCTCCCAGTTCTTTAAAATTCTGGGTTCGGTAGAACAGCAGAAGGGCTGCTGCCGGCTTGGCTATGAGGAGGATGGAAATCCGATCTGCGAATATACGATCTATTCGAGCTGCTGCAACACGGATCGGGGAATCTATTACTACACAACCTATGAAAACAGCCAGATCAGTGCAGTGGATATGCACCATGAGGATCTCGACGGAAGCTCTGTTGTAACCCATGAGCTTGTGAAGAGTCAGCAGATCAATTATCAGAACTGATATCGCAAGTGCATGATCTAATCTGATCTCATTTGAGGCAGACTGGCAGGGTTCTCTTGCCTTACCCTTAATGTTCTGCTATGACTGCCATGTCATAGCAGGATTACAAACATCATTCATTTTCATCCGAAAGAAGACCTTCGTCAGGATCTGTTTCCTGCGCGGAGGTCTTTTTTGGTGCCCTGACGGATCAATTTCACGGACGTACCAGAACTCGTGAAAACATGAATTGTTTTCCAGTTTATGCGCCTTTTGTGGAAACTATCTCAAATTATTTAAATAATATATTGACATTGATTCAGGCGCGCGGTATAGTAAGCCTCGAATTAAACATCTAAATTTATTTAACTAAATAATTGAAAGTAATTACACAAAAAGGAGAATGAACATGGATACTTATGAAAAGTTAAAAGACCTTATTGTCGACACCTTAAGCGTTGATGAAGACGAGATTCATCCGGAATCCGATTTCTTCAATGATCTCAAGGCAGATTCGCTCGATGTCGTTGAACTCATGATGGCTGTTGAGGAAAACTTCGGAATCAAGGTCCCGGATGAGGAGCTTTCCAATCTGCATACTGTAAATGATGTTGTGAAGTACATCGATGATCATAAGGAGAACTGAAGAGCAGGGGAATCAGAGTTACGGCCAAATGAGCCGGGGAGTTCTTCAGAGTACGGAGGTCTGAAATGAGCTATACAGTCGAAGAATTGCAGAAACTGATGGAAAGCTTTCGGAAATCGGGGCTGACCAGATTCCGCTATGAGTCACCGGAAGAGAAGATCAGTTTCCGAAATGAACCGCGTACTGACCATTCGATCGATATGCCTGTCAGCAATGATGAAAACAGGGAATGGCCGAAAACGCGGGAATCTACTGAGGCAGGAGCTGCAGGAGGATCAGACTCTTTTCCGAAATCCTCTAAAGAAAAAGCCGGATCGGAAGACCAGGCCGAAGAAAATCTGGCTCTTGTCAAGGCCCCGATTGCCGGAACCTTCTACCGTGCATCCAAACCCGGTGAGAAACCCTATGCCGAGGAAGGACAGAAGGTGAAAAAAGGAGACATCGTCGGTCTGGTGGAGGCCATGAAGATGATGAATGAGATCCCGGCTCCCTGTGACGGCACTGTCCGAGAGATCAAGGCAGGGGATGCGACTTTCACCGAGTACGATGCGGTCCTGTTGACCATCGAGGAGAGCTGACATGTTCAAGAAAGTATTGATTGCTAACCGCGGGGAAATCGCCATGCGGATCCTTCGATGCTGTCAGGAAATGGGCATTGATACAGTAATGGCTTATTCCACGGAAGATAAAAACTCTCTTCCGGTCCAGTTTGCAACGGAGTCTGTCTGCATCGGCCCTGCCCAGGCGGTGAAAAGCTATCTCAATCAGGATGTACTGATCGAGACGGCAAAGGTCTATCACTGCGATGCCATTCATCCGGGCTATGGATTCCTGTCTGAAAATGTGGATTTCGCAGAAAAATGCGAGAAAAATGGGATTACTTTTATCGGGCCTTCTTCTAAAATGATCCGTCAGATGGGAGACAAGCAGAGTGCAAGAGCTCTGATGAAAAAGCATGGTGTACCTGTTGTCCCCGGTTCGGACGGAATCCTGAAGGACTGGAAGGATGCGGCTAAAGCTGCGGCCAAGGTTGGGTATCCCGTGCTGGTCAAGGCTTCGGCCGGCGGCGGAGGACGTGGTATGCGGACCGCCTTCGATGAGTCGGAGATCCGGAATGCCTATGAAAGTGCCCAGGCCGAGGCGAGCGCCGCCTTCGGTGACGGATCCCTCTATCTGGAGAAGCTGATCCTCCATCCCCATCATATTGAGGTACAGATCCTTGGAGATACCAAGGGAAATATCATCCAGTTCGGGGAAAGGGACTGTTCCATGCAGAGGCGGAACCAGAAGCTCATGGAGGAATCCCCGGCCAGCATCCTCAATCCCAAACAGAGAGAGGCCATTCACAGGGCCGCACTCAAGGCGGCAAAAGCAGTTCATTATGTCAGTGCCGGTACCGTCGAATTCGTCCTCGACCGGGAAAATCATTTCTATTTCATTGAAATGAATACCAGAATTCAGGTGGAGCACCCGGTGACGGAGGCTGTAACAGGCGTTGACCTGATCCGGGAGCAGATCCGGATCGCAGCAGGCCTGCCTCTCAGCTATAAGCAGAGTGATATTCATCTCAATGGCCATGCCATCGAGTGCCGGATCAATGCGGAAAATCCCGCGAAAAACTTCGCTCCCTGTCCGGGAGAGATCCCCTTCCTGCATTTTCCTGCAGGAAATGGCGTGCGGGTCGAAAGCGCTCTCTATTCCGGATGCAAAGTCAGTCCCTATTACGATTCCATGATCGCCAAGGTGATTGTTCATGCGCCGGGAAGGCTGGAAGCCATCCGGAAGATGCGGGTTGCCCTGGAAGAAATGACGATCGAGGGAATCGACACAAACATTGATTTCCTCTATCTGATTCTCTTCAACAACGATTATCTGACAGGAAATATCGACACCGGATTTCTGGAAAAGAATACGGATGCCATCATCCGCTGGGGTGAGGAGAGTCGGAAAGTATAGAGCGGAATGCAGAAGAAATTCATATGACAGAACACCGGTAAGGTAAGTGGCGGAGAAGCCGGAAAAGGCAGAAGGTATGAGTAACAGCAGCATAGAAATGGTTTTACCGGATACAGACGAAAGCACAGAGGACGGTATGTTCTCTGACAAAAGAAAAACATTACTGGGATTCCGGAAGATGCGCCAGAAGAAGACCGCCCATCATCCGGTCGGTCAGCACCTGAAGGCTCTTTTTGACGGAGGGCGCTTCACAGAGGAATTTGCACCGGACCTGAAAACAGACGATCCCCTGCATTTTCCGGGCTATCAGAAGAAGCTCTTGGAAAACAGAAGGACGACCGAAAGCCCCCAGGGATGTGCTGCCGGAATCGGAAGAATTAACGGAATTCCGGCCGTGGGAGCGGAGCTCAGTAAAAGCTTCATGATGGGAAGCATGGGTTCCGCCGAAGGCGAGAAGCTGACTCTTGCTATTGAAGCGGCAGATCAAAGAAAGCTTCCTCTCATCATTTTCTCCGCAAGCGGCGGCGCAAGAATGCAGGAGGGAATGGTTTCTCTCATGCAGATGGCAAAGACCAGTGCCGCAGTCGAGCGGCTTCGTAAAAACGGAGGGCTCTACATTTCCGTATTGACTCATCCGACAACGGGCGGCGTCAGCGCAAGCTACGCCAGTCTCGGCGACATCACTTTGGCAGAGCCCGATGCACTGATCGGCTTTGCGGGTCCCCGGGTCATCGAGCAGACCATAGGAGAGAAGCTTCCCAAGGGATTTCAGAGGTCCGAGTTCCAGCTGGAGCACGGCTTTGTGGACAAGATCGTGGACAGACAGGATCAGAAGAAGGTGATCACCCAGATCCTCATGCTTCACGGATATGGACCGGAAGGCCGGATGAATTCTGCATTGTACCCTGACGATGGCTCTTCTGCAGATTCAGCAGTCAGAGTTTCAACGGGTTGTTCTGAAAATGACAGTCCGGAGAAAGAAGTCCCATCCTCTGCCGAGTCGAAAGACGAAAATTCCGAAAACAGTCGCTCCGCATACGACCGGGTCCAGCTGGTAAGAGACAAGAGACGTCCGAAGATCACGGATTATATTGACGGGATTTTCGATGACTTTCTCGAGCTCTGCGGGGACCGGATCGGGAAGGAAGACCCGGCCATCCTTGGCGGCATCGGTCTTCTGAACGGGAAACCCGTGACTGTGATCGGCCACCGGAAGGGAAAGAATCTGGCCGAAAACATGAAATGCAATTTCGGCATGCCGGAGCCCCAGGGCTACCGGAAGGCTTTGAGGCTTATGAAGCAGGCCGAGAAATACGGCCGGCCGGTCATCACCTTTATAGATACGCCGGGAGCCTATCCGGGCAAAGAGGCCGAAGAAAACGGCCAGAGCGCGGCCATCGCGGAGAATCTGGCAGCCATGAGCGATCTCACGGTTCCTGTGATCTGCATCGTGACAGGAGAAGGAAACAGCGGAGGTGCCCTGGCCATCAGCGTTGGAGACCAGATCTGGATGCTGGAGAACGCTGTGTATTCCGTTCTGTCTCCGGAGGGCTTTGCCAGCATTCTCTGGAAAGATGCATCTAAAAGCAAAGAAGCCAGTGAAGTCATGAAAATGACAGCCCAGGATCTGATGGATCTGGGAATCGCAGACCGCCTGATTCCGGAGCCCGAGGGCGGTGCCCAGAAGGATCTGCCGGGAATCTGCCGGATCCTGAAAGAGAATCTTGTGGAAGAGCTTGAGAAACTGGAAGGAGAAAGCACAAAGGAGCTCCTGGAGCGCCGCTATCGGAAGTACCGTAACATGGGCTGTCCGGACCGGACAAATATAGACCAGACAGGAAGCGGGTCAGACAAAAGAAGGGAAAGCAAAGCCGTAAATGAGCCTGCTGACAGGCTGGAAATGTAAAGCAAAGCCGAAGAAAAGCCTGACAGCAAGCCGGAAATGAAAGCAGAAAACGAGACAGCACTATGAATGGGATTGAAATCACAGGTCTGGGAAAGGCTCTGCCGAAGACCAGCCTGAAAAATGATGCTTTAAAGCAGTATATGGACACCTCGGACGAGTGGATCAGAAGCAGAACCGGTATTGAGTCGCGGTATCTGTGCACCGGCCGGGAAAGTCTGACGGATCTTGCAGCAGAGGCCTCCCGAAAGGCAATCGAGGATGCCAGAATCCGGCCCGAGGAGATCGGCCTTCTGATCTGCGCTACCTGTACGACAGATTATATGGTTCCCTCTGTGGCCTGTGCTGTCCAGGAAATCTTGAAAATTCCGGGCGGGGTTCCCGCCTTTGATATCAATGCGGCCTGCTCCGGCTTCGTCTATGGCCTTCAGCTGATCTACGCTCTGATGAATTCGGGTACGGTCTGCCGGTCAGACCGGAAATATGTACTCCTGATCGGAGGCGAACAGCTGTCCAAGATGCTGGACTTCTCCGAACGGTCTGTCAGCGTCCTCTTTGGCGACGGAGCTGCGGCGGTCATTGTGAAGCCCTCGAAAGACAAGCACTTTTTCTGCCATACGGCGGCCGAGGGCGACCGGAGTGCTCTTTACGCCCATACCGTCGGAAGGAACCAGATTACGGGGCTATCCAAACAGGGAGAGAAGCTGGTTTCCCCCAATCCGCTCTATATTTCGGAAGATTATGCCAGGGAAATCATGAAGGACGGCTATCTGAAGATGGATGGAAGAAAGGTCTTCCGATTTGCTGTGCGGGCGCTTTCCTCTGAGATCGATGAGATGGAGAGACAGAGCGGGATCCGGGCGGAGGATGTCGATTACATCGTCTGCCACCAGGCCAATCTTCGGATCATCGACTATGTCCGAAAGCAGAGGAAACTCCCGGAGGAAAAGTTCTTTGTGAACCTGCAGAAATACGGAAATACCTCCGGCGCCAGCATCCCTCTGGCCCTGGCGGATATGAAGGAGAAGGGCCTCTTAAAGCCTGGAAGCCGGATCTTCTGCATCGGCTTTGGCGCGGGCTTAACCTGGGGCGGATGCTATCTGGAGTTCTGAAAAAGGAAAGGCAAAGATGATGAAATTACTGAATGAGATCTTAGGAATCAAATATCCCTTTATTCAGGGAGGAATGGCCAATATCGCGACCGGAGAATTTGCGGCGGCCTGCTCGAATGCCGGGGCGCTTGGCATCATCGGTTCCGGCGGAATGACCGTGGACAAGCTGGAGGAGAATATCCATATCTGCCGGTCACTTACAGATAAGCCCTTTGGTGTCAATCTCATGCTGATGAATCCGAATACGGATCAGATGGCGGATCTTCTGGCCAGGGAGAGAATTCCCTTCATTACGACCGGCGCAGGCAATCCCGGAAAATACATCTCCAAATGGAAGGAAAGCGGAAGCCGGGTCTTCCCGGTCTCCGCGAGTGTGCTTCTGGCCACCCGCCTGGTTCGGGACGGAGTCGACGGAATCATTGCCGAGGGAACGGAGAGCGGCGGACATGTCGGTGAAATGACGACCATGACCTTAGTTCCTCAGATGCGGGATGCAATCCCTGAAGAACTGCCGGTGATCGCTGCCGGAGGAATTGCAGACGGCCGGCAGCTGGCAGCAGCTTTTGCACTCGGTGCCTGCGGTGTCCAGATGGGGACCTGTCTTCTGGTCAGTAAAGAATGCCCCATTCATGAGAATTATAAGGAAGCTCTTCTGAAGGCCGGAGACAATGCCACGGTTGTGACCGGCCGGACCGTGAATTCGCCGACACGAATTCTAAAGAACAAAATGGCCCGTCAGTATGTTCGAAGAGAAAAGCAGGGAGCTGACCGGATGGAACTGGAGAAATTTACGCTTGGGTCTCTCCGAAAAGCAGTTTTTGACGGCAATACAGACGAAGGATCTCTGATGGCAGGCCAGGACTGCGGCCAGCTGAAGAAAATCCGACCGGTTGCGGAAATCTTCGAATCCATTATGCAGGGTGCGGAGAAGACAATCTGCAGCCTGCAGAACATGTGAAGGAAATCCGGAGAAGAAAGTGGGAGAAAGGAAGTCAGTTATGAAAACAGCCTTTTTATTTGCCGGACAGGGAAGTCAGTATGCCGGTATGGGCAGAGATTTATATGAGAAATATCCTGCCTTTGCGAAAGAGATCGATCTGGCTGATCAGGCAGTCGATTTTGATCTGAAGAAATTGATGTTCGAGGGACCGGATGACAAGCTCTCAGAGACCGCTTTCACCCAGCCCTGTCTGGCAGCCTATGCCGCGGGCATGACAGCCATTCTCTATGACAAAGGAATCCGGCCGGATTTCACGGCGGGCCTCAGCCTGGGCGAGTATAGCGCACTGCATGCGGCAGGCCTTTTTACCACAGAGGAGCTGATTCGTGTCACAGCCTTCCGCGGCCGAGCCATGGAGCGGGCAGGACAGGGACTGGATACAAAAATGTGTGCCATTCTTGGCCTCTCTGCAGAAAGAACAGCTGAAATCGCCAAGAAGGCAGCAGAGGAGACTGGAAGTCTTGTGGAAGTCTCCAATTACAATGCCAAGGGACAGAATGTCATTTCCGGGCTTTCCGATGCTGTCAGCCGTGCAGAAGAGATCGCAAAAGAGGAGGGTGCAAGAAGATGCATGGAGCTCAAAGTCAGCTCGGCCTTCCACACTTCTCTGATGACGCCGGCATCCAAGGACCTTCATGATCTCTTCGGAAAAATTACTTTCGGAAAGATGGAAATCCCGGTCCTTTTCAATGTCCTGGGAGGACCGTCCGATCAAGAAGGCAGATTGATTGAGGATGGGTCGAAGGATTCGCCCTTTTATACCGAAGCAGATGAAAAGACCATCGCCGGACTTCTGGAAAAGCAGGTCATGTCGAGTGTCCGGATGGCGCAGACGATTGAATGGCTGAAGGATGCCGGTGTGGAGAAGGTTATTGAGATCGGTCCGGGTCATGTCCTGGCCGGCTTTGTAAAGAGAACCGTCAAGGGAATGGAGGTCCTCTCACTGGATAAGGCGGAGGATCTTACAGCCCTTCCCGCTTTTCTGGAAGAACAGGGCTGATCCACTTATGACATTTCTATGATTTCATTGGATAAATTGTCTTTGGAGGAAAAGGGAGAAGGCTATGAATTCAGAGAATCGGACAGCACTTGTCACTGGAGCGAGCGGCGGGATCGGAAGAGCCGTCTGCAGGGCTCTTGCCAAAAAGGGAATCAATGTCATCATCCATTATTCCCATAACGAAGAGGCGGCGCAGGAGACAGAAGCTCTCTGCCGGCAATGCGGCGTAAAGACCCTTCTGGTCCAGGCCGATGTCTCGGACAGCGGAGACTGTGACCGGATGTTCCGCGACGGTCTGAATTTGACCGGAAGGATCGATATCCTGGTCAACAACGCCGGGATGACAAAGGACAATCTCCTTCTCATGATGAAGGAGGAGGACTTTGACCGGGTCCTCCGCGTCAATCTTTACGGGACTTTCTACTGCATGAAAAAGGCCTCGCGGATCATGCTGAAGCAGAGATACGGCAGGATCATCAGTATTTCAAGTATTGTGGGCATTCACGGAAATGCAGGCCAGGTCAATTATGCGTCCAGCAAGGCCGGGATTATCGGAATGACGAAATCCCTGGCCAAGGAGCTGGCCCTCAGGAACATCACTGTAAACGCGGTGGCACCGGGCATGATCCATACGGAGATGACAAAGGCTCTGCCGGATCCGGCCAAGAAAGCCATGATCGCCGGAATCCCCATGGGACGGGCCGGAAAGCCGGAAGAGGTGGCCGCACTGGTGGCCTTTCTGGCATCGGAGGAAGCTTCCTATATTACCGGTCAGGTGATTGGAGCAGACGGCGGCATGGGATGCTGAGAAACCAGCCATTCTCATATCGGTGCGATAAGCGGTTTCACTATGTATTACAGACTGAGAAATCAGGGATAGGAGAAAATCATGAAACGGAGAGTTGTGATCACCGGTCTCGGAATTGTATGCCCGATCGGCAATGATAAGGAAGAAGTCTGGAAGAGCGTGACGGAGGGCAGATGCGGAATCGGACCCATCACCCACTATGATCCGGCAGACCAGAAGGTAAAGCTTGCGGGCGAGGTCAGGGACCTTGCTCTGGATGACTACCTTGATAAGCGGGAAAGCCGGAAGATGGACCGCTACACCCAGTTTGCCATGGTGGCAGCCAGGCAGGCCATGACGGATTCCGGTCTTCAGGAACTCGATGAGTCCAGAGACCGCTGGGGCGTCATCATGTCGAGCGGAATCGGCGGCATCAGTACCATTGAAAAGGAGAAGGTCAGAGGCATGGAGAAGGGCTATGACCGTGTGTCTCCCCATTTTATCCCCATGTCCATTGCCAATATGGCTGCCGGCCAGATCGCCATCGCATACGGCCTTCACGGCATGTGTACTTCCATCGTCACGGCCTGTGCGAGTGCGGCAAATGCGATCGGAGATTCCTTCCGCCATATCCGTGACGGCTACGGTGATGTCATGGTGGCAGGAGGAGCCGAAGCGGCCATCACTCCCCTTTGTATCGGAGGCTTTACTTCTCTGAAGGCCATGACAAGTGCCACAGATCCGAATCGTGCCTCCATCCCCTTTGATGCAGAGCGAAGCGGCTTTGTCATGGGAGAAGGAGCCGGTGCACTGATCCTGGAGGAATATGAACATGCCAGAAAGCGCGGGGTTCATATTTATGCAGAGATCGTCGGATATGGGGCCAACTGCGATGCCTACCATATCACGGCACCTTCGCCGGATGGAACCGGAGCGGAGCAGTGTATGAGACTGGCCATGGAGGATGCCGAGATTACGCCGGCGGATGTTGATTATATCAATGCCCACGGTACTTCCACGAAGATGAATGATTCCTGCGAAACAGCAGCCATCTGCCGGATCTTCGGAGAGGATACAAAGCGGATCCGGGTCAGCTCCACCAAGTCCATGACCGGACATCTGCTCGGAGCCAGCGCCGCAGTGGAAGCCGTGATTACAGCCGAAGCCGTTCAGAATGATTTCCTTCCTCCGACCGTGAATTATCAGGTGCCGGACCCGGAGTGTGACCTGGATGTCGTTCCTGGAAAAGGCTATTCCCATCAGATCCGCTATGCTCTTTCCAATTCCTTCGGATTCGGAGGACACAATGCCACCCTGGTATTGAAAAAGGCATAAAATAACTCTCGTATTTCATAAAGGCAGAAAATCATGCAGTTTAATTCAGATGAAATCAAAAAGATCCTTCCCCACCGCTATCCCTTTCTCATGGTAGACCGAATTACAGACTGCGAGCCGGGAAAATATGCGGACGGAATCAAATGTGTCTCCGTGAATGAGATGCAGTTCTGCGGTCATTTCCCGGTCCAGTCGGTCATGCCGGGCGTTCTGATTCTGGAAGCGCTGGCCCAGACCGGTGCGGTTGCCCTGCTTACGGAAGAGGAGAATAAGGGTAAACTCGTCCTCTTCGGCGGGGTCCGAAAGGCGCGTTTCCGCAAGCCGGTTATCCCCGGAGATGTGATCCATACGCACTGTGAGATCATTGACAGAAAAGGTCCGCTCGGCTTCGGAAAAGCAGTGGCCACAGTAGATGGAAAAACAGCCGTGACAGCAGAACTCTCCTTTGCGATTACAGACCCCAAAGCTGCAGATCCGAAGACTCAGGGATAAATTGCGATGGATATCCGGATGTGCTACTATTTCTATATATTTTGCAGTCCGGGAGGCGCTTATGAGTAGTTCTGCAGGGGATACGCTGAAAGAAAAAGTAAAGAAGACAAAGGACCTTTTTACAGAAGTGTATACAAATTTTAAACTGCACTTTTACCGGGAAATCTTCCGGAATTTTGACAATCGGGAAGCGACACTTACTACGGTGGAAACCTTCTGCATGGAAGTGATTTATGCCATGAAGAATCCGACCATCAATGAGTTCGCAAATTTTATTCAGATCTCATCTCCCAATGCCGCCTATAAGGTCAACAGTCTGATCCGCAAGGGCTACCTGCAGAAGATTCAGTCCAAGCAGGACCGAAGGGAATATTATCTTCAGGTCACACAGAAGTACATCGATTACTACAATGTCAGCTCGACCTATGTCAATCGTGTGCTGGATAAGGTGGAAGGCAAGATGAGCGAGAAGGAGATCGAAGATTTCTATCATACCCTGACCATCATCCAGGAAGAGCAGATGAAGGATGTGCCGTCCTATAACAGAGAGCGCTAAAGAATGTGGATATCGTTTCCCTATAGATAATCGAAGATTCCCTGGATTGCATCTGATATGTTCATGAGTTCTGCAATGGGCAGGCGGGCGATTTTCTTATAGCCACGAATAGACAGGTCCAGCAGAGCCAGTTTTTCACATTGAATGAAGCCTTTGCTATCGGTCGAATCTGTCCAAACATGGAGCGGGCCGGCAGCGGAATTTCGGATAATAGGGCAGGCAATGATTTCACCGCTTGAGTTGAAAAAGTCCTTACTGACGACAAGTACGGGATGTTTTATATTTTCCACTTTTAGGATGTCACCCTGATGAACAGAACTCATTACCACACCTCTCTTCCGACAGGCTTACCCCAGTCATATTCACCGTCCAGATTTAATTTTCCGCCATAGGCGGCTGCTCGTTCTTCCAGAGTTTTATGGCGAAAGGGCTTAGACAGAGTGATGACACCGTCTTTTACTGTGACATTCAGGACATCATTCAACGCAACTCCTGCACTTTTCAATATATCTTTTGATAAGCGGATTCCCTGACTGTTTCCCCATTCTTTTACTTGTGCCTGCATATGAAAATCTCCTTTTCTATGTTTATACATAGTATATACCAAAAGACATAAATTATCAGCCGCAATGTTAAGGATTTTCTACAGAGTAGGAATGTTTTGGCCTTTACTCCTTCTGAGTTTCTGGAAAGATATGTCTGACCGGAGCTATTTCAGGCACCTGAAAAAAAACCTTAATAATGCCTTAAGAACATCCTCCAGACACGTTTTTATTCAGAAGCTGTGTTATGATATTGTGGTAGGCCGAAATCACACCGCATATGTGAATGATTCAGCATCTGCATTCAATAAATACACGTATGGAGGAAATTATATTAAATGAATAATGAGGTAAGACGGCACCTGGATAAAAAAGAGCGTATTCGCAGACTGAAAATGAAGCGTCTCATTCTTATTATCGTTATGGCTGTCTTTGTTGCAGCCGTTGTGATTGGAATTGCAGCGATTGTTCATGCAGTCAGAAAAAATTCAGCCAGCAAGTCCCAGACGGCTGCAGTGACTCAGGAGACGAAAAAGAAGTCGGCTGATGCGAAGTCCTCAAAATCGAAGGCTTCATCTAAGTCATCATCTAAATCTTCTTCAAAAAAGTCTTCATCCAATTCCAAGGACTCATCCGATACATCCGCGAAAACGGAAGAGAAGCAGTATATCTGGGCAAGTCCCAAGGGCGCAGCTACAGGAAATAAAGAGGATCCCCTTCCGGAGAGTGACCCGTCACTTCTGGAGGGAAAAGAAAAAATCATCTATCTCACATTCGATGACGGCCCGGGACCCTATACCAGTCAGCTGCTGGATATCCTGAAAAATCATAATGTCAAGGTCACATTCTTTGTTACGCATCAGTTTCCGGAATATCAGGATATGCTGAAACGTGAGGCGGAAGAAGGCCACAGTATTGGAGTGCACAGCTACACACACGATTACAAGCTGATTTATTCAGGCGAGGATCAGTATTGGACAGACTTCAATAATATGGAAAATGTGATTGAACAGGAGACCGGCTACCGGACAGAGCTGGTCCGTTTCCCCGGAGGAAGCTCCAATACGGTCAGCCGCTTTAATCAGGGCATTATGACCCGGCTGACCCAGCAGGTAGAGGGAAACGGCTACACCTATGTAGACTGGAATGTCTCCAGCGGAGACGGCAGCTCAAAAACGTCCACGGAATCTGTGATCTCCAATTGTGAAACGCAGTGCAGCAGCAAAAATACCAGCGTGGTGCTTTGTCATGATGTGAAGCAGTCGACCGTGAATGCGATCGATACCTTCCTGACCTGGGGTGAGCAGAACGGTTTTACTTTCCTTCCTATGTCTCCCCACAGCAATCCTTTCCATCAGCATATCAATAACTGACAGATTGAGAATCCTTTCAGTCCCATATGAGTAGTAAATTTAAGACAGCCAGCGTCAGATGACGCTGGCTGTCCTGCTGTTCAGGATTAGCTTGTATAGCTGATCTTCTTACAGAACCTTTATTACTGGACTGGAGAGTCTTTCGGACAGCAGTTATTTAAGGATCGATGATGACGACAGCTCAATCGCAGCCCTTAAAAACAATTTCCCGGCCATGGAAAAGCTGTATCCGGTTCCTGTCGAATTTCGGTAATAATTTTCATACAGGTAAAATATTACGCATAGTAAGCTGTATTATATTTGTAGATGAGATAAGCAGATGAGGAGGATAAGGCTTATGAAAAAATACCCGGTGATTACCCTTTGCGGCAGCACAAGATTTAAGACCGAGTTTGAGCAGGCAATGAAGAGACTGACACTTCAGGGAAACATCGTAATCTCTGTTGGCCTGTTTGGTCATTCCGGTGACAAAGAAGTTTGGGAAGGGAAAAGCGAAGGCGAGATAACCCAAACCAAAAAAATGCTGGATGACATGCATAAAAGTAAGATCGATATAGCAGATTCGATCTACGTCATCAATCCCGGTGGCTATATTGGGGAAAGCACCTGGTCAGAGATCTGCTATGCCTATATGACCGGAAAAAGGATCGATTCGCTGGAACCGATTGGTGAAGAGCTGATAGAGAAAACAGCAGAAGATCATATTGAACTGGCCAACCGCCTGGCATGGATGCAGTCTGATTGTCTGGAATCTGACGATTTTCCGGTCGAGGAAGAGTACGCATGGATCAGGTACAAATCCAGAATGATATGCAATCCGTGGATTCCTATCAATCCTGAAACAGACGCTGACACATTTGACCCCTTTAAAGAATATGGTCAGAAGAAAATGGCTCGTTTTATAGAAACAATATTAGTGAAGAGAAAAGATTGGACAGAAGAAGTATAGAGAGATAACTTCTATGTATTCTTGAATCAATATTTCAACCGATAAAAAATAAAGATCCTAAAGATGAAAAGGAGATGCCTATATATGCCGTTTCAGATTATCCGGAATGATATTACTAGAGTTACAGCGGATGCAATCGTGAATACGGCAAATCCGAAACCTGTGATTGGCAGCGGAACTGACAGAGCTATCTACAAAGCTGCCGGAGAAGAACTGCTCTTAAAAGAGCGGCAGAAGATTGGGAATATTGCACCCGGTCAGGCTGCATATACAAGTGCCTTTCATCTGAATGCCAAATACATCATTCATACCGTCGGACCAGCCTGGATATCCGGCAATCAAATGGAAAAGGGTATTCTTCATTCCTGTTATGAAAAATCTCTGCATCTGGCTGAGAAGCTTGGCTGTCAGAGCATTGCCTTCCCGCTGATTGCCACAGGTATCTACGGATTTCCCAAGGACGAAGCGCTTCAGATCGCCCTGGCCGAGATCAATAAGTTCCTTCTGTCATATGAAATGAAGGTGATCCTCGTCGTATTTGATCGGAAGTCATTTGAGCTGTCCGGCAGGCTGGTCGGGGAGATCAGGGGATATATAGACGAGCATTCTTTAGATGAAATCAGGGATGAGGAATATGGCAGTTATAATGTCATTGCCCGGCGGGAACGTGCAATGCGTTCGGATGGTCTGCATTTATCCATGTATCCGTATTCTGCGGAGGATGCAGAGGCGAACCGTTCTGATCTGACACCATTCTGTCCGGATCTTTCCAGCATGAGTCTGGATGAGATGCTGGAAAACGAAGAAGATACCTTCCAGCAGAGGCTCTTCAAGCTGATCGATGAGAGCGGCATGGATGATGTGACAGTATATAAGAAGGCAAATATAGACCGAAAGGTGTTCTCCAGGATCCGCTGTAAGGAGGATTACAAACCGAAGAAAAAGACCGCAGTGGCATTTGCCATAGCATTGCAGCTGGATCTTCCGACCATGCTGGACCTGTTATCGAGAGCAGGAATCGCCTTTTCACCGAGCAATAAATTTGATCTGATCATTACATACTTTATAAAGAATAAGATATACGATATCTATGAGATCAATGCAGCACTATTCAAATACGGGCAGCCGATTCTGGGTGAGTGATTGATTACGCGGAGTGGAATTTGTCGCATGACAGACGACCACTCCGCTTTTTTTATTCGATATACTTGCATCATCAGGTGACGAAATTATAGAGGTGGATAAAATCATGGAGGTAGATAAAATGTCTTTTCACGATTCCTTTCTTGACGGCAATGAGTTGATTGCAGGAGCAATAGGGAACTATCATGCAAAAAGTACGAAGGAAAATCTGATCGCTGTGCTTGATGCGATTCGTCAGCGGATGCATGCGGACGGTCATTTTATTTTTCCGGTTGTGATGGATGAAAGAAGTGATGATAACTTTGCCTTTCGGACACTGACTACGGAGGACGGCAGGGAATGGCTTGTGGCTTTTACATCGGACGAAGAATATAAAAAAGGTGAGCCAAGTCAGGTGATTTCCAATTTCATTGACAGCACGCTGCGTTCTGCTTTGGATTTTGATGTAGATGGCTTTATTATCAATCCATGGGGACAGGCATTCCTGCTTGCAAAGGAATTAATTGAGATGATCTTTCAGGCGGATGGTGATGTTGAGTATTCCGTGCCGGAGGATCCCATCACGCCAGAACTTCTGGAAGATGGTTCTTATCTGAAAAGAGCAGTCGAAATCTGTAACAGAAACCGGACAGAGCTTAATATGATAAAGCTGCTGCGGATTCTGAAAGAAAGCTTTGTCTGGATCCCATGTCAGGCCATCATGAGCGATGCTGATGATGAAGCTTTGATGAAGATCGTGAAGGATGCTCAGGAAAAGGGAGATCTGGAATCGATTGTCGGAACAGAACTAAGCAATCAGGATCAGATTCGTATGATTCCGGACATCCTGCAGAATGGAGACAGTTTCTTCTTTCCGGTCTTTACCACGGCAGAAGAAATGGGTGAGTACGGCAATCAATTTTCCAAGATACAAAGGCCTTTTCTGGAAGCAGTTCATCTGGCGGAAAATAATGAAAAGAAAATTGCCGGTATCGTGATCAATGCCTTTTCAGAGCCATTTGTAATAGACAAAGAACTGCTACGCCTATATGACCGGCAAAAGGATTGATTCGCTGGAGCCAATCAGCGAAGATGTGATAGAGAAAACAGCAGAAGATCACATTGAGCTGGCCAACCGCCTGGCATGGATACAATCTGGATGATGGAACATATTATTTTGAACTGCAGCAGTGGGAACCTACAGCGACCGTTTTATGGAGTGTGAAAGGATTAGATCGTCCTGCAAGTTTGGATGCTTTTCTAAAAGAACCATTGTTTGATGGTAAAACTTTCTGGGAATGTGAAAAGGAAATGGAATGGGTAGACGAATAAAAAATCCCCTTGGGCGCTAGGGGGTGCGGACATTTTCTTGGAATTGCTACTTAGGCAGTCCAAGAAAATGTCC
>JAQXVO010000005.1 GCA_029224965.1 Lachnospiraceae bacterium
TTCGTTTCCCCGGAAGATCATATCGATATCGAACTTCATGCCGGCAGACGCCCGGACGGAAGCTGGATCTGCGCCGACGAAATTGAGGCTCAGTATCCGGGTTCCCGTGATGATGTCAATAAGCTCCTGGAGGTCACAAAACAGGTCTATGAGTCCGTTCTCTATCTGAACGAACACAGTATCTCAAAATTCGAGACCTTAAAGAATCACGAGGCACTGGCAAAGACGGCCGGCTATTCTGCGAAAGAAGTCATTGATAAGATCTGTCCCAATATGAAGAAGGAAGTAAAGCAGATCCTGTCGGCCTACTGGATCTATGTCGGTCAGCCCCTGTCCACTATGCCCTTTACCATTTATTCCTTCCTCATGGCTGATTATCTCCTGGGCGGCTCTTATGTGGCCCGCGGCTTCTCCCATGAGATGTCCGTTGCCATGGCGGAGCGCTGCATACAGCTTGGCGTTCAGATGGAATTCGGTCAGAATGTTGATAAGATCCTCGTGAAAAACGGCCGGGTTTACGGTGTCCGCACCGCCCACGGCGAAGAGATCCACTGCGATTACATCGCCAGTGCTCCCTATCCCAATACCGTCTATGGCAAAATGATCGAACCCCAGTCAGAAGTCCCGGCAGCTGCAAGAAAGTATGCCAATGCTATGCCGATGTCCGTTTCCTGCTTCTCTGTCGTGCTTCTTCTCGATGCCAGACCGGAGGATCTCAATATCCATGCCTACTCCGTCTTTTCTGCAGACAGCTCTATGGATACGGACAAATTTTGGGAACAAGGAAAAAGACTTGGCAACTGGGACTTCCTGACCACGATCTGCTTGAATTACGCGAATCCGGATTGTGTACCGGATGGCATGACCTCGCTTTCCATCACCAATCTGCCCCTGCCGGAATGCTTTGACGGTGTAAATGCGGATAACTACTTTGAAACCAAGGACCGGATCGCCGGACAGATGATCGATCAGGTATCCAAACGGCTTGGTGTCAATTTAAGAGATCATATCTATGATATCGAAATTGAGACCCCCGTCACGATTTCCCACTATACCAGCGACTATAAGGGCGGTATCTACGGTTATCAGCATTCCATGGACAACTCTGTCGTTGCCCGTCTGGAAGACGTTAGTAAGGAAATGTATATCAAAGGTCTTGTCGGCTGTGCCAGCCACCAGTTAGTCGGCGACGGTATGGCATGTAATATCAATAACGGTAAGATCGCAGCCAAGATCATTCTGGATGAGATGCAGAAAGAAAGGAAGGCCTGAGCATGAAAGTCAATGGATTTTTAAAAGATGTCACAGGCGCCAACCGCGTCATCAAAGCCAGAAGACAGCTGATTCAGAGTGGAAGCCCTGAAAACCTCTATAAGGATCATATCCGGGAGGTTGCAGAGGAAGTTCATCCCAGTAAGACCCATGTTCGGATCACCAAAGTCGAAGAAGTCTCCCCGACTGCCCGGAAGTTCACCTTTGTTCCGGAAGATGGTGATACGCTTCCCCCTTTCTATGCAGGCCAGTACTGTTCGATTGACCTTAAAGTAAAGGATGAAGAAAGTGGCCAAACGACTGTCACCACCCGGCCTTACTCCATTTCATCGGCCCCTTATCAGGCCAGACAGGGAGAGAAATCCTTTTTCGAACTGACCATCCGAAACGGCCGCCCGGGACAGGGCTTCATCAGCAGCTATCTCTATAAGAACGCCCATGTCGGCGATCACTATACCGTTCATCTGCCCTTCGGACAGTTCCACTATGAGCCCCTCCGTGATGCAAAGCACGTTCTGGCTCTGGCCGGCGGTTCCGGAATCACGCCTTTCTACTCCATGGCTCAGGAAATTGCTCACGGAAGTCTGGATTGTGATCTCACAATCCTTTATGGATCCCGTGACCGAAAGGATATTATCCTGGTCGATGAGCTGTCCAGAATTGAAGCCGAGTGCGACAGAGTCCGCTTTGTCAATGTCCTGTCCGATGATCCGGATTACGAGGGTGAGAAGGGCTTCCTGTCCAGGGATCTGATCGAGAAATACTCCTATGGCAAGCCTGAGGAAGGCCAGACCACCTATTTCGTCTGCGGTCCTCTGCCCATGTATAACTTCGTCAGCGACGAGCTTGCTGCTCTGAATGTACCTGCCAAACGGATCCGTATGGAGGTCTTCGGAGCTCCCCGGGATATCACAAAGGCAAGCGGCTATCGCATTCACAAGGCCGATAAGGAACTTCCGGTCAATGCTGAAGTCGCTGCCTATCCGGAAAATCAGACAGAGACTACCTATAAGCTGACCGTTCTCCGCGGCCTGGAAAAGACTGTGATTGATGCTCTCTCTACCGAGCCTCTGGCTGTATCTCTGGAACGCGCTGGTATCCCCAATAACACCAGATGCCGGAGCGGTGCCTGCGGCTACTGCCGGTCCAAGCTGGTCGAGGGCGATGTCTTCGTACCGGACAGTGGCGACGGCAGACGCTACGCCGACAAGAAGTTTGGCTACGTCCATGCCTGCTCAACCTTCCCTCTTGGAGACTGCACTATCATGATTCCGATTTGCTGAATTGTGATTCTGATTTGCTGAGAATCGTAATCTGCTGAGGAATGCTGAGATCGTTCTAATCACAAGGCCAGAAGTCCATATTTTATGGAGCCTCTGGCCTTTTTCATTATCTATTGCAAGAGCTTTCCAACTTTCGGGCTTCCTTTCAGGCTGCCCTTCTTCACATTCTGTTCCAGGATCTGCTCGGTCAGCTCATAGAGGGTCTTCGAAGCTTCCTTGGTCCGCTTCTGCCGGCCCTCGACCTGGTTTACATTTACGCCATGCTCGCGCCAGTCGCCGCCGTCATTGGAATTGTTGAGAAGGAGGGGCTGGAGGTTGTCCATGGCCCGGGCAAAACGGGCTTCCGGCGTCTCAGCCGCCTCGAATTCCTCAAAGAGATCGGAGAAGTAAGTCTTCTGATCCTCGGGTAAAAGGGAGAAAAGCTTGTCTTTGGCGGCCTCTTCCCTAGCCTTCTGCGACTTCTTGCCCTCTTCATCATAGGCATAGGTATCGCCGGCATAAATCTCAACCAGATCATGAATGAGACAGAGAAGAATGGTGTGGCCCGTATTGATCTTCTCATCCGAATATTCGGAAAGGACAGCGGTCATAGCTGCCATGTGCCAGGCATGCTCCGCGTCATCCTCTCTCCGGCCGTGACCGGTCAGATGAGTCTGGCGGAGGACATTCTTCTCCTTGTCGATCTCGACGGCAAATTCCAGCTGCTGACGCAGGCGGTCGGGGATACCTTCGGGAAGATTCGCTTTATTTTCACTTGTCATGATGGCTGCCTCCAATTTCTTCTGACTTCTAAAAAAACAGATCCGGGCTTATCTACTGTGATAAGTCCGGATCCTTTTTTATTTGTTATTTATAATCCGGCTCAGTCTGCTTTCTGACTCTTGTAAAGAAGATCCATCTTCATCTCATAGTAAGCCGGGCTCATATCCAGATAATGAACATGAGGATTCTCAAAACGCTGCTCAGCGGCCCAGATTTCGTTTGTCAGCTGATCCTTGACATAAGACTGAATATCCTTCAGATCTCTGGTCGGGAAGGTCCGCTTGCCGTCCTTAATAACCTGCACCTGCAGTTCCTTGGCGGTGCAACCTTCGAAGCTCAGATTCTTCCAGGGCTTTCTGGAATCGACATAGCGGTAGGGCTTTGTCAGATCCGGAGTCTCATCTTCCTTGGTGATCAGGTCGGCAACAGCCTTTCCATCCTGATCGTAGATACGGAAGACTCTCTTTCTGCCCGGATTGGTGATCTTCTCAACGGTTTCGGAAACCTTGATCTTCGGGATCTTCACGCCGTCATGCTCAACCTCGGAAATCTTATAAACCGCACCGAAGACCGGATTGGATTCTGCTGTGATCAGACGCTCGCCGACGCCGAAGCTGTCGAAGCAGCCTCCCTGGGAAATAATGGAAGAAATCGTGTACTCGTCCAGGCTGTTGGATCCGACGATGATAGCATCCTTGAGATCCGCATCATCCAGCATCTTCCGCATCTTCTGAGAAAGATAGGCCAGGTCGCCGGAATCAATTCGCACGCCCTTCAAGCGCTTGCCCATAGGTTCCAGAACTTCCTTGGCAACACGGATGGCATTGGGCATGCCGGATTTCAGTACATTATAGGTATCCACCAGAAGGATGCAGTTATCCGGATAGGTTTCTGCGAATTCCTTGAAGGCGGTATATTCATCTTCCTGATACATGATCCAGCTGTGAGCCATGGTTCCGCTGACCGGAATGTTGAACATCTGACCGGCCAGAACCGTTGCTGTCGAACCGGCACCGCCGATATAGGCAGCTCTGGCACCATAGACAGCGGCATCCATGTTATGGGCCCGGCGGGCACCGAAATCGGAAACACCTCTGCCATCGGCGGCACGGACGATCCGGCTGGCCTTGGTGGCAATCAGGGACTCGTGGTTGATCAGAGCCAGGATAGCCGTCTCGATCAGCTGGGCATCCAGAAGCGGTGCATGGACAGTCAGGATCGGCTCGTAAGGGTACATAATCGTTCCCTCAGGGAAAGCATAGATATCGCCGTGGAAGCGATAATTCCTGAGCCATTCCAGGAAATCCTTACGGTAAATATGCAGGGAATCGAGATAATCGATATCCTCATCTGAAAAATGCAGATGCTCAATATAGTCCACTACCTGCTCGAGTCCGGCGAAGATGGCATATCCGCCTTGATCGGGGTTGTGGCGGTAGAAGACATCGAAAGTAACCGTTGTCTTATCATCCTTGTACTTAAAGTAACCATTTGCCATGGTCATCTCATAGAGATCCATGACCATCGAGAGATTTCTCGCATCTGACTGACTCTTCATGATCTTCCTCCATTTCATGATTGATTTTTAAGTCAAAGTCCGTTTCTTTTCTAGCCAGAATTTCGATTTTGTATCTATATTCTGTTTCTGATCTATGTTTCCAGATTCTGATGCTCTGAATTCTTTAAATCAAATGTAGACCATTCACTGCTTTCCCGGATTTTTTCATTTTTCTGCTTCAGACAGAACCAGCTTGAAAATTTCTTGGTTCCGCGCTTCATTCAGCTTTGTTCCTTCGGATCGTTCCTTCCAGTCTTCTTCACCGCAGATATCCATGCCAAGAACCTGTCGCGTCTGATAGATTTTTCCGACAGTCTCCAAAAGCTCCTCTTCCGACATCCGGCCCTGAGACCAATTGCAGCTGGCATCCTCTTCTCTCAGAACGTCCTTGTCAATGGAAATGTAGACCGGAAACTCATCATTCGGATTCTTATCCACTGGAATCCAGCCATCAGCATCCATCTTATCTTGGATTCCATCGCTCGAATCCGTTCTAACTGAAATTCCACGGTCCGAATCCGTATCAGGTTCTTCCTCAGGACCGTTCTTTGAAAGGCATTGCACATGCAATGGCTTCATAGCAGATCCCCTGTCCAGAAGATTTCCTCCTAACTGGAATCCTTCTTCCTTAAGCAGAACCGGATCCACTCCGATCATAGTCACCTTCGATAAATTCGGAAGCTCATCCCAGGCCTTTCGAACCCAGCCGCCGCAGGAGAGGATATCGCCGAAGGCCGGCTCCTTGGAATCCGGATGATTGTCAAAGAGGATCAGTTCAAAGGGCTGATCCGCCGGCAGCTTTCTTAAGAAGAAAAGCGTCAGATAATGGTAGTTTCCGGAATCCAGATAATGAATTCCCTCCGGGCCATAGTCCTTCAGATGTCTGCTGATCTTCTCTTCTGCGATTTCATCACAGTAGCAGTCCGTACCGCTCAGGTCTCTGCAGTCGATCAGTGGCTGCGTCAGAGGCAGATCTTCTTCTCTGAGGATCCCGCTCATATCAAGTCCGATGACCGGGAAGGCCGGATTCTTCTGCATGCTCGAATGCATAACTCGTTTCCTATTTCAGAATATCAGAAAGACCCTGCCTTCGATAAGGCACTGGTCTATATTTCTTAAATCCGTCTATAAATTCGTATAACTTGATTATTATATCACATACCGTGGGAAGGGAATCATAAAAAAGAAAGTGGTGTATTTAAGTAGAGAAAAGCGGCGTCTCACGACGCCGCTTCGTATGGGGGAGGATTATGAAAAAAAGTTTTCAAATGAAGTACTCACTCATTTGATGGTTTTATAATATCGTCTAAATGTGATGAATTTGTGTTTAAGTGTGGAAGGAATTTTGAAGAAAATATGACTAAACTGTGAATTCCGTCACAAATGGTCGTTTTTTCGAAGCATTTCCGAAGTAAACGATTCATCGAGGCCCAAAACCTTTACTTATCCCCTATTTGCGGCTATATTCAGAAATGATCAAAGCAGTTTTATATTGAGGTCTATATTTCTTCGGGGGATAAAAGATATGGATGCAAAAACTTTCGGGAACTTCATCAGTCAATGCAGAAAAGAGAAAAATTTAACCCAGGATGAGCTTGGCCGTAAGCTTTCTGTGACTGGAAAAGCAGTCAGCAGATGGGAAAGAGGGCTTGGTTTTCCTGACATTTCTACTTTGGAGCCTCTTTCAAATGCATTGGGAGTCAGCCTCATGGAATTAATGAAAGCGCAGAAAGGCCTTCCCGAAGAACCCGCTTCTGATGCGGAAATGCTGAATGAAACTATCACCTATCTGAAATTTCAGCGCCGCCAGGCCAGAATCAAGTGCATCGTACTGGCATTACTTTCTTTCGTCACCATGATCATGGGAATTGTGATTTCCACTCTTTATATCGATAATCTGACTCTGAGAGCAGCCTTTGTGGCCCTGCTGATCTGTACGTCATACTGGTCTTCCTCCACTTTAAGAGGACTATTTAAAATATGACCTGATTCATTTCCAGATTTCCATGCTTTCGTCTTAGTGATCCTGAATATTGAACTGCCTGACAGCCAAATGATAATCTTCCAGATTCCGGCTCTTTTTAATCTTCTTGACCATCTTTCGAAGCAAATCCCGGCCATAAGCCTCGATCAGATCCGGATTCTCCAGCCAAAAGCCCCACAGTTCCTTCATTCTCGGCACGCAGCTGTCCGGATAAGGATTGGCCTTGCTGTATTCGTCCAGCAGAGTATCGTGGAAGAGATAAAGGAATTTAAGGCGGTCGTGTAGATTTGCCACTTTATTATCTGCAATTACTTTATTTTCAGCACCTGCTGTATCTTCTGCAGCTGCTGTATCTTCTGCGGCTGATTGCTGCCCATTTTCCAAGCCTGTCTTTTCCTTCGAATGACCTTCCCCAGCCTCATCCTCCCGGATTTTCAGAATCAGCGTCGGATCATAGAGAAATCCGCGCCCGATCATGATGCCGGCAGCTTCCGGAAATCTCTGCCGGATTGCTTTGATATCTTCAATGGTCCGAAGGTCCCCGTTATAGATCAGCGGACACTTCAGAGAATCCAGGGCCTCCTCAAAGCAATCCAGATCCACAGTTCCCTCATAGCCCTGGCTGCCCAGACGCGGATGGAGAACCAGGCGGCGGAGAGGATAAGACCCATAGACCCTCAGAAGCTCGTTGAAGCGGCTCTTGTCCTGCATGCCGATCCGGCTCTTTACGGAAAGATAGACCGGACTGTGATCCGCTTCTAATATGCGATAGGTTTCCGATAGCAGCCGGTCCACCTCCTCCGGATCGGCCAGGAAACCGGCACCCTTATGTCGCTTGGTAACAGTCGGCGATGGACAGCCCAGATTCAGATTGACTTCAGCGTATCCCATTTCATACAGGCGCTCTGCTCCCCAGGCCAACTGATCCGGCTTGTTGGTCAGGATCTGAGGAATCAGCTCGATAGACTGGTTTACCTTTGGATCGACGTCACGGATGTCATGACTGCCAAATTTCTTATTCTGATTAACGGTCAGAAAGGGCGTGTAATAGGCGGAAATTCCTCCAAAAACCTTCTCAAAAGCGTTTCGGAAGGGAAAACCTGTGATTCCTTCCATGGGAGCAAATTCGATGTGAAGCATTTCTTTCTTCAACTCCTGTATTCTTTATCTACTATAAGAATTTCTGTCTTGGATTCTGAAATTTCGTTCCGAGCTTTTAAATCCTGTTCCGGCTTTCAGGATTTCTTTCTCCTGCATCACTTTCAAATACAATCTTAAAATTTGTGTAAACTGCCTTGTATACATTTCAGATTCTTGCATTTTACCGACAGATTTACTAAACTGAAGATGTAATTAGAGCACAGCCATACAAGGAGAGTGATCTTTATGTATCCAATTATTACGATCAGTCGTGAATTCGGCAGTGGCGGACATTCCATCGGAGAAAAGGTAGCAGAGAAATTAAATATTCCCTTCTTGGATGGAGAAATTGTAAACAAGACCGCAATCGACAGCGGCTACTGCAAGGAACTGATTGAGGAGCAGGGCGAGACCGCAACCATGGCCAACAAGTGGTTCGATGTCTCCGCAGCCAGTACCATGTATTTCCAGAGCCCTCAGGATGAAATCTTCCTGGCTCAGAGAAAGGTCATTCTCGAGGCTGCCAAGCAGGGACCCTGTGTTATTGTCGGACGCTGTTCCGATTATATCCTCCGCCGGGCGGAGATCCCCTGCATCAATGTCCTGATCCATTCCGATATGAAGCATCGTAAGGCCCGGGTTCTGGAACGTTACGGTGAGATCAAGGATGTCGATGTCGAGAAGCGTATCCGGAAAAAGGATAAGCAGCGTCGGACCTACTACCGCTATTACACCGACCAGCACTGGGGCGATTACAGCAACTATGATCTGGCACTGGATTCCGGCACCCTGGGTGAGGAGTGCTGCATCGACATCATCTGCAAGCTGGCTGAGATGCGGTCGAAATAAAGACCAATCCAATGGAAGATGCCAACAGCCAGTTTGATGGCACGGCCTTCTACCAGTCAGCATTCTAAAACCTAGTATACAAAGAGAGGGACCGGGGAATCAGTCCTCGGTCCTTTTTTATCTCAGAAGTTCTCTCCCGCTTCTCGTCTTTTTCTACTTGTCTGCAGGCTCTGATCTGCAAATTCCCTTATTCTTCTGTCTTGCTGTCTTCTGCTTTAGAATCTTCAACCAGATGATCTTCTGCTATGTGCTCTTCCTGCAGATCATCTTCCCCAACCTGCTTCTTCCAGAAATCCAGAGCCTCTTCCAGCCAGCCTTCCGCATTGGTTCCCATGCCCAGGCCTACGCCATGAGGAACCTGGAAGAAACGCTGATACATAAGAGGAATGTCCTTTTTCCGAAGGGCCTTGGCCAGTACATCGGTATGGGCACCGGCCTTTACCAGAATGTCATCATCTCCGGTGAACATATAGACGGGCGGATAATCGTCATCGATCCACTTCTGTACACAGAGGGAATCCCGCTTTTCTCTGCCCTGATGGGTGCGGAACATGAAGAAATTGCCCCGCTCCTGAAACCAGATGCCGATCAGTCCCTCCCAGATATTCCAGTAGGGATGCTGCATCCAGTGGTTGATGTTGCTCCAGGGATAGCCCAGAATCAAGGCTCCCGGCTTTTCCGTTCCATAGAGATGCCAGCCGTATTTTCTTGTGCCGTAGATACCTGCAAGATTGCCGCCGGCCGAAAAGCCGATCAGGGAATAGCCGGTCGGGTCTACGTTTAACTGATCCGCATGCTCTGTGATAAAGCGGACACAGCGAGCCAGATCCCGCATGGGCGCGTGATCAGAGCAGCTGAAACCAGTCCGGTACTCCAGGACGAAGGCCGTGACACCGTCTTCATTCAGCTTTGCCGCTACGCTATAGCCTTCTGCGTCGGTAATGACATGGGCATAGCCGCCGCCCGGGAGAACGATGGCATATTTTCCTCGTTTGCCGCTGTCATTTGGGAAAATGGTCAGGCGGACATCGCCCAGTTTCTTGTTGGCCGCGATCTCCTCCATGGTGTAGAGGGGAAGCTGCCGCCAGCGGCCGGCCCGCTTCAGCTCCTGAACCCGCGATTTTCCAAACTTCTTGTCGGTTGCCTTATGATCAACCCAGTACATCCTGGCCATCATAAATACTGTCAATGCCAGTGACAGAATGAGATATATGATGAAAACCTCAAGTAACAAATGGCCCATCTCATTTCCCTTTCTGAATAATATTACTTCTTCCGTCTTGAAATGATAAATTCTTCCACAGCCTCAGCCGTCTCGCTCTGCTGCTTTTCCCGGCTGATTTCAGCCTTTCCGTCGCCGGCCTGATGGCCATAATCGCCGAACTGGCCGTGATTTCCGCCCGAAAGGACTTCGACCTGACTGGTCTTCTCTGAAACTTTCTCCTTATGGAGAACCCCGTCCTGACTTCCGTAAATGGTCAGGATATCCTGACTTGATGCCTCGGGATCCGTCACGTAGGAACCCAGAAGAATCAGCCCGCTGTAGGGATTTTCCTGCCCCAAAAAGGTCTGTCCGGCCGCAACTCCGCCCAAGGAATGCCCGCACAGATACCATTCGTCCACGTCGAGCTTCTTGAGATTGGGATAAATATAGTCCGCGGCCTTCATATCAAAGACAGCCAGATCAAATGGCATGGTCAGAAGTACGCAGGTATATCCTCTCTGCCGGAAGGCATTCAGCTGGGGAAGATAGGCCCTGGCATCGACCAGACCGCCCGGATAGAAAATAATCCCCTCGGCCTGTTTTTTCGATTCCTTCGGAGTCAGGACGGCATAGCCGTTTTCCCAAGTCAGATGACCATCGGACTCCAGCTTTTTCTCCAGCTTCATGGCCCTGTCGTCCGCATGGTAGGCGGTGGAGGCATAGATTAAAACCGTACCGAGAAGAAGCATTCCAATCAAAAAAACCAGAGCAGCTGCCAGACTTCTCTTGGCCAGGCATCTCTTCCCGGAAGACTTTCCGGAAGAATCCGCTCCCGATATATACTTTTTCATGCTCCCCTCATATATCTTCTGAAAGCTGATCTGAAGCAAAGCTCCAGATCATTCCCCTGTTATCTTTATCAATCATTCTTGTCCCAGATCCGTCGGATCAGCCCTGCAGGCCCCTGGTCTGCCGGTCCATATCCTCTACGACGATGTCATAGATTTCACCCTTGGAAGCGCAGTATTCCAGAACCTTCCATGGCTCATTGGTGTGGAAATGCAGCTTGATCAGATCCTCATCGCCGACGCAGAGAAGTTCGTCTCCCTTGAAATGGTCTGCAATATAATCATGGATTTCATCCACATCCAGTTCCTGATCGTCTACCGGCTCCAAGAGAAGCTGGGTGTCATAACGAAATTCGATTGTCTGTGCCATTTTTCATTCCTCCTGTGATGTAATTTGCTGAAACTATAATATCACACCTTTTTCCAGATCTCATTCTTGGATTGGATCCGTCTCTGGTTTCTTTCTGTTTCCGTTCAGGCATTCTTTCTTTTCCGTGCCATCCTCCGAACCTGCTTCATCCGGTTCTTTCTCCGGTTTCTCTCGTATTTTTCATCCACCTTCTGATTGACCCAGTCGGCAAACTTCGTCAGATAGCGCATGCAGGGCTCGGTTGCGATGGCAAAGAGGACGAAAAGCATAGCGCACCTGGTAGAGACAAAGCTGATTCCGAAAAGGCTGTTAAAGAAGATTCCTGTAAAGATCAGGCCCACGATACAGCCGATGATGACCGCCAGCCGGTAGCCGTTCAGCGGTGCACTGATATTTAAGAGAATGATAAATCCGACAATGGCCAGAAGGAAGGTCGCTGCAACCGAGACATCCCGTTCCGATACGCCGAAGGTATTGGCGAAGATCACCATAGCCGCGATGGCCAGGAAGTCCGTCAGCGCCGCCGGCAGAGCCCGGATCAGAACCCTCCGCATAAACTGTCCCTTGATTCTCTGGTGATTGGGCTCCATAGCCAGGAAAAAGGCCGGGATTCCGATGTTAAAGGCCGAGATCAGAGAGATCTGGCTGGGCTCCAGAGGATACTGGATGATGGAGAAAATCGAAAACAGTCCCAGAAGGACAGAGAAAATATTCTTGACCAGAAAGAGAGTAGCCGACCGCTCGATATTGTTGATAATCCGTCTGCCCTCGCCGACAATCTCCGGAAGGTGGGCAAACTCGGAATCCAGAAGGGCAACCTGGGCCGACTGGACTGCGGCATCCGAACCGGAAGCCATGGCAATCGAGCAGTCGGAATCCTTCATGGCCAGGATATCATTGACACCGTCACCGGTCATGGCAACCGTATGTCCCTCCGCCTTCAGCTCCTGGACAATAATACGCTTCTGCTCGGGCGTTACCCGGCCGAAGACGGTCACAGAATTCACAGCCTTTCGAACATCCTCCCTCGTTTTCAGAGTCGAGGCATCGACGTAACGGTCTGCATTTTCGATGCCAGCCTGCTTGGCAACTTCGGAAACCGTCACCGGATTATCTCCGGAAATGACACGGATAGAAACGCCCTGCTTCTTAAAAAAGCGGAAGGTCCTCGGCGCATTTTTCCGGACCGGATTCTGAAGGAGGGTGAAGAAAAGCGCCTCTGCCCTTGCGGATCCCATGCCCTTCTTCGGAAGGGTGTCCTTGTCCTCCCCTGTCAGGCGGGCAAAGACCATGACCCGGTAGCCCCGGTTTGCGTAGGTATCGACCTGCTTCTGATGTTTTGCGAAGTCTGCTCCCAGTATGATTTCCGGTGCTCCGAAAAGATAGACCCCGTCGGAAAACCGGACCGCAGAGTACTTGTTACTTGAAGTGAAGGGAAGGGTTTCCTTTGCCGGATAATTTTTATTGGAAGGAAAATAGGAACGGATGGCCTGCATGGAAATGTTGTCATCCGTTAAAGCGGACAGATAGGATCCGAAGCGGAGAACCAGCTCCGGGCTCAGCTTCTCTTCGACCGTTCTGGGCTTTCCGGGATCTCCCGCTGCATCCGGCTTTAAGACATCGGCTTCTCCGCCGGGCAGAACACAGTCTGCAACCAGCATCTTCGTGTCCGTAATGGTTCCGGTCTTATCGACACAGAGGACATCGACCCGGGCCAGACTCTCAATACTCTTCATGTCGTGGAGCATGACCTTGTTGATGGCCAGGCGGGCTGCACTCATGGCCAGGGTTACACTGACCAGGAGATACAGGCCCTCGGGAATCATACCGAGAACCGCTGCAACCATGGAAGAGACAGAGGCCTGAAAGCTGTTGCCCCTCCAGAACATACCCTGGACAAAAAGCATGACTCCGATCGGGATCAGAAGGACACCCATCACTCGAACCAGACGGTCAATGGAACGGACCATCTCGGACTGCTCGCCGGTCGGCATCTCTCTGGCTTCCTTTGTCAGCCTAGACAGATAGGAATTCTCACCGACCTGGGTCAGTCTGGCAAAGCATTTGCCGGATACGACAAAGCTTCCCGACATGAGATTTGCTCCGGGCTTCTTTTCAATTTCATCAGCTTCACCGGTCAGAAGTGCTTCGTTTACGGAAATCGAGCCCCGTTCCACCATGGCATCGGCCGGAATCTGGTCTCCACTCTGAAGAAGGATCAGGTCATGCAGAACCAGCTTCTCAATCGGAAGCTCCCGAGCTTCTCCGTCCCGGAGGACATGAGCCACCGGCGTATTCATAATGGACAGCTTGTCCAGAACGCTCTTGGCATAAATTTCCTGGGCAATGCCGATCAGAGTATTGGCAATGATGACCGGGAGAAAGGTCAGCCCCCGGAAATTGCCTGACACAATCAGAAGAATGGTCAGGATCAGGAAAATCAGGTTGAAGTAGGTCAGAACATTCTCGCGGATGATGCCGCCGACCGTCTTCTGGGTCTTGTCACTCTGAATGTTCTGATTGCCTTTTCTTATCTCCTCGGCCGCCTCCTGGGAGGTCAAGCCCCTTATTGTTTCTTCCATAAAACTCCAAGTAATTTTATCAAGCCAGCCGGATCCCCATTTCATCAAAGGACCCCCTGGCCCGTTTTTTCAGATTTTCTCTTTCCATGAACTGTCTCAGCGCATCAGAGCCATGCTGGCGATCCAGTAGATCAGGAACAGAATCATTACGAAACCAACAGCGACCCCTCCGTGACGGCGGATAAAGGCCGGCTTCTTATCCTGTGAAACCTTTCCGATCTTTCTCTCCAGACGGGCGATGTGCTCGAGATAAATCCGGTCACCGAAAAGTCCCATGGCAACGTCCAGAATCACAGAGACGATCATGGCCAGCTGATACTGGAAAAGAATGCCGAAAAAGCCGGCCATCGCCATGGTAACCAGGGCCATTGCATACATTTTCCGATAGCCGAACCAGATGGGTCCCAGAAGAAAGGCACCCCAGTTCCAGTTGATCAGGCTGTTCTTCTCCCGCATCTTCTTGAATTTCTCTTCATAGCCGAAAGCGCCCGGGCCGATCAGAAGCTCCTCATCGGTCAGACCCTTCTCTCCGTTCTGCAGTCTCTTCAGAAGTCCCTGAATGTCTGCTTCATCCTGCCAGTCATAATCGGCTACAGGATCCTTCCGGTTCTCGGCATCCTTGCCGTAGCGCTCTTCCCAGATATTGCTGGCCGTCCGCCGGTTTTCTTTATTAGTGGATGCATCCGAGAAAGGATTGGCATCGGTCTTATGGTATGCAGCCTGATCCTGTGCTCCGTAATTATCTTCCCGGCCGGCATTCTTTCCGAACGGATTGGCCTGACCGCCTTCCCCGCCCGACTGAGCGGCATTCTGAACAGACTCCTGGGAAGTCTCATCCTCTGCAAAGGGATCCTTATAGATCACCGTCTCCGGCGTTACCGGACTTCCGCAGGCATAGCACTTCTTCGAATGGTCCGCAAGCTTTGCTCCGCAGTTTTTACAGATCAGCATACAATCACCTTCTTTACAATGCTTACTCCAATCAAAAACGAAGTAAGAGACAGAAAGCTCTCGCTTTCCGCCTGAATTCTTCATATAGTTAGATTCTTATTCTATTTTACAATACCACAATTTCATGGTGCGAACTACGGAAAAGCCGCTGGTTTCACCAAATCAACACACTTTTCCCATGCATGTATTTTCCTGATCTGAATTTTCCTGGTCTATATTTCCCGGCCTGTAGTTCCGAATCAGGCAAAATATAGACCAGCCTTGCATGTACTTAACTAAAATCTTGATTTCTACTCCTATATGGTTTATAACTTTAGCATGCTAAACCGCAAAAGCGATTTTAGAAAATTTAAACTATAGGATTTTAAATAAGAAACATTTATAATCATTGGTAGGCATTTAGAATAAAGAAAGAAAAATCAGATTTCTGCAATCTCAGACGAATCAGATCAGTCGGAGATATCAATGCATCAGATAACTCAGCGATCTATCAGGAAAAAGAAAAAGGAAAACTATCATATGTCAAAATTTCTCAGCAGAATCTATAAGGATCTGACTCCCTACACTCCGGGTGAGCAGCCCCAGGACAAGAAGTATATCAAGCTCAACACCAACGAATCGCCCTTTCCTCCGGCGCCCGGCGTCATCGATGCCGTAAACCGCGAGGAGGCCCTGAATCTCCGCCTCTATTCAGATCCGGAGCTCAAGCCTCTGAAGGCGGCCCTGGCCGAGGCCTATGGGGTCGGCCCCGAGAATGTCTTTGTCTCCAACGGCTCGGACGAAGCCCTGAATTTTGCCTTCATGGCCTTCGGTCAGGACGGCATCATCTTTCCCGATATCACCTACGGCTTCTACAAGGTCCTGGTCAACGCCAACCACATCGCCTACGAAGAGAAGCCCCTCCGACCGGACTTCACGATTGATCCTTCGGATTACAGAAATATAGACCGGGCCGTCTGCATTCCCAACCCCAATGCGCCAACCGGCCTTTTGTTATCTCTCGATACCATTCGTTCGCTTGCCGAGTCCAATCCCGATCATGTAGTCATGATCGATGAGGCCTACATCGATTTCGGCGGCCAGTCTGCCGTCCCTCTGACAAGGGAATATGACAATCTCCTGGTCATCCAGACCTTCAGTAAGTCCCGGTCCCTGGCCGGTGCCCGGGTCGGCTATGCCATCGGAAATAAAGACCTGATCCAGGATCTCGAAACTCTGAAATATGCCCTGAATCCCTATAACGTCAACCGGATCTCCATGGCCTGCGCCATCGCAGCCGTGAAGGATCCCGCCTACTATGAGGCAAACATTCAGAAGATCAAGGACAACCGGGCCTATGCCGAAGATGCCCTGGAAAAACTTGGTTTTACCGTCATTCCTTCCTATTCGAATTTCGTCTTCGCCCGTCATCCCGACTACGAGGGCGGAAAACTCTATCAGGATTTAAAGGCCAACGGCATCCTGGTCCGTCATTTCACCGATCCCAAGATCTCTTCCTATAACCGGATCACCATCGGCACCCGGGAAGAGATGGAAGCCTTAGTCGAAACCATAGAAAAGCTGCTGCAGAACTGATTCATTGATCCGTGACAGAGATTTTCACAGGACGGGTTCCGGACGGAATCTCTCCGGAAAGTCATGTTACAGATGCTATAATAAGAAATAAGGCCGACGCGCTTGTGCCGGCCTGTTTTAAAATAAAGTAAAAATGAAGCTAAAGTGAAAGGAGCCTGCCATGAGAGCTGCAGAAGTCAGCCGCACTACAACCGAGACCGATATCCGCCTCACCCTGAACCTGGATGGAAGCGGACAGTCCGACATCCATACCGGAGTCGGCTTTCTCGACCATATGCTGACCCTCTTCGCCCGCCATGCCAATTTCGATCTGGCCGTCGTCTGCAAGGGGGATACCTGGGTTGACGACCACCATAGCGTTGAAGACATCGGCATTGCCCTGGGTGCAGCCCTTAAGGAGGCTCTCGGTGACAAGCGCGGCATCTTCCGCTACGCTTCGCTGGCGCTTCCCATGGATGAGGCGCTTGTTCTCGTTGCGGTCGATATTTCCGGCCGTGGCGGGGCCTACACGGACCTTCCCTTCCCTTCCGAGAAGATCGGGACCTTCGATACCGAGCTGGTTCGGGAATTCTTCGTTGCATTTGCCACCAATGCCGCCCTGACTCTCCACGTCCGTGAGCTCGCCGGAGAGAACAGCCACCATATCGCAGAGGCCGCCTTCAAAGGCCTGGGCCACGCGCTCCGCGCCGCTGTAAATATAGACCCTGCCCAGGCAGACCGCATTCCCTCAACCAAAGGGTTGTTATAAAAGGAGTCCCGAATGATAGAAATTAAACTCAATGACTTGTACGAGTCCTACGGCTACCGGAAATTCAAGATTTCCAAGTTCGAGCCCTATGATCTCTATGCTGACAACCGGGATTTCTTAAAGTCCAGCCAGCTCATTACCTTCACCGATCTGGACGGATCCCTTCTGGCATTAAAACCCGATGTCACCTTAAGCATTGTAAAGTCCAACGGCGGCGGCGAGGAGAAGGTCTACTACAACGAGACCGTCTACCGGCCAAAGGAAAACCACTACCGGGAAATCCTCCAGGCCGGCGTGGAACGGATCGGAAAAATCGATGTCTTCTCCGAGGCCGAGATCATCGCTCTGGCTGCGAAGTCCATCCAGCTGATCAGCGACCGCTTCGTCATCCGGCTTTCGGATGCCGCCTTCCTGGGCGAGCTCTTCCAGGTCTTCGGCATCAGCCCTTCCACAAGAGAAGAACTTCTTCTCATGTTCTCCATGAAAAACACATCCGGCGTGGACGAAATGGTGAAGGACGGCCGCCTGACTCAGGCCAGCGCTGACAGCATCCGTCACCTGATCGACCTCTACCTGCCCTTCGAAGAAGGTGTCGAGGAGATCCGGAAATACGCCTTTTCCAACACCTCGATGGAGATGGTCCAGCACCTGTCCGAGCTATCCAGGGTCTTGAAGGCCTACGGCGTTCTGGATTCCATTTACCTGGACTTCTCCCTGGTCAATTCCATGGATTACTACAACGGCATTCTCTTCCAGGGAGCCGTTGCCGAGATTCCCTTCACCATCCTGACCGGAGGCCGCTACGACCGCCTGCCGGAGAAGATGGGAAAGAAGGAGGGCGCCATCGGCTTCGCCCTGGATCTGGACCTGGTCGGAAATTATCTGTCCAAGCCTAAGACCTATGATGTCGATGATCTGATCGTCTATCCGGAAGATACCGACCCGGCCATCCTGGCCCGGACCGTCGAAGGCCTGATTGAAAAGGGCCATAAGGTCCGCACGGTCCGCGAGGATGAAATGCAGACCATGGAGCAGAAGGTCCATGCAAGAAATGTACTGCGTCCGGAAGAAGCAGAGGAACTTCTGAAAAAAGTCGAAGGCCGGAAGGCCGAAACAAAGGGTGGGCCGGAAAGAGCCGGTAACCTGAAATCAGAGAAAACAGAGGAGGGAGCAAAAGCCGATGATTAATGTAGCACTGCCCAAGGGACGTCTGGGAGACCGGACCTACAGTCTGATGGCAGCCGCCGGCTTTGACTGCCCTGCCATCCTGGAAAAGAACCGAAAGCTGACCTTTGAGAATCCCGAAAAGGGCGTCCGTTATTTCTGGGTCAAGCCCTCGGATGTCTCCATTTATGTGGAACGCGGCGCCGCCGATATCGGTGTCTGCGGCAGAGATATTCTTCTCGAATACCGGCCCAATGTCTATGAACTTCTGGATCTTGGCATCGGAAAATGCCGCATGTGCGTGGCCGGTCCCAAGGATTTCTCCGATCAGATGGATCGGACCCTCCGCGTTGCCACCAAGTTCCCCAATATCGCCGGGAACTACTATGAATCCATCGGTCGGGATATCGATATCATCCATCTGAACGGTTCAATTGAGATCGCCCCGATCCTTGGCTTAAGCGATGTCATCGTTGATATCGTGGAAACTGGAAACACCCTTCGCGAAAATGATCTTGTGGTCCTGAAGGAAATCATTCCCATCAGCGCCCGCCTGATCAGTAACAAGGTCAGCTTCCAGTTCCGCCATGATGAAATCCAAGCCGTCCGGGACGGACTGGAGAAACTGATTAAATCCGGCGAGAAGGTGGAAACCGTAAGTTTGCAGCACTAAGCGCCGGTCTATATTTCATAAACAGGAAAAAAGAAAAGAGGTCCAGCATGATTCGTATATTTGAGATGGGAAAAATCAAGGATGAGGAGATCTTCGCCAGAAGCGAACCGACATCCGAGGTTGAGGACGTGGTCCGCGACATTATTTCCGAGGTCAGAAGCCGCGGAGATGCCGCTCTTCGCGACTATTCCACCCGCTTTGACCATGTGGAACTGGACGATTTCCTGGTCTCCGATGAGGAAATCGAGACCGCTCTGAAGAAGGTAGAGCCGGAATTTCTCGATGTCCTGAAGGAAGCCGCCGATCACATCCGCTCCTTCCACAAGAATCAGGTCAGACAGAGCTTTATTCAGACTGACCGGGAAGGCGTTGTCTTAGGACAGCGGATCATTCCGCTCGATAAGGTCGGTCTTTACGTACCGGGCGGCACCGCAGCTTATCCTTCCACCGTTCTCATGGATGCCATTCCTGCGGAGATCGCAGGCGTTCACGAGATTGTGATGACAACGCCGCCTTCCAAGGAAGGCTCGGTCAATCCTTATATCCTGGCA
>JAQXVO010000006.1 GCA_029224965.1 Lachnospiraceae bacterium
ACGGAAGTCCTTAGCCTGATCTTCTGTCATGCCGTCGAAAATGGATGCATTGACATTGAAGCCGATGTAGTTGGTTCCCAGCTGATCTGCTACATAGAAATCAGAGAAATCCTTTACATTCGGAACTTCATCCGGAGAGATGTTATCGATGAAATCAAGGTCGCCGCTGTTGTAAGCTGCGAAGGTAGCAGTATCATCAGCAGAAAGCATGAAGTTCAGCTTCTCGATCTTGACATTGTCAGCGTCATAGAAGTTCGGGTTCTTGGTGTATTCCATGGAGCTGTCGTGGGTCCATGCAGTACAGGTGTAGGCACCGTTGGATACGAAGCCTGCTTCATTTGCCCATGCGCCAGGATTAGATCCATCCGGGTCAGCTGCTTCTACAGCCTTCTGCGGTACCGGATCGAAGACAGGGAATGCCAGGAGCTGATTGAAGTAAGGGCAGGAATTGTTCAGAGTAATCTTCAGAGAATAGTCATCCGGAGCCTCAACCTTCAGACTTCCATCGTCATTACGAGCAACGATATCGAAGAGATAGCCATAATCTGCTGCAGTCTTCTCAGATGCTGCACGATTCCAGCTGTAAACGAAATCCTTAGCAGTAAGGTCACTGCCATCGGACCACTTGGTCTTCTTCAGCTTGATCGTCCACTCGGTACCATCATCAGATACCTGAGGATCACCATCTGCGATAGCAGGAACGAGCTTGTCATTCTTATCATAGGTATAGAGACCTACGAAGGAGTTTACAGCCAGGCAGGCACCGTCAACGGTATTGTTCAGAGCCGGATCCAGGTGCTGAGGCTCGGAAGCCAGATTGATGTACAAGGTTTTTGTGTCGGAATTCAGCTTTGCCTTGGATGCCGACTTCTTTTCTGTCTGGGCTTTGTCAGATCCCTTGCTGCCTGCATTACCGCAAGCGCCAAGGCTGGCAACCATAGCAGAAGCAAGAACAAATGCGAGTAACTTCTTTTTCATATGTTTTCCTCCTGTAACTATAGAGTAACTATTATATGTCAAACTTCCTAATCGAAGGAAGTTGTGACCTTATTTATTCCAGCATGCACACAGATGTCCGTTTCCTCTGTCCTTCAGAGGCGGCATCTCCTTTGCACACTGCTCTGTCGCATACTTGCAGCGGGTCCGGAAAGGACAGCCGGTCGGCATGTGAAGAGGGCTCGGTACATCACCTTCCAGAATAATACGGTGACTGTGTCTTGCTGTCTCGGGATCCGGAATCGGAATAGCCGAGAGAAGAGATAAGGTATAGGGATGAATCGGGTGATCCATCAGCTCATCGGAATCTGCAATTTCCATCATCCGTCCCAGATACATGACTGCGATCCGGTTGGAGATATGCTGAACGACCAGAAGGTCGTGGGAAATAAAGAGATAGGCAATGCCCAGCTTTTCCTGCAGATCCTCGAACATGTTCAGGACCTGGGCCTGGATGGAAACATCCAGTGCAGATACAGCCTCATCGCAGACGATGAAAGAAGGATCTACGGCCAGGGCACGGGCAATACCGATTCTCTGTCTCTGGCCGCCGGAGAACTCATGGGCATAACGCATGGCATGCTCTGCATTTAATCCGACCGTATCCAGAAGCTTCAGGATCTTTTCCCGACGCTCTTCCTTTGTCTTATATAAGTGATGGGTATCCAGGGGCTCGCCAACGATATCCTCGACGGTCATACGGGGATCCAGGGAAGAATACGGATCCTGGAAAACCATCTGCATTTCCTTACGATAGGGAAGCATATTGACGGATACCTTCCTGCCAAGCTTTGGCTTGCCGTTGGCATCGACAATCAGCTTGCCGTTTTCATCATACTGTTCGCCGCTGTCGAAGAGGACATCGTCCTTAAATGTAATGCGTCCTCCGGTCGGCTCATAAAGATGAAGAATGGATCTGCCGACGGTCGTCTTTCCGCATCCGGACTCACCGACCAGACCGAGCGTCTCACCCGGCATGATCTCAAAGGAGATATCATCGACTGCCTTCAGCGGAATCTTATGGAAGCCCTGGGAAACCGGGAAATATTGCTTCAAGTGTTCCACTTTCAGGAGCGGCTTCTTTTCATTCTCGCTCATGCCTTCGCCTCCTCACTCATAAAGAGATCCTTTACATTCATCCAGCAGCTTGCCCGATGATTTTCACCTACCTGATACTCCTGGGGAACTTCCTCCAGGCAGATCTTCATGGCATTCTCGCACCGGGGGCAGAATGCACAGCCCTTGGGCATGTTCAGAAGGTTAATCGGAGTACCTCCGATCGGAACCAGCCGCTGATTCATATTTTCCTTGGTCGGAATGGAACGAAGCAGGCCCTTGGTATATTCGTGAGCCGGACGATAGAAGATATCATCTGCGGTACCACGCTCACAGACACGGCCGCCGTACATAACCAGGATCTCATCGCACATGGAGGCGATGACACCCAGATCATGGGTAACCATAATAATTGCCATGCCGAGCTTCTTCTGCAGATCCTGCATCAGTTCAAGAATCTGTGCCTGGATGGTAACATCCAAAGCTGTGGTAGGCTCATCGGCGATCAGAACATCCGGCTCACAGCAGAGCGCCATAGCGATCATGACACGCTGCCGCATTCCTCCGGACAGCTCGAAAGGATACTGCTTGAGACGGCTTTCCGGCTCATTGACTCCAACCAGAGTCAGCATTTCAATGGCTCTCTTCTCGGCCTCTTCTTTATTTTTATCTGTATGAAGAAGGATAGCCTCCTTCAGCTGATAGCCAATGGTGAATACAGGGTTCAGAGAAGTCATAGGGTCCTGGAAGATAATGGAAACCTTCTCTCCACGGAACTTCTCAAGCTTCTTCTCATCCCACTTGGTGATGTCATCGCCCTTGTATTTAATGGATCCGCCTACAACCCGCCCGGTCTCGGCAAGGATCTGCATGATGGAATATGCGGTTACGGACTTACCGGAACCGGACTCTCCGACGATACCCAGGGTCTTTCCCTTCTCCAGAGAGAAGCTGACACCGTTGACTGCCTTGACTTCACCGGCATCGGTAAAGAAACTGGTATGAAGGTCATTGACCTCCAGTAGTGTTGTATTTTCTTCAGCCATGACTTCCTCCTTAATTCAGCTTTGAATCGAATGCGTCACGAAGACCGTCGCCAATCAGATTCAGAGCAAGAACGATCAGAACGATAACCAGAGCCGGAACCATCAAACGGTAGGGAGCTGAGGAAATGGTCTGACGGGCTTCATTTGCCAGAGAGCCAAGGGAAGTCATCGGGAGGCTGACACCAAGTCCAAGGAAGGACAGGTAGCTCTCGGTAAAGATGGCACTCGGTACCTGCAGCGCAGTTGTGATAATGATAATGGAAAGTACATTCGGAACGATATGCTTCCGCATGATGGTACCGCTCGGCGTACCAATGGCTTTTGCAGCCAGGATATATTCATTGTTCTTGATGGAAAGGATCTGGCCTCTGACCAGTCTTGCCATACCGACCCAGTAAAGGAGGGCGAAGACAATAAACATGGCCAGCATGTTGCCTCCGAGTTTTGCAAAGACTGTTCCTTTGATCAGCGGTGCCAGCCGGGCATTTAGTACGACGGACAGAAGAATGATGATCAGCATGTCTGGAAGGGAATAGATGATATCGACGATACGCATCATGACCAGATCGACCTTGCCGCCGAAATATCCGGAGATCGTTCCGTAGATAACACCGATAATCAGAACCATGATTGCAGAAACAATACCGACGGAAAGGCTGACTCTGGTTCCGTAGACAACACGGATGAAGTAGTCACGGCCCAGGGAATCCGTTCCGAGGATATGAGGGAAGAGGTTCTTTCCGGTATCCTTCATATACTGAAGCTCTCTTGTGGAATAATGCATGGGTGCAAGGTTTACGGCTGTACCGTCCCGCCGTCCGTCCAGTGTAACCATGTCGCTGTAGGAATAGGGAACGATCATGGGGATTACAATAATCGCAACGATCAGGATTGCAAGGACGATGATGGAAGCCATTGCCATATGGTTCTTTCTGAGGCGTCTCATTCCATCCTTCAGGAAGGTGGAAGACTCTCCCATAACATCCTGCTGTTTCTTTTCCTCGTCTGTCGCCTTTTCAAAATTCTTTTTATTAAATTTACTTAAATCGATCTGCGCAGATAAAAACTGGCGTCTC
>JAQXVO010000007.1 GCA_029224965.1 Lachnospiraceae bacterium
GAAAAATGGTTTTCCAAAGTTCAAATCCAAAAAACACAGCCGAAAATCTTATACGACAAACAACCAGAAAGGTACGGTTGCGATTATAGACAACAGGTATATCAAACTTCCAAAGGTTGGTAAAATCAAAGCTGTGATCCACCGTATTCCTGATAGCAGATGGATCATAAAATCTGCTACGGTTTCCCAGGAATCAGATGGAAAATTCTATGCTTCTGTTCTTTTTGAATTTGAGCTGGTCGAAAACGATTATATAGCCGACAAGACAAATGCGATCGGGCTTGATTATGCGTCGGATGGCTTATATGTAGACAACAATGGCATTGTCGGCTCAAACCACAAATACTATCGTGAAAGTCACGGAAAGCTGGCAAAAGAACAGCGTAAACTATCACGAAAAGCAGGTTCTAAAAAGAATAAGAAAAAGTCGAATAATTATCTCAAACAACTCCGTAAAGTGAATAAGGTTCATAGACATATTGCTAATCAGCGGATGGATCATCTACACAAAATATCTACTAAGATAGCCAATCAGTATGATGTTGTTTGTGTGGAAACATTGAATATGCGATCTATGGCAAATCATGGGTTCGGTAACGGAAAAGCCACTCTCGACAATGGATATGGAATGTTTCTTTCGATGCTTGAATACAAGCTGTCTGATAGAAATAAGTATCTTGTCAAAGTAGATAAGTGGTTTCCTTCCTCGCAGCGATGTCATTGTTGCGGTAAGATCCATCTGGAGATGAAAAGTTTGCAGACACGTACCATAAAATGCGATTGCGGACTCACGATGAGCCGTGACCAGAATGCAGCAATCAATATCCTGCATGAGGGATTACGATTACTTGCTGAAACAGCCTAAACACAATATATAGTAGGGATGGAATAGCCCGAACTGATACGCCTGTAGACATTGTGTAAGACATTGAGTTACGTATCATCGTAGCCAACGCAGTAGTGGTTGAAGCAGGAAGCTCCGACTTCTATAAGTCGGAGTAGTTCACTACCTATGGAAAAATATAATTTTGTGGAATATAATTGTATAGAATGCATGCCGGAGCAATTGTATTCGACCATCGTGCCGGTGTAGCTGCATCCGAATGTATGGAATGATACTTTTGAATCATTGAATAAAATCGCATTTAACGATTTGAGAATAAAATCTGGAAGGACAATTCTTATGCCAAAGGAAGAAAAAAAGAAAGTAAAGAAGCAGGAAATCAGTCCGGACGATGAGAAGCAATATGAGGCCCTCCGTCTGGATCACCAGCTCTGCTTCCCCCTGTACGCGGCCAGCCGTGAGGTGGTCAAGCAGTATACGCCCTATCTGAAACCGCTCGGCCTGACTTATACCCAGTACATTACTCTAATGGTTTTATGGGAAGACAAGAAGCTTCGGGTCGGAGACCTGGGTCAGAAACTCTTCCTGGATACCGGTACTCTGACACCGCTTCTGAAGAAAATGGAAGAAAGCGGCTTGGTCAAGAGAACCCGGTCTGCGGATGATGAGAGAGTGGTTCTGGTCGAAATCACAGACAAAGGCATGGCCATGCGGGACCAGCTTAAGGAAGTCCCGGGTCATGTCGGCCAGTGCCTGCATTTAAATAAAGAAGATGCTCTGATTCTCTACCAGGAGCTTTACAAGGTTCTCAGAGGTTTTTCAGAATGAGAAATGAATTACAAATCGGATTGGAAGTCCGACTTGTTGTAATTCCAACATACATATACAATCGTGCGGATTAGTCTGTTATTTAGAAAAATGCAAGAAGGCTTTGACCAGCTATGGTATAATAAGCTGCACTGGGATATAATAGCATAGTAATCCCATAGGAATTCTGATTAATAAAAATGATTAGAAATAGAAATAAAGGAGGCTGCAAGGTGGCAGAAGAACTTTTAAAAGTACAGGACCTGAAGGTATCTGTAGCAGATGATGAGGCAAAGGAAATCCTGCATGGCGTAAATCTTACAGTGAACAAGGGCGAGACCCATGTCCTTATGGGACCCAACGGTGCCGGCAAGTCGACCCTAGGTTCGACTCTGATGGGCGATCCCCGTTACAAGATTGACGGCGGAAAGATCTTCTTCGAGGGTCAGGATATCACCGATCTTACAACCGATAAGATCTCCAAGCTGGGTATGTTTATCTCTTTCCAGAACCCGGTAGAGGTTCCCGGCATCACCCTGTCCAACTTCATCCGTACCGCCATTGAAAACAAGACCGGTCAGCACATCCGTCTCTGGGACTTCAAGAAGGAGCTGCAGAAGACCATGGAACTCTTAAATATGGACCCCTCCTACGCAGACCGTGATCTGAATGTCGGCTTCTCCGGCGGTGAGAAAAAGAAGGCTGAGATCCTTCAGCTTCTGATGTTAAAGCCAAGCCTTGCCATTCTCGATGAGACCGACTCCGGCCTGGATGTCGATGCGGTCCGTACCGTATCCCAGGGTGTGGAAGAGTATAAGAAGACCGTCGGCGGTGCTCTGATTATCATCACCCATTCGACCCGGATCTTGGAGAGCCTGACCATTGACAGGACCCATGTCCTTGTCAGCGGACAGATCGTTGCCGAAGGCGATGCTTCCATCGTTGACGACATTAATGAGAATGGTTTCGAGAAATATATCAATCAGTAAATTTTAAGGAGTCAGATCATGGCAAAGGAAAAGACCGAGGTCAAGGATATTGACCGGAGCATGTACGACTTCCGTTATTCCGAAGACGATGCTTTCAAATTACAGGAGGGCCTGACACCGGAAATCGTGGCAGAGATCTCCAAAGAGAAGAATGATCCCCAGTGGATGGCGGATTTCCGTCAGAAGTCCCTGGAAATCTATAACAAGATGGAAGTTCCCGACTGGGGCCCTTCCATCGAAGGCCTGGATATGGACCACATTGTGACCTATGTCCGTCCCAAGAACAATAAGATGCAGAGCGACTGGAAGGACGTCCCGACCGATATCAAGGATACCTTCGAAAAGCTTGGAATTCCTCAGGCAGAGCGGAAATCCCTGGCCGGTGTCGGCGCCCAGTACGATTCCGAGCTGGTCTATCACCATGTTCAGGATGAGGTTGCTGCCCAGGGCGTTATCTACAGCGATGTCGAGTCCGCTCTTCACGGACCCTATGCAGATATGATCCGCGATCACTTCATGAAGCTGATCACACCGAACGATCATAAGTTCGCAGCACTGCACGGAGCAGTCTGGTCCGGCGGTTCCTTCGTCTATGTACCGGCCGGCGTCCATGTGGACATTCCCCTTCAGTCCTATTTCCGCCTCAATGCAGCCGGTGCCGGCCAGTTCGAGCACACCCTGATCATTGTGGAAGAGGGCGCTTACCTTCACTTCATCGAGGGATGTTCCGCACCCAAGTATAATGTGGCAAACCTTCATGCCGGTGCCGTAGAGCTCTTCGTCGGAAAGAACGCAACCCTGCGCTATTCGACCATTGAGAACTGGTCCAAGAACATGTACAACTTAAACACCAAGCGTGCCAAGGTCGAGGAGGGCGGTAAGATCGAGTGGATTTCCGGTTCCTTCGGATCCCACGTTTCCTACCTCTACCCTATGTCCGTATTAAACGGCGAGGGCGCCCGGTCTGAATTTACCAGTGTCACATTCGCCGGCAAGGGCCAGAACCTGGATACCGGATGCAAGACTGTTCACAACGCACCCCACACCAGCAGCTATGTCAACACCCGGTCCATCAGTAAGGACGGCGGTATCTCCACCTTCCGTTCCGCGGTTGTCATGACACCCAAGGCCAAGGGATCCAAGTCCTCGACGTCCTGTCAGTCCCTGATGGTCGACAATGTCAGCCGTTCCGATACCATCCCGGCTATGGATATCCGTACCGAGGACGCCGATGTCGGACATGAGGCAAAGATCGGCCGTATTTCGGATGAGGTTGTTTTCTATCTTATGTCCCGCGGCATGACCGAGGAAGACGCCCGGGCTCTGATCGTCCGCGGTTTCGCCGACAACGTCGGAAAGGAACTGCCTCTGGAGTATGCGGTCGAGATGAATAATCTGATCGGCCTTGAGATGAAGGGTGCAATTGGTTAAGGAGTGGAATCATGAATGACAATACACATTTTATCGTAAACCGGATTCCAAGTCTGACCTGGAACTGGCTTCATATGAATGAAACAGACCTGAAAGAAGTTCCCGCCGGAAAGCCTTCTGCAGTATCTCAGGATATTCCGGAAGGTATTTCGGTCCGCGAATCCACGGAATCTGCTCTTTCAGATCTTAAGACGGGCATGGGAGCAAATATAGACCAGCTTGTAAAAGCCAGCAAGACCCCCATTCACGTTCTTGAAACAGAGAGTAATGCGGGACGACTGCAGAATGCCCATCTCGATTTTGACTATGCCGGCAGTAATGCTTACACGGATGCGGTCGAAATTTCTGTAGAAGAGAATACGGAACTGACCGTTGTCATAAATTTCCGGTCAAAGGATAAGGAAGAGGCAACGGCTGCCCTTCAGACCCGCTATCATGTGGCTCCCTACGGGAAGCTGACCCTGGTACAGATCAACTATCTGCCGGATTCGATTGATTTTCTGAATGATATCGGAGGCCAGGTCGAGGATCACGGCGACTTCCGTCTGATCCAGCTGATTCTTGGCGGTAAGAATAACTACTATGGCTCCTTTACCGAGCTGTCCGGCTATAAGTCCAACCTGGCAACCGATATCGGCTATATCGTCACCGGCCGCCACAAGCTGGACATGAACTATGTGGCAAACCACAACGGCAGAAAGTCCAACTGCGACATCAATGCATCGGGTGTTCTTCGTGACAGCGCCGACAAGCTTTTCCGCGGTACTATCGATTTCCATCGGGGCTGCGGCGGATCCACCGGTACTGAGATGGAGAATGTCCTTCTCATGGATGAGAATGTCATCAATCGGACCATTCCGGTCATCCTCTGCGATGAGGAAGATGTCGAAGGAAATCACGGCGCATCGATCGGCAAACTGGACGAGAACCTGATGTTCTATCTCCAGTCCCGCGGACTGACCGAGGAGGAGATCTACGAGATGATGGCCCAGGCCAGAATCGATGCCGTAGCAGCCAAGATTCCGGATGACGAGGCAAAGGAAGAAGTCCGGGAATTCCTGGGTGAAGAATAATATATTTAAGAAAGATTACCGGCTAGATTGGAAGGAACTATGACAAAGGAAGACAAGCTGATCCGGAAGGAATTCCCGGTCTTTGAAAACCGGAATGTCATCTATCTGGATAACTCTGCAACAACGCAGAAACCGCCCTGTGTCCTAAAGGCAGTGACGGACTATTATGAGAAAAATAATGCCAATCCCCTGCGCGGCCTCTACGAGCTGTCCCTTGCGGCAACAGACGCCTATGAAAACGCCCGTGCAGCCGTGGCAGAATTTATTCACGCACCGGAGCCTGCAGATATTATTTTTACCCGCAATGCGACCGAATCCCTGAATCTGATTGCCTACAGCTATGGTATGCATTTCCTCAAGGAAGGGGACGAGATCATCATCTCTGTCATGGAGCATCACAGCAACATGCTTCCCTGGCAGCAGGTAGCCAAGGCCACCGGTGCAACCCTGACCTATATTGAGCCGGACAAGGACGGCTGTCTCCCTCCCGAACGTCTGGAGGAGAAGATTTCCGAGAAGACCAAGCTGGTGTCCATTACCCAGGTTTCCAACGTCTTCGGCCGGGAAAATGACATCAAGGCCATGGCAGCCATCGCTCACAAATATGGAGCAGTCTTCTCCTGTGACGGAGCCCAGAGTGTTCCCCACATGAAGGTGGATGTCCAGGATCTGGATGTGGATTTCCTTTCCTTCTCCGGACATAAAATGTATGCTCCCATGGGCATCGGTGTCCTTTACGGAAAGAAAGACCTCCTCGAAAAGATGCCTCCCTTCCTCTGTGGCGGTGAGATGATCGAATATGTAACGCTCGAGGGCGCTACCTATGCCGAGCTTCCTCATAAATTCGAAGCCGGAACCGTCAATGTCGGCGGAGCTGTCGGCCTGGAAGCTGCCATCAAGTTCGTCAACCGCTTTGGCTGGGATCTGATCGAGAGCCGGGAGCTGGATCTGACCCGGCGGATGATGGACGGCATGAAGGAGATTCCTCATGTTCACATTATCGGATCGGATAAGGCAGAGGACCATCATGGAATCGTGACCTTCAAGATCGACGGCGTTCATCCTCACGATGTGGCTGCCATTTTTGATTCCTATCATGTGGCTGTCCGTGCCGGACATCACTGTGCTCAGCCTCTTCATAAGTTCCTGGGTGTTATGTCCACCACCCGTGCATCCCTGGCTTTCTACAATACGGAAGAGGATGTGGATGCCTTCCTGAAAGCTCTGTCCATGATCCGGTCGGAGATGGGATACAAGGATTAAAACCTTGCTATAATAACGAATGTACAGATTGTCATTGCAGTCTGTGCTGCTTCTATGGTTCTAAACAATGAAAAGAGGGAATTATGCCTGCAAATAATACCTTTTACAACGAGGTTCTGACCGACCACAATATGAACCCGGTTCATAAGCACCCGATCAAGGATGCAAATATGGAGCTGGAGGGTGTCAATCCTTCCTGCGGCGATGATATTACTCTGTCTCTTCGTGTCGAGGACGGCAAGGTAGTTGACGGCGGCTATGTCGGCGACGGCTGCGCCATCTCCCAGGCTTCTGCCGATATGATGCTGGATCTGATCATCGGTAAGCCGGTGGAGGAAGCTGAGCATCTGGCAGATATCTTCCATCGGATGATCACCGGAGAAGTTACGGATGAAGAGGTCGATGAGCTGGAAGAAGCCGGAATCCTCAAGGATATCCGTCATATGCCGGCCCGGACCAAGTGCGCCATGCTTGGCTGGCGGACCATGGATGAAATGCTGAAGGAGAATACCTGATGAAGGCCCTTTTCTTTGACATTGACGGGACTCTTTTATCTGAAAAGACCCATCAGGTGCCGGAATCTGCAATCCGCGCCATTGAGGCAGCCCGAAAAAATGGCTGCCTTTCTTTTATCAATTCGGGCCGCTGTGAATGCATGCTGAAGGAAATGGAGCGTATTCTTCCCATGGATGGTGTTCTGGCCGGCTGCGGCACGGAACTGACCTATCATGGAGAACGGATCTTCTATTATCCCCTGCCGGATGAGCTCCAGCAGAAAATTGTTCATGCAGACAGAAAGTACAATGTCGGTATAGTAGCCGAAGGCTCTGAAGTCAATCATTACCGTCCGGAGGAATCCCGGATGGAAGTGATGAACTTTATGCGGGAAATGACAGGAAAAATCCATGCACTCAGTATCGAGAATTTTGAAGGCCATTATGAGATCTCCAAGTTCTGTATTCAGGCAGATGAAGAGTCTGATATGGATGGAATCAGAGCCGAGTTCGAAAAAGACTTTGATATTATGGACCGAAGAGGCGGCTTCTATGAATGCGTTCCCAGAGGCTTTGACAAGGGTCAGGCCATTCTGCATATGGCGGAGCTCCTGAACATTGATATGGATGATGTCTATGTCTTCGGTGATTCCTCCAATGACCTTCCTATGTTCCGGACGGCACCGGCTCATTCCACTGCAATGAAGAAGCATGATCCGGTTCTGGATCCCTATGCGGCTTATGTGACGGACAGGGTGGAGGAGCACGGGATTGAAAAGGCTTTGAAGCATTGGAAACTGATATAATGCCATGGCCGGCCGGCGGGGCAGTATCCCATGGCTTGCTGTGATTTGCAGTTATATTCTTTGGATTTATTCTGCTGAATTTAGAATTGATTCAGAGAAATTTTATTGTAATTTCAGGATTCAGAAATTGTTTAGAATCCTTCATACACGCTTTATAGATTCCCTGCTAGGATGAACTTATCCGATCGATGATCTGACTTGACAGATCAAATGTCAGATCAGGCGCCTGTAACAGATGAGAGCGGCTGATCCGACCGGACGGGAGTGGAGTTCAGGCTAGGCAGGAGGGGTTTATGAGGCAGCATCGATATGAGATCAACTGGAACCGGAAGCATTTTTCTCTGCTTCTGGTTTTCTTTTTTCTACTCGTTATTTCCATGTACAGTGCCCGGTCGGTATCGGCTTCGGAGGGGCTTTCGGAGGATTCGATCCTTCCCACGTCTTATAGGGATGAGGGTGATACGGATCAGTGGCCTCTGGACCTCCGATTTGCTACCAATACGGCTCACCGGACCATTTACAGGGACGGAAAGATCTATCTGCAGCTTTACTCCTGCTCCTGGGCCAAATCTTCTTATTCCGGGAATTATATGCTCCGTTATTTCATTCAGAAGGGGGATGGCACCGTCATCTGGTTTCCGGACCAGGACCGAGGGGCCTTTCTTTCAGACTGGTCCAATGTCAGGAATGTCTATGGCATCGACCTTTATAAGTCCTTCTGGATGGAACCTATGGAGATCCCGGGCACAAAGCCGAAAAAACCTTCCATAAGCTTTTCGGATCGGGAGAATTATCAGGTCCATGCGGATTTTACGGGAGCTGCGGATAAGGCGTCCGGAACCTACCACTATGATTATTTCGCCTATCATAAATCCAGCGGCAAGCAGTCTTTTGTAGCTGACGGGGGTACTGCAGCTGATGTGACGGACTATCTGACCGGCTTCTATTTTAAAATTGATGAGACGAACGGGGATGTACCCTTCCGGGATTTCAGTTGGGTAACAAGCGATGATTCAAGCGGCCGGAAGAAGAGCATCGGACTGGATATTCCCGCTTCCTATGTCAATACAGAGCGCCAGTATTATCTGCATCTCTGCTCCAGATCCTATACCGGACAGATTTCGGACATGGAGACCCTTGCGATTCCGAGGAAGGGCCTTCATACCCTTCATTATGACCTGAAGGGAGGAGGCGGAAATTTCCCGGATCAGCTGGTGATCTATGGCCGGAAAACCTGTGTCCATGGAGATAAGCCCTTTCTGGAGGGCTCGGTCTTTACCGGTTGGAACGGGCCAGAGGGAATTCTGCAGCCGGGAGATGACTACCGGCACAGCCAGGACGGAGGCCAGGTCACTCTGACAGCAAACTGGGAGGAAAACCGCTACCGGATTATTTATCATGGCAATGGAAGAGAGGGTATAAACGGTCAGGTCAGCGGAGATATGGCGGCGGAGGATAAGGTCTGGTCTTCGATCGGAATCGCTGAGAATGCCTTTATCAATGAGTCAAAGCAGGAAGACGGAAGGCCTCAGTATCAGTTCAGAGGCTGGGGATTCCGTTCGGACCAGACGGAGCCGGATCTGATTGCGGATCCAAAGGATCCGGAATGGGCCTCTAAAATCCGGATTCGGGATCTGGCGAAAACCCTTGGCATAGACAGGGAAAGCGGAAAAGAGATCCATCTCTATGCAGTCTGGGATCAGGCTCCTCATTTTGAAGGGAAAAGAGAGGTCTATTTCAATCATAAGCCGGACATTACCGAACTCTTATCACTTGTAAAGGCCTATGACAGGGAAGATGGCCGGGAAGCACCGGAAACTCCGATGAAGACGGATCAGAGGATCGGCTCCTTCATGGATGGCTGGAAGACCGATGCAGCCGGACAGGTGCGGCTTCTGGATTACCGCCCGGAAGAGATCGATGGCTTTGGAGACTGCGGCTCCATGACCCTGACCTATAGGGCTTCGGATCAGGGCGGAAATATTTCGGATTATAGTATAAAGGTATGGATTCTAACGGATACTGCCTTGAAGGAAAGCGGATCCAATCATAGAAAGCAGACCTATATCCGTTATATAGATAAAGAAAATTATGGCAGGGACTATGCTCATGGAGGCCTCAGAGAGAATTCAATCTGGCGGCAGGATCCCTCCTACAAGGCGGTACTGGACGGGCTGTTTGCATGAATAAATCTGAAATCCTCTATAAATCCATACAAAAGAAGTGAATCGTCCATTGCCTTCCCTTCTCAATCCGGTTATGATTAGTTCAGATCATTATGATTTGAATAGAATGGAAGGGTCCTTTCATTCTGCAGCGTTAAATGGAAAAGATTGAAAAGAAAGTAGAGAGACCATTATGGCAGAAGATAAGAATAAAACATTTGCAGAACCCGAAAACTGTGCACACGACTGCTCCAGCTGCGGCGCCGGCTGTGAATACAATCCCAATCAGGGACAGGGCAAGTTCTGGGAAGCCCTGGATACCTTCTCTGAAATCAGTTCCGATGACCTTCTCAATGCATTAAAGAGCCTGGGAGAGGACGAAGAGGAAGACTGAGAAAAAATTGGACAAGACAGGGGAAGAAAGTTTACAATAGGAACCGGTGGATGTTTCCGCCGGAAATATTTACGGACATGGCGGAATTGGCAGACGCGCAGGATTTAGGTTCCTGTGTCTAACGACGTGTGGGTTCAAGTCCCATTGTCCGTAGAACGAATCTCGTGAAAGCAGTGCAGCGTACTTCTTTCGCGGGATTTTTTGTTAAAAAGGAGGATATTTTGAAGAAGGTTCGGATTCGCTATACATTTCACGGAGAAGTGCAGGGGGTCGGTTTCCGCTATACGGCAAAGCAGGTGGCGGATTATTATGGACTGACCGGTTTTGTAAAGAATGAAAGTGATGGAACGGTAACGGCAGAGGTCCAGGGAACACCTCTGGATGTCATGGCCTTTGTTCCGGGTATTACCCATGCTTCTCGCTGGATTCATATTGAGAGCTTTGAGAAAAGAGAAGCGCCTCTGAGGGAGGATGAAAGGTCTTTCAGCGTTGTTGGTTTCTGATTGTGAGCAATTTCATCTATATTTTATGCTTTTTTTATGGCTTTGGTGTTATAATCGGAATATGGAAAGAAAATAATTACTTTTTAGAATAAAAAATTCAGAAAGGGAATTTTCTGAAGGAAAAAACCAGGATGAAAGGGGGGTCTTACTATGAAATCTGCGATTATTATTGCGAATCATGGCACAACGAATATCACAGAAGCGCGGGAAGGTCTGCATCATTTCCGTATGGAGCTGGTGCATGAGCTGCCGGAAAATGTTGGTCTGTATACAGCAATTCTGAATGACATCGTTCGTGAGGCGGCATTGAGGGATGCCTGCCAGGTAAAGAGAAACGGAACAGACATGGCACCTGTGCCGGATGATTATTATGGTGAGATGTCCCGCGCCTATATGGCTGGTTCTCTCTTAAGTATGAAGGAGGCCTGCGATCAGGCAATCGAAGACGGCTATGACAGACTGGTCATCTTTCCGACCATCATGATGGACAGCCCTCTTTATCAGTCTATGATAAGGGATGTGGACACTGAGGCGGGAAAGGCCGGAATCAAAGATGTCGAGATTCTCCCTCCGATCCTGGATGAAGAGGATCTCTCCAGTGCCAACCGCCTGGCAAAGCTGATTGAGCAGTCCCTTCACATCCAGAACAGGGAAAAATATATTCTGATCGGTTATGAAACCGACCATTCCATGAAGCAGATGTATCAGCAGCTGCAGGAAGCTTTTTTTGAGCATGATCTGGATAATGTCTATGTCGCTTCTCTGAATAACCGGGATGGTCTGAGCCGGATTGCGGCTGACCTCCGCCGGCAGCAGTACAGCGGCATCTTAAAGATGCAGCCTCTGACCACGAATTCCTTCGGTCATATTTTAGAAGAGGATCATGGTGACACCCGGCAGATCGCTGAGCTTTTCCGCCGCTTTGGCTTCCAGGTGCAGGTGATTCACAAGGGTCTGGCCTGCTATCCGGAATATCGTCAGGGACTGATTCACAGGGCGCTGAATGCTTTGTAAGTGCACTATAAACTCAGATCAAAGTCTCCTGTTGAAGTCCTGAGCCAAATTGGGTAGAATATAGTTTATGGGCCTGAAAAATATTCTGATTTCGAAAAGATTTTTTTGAGGGAATTTTTAAAGGATTTCACGAAGAAAATTTTCTAATAAGATTTTCAATACAGAAATTTCCGCCCGATAGATATTTTGATCTGGGAGAAATAAAATGAGTCAGGAAAAAGTTGAGAAGAAGAAGGAACTGAAGCGGAACCGGAAGAAGATCGTAAAGAAAGAGCACAGAATGGCCAAGCTTGGCGCAGTTATTGCTGTGATTGCAGCTGTTTTCGTTGCCGGCTGGCTGGTTTATTCCATTCATAATAAAGTTGTGGCTTATCAGGAAGATCATCCGAAGACAGTAAAGGTAGATCTGTCTGCCATTTCCGAGTTTTATGGAAATATGTCATCCACCGAGAATTCCGGTTCATGAGAAATTGTACCCGTCCAAGTACAAAAATCATTGAGAAAACCATTTGACAATGACGGTGGCTTGCGGTATTATAATTAAGTCGCGTGTGAAGAGCACAGACATTAAGCGCGAATGGCTCAGTTGGTAGAGCACGACCTTGCCAAGGTCGGGGTCGCGGGTTCGAGCCCCGTTTCGCGCTCTCGTGTAAAAACACGAAACAATTTCATATGCGCGATTAGCTCAGCTGGCAGAGCACCTGACTCTTAATCAGGGTGTCCAGGGTTCGAACCCCTGATCGCGCACTTGAATGAAAATGAAGTCGCCCGAGGGCGGCTTTTTTGCTGTTTCTTTCTTTGTTTCTATTTGACTCTTCATCGTTGATCCCAAGGGTTGAGTCTAAGGGTTTATCCCAAGGATTGATCCCAAGGTCCATATCTAATTATGATATATTGTGAAATACGATAGTTTACCCTTTTTTCTATGGCTGATTTTGGGGCAAATATCGTAATAGAAATCTATTTTCTGATTTGCGATAGTGAAAGGGCTGATTCTGGGGCAAATATCGTAATAGAAATCTATTTTCTGATTTACGATAGTGAAAATGAAGTTCCACTATCGTAAATTTCAAATTCTATTGCTGTTAAGATAATCAGGATAAAAATCAGAGGCTTCACTATCGTTAATTTCAACTTCCATTGCTGATACGATAAAATGATCACACCAAGGTTGAGAAGCCAGAAACACTTGTTTTATTTCTTGAGATAGGCTACAAGCTCCGGCAGCCGGGCCTGCATCTCATGATATCCTTCCCAGTAGAGATCGCCGAGTTTTTCCAGATCACCTTCGAAACGGCTGATTTCCACGGGCTTTTCCGGCGCCATGACAAAGATCGCGCCGGATGCTTCATCTGTGTCGATCTCATCTAAGAGGCAGTCGTAGCGCGCCTCGGAATACCGCATCTCCTTCAGAAGATTGGGATAATTGTGATAGAAGAGATAGTTCAGCCGATCGTGGACTTTGATTTCCTTACGATAGGCATGATCTCTGGTTTTCACCACAAGGATCTTATGAAAGCCTTCCCGCTTTGCCCAGTGATAGGGAATGTTCAGGACGACACCGCCATCCATATAAGGCGTGTGATTGATCACGACCGGCCGGGAAACGTAGGGCACCGTTGCACTGGCCTGCACAGCCCTTAGAATATGCCTGCATTTGCCCTTTTCAAAGAAATCCGGCTGACCACTCTTCATATTTGTGGCGACGCAGAGGAAACGCCTGCGGTTGTCCATAAAGCGCTCGACATCCAGAGGGTCTTCGCTCTGTGCTTCCTGGAAGATAAAGGAGAATCCTGTGATGCCGTGGTCCTTCTTCATAGCATCGATCCCAATATAGTTGGAATCGTGACGGTATTTCAGATTCAGACGGGCACTCCAGCCGATCTGCCCGGAAACATAGGCCAATCCCGAGAGAGCACCTGCGGAGATACCAATCGTGGTCTGAAAGTTGATGCCGGCTTCCATCAGAGCGTCCAGAACGCCCTGGGTATAAAGACCTCGGAAAGCACCCCCTTCCAGAACCAGGCAGCCTTCTGTGATGGTATCAGAAGCTCTGCCACTCGGAATTTGATCCAGTTTGGAATAAACAGGAGTGCTGTTGTCACTCTTTTCGTTCTTGCCAGCAGGAAGAGATGGAATCGATGGTTTTGGAATTTTTTCCAAAGCCTGACTTAGAGCATCCGGGAGGTCGCCTGCCTCCGGAAGAGAAGAAATCTTATTTTTCAGATCTTCCGCCAGTTCCGGCAGTTTTTCTTTTGCACTTTCCGCAAGATTTGGCAGTTTTTCTTTGGC
>JAQXVO010000008.1 GCA_029224965.1 Lachnospiraceae bacterium
GCACTGGTTTTTCTGTACCTCGCGATCAAGCATGATTTTGAACCGCTCCTGCTGATCCCGATCGCCTTCGGTATGCTGCTTGTCAACATCTATCCGGATGTCATTGCAGCACCGAGTGTTGATTCTCTTGGGATTGAACACGCAGGAGGGCTGTTCTACTATTTCTACCAGCTCGACGAATGGTCCATCCTTCCGTCCCTGATCTTCATGGGCGTCGGAGCAATGACCGACTTCAGCCCTCTGATCGCCAACCCGATTTCATTCCTGATGGGTGCCGGCGCTCAGTTCGGTATCTATGTTGCCTACCTGGTCGCAATCCTTCTCGGATTCAACGATAAGGCAGCGGCAGCAATCTCCATCATCGGCGGTGCTGATGGCCCTACCTCCATCTTCCTTGCCGGCAAACTGGGACAGAGTTCCCTGATGGGCCCGATCGCCGTAGCGGCATATTCCTATATGTCCCTGGTTCCGATCATTCAGCCTCCGATCATGAAGCTCTTTACTTCTGAAAAGAACCGTAAGATTCACATGGCACAGCTTCGTCCGGTATCCAAGCTCGAGAAGATCCTCTTCCCGATCGTCGTTACCATTATCGTATGCCTGATCCTTCCGACCACAGCTCCCCTGGTAGGTATGCTGATGCTTGGAAACCTCTTCAAGGAGTGCGGTGTTGTTCGTCAGCTGACTGATACAGCAAGTAACGCTATGATGTACATCGTAGTTATTCTTCTGGGAACCTCTGTCGGAGCATCTACTTCCGCAGAAGCCTTCCTCAATGTCTCCACTCTGAAGATCGTCGCTCTGGGCCTGATCGCATTCATGTTTGCAACTGCGGCCGGTATCTGGCTTGGCAACCTTTTGTGCTGGGTTACCAAGGGCAAGATCAATCCTCTGATTGGTTCTGCCGGTGTATCCGCCGTGCCTATGAGTGCCCGTGTATCTCAGAAGGTCGGCGCCGAAGCGGATCCGACGAACTTCCTTCTCATGCATGCCATGGGACCGAACGTTGCCGGTGTTATCGGAACAGCCGTAGCTGCCGGTGTATTCATGGCTATTTTCGGAGTCTAATATAAAGGAGAATGAACAATGGCAGAAGTCACAAAGAAACCATTAAAAATTACTGAAACCGTTCTTCGTGATGCCCATCAGTCTCTGATGGCAACACGTATGACAACAGAAGAAATGCTTCCGATCGTTCCCACCATGGATAAGGTCGGTTACAACGCCGTAGAGTGCTGGGGCGGTGCCACATTCGATGCCTGCCTTCGTTTTCTTCATGAGGATCCGTGGGAGAGACTGAGAAAGTTAAGAGACGGCTTCAAGCACACCAAGCTGCAGATGCTTTTCCGCGGCCAGAACATCCTTGGCTACAAGCCCTATGCAGATGATGTTGTCGAGTACTTCGTACAGAAGTCCATTGCCAACGGTATTGATATTATTCGAATCTTTGACTGCCTGAACGATCTCAGAAACCTTGAGACCGCTGTCAAGGCTGCCAAGAAGGAAGGCGGACATGCTCAGGTAGCTCTGTCCTATACTCTGGGCGATGCTTATACCCTGGATTACTGGGTAGAGAAGGCCAAGGCCATCGAAGAGATGGGGGCAGATTCCATCTGCATCAAGGATATGTCCGGACTTTTGGTTCCCAAGGCAGCATCCGAGCTCTTCACCGCTTTAAGATCTGCAACCGATCTTCCTCTGGAGCTTCATAACCACTATACTTCCGGTGTTGCTTCCATGACCTGCATGAAGGCTGTTGAAGCAGGATGCGATATCATCGATACCGCCATTTCTCCTTTCGCCATGGGTACTTCCCAGCCGGCTACCGAGGTTATGGTAGAGGCCTTCAAGGGTACTCCCTATGATACCGGTCTGGATCAGAATCTCCTTGCTGAGATCGCTGATTATTTCCAGCCCATCCGTGAGAAGTACATCGCAAACGGCCGGATCTCCACCAAGGTTCTGGGCGTTAACATCAAGACCCTTCTCTATCAGGTACCGGGCGGTATGCTTTCCAACCTGATTTCCCAGCTCAAGGAGCAGGGTAAGGAAGACAAGCTGAGAGAGGTTCTCGAGGAGGTTCCGAGAGTACGTAAGGATCTCGGTGAGCCGCCTCTGGTTACACCTTCTTCCCAGATCGTCGGAACTCAGGCCGTATTCAATGTACTGATGGGCGAGCGTTACAAGGTCGTTACCGATCAGACCAAGGATCTTCTTCTTGGAAAGTACGGCAAGACCGTAAAGCCTTTCAATCCGGAAGTTGTCGAGAAGGCTCTTGGCGACAGAAAGTCCGAGGCTATCACCTGCAGACCTGCCGATCTCTTAAAGCCTCAGCTTCCTGAGATGGAGAAGGCCGTTGCACCTTACAAGCAGCAGGATGAGGATACTCTTTCCTATGCTCTGTTCCCTCAGGTTGCAACCGAGTTCTTCAAGTATCGTCAGGCTCAGCAGACCGGCGTTGATCCCAAGGCTGCTGACAAGAAGAACGGTGCCTATCCTGTCTGATGGCAGATGAAGGTCCTTCCTTCTGTCGGAAATCTGAATCGGGGATAGAATTCCGAAATCCAACGGAAAAATCGGTTTTGAAATCAAATCCGGAATAAGAAGCTCTGCCTTGCATTTGATTGTGCGAGGCGGAGCTTTTTTGTCTATATAAAAGTTAGAGGACAGCGCTGATAAGTATGCTATAATGAAAAACAAAATGTAAATTCGGGAAAGAGGAAGGCGAAAAAAGATTATGAATGAAATACTGACCAGGCTGACAGAGTTTTCATCACGGCTGGATGCCGCAGTATGGGGAATCCCCATGCTGATCCTGCTTCTTGGCACAGGTATTTTTCTCAGTGCGAGACTGGGATTTCTCCAGTTCCGAAAATTCGGAACCATCATGAAGAATACCGTTGGCAAGCTTTTTCAAAAGAAATCGGATACCAGAGAAGGAACTCTGTCCCCGGTCCAGGCCCTGACAACAGCTCTGGCCGGAACGGTCGGAACCGGAAACATTGCCGGTGTTGCCGGCGCCATTGCCATCGGCGGTCCCGGTGCCATTTTCTGGATGTGGATTGCGGCTCTATTCGGTATGTGTACCAAATATGCCGAGATCGTTCTTTCTGTTCACTACCGGAAGAAAAACGAAAAGGGCGACTATGTCGGCGGGCCTATGTATTACATCGTGAACGGTCTGGGAAGCAAATGGAAATGGCTTTCCATTGTCTTCTGTATCTTCGCCATGGTTGCGGCCCTTGGAACCGGCTGTATGACCCAGATCAATACCATTGCCTCATCGATCGGATCGGTTTTCAGGGCCTATAATCCCTCCATTGATGATACTGCCCTTCACATGATCTATGTCATTATCGGTATTGTAGGCGCAATTCTCACAATTCTTGTCCTTTTCGGCGGTCTGCAGAGAATCGGCAATGTAACAGAGAAGCTGGTTCCCATTATGGCTCTGGTCTATATTATATCTGCCCTGGTCGTTGTCTTTACGCACGGAAACAATATCGGCAGGGTATTTGAACAGATCTTCAGCGGTGCCTTTGATCCTTCCGCCATCGGCGGCGGACTTACAGGCGTGGCTATCCAGCAGGCCATGCGGGCCGGTTTCGGACGCGGCATTTTTTCCAATGAAGCCGGTCTCGGTACCGCACCGATCGCTCATGCGGCAGCGGATGTCAAGCATCCGGTAGAGCAGGGCATGTACGGCGTCTTCGAGGTTTTTGCGGACACCATTATCATCTGCACTCTGACTGCACTGGCTATTCTCTGTTCCGGCTGTGCCGGACAGTTCTATGGAAAGTCCGCGGCGGCGGATCTGACCATCATGGCTTTCTCCACCTCTTTCGGTGACAAGCTGGGTGCTTCCATCATTGCGGTCTGCATTACTCTGTTTGCATTCTCCACACTTCTGTCCTGGAGTCTTTACGGCGGACGCTGTATGGAGTTTTTGGCCGGACCCCGCGGTATGGCTGTCTATCAGGCAATCTATGTGATCTTTGTCGTCGTCGGTGCCAGCGTCAAGCTGGATGTGGTCTGGAATCTGGCCGACAGCATGAATGCTCTGATGGCAATACCCAACCTGATCGCTGTTCTGGCCCTGTCGCCAGTTGTTGTAAGGCTTACAAAGGACTACGCACAGAAGAAGACCGCGAATGAGACCGCGAAGGAGGAAAACCGGTCCTGAAGCGATCGGACCTAATGATATAATGGAAACATTCGGAAAGCCGGACGGATACGAGCAGCTTTTCGGGAAAATATGGATCTGAAACAGACCAAATCAGGCGTTTTTTAGTTTTAAAAGGAAATCAGACAGGAAAATACATGTCAACGAACAGCGATCTTATGAACCGGATCAACCGGCACTACAGCCGGATGTCCAAGGGGCAGAAGCTTCTGTCGAATTACATTGCAGATAATTATGATAAGGCGGTCTTTTTGACGGCTGCCAAAATGGGAGAGACCGTCGGCGTCTCAGAATCGACGGTGGTCCGCTTCGCTATGACGCTTGGCTACAAGGGCTATCCGGATTTCCAGAAGGCCCTGGAGGAAATGGTCCGTAACAAGCTGAATTCCATCCAGAGAATGGAAGTGACCTACGGCCGGATCAGCCAGTCGAAGATCCTCGAATCCGTCCTCCATTCGGATGAAGAGAAGATCAAGCAGACCCTGCAGGAGATCGATGACAAGGCCTTTGAACTGGCTGTGGACACCATCTTAAATGCCAGGAGAATCTATGTGATCGGAATCCGTTCCTGCGCATCCTTAGCCAATTTCCTGGCTTTTTATCTGAATTTGATCTTCGACAATGTCATCCTCCTTCAGACCAATTCCTCCAGTGAAATTTTTGAACAGATGATCCGGATCAATGAGAAGGATGTCATTATCGGAATCAGTTTTCCACGCTATTCCATGCGGACCTTAAAGGCCCTGGAATTCGCCAATAACAGGAGCGCCCGGGTCATTACCCTGACAGATTCTGTGAATTCTCCCATGAACCTCTATTCCTCCTGCAATCTGATCGCCAAGAGCGATATGGCATCCATCGTGGATTCCCTGGTGGCACCGCTTTCCGTCATCAATGCCCTGATCGTTTCTCTCTGCATGAAGAAGCAGGATGAGGTTGCGGACACGCTTGGACTTCTGGAGCATATCTGGGATGAATATCAGGTCTATGAAAGCGATGAAATCGACCGGGTGGATGACTCGGTAAAAATGCGCTTCCCCAAGAGAAAATCCAGAGGAAATGCAGAAGAGGACCCGGAGGAAGAAGACTCATGAAAGCAGCAGTCATCGGCGGAGGAGCCGCCGGCATGATGGCGGCGATCGCTGCCGCCAAAAAGGGTCACAGTGTGACAATCTATGAGAAAAATGAGAAGCTGGGGAAGAAAATCTATATCACCGGCAAGGGTCGCTGCAACTGTACCAACGCGGCTCCCATCGATGAATTCTTTTCGAACTACATTTCGAATCCCCGCTTTCTCTACAGCTCTCTCTATCGCTTCACCAATGAAGATCTGATGAAAATGATCGAAAAGGAGGGAATACCTCTGAAGACGGAGAGAGGAAACCGGGTTTTCCCGGTCTCTGATCATGCCTCGGATATTACAAAGGCCCTGGAGACAGAGCTCAAGCGTCTGCATGTGAAGGTCTGTCTTCGGACCGAGGTCAAAGCTCTTCTGACAGAGGAGCTTTCGCCGGAAGAACTGGGTCCAAAGGAGAAATACACAAAGCGTGTGACCGGTCTGACTTTATCTGATGGCAGGAAGGTTCCGGCGGATGCGGTCATTGTCTGTACCGGAGGTCTTTCCTATCCGACCACCGGATCGACCGGCGACGGCTACCGCTTTGCCCGGGAGGAGGGACTTAAGGTGACAAATCTTCGGCCGAGCCTGGTTCCCCTTCGGACGGAGGAAAGCGATATCTATGCCCTCCAGGGCCTGTCCTTGAAGAATGTCAGCCTGACTATGCCCTATGGAAAGAATGCGAAGAAGCAGTCCTTCCATGAGCTTGGAGAGATGATGTTCACCCATTTCGGCATCACGGGGCCTCTGGTTTTAAAGGCGTCGGCCAGATGCGGGAAATTCCTGGAGGAGTGCGGGACCCTGCCGGCTTTTATCGACTTCAAACCGGCCCTGAGCCCGGATCAGCTGGATCAGAGACTTCTCCGCGATTTCGATCAGCAGCCCAATAAGAACCTCCATACGGTCATGGGCGGCCTGCTTCCGGCCCGGATGATCCCGGTGTTACTGAACCAGACCGGGATTTCGGATGAGAAAAAGGTCCATGACATCACAAAGGAAGAGCGGGCTCTGCTTGTCGATACATTGAAGCATTTCCGCCTGACCGTAAACGGAACCGAAGGCTTCCGCCAGGCCATTGTGACTCAGGGCGGTGTCTCGGTCAAGGAAATCTCCCCGTCTACCATGGAGGCAAAAAAGGTCCGCGGTCTGTATTTCGCCGGAGAGGTCCTGGATATCGACGGCTATACCGGAGGTTTCAACCTGCAGGCAGCCTTTTCCACAGGCTTTCTGGCAGGAGATGGACTTAAGGATTTGAACACCGCTGCGAATCCCGCAGTGAATCCGGAGAGATGATTTCTGCAGGAGAAGGATGAAAGAAAATCTTTGAATGATAAGGCTGGACAGTAGCCAGATGAGAGAGAGGAAAGATAGACCATTATGAAGAAAATTATGAATGTCGCAATTGACGGACCTGCCGGCGCAGGTAAAAGTACCATTGCCAGACGGGCAGCTAAGGAGCTGGGCTATATTTATGTCGATACCGGTGCCATGTACCGGGGCATGGCCTATCATATATTAAAGAAGGGCATTGATTTAAAGGATGAAGCGGCTGTCTCGGCAGAAGCAGAGAAGCTTTCCGTCTCCATTTCCTATGAAAAGGGCGAACAGGCTGTCCTGGTCAATGGGGAGAATGTGACACCCTTTATCCGGACGCCGGAGGTCAGTGCTGCCGCATCTACTGTCAGTGCCTATTCCAAGGTCCGCGCAGCTCTTCTGAATCTGCAGAAGGACCTGGCAAAGAAGCAGTCGGTTCTCATGGACGGCCGGGATATCGGAACGGTCGTTCTGCCTCAGGCCGATGTGAAGATCTTCCTTACCGCCAGCGCTGAGATCCGTGGAAAGAGACGCTATGATGAACTGATCGCCAAGGGACAGACCGCAGATCTGGACCAGATCATTGAGGACGTGAAGAAGCGTGACGAGCAGGATATGAACCGGACCATCGCACCCCTTCGCCAGGCGGAGGATGCTATTCTCGTGGATTCCTCCCATATGTCAATTGAGGAAGTCACCGATCGGATCGTAAGTCTGGTCAAGATGAAAGAAGTCTAATATGAAGGTAATTCTCGCACAGAGCGCGGGCTTCTGCTTCGGCGTCAAGCGGGCGCTGGAAACCGTTGAAAGAGAAATCAAGAAGGATGACGGCCGACCTATCTATACCTACGGACCAATCATTCATAATGAGATCGTTGTGGATGATCTGAAGGCCCGCGGAGTCAATGTCATGGATGAGGACTGTGACCTGGATCAGATGGACAAGGGAACCGTTATTATCCGTTCGCACGGTGTCTCTTCGGAAGTCATGGACCGGCTGAAGGATCATGGCTTTGAAACGGTCGATGCCACCTGTCCCTTCGTCCTGAAAATACACAGGGTCGTCAATGAGTATGCCAAAAAAGGCTACCATATCATTATTACAGGAAACCGAGAGCACCCGGAGGTCGAAGGCATCATCGGCTGGATTCCGGGTGATGACTATGAAGTCATCAGCACGAAGGAAGAGGCGGAAAGCCTTTCTCTGCCTTTGGACAGAAAAATCTGTCTGGTTTCCCAGACGACCTTTAATTACAAGAAATTTGAAGAACTTGTTGAAATAATTGAGAATAAAGGTTATAGTATATTTTGTTTGAATACGATCTGCAGCGCTACAGCTGAGCGCCAGAATGAGGCGGCAGCGGTTGCAGATAAAGTTGATGTGATGATTGTTATAGGCGGTAAACACAGTTCTAATTCACAGAAGCTCTACGAGATTTGTAAAGAGATCAATCCCCGGACCTACTTTATCCAATCTCGAGACGACCTGGATCTGTCCGTAATCGAATCCATTGACAGCGTAGGAATAACAGCAGGGGCGTCAACGCCACAAAAAATTATTCAGGAGGTTCAGGAAACATGCCAGAACAGAGCTTTGAGGAAATGCTGAACGAATCGTTCAAGACGATTCACAACGGGGAAATCGTAGAAGGTACCGTTATTGCGGTAAAGCCGGATGAGATCGATCTTAATATCGGTTATAAGTCCGATGGAGTAATCACTCGTAACGAGTATTCCGATGACTCCAATCTTGATCTTACAACCGTTGCCAAAGTTGGCGATAAGATGGAAGCAATTGTTGTAAAGACTCAGAATGATGACAACATGGTTGTCCTTTCTTACAGACGTCTTGCTCAGGAGAAGGGTAACGAAAAGCTGAGAGAAGCTTTTGAGAACCATGAAGTACTGACCGGTAAGGTCGTTAAGGTTCTGAACGGCGGTCTTTCCGTTGTTGTTGATGATGCAAGAGTATTCGTTCCTGCAAGTCTTGTTGCGGATACCTATGTCAAGGATCTGCATCAGTATGACGGCAAGGAAATCGAATTTGTTATTACTGAATTCAATCCCAGAAAGAGAAGAATCATCGGTGATCGTAAGCAGCTTCTGGTTGCCAAGAAGGAAGAGCTTCAGAAGGAATTCTTCGAGAAGATCCATGTTGGCGACGTCATCGAAGGAACTGTCAAGAACGTTACAGATTTCGGTGCATTCATCGATCTCGGCGGCGTAGACGGACTGCTTCATATCTCTGAGATGAGCTGGGGCCACGTTGATAACCCGAAGAAGCTTTATCATGTAGATGATAAGGTTCGTGTCTTCATCAAGAATATCAACGGTCATAAGATTGCACTTTCCCGCAAGTTCGAGGATGAGAATCCTTGGAACGGCGCAGCTGAGAAGTATGCAGTCGGCACTGTAGTAACCGGTAAGGTTGCACGTATGACTGACTTTGGTGCATTCATCGAGCTTGAGCCGGGCATCGATGCTCTGCTTCATGTTTCTCAGATTTCCAAGGAGCATGTTGACAAGCCTTCCGATGTACTGAAGACCGGTGAGGAAGTTACTGCTAAGGTTGTTGAGCTGCGTGAGAACGAGCACAAGATCTCCCTCAGCATCAAGGCTCTTGAGCAGGATAACGAGAATTCCGACTACGCTGATGTTAATGTTGACGATTACAAGAATCAGTAATCTTCTGTCGATTCAGCATTCATATTAATTGAAATGAGAGCCCCGGGCATTGCCCGGGGCTCTTTTTTCTTGTCTGGATTTAATAATAATGATGACTTATTGACTCAGCTGATCATACGCATGACAACCACATGAAATGATATGGCTGTCAGCGAAAGCGGGAGAGGAGATATAAGTTCAGATAATTTTGAATCCTGCATTTGGCCATGGATTCTTCAGAATTTTCCGGAGATTCAAGATCCTGTGGTGTTTCGGGTATCCGAATATATTGTTTTTTTGGCGCGGCTTCTTCGAAATAGATCCGGTCAAAGAGTTCATCAGATGATATACCGCCGGGCGAGCTCATACCCGGAAGAAGGGAGAGAAAGAACCCGCTGACATGCTCGATGCATTCGTTCTTTCTGGCTTTCCGATAGCGGCCTTTAGGTAGACTTTCTGCAAGTACTTTGGGCAGGATGCGGTTTTCTTCCGGAAGAAAGACGTAAGCTTTATAATCCGGCAGGGCGAAAACCAGATCCTTTTGTTCCGGGAAGACGGCTCCTTTGACTCGTCCCCGATCAAGGCTTAAGAGCAGGCTGTCTTCCCGGTAACGGACTTCCGATGGCAGGAGCAGAGAGGACTTTCCAAAGAAAAGGATAGTGTCTGGACCTTCCTGGCTGATCTTTTGAAGGGAGAGAGGAGCGCTGAGCCTTTCGGAAGGGAGATAATCATACATCTGAAAGAGCGGAATCATATCTTCAACGTCATTTTTATTATGAAGAAGGAGAAGATGACCCAGTTTCGGATCCCGCGTTCTCTCATATGCGTGATAAACCGGAATCAGTTCGCCGCCGTTCTTCTCGTCTTCTCTGCGGATGCCCAGGAATTCCTCGATGGCCTTCTGGCGGAGAGAGGGGAGGTTGTAGTATTTCCTGGCCGGGCGGAAATCCAGATAGAGATCTTTCTTCGGAATGGATTCCAGGAGACCGGGCTCCATCTCATAGTGAAGGAGCCGGTCCCTTAAATAAGGGAGATCAAAACGGTTTCCGTTGAAGGTAACGAGAGTGGATGCGTTTTTGATCTCATCCAGAAAAGCGGACAGAATGGATTTTTCCTCTTCCTTCGATTCGGCGAAGAACTGGCTGACTGAGACCGAAGAGGAGACCGCCTTATATTTGCCGAGCCCGATCAGGTAGATGGGATTCCGCTTTGAAGACAGACCGGTGGTCTCGATGTCCAGAAAGAGATCACTCTGAGACAGACCGGCCAGGGCCTTGGGCGGATTTTCAATTTTCTGATCCGGGTAGTGTATGATTTTCATTTCTTTATTCTTTCTTTTTTAACAAGAGACAGGCCTCTTTCGTATGTATTATAACCAATTTACACCCTTCACGCAGTCAAATCGTCTATTGTTAAATTATTGACAAACTATGACACGTTTGTCGATCTGCTTGTGCAATTCGCGTAGGATTTTCACTCAAAATTGAATTGGTTCTGATAAAGTGCATAATACTATACAAAATACATGACAATTTTCTATTGATATTTACAAAAAGTGTTATAATAAATAAGAAATTTGTATTGTATGCGTAATACAAAGGAGGTCAGTTCATGGGCTTACATACGTTTCAGGGAGGAGTTCATCCCTTTGAAGGGAAGGACCTCTCCAAGGACAAGCCAATCAAGGAATTGCTTCCCAAGGGGGATTTGACTTTTCTGATGTCGCAGCACATCGGTGCTCCGGCAAAGCCTGTCGTGGCGAAGGGAGATCATATCTTACGGGGGCAGCTCCTGGCTGAAGCCGGTGGATTTGTATCAGCACCGGTTTATAGTTCTGTCTCAGGTACGGTAAAATCGATCGAGAAGCATCGTAACGCTACCGGAGATATGGTAGATGCTATCATTGTGGAAAATGACGGCCAGTACGAGGAGGTTCCTTTCACAGAGACTCCGGATTTCCATAAACTTTCCAAAGAAGAGATTCTTTCGAAAATCAAGGATGCCGGAATCGTCGGCATGGGCGGTGCAGGATTCCCGACTCATGTTAAGCTTGCTCCGAAGAATCCGGATCAGATCGATTACATCATCGCCAACTGTGCAGAATGCGAACCCTATCTTACCTGTGACTACAGGATGATGGTCGAGCATCCCGAGAAACTGGTCCGCGGCTTGCAGATCATTTTAAGTCTTTTCGATAATGCCAAGGGTGTTCTTGCAATCGAGAACAACAAACCCGACTGCATTAAAGAATTCTCCGAGCTTGTAAAAGATGATCCCAGAATTTCCGTTGTCGAACTTCAGACGAAATACCCTCAGGGCGGTGAGCGTCAGATTATCCACGCGGTTACCGGAAGAGACATCTATTCCAAGATGCTTCCTGCCGATGCCGGCTGTATCGTAGACAATGTGGAAACTATCTGTGCCATCGATGATGCGGTTACCGAAGGAAAGCCTCTGATGGAGCGGATCTTTACCGTTTCCGGCGACGCTGTGACAGACCCCAGAAATTTCAAGGTTCTGACCGGAACATCCATTCAGGAAATTCTGGATGCAGCAGACGGTCTTAAGGCCCCGGCAGCCAAGATGATTTCCGGCGGACCCATGATGGGCTTCGCCATGTTCGATCTGGACGTCCCGGTTACCAAGACAACCTCGGCTCTTCTCTGCTTTACAGAAGATGAAGCATCCAAGTATGAGACAACGCCCTGCATCAACTGCGGACGCTGTGTAGATGCCTGTCCGGAACGACTGATTCCGGCACATCTGTCAAAGCTTTCGGAGCACGGCGACAAGGCTTCTTTTGAAAAGCAGTACGGACTCGAGTGCATCGAGTGCGGCAGCTGCAGCTACGTATGTCCGGCCAGAAGACCTCTGGCTCAGGAAATCCGGACCATGAAGAAGCAGATCCTGGCAGACAAGAGAAAGCAGAAGAAATAGGAAGAGGTGAATATCCGTGAGTGAACTAATTCATGTAACGTCTTCTCCCCATGTCAGAGAAAAGATGGACACACAGAAGATTATGCTTTGGGTGATTATCTCACTTCTCCCTGCTACGATCTTCGGCATTTTCAATTTCGGACCCCGGGCGCTCTGGGTAGTGATTCTTTCAATCATATCCTGTGTCGCTTCGGAATATATCTATGACAAAATTGTTCATAAGAAGAATACGATCAGCGACCTGTCCGCTGTCGTGACCGGCCTTCTTCTCGGACTGAACCTTCCCCACACCGTATCCTGGTTTGTACCGGTACTTGGCGGAATCTTCGGTATCGTTGTGGTCAAGATGCTCTTCGGCGGACTTGGACAGAACTTTATGAACCCGGCTCTGGGTGCAAGATGCTTCCTGCTTTTGTCCTTTACCCAGCAGATGACAAGCTTCAGCTACGACGGTGTGACAACAGCAACGCCTCTGGCAAATTTAAAGGCAGGCCAGTCTGTAGATCCGGTCAAGATGCTTCTTGGCACCGAGCCCGGTACCATCGGCGAAACCAGCGTCATCGCTCTTCTGATCGGAGCCATCATCCTGCTTCTGGCAGGTATCATAAAGATTCGGATCCCGGCAACTTATCTGATTACATTTTCCATCTTCGTCCTTCTTTTCGGCGGACACGGTTTTGATTTAACCTATCTCATCGAAGAGATCTGCGGAGGTGGTCTGATCCTGGGTGCCTTCTTTATGGCAACGGATTATGTCACAAGCCCGATCACTCCGAACGGACAGATCATCTATGGAATTCTCTTAGGTGTTCTGACCGGACTCTTCCGAATCTTCGGAAGCTCTGCAGAGGGCGTCAGCTATGCAATCATCATTTCCAACCTGATTGTTCCTCTGATTGAGCGTGTAACGGTTCCGACTGCTTTCGGTATTGTGAAAGAGAAGAAGGGAGGGGATCAGAAATGAAGAGAGGCACAAAAGATGCATTAATTCTGACTTTGATTACTCTGGTTTCCGGTTTCTGTCTCGGCGCTGCGCATGAGGTTACAAAGCAGCCCATTGCTGCGGCTCAGGAAAAGGCTACCCAGGAAGCCTATCGTGAGGTTCTTCCCAAGGCCAAGAGCTTTGAGGAAGTCAGCGGCTTCAGCAGCAGTAAGGCAACCGCTCTGGTCAAGAAAAAGGGCTATGATAAGGATACGGTCGATGAGGTTATGGAAGCCAAGGATTCTTCCGGAAAGTCGATCGGCTATGTCATTACGCTCACCTCATCAGCTGGTTATGGCGGAAATATCACTTTCTCCATGGGCATCGACAAGAAAGGCAATATGACCAAGTATTCCATCACCTCGATCAGTGAGACCGCAGGTCTTGGCATGAAGTCCACGGAGGACGATAAGAACAGTGATAAAGATTTCTGTGACCAGTTCAAAGGCCTGAAAAACGGAACCTACAGTGTCGTAAAGCACGGCGCAGACAAGGGAGAGAATGACATTGAAGCCATCAGCGGCGCAACCATTACCTCCCGGGCCATCACCACAGCAGTGGATGCCGGCTTTACCTACTATAACAGTGAGCTGAAGGGAGGAAATTAAAGATGAAAAAGCTGAAAGCAGATACTCCTCTGGAACGGCTCTGGAACGGTATTTTCCGTGAGAATCCGACAACAGTTCTGATGCTTGGTATGTGTTCCACACTTGCCATTACAACAACCGTTTTCAACGCCATCGGCATGGGTCTGTCGGCAACAGCGGTTCTGGTTCTTTCAAACGTTGTGATTTCAGCGCTTCGTAAGATCATTCCGGATACGGTCCGTATGCCGGCCTATATCGTCATCGTTGCAACACTGGTTACCATCGTTCAGTTCCTGGTCGAAGGCTTCGTCCCGGCACTCTATGATTCCCTCGGAATCTTCATTCCTCTGATCGTTGTTAACTGTATTATCCTCGGACGTGCCGAGGCATATGCCAACAAGCATGGCGTTATCGCGTCTCTTTTCGATGGTCTCGGCATGGGACTTGGTTTTACCATTTCCCTGACTCTGATCAGTGCCGTCCGTGAAATTATCGCCCAGGGCAAGATTTTCGGAATTCAGATTCTTCCCCTGGCAGATCCTTCGACAGGAAAAGCCGGCTACACACCAATCTCCATTTTCGGTCTGGCACCTGGTGCCTTCTTCATTCTGGCAATCTTAATTGCCGTTATGAAGATTGTCAGAGAAAAGGCAGCAGCCAAGGGCAAACCCCTTCCTCCTGCACAGGGCTGTATCTATACCGGTGACTGCAGCGGGTGCGCACTTCGGGCATCCTGCCATGGCATGCAGCCTGAGACCCTGTCTTTAAAGACCGAGAAGGCCGAAAAGGCTGTAAAACCGGTCAAGGCCGAAGCCAAGGCTCCGGCTGCCGCAGCTGAGAATAAGGAGGAGAACAAATGAAGACCTTACTTTTAATTCTGATCTCATCCTCCGTTGTGAACAATGTCGTGCTGAGCCAGTTCCTCGGACTCTGCCCCTTCTTCGGTGTATCGAAGAAGGTCAGTACAGCGGCAGGTATGGGCGGTGCCGTTATCTTCGTAGTAACCCTGTCCTCACTGGTTACCAGCATTATTCATGAGCTGATCTTAAAGCCCCTGGACCTCGATTATATGAATACCATCGTATTCATTCTGGTCATCGCAGCCCTGGTTCAGTTCATTGAGATGTTCTTAAAGAAAAATGTCCAGTCCCTTTACCGGGCCCTCGGTATCTATCTGCCCCTGATCACAACCAACTGCTGTGTACTCGGTGCAGCACTGAATATTGTTAAATACAAGTACAACATTCTGACCGGTACCGTATACGGCTTCGGTATTGCCGTAGGTTTCGCCATTGCCATTATCATCATGGCCGGCATCCGGGAGAAAATTGAATATAACGATATCCCTCATGCCTTCCAGGGTTCTGCAATCGTCGTCGTTACAGCAGGTCTTATGGCAATTGCATTCATGGGCTTCTCCGGAATGATCTCCGGAGTCTGAAGCGGAAGGGAGAGTAGATTATGTATGGAATCGTGATAGCGACCGTATTGATCGGTCTGACCGGATGTTTGATCGGCTTCTTCCTGACCTTCTCTGCCAAGAAATTTGAAGTCAAGGTCGATCCCAAGGAAAGCGCCGTTCTGGACGCTCTGCCCGGAAATAACTGCGGCGGCTGCGGATTCGCCGGATGTGCGGATTGCGCCAAGGCCATTGCAGCCGGCAAGGCACCGGTCAATCAGTGCCCGGTCGGCGGTGAGCCGGTCGCAAAGATTATTGCCGGCATCATGGGTGTCGAAGCTGGAAAAGAAGAGAAGAAAGTGGCTTATGTCCGCTGCAACGGCGACTGCACCAAGGCTAAGGACCGTTATATCTACAGCGGCTTTGAAGACTGTTCTGCAGCCAAGATGGTTCCCGGCGGAACCCACAAGGCCTGCAGCTTCGGCTGTATGGGCTTCGGATCCTGCGTCAAGGTCTGTGAATTTGATGCCATCCATGTCGTTGACGGCATTGCCCGTGTCGACAAGGAGAAATGTAAGGCCTGCGGCAAGTGTATCAAGGCCTGCCCGCAGAAGCTGATTACTTTTGTTCCTTATGACAGTGCCTACATCGTTTCCTGCAGAAATGAGGAAAAGGGCAAGGATGTCATGAAGGAATGCAGTGTCGGCTGTATCGCATGTAAGCTCTGCGAGAAGAACTGCCCGCATGATGCGGTTCATGTCGTCAATAATATTGCAGAGATCGACCAGTCCAAGTGTGTCGGCTGCGGTATCTGCGCAGCTAAGTGCCCGCGGAAGATCATTCTTCTTCAGCCCGGCCAGGTTCGTGTGGCGGAGGATGCGAAAGAAACTGCCGCTCCGGCAGGAGCTGCAGACTAAGCGGCAGAATTGTCTTCTGCAGGAAAGCAGAAGCCTTGTCCCGGATGTCTGAACAGGACAAACAGATCAAAAAATAATTATAGCAATCGTCTGAACAGACCAACAAGAACCCTGTCTTTTCCCTCTGAATCTGCAATCGGTTTTCAGAGAGAAGGGCAGGGTTTTTTCTATCCTTCCATCTTTGTTTATCCTTTGATGCGAAAAGCTTTCAAATATGGTATGGTAATATAGTTTGGAAAGGATATAGCGTCATGTCAGATCATGTTATAGATAGAGATATTTCCAGGAATACGGAAAGGATGGCAGAGGGCTTCGACATCTCGAAAATCCGAAGGATTATTGTAAAGATCGGTTCGAATTCCCTGACCCATCCGGAGACCGGCCATCTGGATTTTGTTAAGATCGAGCATCTGGTCCGGGAGCTTGCCGATTTAAAGAACCGGGGACTGGATGTCTGTCTGGTTTCCTCCGGTGCCATTGCGATTGGACGGCAGAACCTGGGAATCAACGAACGGCCCAAGAGCCTTCCCGAGCGCCAGGCTCTGGCTGCGGTCGGACAGGCCAGACTCATGTCGGTCTATCAGAATTTCTTCCGCGAATACGGCCAGATTTCGGGCCAGGTCCTGATGACGAAAGCAACCATGATCGATAATGTCTCCCGGAAAAATGCTGAGAATACCTTTAATGAGCTTTTCGAGCTGGGTGTCATTCCCATTGTCAATGAGAACGATACGATTTCGACCTATGAGATCCAATTCGGCGATAATGATACCCTGTCCGCCATGGTGGCAGCCATGACCGAGGCGGATCTTCTGGTCCTTCTGTCAGATATCGACGGACTCTATACGGATGACCCGAAGACCAATCCGGATGCGAAGCTGATCCGTGTGGTCGACCGTTTGGATGAACATATCATGGCCATGGCCAGTGATCAGCCGGGCAGCGATGTCGGAACCGGCGGTATGTCCACCAAGCTTCGGGCGGCAAAGATTGTCGTGAATTCCGGCATTGCCATGCTGATCTCCAATGCCGAGCATGTCGGTGTCCTGCACCGCATGTTCCACGAGGAGCCGGCAGGAACCCTTTTCCTGCCTCATTATGATGAAGATTTCGATCTGATCGATTTTCTGGAGGATGATATCGGATGAATCAGGTGTTAAATGAAGAAAACCTGGACAAGCCACTGGCTGAATTCATAAGAACAGGTCTGGATGAGACAGAGGACCCGAAAGCGGACATCGATCAGATCCGCCGCTTTCATAAGGCGGTGAGAAACCGGATGACCGAAGAGGAGAAGGATTTCTGCTCGGTGCCGGTCCGCCGTCATTTGAGAAGACTTGTGAATTCCCTGCCCGCAGATCTGTCCCTTCTCTGTTATTATCCGATCGGAAACGAGGTAAATCTGCTTCCCATCTATCAGGAATGGATGGATCACGGAAGAGACCTCTATTTCCCGGTGACGGACATGAAAAAGAGAGAAATCCGTTTCTTTAAGGCAGATACCATAGATTCCTTCCGACCGGGTGCCATGCACATTCCGGAGCCAGACAGCCAGGACATAAAGCATGCCTTGGCTGAAAAGGACCAGCTCCTTCTTTCCATCACTCCCGGACTGGTCTTTGATCAGAAGGGCGACCGGATCGGCTATGGTGGCGGCTTCTATGACCGTTTCTTTGCAGAGCATCCCCAGACCATCCGGATCGGGACGGCCTTTGCCAACCAGATCGAAGGCCGGATTCCGGTCAGAGACTGGGATATGCCCCTGGATTATCTGGTGACCGAAAACAGAATTTATACCTTCTGATCAGATAAGACAGGACCAGATTGGATCAGAATCCGAGAGCATCGGGTTCCGGGTACAGAAAGAAAATTTTTAATTATTCATAGATAGGATATATATTTTATGCAGAATCAGATTCAGATTCCGACCACAGAACCGGAGCGCCAGTATTACTTTATCGGAGAGGCAAAGAAGCTTCTCGAGAAAGAAGAGAAGGAAGCCGGACGGAAGCTGACCTTCCATGTCACGACCTTCGGCTGCCAGATGAATGCCCGGGATTCGGAGAAACTCAGGGGAATTCTGGAAGATGTGGGATATGAAAAGTCGGATTCCGAGGATGCGGATCTCGTCGTCTACAATACTTGTACGGTCCGTGAAAATGCGGACAACCGGGTCTTCGGACGGCTGGGCATTCTCCACGGCTACAAGGATAAGAATCCACACATGCGGATCGCCATCTGCGGCTGCATGATTCAGGAGAAGAATGTCGTAGATAAGATTCGAAAGAGCTATCCCTTTGTCGACATCATGTTCGGAACCCATAATATTCATGAACTGGCCGAACTTCTGACGGAAAACATGAAGACCGGAAAGACCACCGTTCATGTCCTGGAAAAGGGTGCAGAGCCGGTCGAGAATCTCCCCATTGACCGGACCTACCGCTTCAAGACCGGTATCAATATCTCCTTCGGCTGCAATAATTTCTGCAGCTACTGTATCGTCCCCTATGTCCGCGGCCGGGAGAAGAGCCGGGATCCCAAGGCCATTCTGACCGAGGTGGAGGGCATGGTAAAGGACGGAGTCAAGGAGGTCATGCTTTTAGGCCAGAATGTCAATTCCTACGGAAAGGAATTGAATCCGACGGTCTCCTTTGCAGAGCTTCTCCATGAGGTGGATCAGGTGCCGGGGATCGAGCGGATCCGCTTTATGACCAGCCATCCCAAGGATCTGTCCCAGGAGCTGATCGATACCATTGCAGCTTCAAAGCATGTCTGCCATCATATCCATCTGCCGCTCCAGTCCGGATCTACCCGGATCTTGAAGGACATGAACCGCCACTATACCAAGGAGTCCTATCTGGATCTGGTCAGAAGGATCCGCGAGGCCATTCCGGATGTCGCCCTGTCGACCGACATTATCGTCGGCTATCCGGGTGAGACCGAGGAAGACTTCGAGGAGACTATGGATGTGGTTCGTAAGGTCCGCTACGACAGCGCCTTTACCTTTGAATATTCCAAGCGGTCCGGTACGCCGGCGGCCAGCCGGCCGGATCAGGTGCCGGCGGATGTCGTAAAGGATCGTTTCTCCCGCCTCCTGGCTGAGGTCCAGAGATACGGAAGAGAGCGGGCCCAGGCCCTGGAGGGCAGGACCGGGAAGGTTCTTGTGGAGAGTGTCAACCGCGAGAATCCGGCCCTTGTGACTGGCCGCCTGGAAAACAATTCGGTTGTACACTTCCCCGGAAGCCCCGACCTGATCGGACAGATCGTCAATGTAAAGCTTTCGGAATGCCACGGCTTCTACTATATCGGCGAGATGCAGGAGTAATTGTCTGGAAGAGCAAGAGGAAGAGAACAGAGTGTCATCAAATGCAGACCAAAGTCAAACAAAGGATCCTTCATCAGTTTTGACCGATCGAAGAAGTAAAGAGGGCTTTCCCTTCCGCCATTATTTTCATAAGGCGGATATTCTTCTGATTCTGGCTATGCTGCTTGTTACCCTGGCTTTCTTCCTTATCGCTCTGAACCGGTCGAAGCAGAGTGGGGCCCGGGTACGGATCGAGGTCAACGGATCGACCTACGGGACCTATTCTCTTCGGGAGGATCAGACTATAAAAATCCCGGATTCGGATGGGAAGATCATGAATACCGTGAAGATCAAGGACGGACAGGTCTGTATGAAGGATGCGGACTGTCCGGATAAGCTCTGTGTCAAAACGGGAAAGATTCATGCCGACGGCCAGACCATTGTCTGCCTGCCCAACCGGGTGGTGGTGACGGTCCTGGGCGGTAAGAAGTCGAAATATGATTCTGTAGCGAATTAAGGATGAATAAAATGACCGGGAGAAAAGGTACGGAAAAAATCATAACCCTAGGGGCCTGCCTGGGGATCTCCCTCATGCTGTCCTATCTGGACAGTCTGATCCCCATTCCCATCGGAGTGCCGGGTCTTAAAATCGGCCTGACCAATCTGGTCGTGATCCTGATGCTCTATCGGGAAAGTCTTGCCGATACGGTTTCGGTCAGCCTGGTAAGGATTCTTTTGTCTGGAATCCTCTTTGGAAATCCCTTTTCCATCATCTACAGTCTTGCAGGCGGCTTGCTCAGTCTTTTTGTTATGTTCGGACTGAAAAAATGCGGGCTCTTCCGTCTGATTACGATCAGTATGGCCGGAGGCATGACCCACAATCTGGGGCAGATGATCATGGCTGTGATCGTCATGCAGAGCCCCGGTCTATATTTCTACTTCCCGGTCCTGAGCCTGGGAGGTATGGCAGCCGGATTTGTCATCGGAATCACAGGGCATGAGGTTCTCAGGCGGCTGCCGGCAGAGAAAGGAGTTTTCTATCAATGATTTCCTATATCAGCGGAACGGTGGCTGAGATCCTGCCGGATTCCGTCATTCTGGACCATCAGGGCATGGGCTTTCAGATTTTCATGCCGGCCGGGGACTTAAGCCGGCTGGAGCGGGACGGCGACATCCGCATTCATACCTATTTTCAGGTCCGAGAGGATGCCTTCGTCCTCTATGGATTTCTGAAGAAGGAGGAGCTGGAGCTCTTCCGCCTGCTGATCGGAGTCAACGGGGTCGGTCCCAAGGCGGCGGTCACCATTCTTTCAACCCTGTCTCCGGATGATCTCCGCTTTGCCATTGCAGGCGGCGATGCAAAGCTCATTTCCAAGGCGCCCGGCGTCGGACCGAAGACGGCCCAGAGAATCATTCTGGATCTCAAAGACAAGATGGATCTGGAATCCATCCTGGAAAAGAATGCAGAGGTTCCGGCCGGCCCTTCCGGTGAAACTGCTGCATCCACAAGTCAGGAGCGGAAGGATGCCATCCTGGCTCTGGAGGCCCTTGGCTATTCCTCATCGGAAATCCTGAAGGCCATGAGTACTTATCCGGCCGATACCCAGATGGATTCGGAGAGCTGGATCCGGGAGATCTTAAAAAAGATTGGACTTCGGATCTGAAAAACGATTTCTATTTACGATTAGAATCTATGGCAGCTCTTGTCTTCTTATGGAAATGCCATAAGAAGACAGTAATAGAATGAAAGCAGGAAAAAACTGCTATAAAAGGAAACTTGCAGAAGATATATTACAGGAGCAGATATGGAACACAGGATCATATCAACACAGGTCCAGACGGATGACGAGAAAATTGAAAATTCTCTGAGACCCAAGACTCTGGACGAATATATAGGTCAGGAGAAGGTCAAGAAGACCATGGCGATTTATATCCGCGCTGCCAAGGAGCGCGGAGAATCCCTGGATCACGTCCTTTTATACGGGCCTCCGGGACTGGGCAAAACGACTCTTTCCGAGATTATTGCTCATGAGATGGGTGTTCATATCAAGATTACCTCGGGCCCTGCCATTCAGAAGCCGGGTGATATGGCGGCCATCCTGTCCAACCTGCAGGAGGGCGATCTCCTTTTTGTCGATGAGATTCACCGCCTGAACCGTCAGGTTGAGGAGGTCCTCTATCCGGCTATGGAGGACTTTGCCATTGATATCATGATCGGAAAAGGTCAGACCTCCCGGTCCATCCGTTTGGATCTGCCGCATTTTACCCTGGTCGGAGCAACGACAAGGGCCGGTCTTCTTTCCGCACCCTTAAGGGACCGCTTCGGTGTGATTTCTCATCTTGAGTTCTACAGTCCTGAGGAGCTGGAAACCATTATCCTCCGGTCGGCATCAAAGCTGAATGTCAAGATCGAAGAGGAAGGTGCCATGGAAATGGCAAGGCGGTCCCGGGGTACACCGCGAATTGCCAACCGTCTCTTAAAGCGGGTCCGGGACTATGCCCAGGTCCGCTATGATGGAGTGATTACCAAGGAAATTGCCCAGGAAGCTTTAAAACTTCTGGATGTGGATTCCATGGGACTGGATTCGACCGACCAGAATATGATTCTTACGATTATAGAGAAATTCGGCGGCGGCCCGGTCGGACTGGATACGCTGGCTGCGGCCCTGAGTGAGGACAGCGGTACCATTGAGGATGTCTATGAGCCTTATCTTGTAAAGAACGGATTCATCAACCGTACGCCCAAAGGGAGAGTGGCGACGGATCTGGCCTACGAACATTTTCATATTCCAAAACCCGAAGATTAAAGGTATAATAAGACCAATTGAGGAGGATTGATCTGCATGTCAGCAAAAAAGAGCGTAAATGTCATTATCGGGGACAAAATGTACACCCTGAGCGGATATGAGGAAAAAGAATATCTGGAACAGGTTGCATCCTATATCAACAGTAAAATTGAAGCAACCAGACAGGTTCCCTATTACAGGAATCTGACCAAGGATATGCAGACCGTGCTTCTGGATTTAAATATTGCCGATGATTACTTCAAGGCCAGGGAACAGGTGCTTCACAGTGAGGAAACGATGAAGTACAAGGATCAGGAAATCACCAACCTGAAACAGGAGCTGGTCAGCAATCAGATTCACACTCAGGAGCTGGAAGAGGAAAAGAAGGCTCTGGAGGCGGAGAATCAGGAGCTGAAGCTTTCAAAGACCCGTCTGGAGGCGTCTCTGGAAGATGCGCTGCTCGGGTCCAAGAGTGACAGCGAGGGAAAGAAATAAACAGGAAGGGGACAGAACGATTTCGCTTTGTCTCCTCTTTTTCTTTTATGGGATGTCGGATACCGCTGTAAAAAGGAAAAAAGGCGAAGCAGGCCAAAGGTCAGCATGTCTTACAGATAGAATGGAACAGTATTATGTCAGATCGGGGAATGGAACTACTGGCTCCCGCAGGGAACCTGCAGGTATTTAAAAGTGTGATTAATGCCGGAGCTGATGCCGTCTATTTCGGCGGACCCTCTTTCGGAGCCAGAGCCTATGCGGGCAATCTGACTCTGGAGGAGAGCAGCGAGGCCATTGACTATGCCCATCTTCATGGGAAGAAGGCCTATCTGACCGTCAATACCCTCCTGAAGAATAAGGAGATGGACGGTCTCTATGATTATCTCAGGGCCTATTATGAAATGGGTCTGGACGCGGTCCTGGTTCAGGATCTGGGTGTCCTTTCCATGATCCGGTCCGACTTTCCGGACCTGGCCATTCATATGAGTACCCAGGCTTCTGTCTCTACCCCTTATGGGGCAGGCTGGCTGAAGAAACTGGGAGTGGAGCGGATCGTTGCCGCCCGGGAGCTTTCTCTGAAGGAACTGAAGGCAATGTATGACGCGACCGGACTTGAGATCGAAGCCTTTGTTCACGGGGCCCTCTGTGTCTGTTATTCCGGCCAGTGCCTGATGAGCAGCTTCTTAGGCGGCCGGTCCGGAAACCGTGGCCGCTGTGCTCAGCCCTGCCGCCTTCCCTATCAGATTGCAAATATAGACCAGCCGGGACCCTACCTCTTAAGTCCCAGGGATTTCTGCCTCATCGACGCTATCCCTGAGATGGATGAGGCCGGCGTCTATTCCTATAAAATCGAAGGTCGGATGAAGTCCGAGGAATATGCGGCCACGGTGGTTTCTGTCTATCGGGAAGCTATGGACCGCTATCTTATGGAAGGAAAAGAAGGCTACTTCGTTACCAGACACGAGCATGAGCTTCTCATGGATGCCGGAAGTCGGAATGGCTTTACGGATCTCTATTTAAGAGAGAGAAACGGCAGTGACCTTATGAGCTTTACCGATTCCAGCCATGAGGCAAAGCTTTCGGACCTGTCTCTGCCCGAGGAGAAAAAGCTTCCGGTGGAAATGAAGGCCAGAATCGAGACCGGACATCCCATGGAATTAAGCCTGTCCTGCCGGGGAATCAGAGCAGAGGCAGAAAGTCCGAATCCGGTGGAAGCGGCGAAAAAGGCGCCTCTAAGTGAGGACAAGGTCAGAAAACAGATGGAAAAATTCGGCGGAACGCCCTATATTTCTAGGAAACTGGATCTCTATCTGTCAGAGGATGCCTTTGTCCCAGTCAGTGCCTTAAATGAGCTCCGCCGGGAGGCGACCGAAAAGCTGACCAGGGCATTGCTTCAGAAGATGGGACCGGATCTAGAAAAACGGAGGGCGGACCTGGAAAATAGGCGGACAGGATCTGCTTCTTCAGGAGCTTTTTCGGCAGATCCGGCGTTTTTTGCAGGCACTCTTCCCAAAGATCATGGGGAAAGAGAAGACTTCCCGGATCGATCAGATAGAGATAAGAGAGAAGCGGACACTCTGAAGGGCAGGACCGAACTATTCGTCAGCCTGATGAAGCCGGATCAGCTTCTGGCCCTGGCAGAAAGTACCAAGGGCATGGAAGCAGACTGGAACCTGATTCTGCCGGTGGAATTTCTGATCGACAAGAATCGGGAAAACTGCCGGAAATTTATGGATGCTGTCCGCTCATTTGCAGAGAAACGGAAGCTGAATCTGATCTCGAAAGAGGACCTCGGTCAGAAGCTGAATCCGGATTCGAATCAAAATCAGAAGCAGTATGCGGAAAATACAGGCAGTATCCGCCTCTGGTTGGATCTGCCGGAAGTCCTCCGTTTGAGGGAAGCTGCTCTTCTTGACTGCAGCCTTCCTTCCATCGAGGATGAAAGGATGGCTTTCTTCCGAACATCTGAAAAATCTTGGGTCCAGCCATCTACAGAAGCTTCTGAAGAAGTTGAAGCCGACGCGCCCATTCGGATCGGTTACCGCTGCCATTCCCTGGACGGCCTGGCTTATCTTCTGGATCATCAGATTCCGAAGGAGCGGATTCTCCTTTCCAGCCGGATCTACAGCTGGTCCAATCAGACAGTGGAAAGCTTCCAGAATATGGGCTTCCACTGGATGGAAATGCCAGTCGAACTGACGGCAAAGGAAATGGCTCACCGGGACAACCGGGATACGGTTCTGCCGGTCTATGGAAGACAGGTTCTCATGATCAAGGCGGACTGCACCCATAAGAATCTGAAGGGCTGTGATCACAGACCGGAGATCCTGTATCTTAAGGACCGGAAAAAGAAGGAATTTCCGGTCTATAACCGCTGCAGCGTCTGCACCAACTATATTTATAACAGTCTGCCGACCAGTCTCCTCGCAGACAGTGAGAACTGCCGGCGGCTCATGCCAAAGGCTTATGAAATCAGCCTCAGTCTGGAGGATGACAGAGAAATCCGGGAAATCGGCCGGGCTCTTTCCGCCTTTCTGGAGGGGAAAGCCTCTGAGCTTTCCTTCCCGACCACCAGAGGCCATTTCAGAAACGGAGTATTATGACAGAAGCTTTCACAACCGTATCAAGGTTTACCTTATTGATTCTCGTGACGATCTACATGTTCGATTCCTTCGGGGCATTGAAAAATGAAATCCGTCCACGAAAAAAGGCCCATCTCTTTCATCGGATGAATGTGACCCAGATTCTCTTCTGCATCAATGCCAATCTGGTTCTCTTTCTGAACAGTCAGAAGGTTATCTACCTGATCCTTCTACTGGCAGAAATCATCTACACGCAGATTCTTCAGCTGATCTACAAGATTTTCTTCCCAAACTGCGAGAGGATCCTGGTCAATCATATGGGAATGCTTTTAACCATCGGCTTCATCATTCAGTCCCGCCTTGCGGTCACCACGGCCATCCGCCAGTTCATCATCGCGGTGGCCTGCCTGGTTCTCACGGCCTTTGTGCCGGCCATCATTCGAAAGGTCGATGATTTTTCCCGCTTCGAGCTGATTTATGCCATCCTGAGCATTGGAAGTCTCCTTCTGGTTCTGGTGGCCGGCTCCTGGGAAGAGGGTGCCAAGCTGGCTTTAAGCTTCGGCGCTATCCGCATTCAGCCCTCGGAGCTGGTCAAGATCACTTTTGTCCTCTTCGTGGCATCCGGTATGCAGGAAGCCAGAAATTCCGAAAACGAAAAGAAGATTATGCTGATTGTCACCGGCATCGCTCTGCTTCATATTCTGATTCTTGTGGCCAGCCGGGACCTGGGAACGGCCGCCATCCTCTTTGTGATCTATCTGGTTCTCTATTACTGCTACAGCGGAAGGATCCGCGTCCTTCTTCTGGGAGGCGCCGGGATCGGGCTTTTCCTCCTTCTTGCCAATAAGATCTTTTCCCATGTTCATGCCAGAATCGTCGCCTGGCTGGATCCCCTTTCCGTGGTGGATACCTCCGGCTATCAGGTATCCCAGGGACTCTTTGCCATGGGAACCGGCGGATGGTTCGGCTCCGGTCTCTTTCAGGGAATGCCCAATAAGATTCCGGTTGTTACCAAGGACTTTATTTTTGCCGCGATCGGGGAAGAATTCGGCGGCCTCTTCGCCATCATTCTGATTTTCATCTATCTGGCCTGCTTTATTCTCATGATGAATACGGCAGTCCGGGTCCGGGAGGAATACCCGCGGCTGATTTCCGCCGGCCTGGCAGTCTGCTATGGCTTCCAGCTTTTCCTGTCCATCGGCGGCGTGGTCAAATTTATACCGTCCACAGGTGTAACCATGCAGTTTATCAGTTACGGCGGATCGTCACTTTTGTCCACTATGCTCATGTTTTCCATTATTCAGGGCATCACGATCCGGGATCAGAAGCAAGGAGAAGAAGACTACCTGGATGAATATGACGGAGAGAAGGTCTGAGAATGCGGCGTACAAATGATTCAAAAAGAAAAAACAGAAATCTTCGGGACGTTGATGACGACCTCTACCTGGACCTTCCAGAGATTGATATTCACTCTGCAGATACGAGAAGAACGGGCCGGACATCCGGACGGAGAAGTACCTACGACGGGGCAGGCCGACAGGCTTCCGGACAAAGTCGAAGCACAGGACAGACGGGCAGCCGTAATTCCGCTATGGCAGGACATACTTCCGGATCCGGAAACAGGGATCAGAACGGCAGAGGCATCGAAAGCATAAATATCAGGTCCGGGAACCGGAATGAAACAAACGGCAGAGGACGTTATGCCGCCAGTAGCAGAGCACGAAATGGCAGAGGAGGCAGAAGCGGCAGAAGCGGCAGGAGCTCAACCAAGGAATATACGCTGATCACCTACCTGGTTCTGTTCTTATTCCTGGCCATGGTGGCCTATTTCGTCTACTTCATGTCCTTTAAGAGCGAGGACTTTATTGCAAACTCCTACAATCCCAGGATGAACAACCTGTCCGCCAAGGTCATCCGGGGAGATATCGAGACCAGCGATGGAAAGGTCATTGCTACCACAAAGGTTGCATCTGACGGGACCAAGACCCGGTTCTATCCGGAGGGCCATACCTATGCCTTTGTGACCGGCTACAGCGGAAAGGGCATGACCGGACTGGAGAAGACCCAGAATTTCAAACTCCTTACCAGTCACACCTCTGTCATCGAGCATATTCAGAATGCCTTGAAGCAGCAGCAGAATACCGGTGATACGGTCATTTCAACTGTGAACAGTACCGTTCAGGAGGCAGCCTACAAGGCTCTTGGTTCCGCCCATGGAGCAGTGATTGCCATGGATCCGGAAACCGGTCGGGTTCTTGCCATGGTTTCAAAGCCTGATTACAATCCCAATACCATTGTGTCGGACTGGGACAGCCTGAATGCCACGTCTGAAGAATCTTCGCCTCTCCTAAACCGGGCGACACAGGGACTTTATGCGCCGGGGTCTACATTTAAGATCGTAACTGCACTGGAATACTTAAGAGAAGGAAATTCGGTCAATGACAAGTTTCACTGCGACGGAAGCTACACTCACGACGGATACACGATCAGCTGTGCCGCCCACGAGGTCCACGGCGATGAGACCACGGAGACCGCCTTCGTCAATTCCTGTAATGTGGCCTTTGCCCAGATGGGCCTGAAGCTCAATGTCAGCGACTGGAGAAGTACAGCCGAGGACCTGCTCTTCAATAAAAAGCTTCCTTCTTCCCTGGGAAGTACGAGAAAGAGCACCTTCGCTCTGACCACGGACTCCACTGATGCGGAAATCATGTCCACGGCCTTCGGCCAGGGAAAGACGACAGTCACACCGGCCCATATGATGATGATCGTTTCCGCCATCGCCAATAAGGGCATTCTGATGAAGCCGACTCTGGTTCAGGCCATTTCCAGTGCCGATAAGGCCGTGGTTCAGGAAAAGGATCCCGTAAGTTACAAGACTCTGATGTCAGAGGATGAGGCAGCGACTCTTCAGACCTTTATGAAGGAGGTTGCCGAGCAGTCCACCCGGGGAAAGCTTAAGTCGGATTCCTATACCGCCTACGGCAAGACCGGTTCGGCCGAATATCAAACCGGAGTCGACAATACCCATTCCTGGTTTGTAGGCTTCGCCGATAACGGCCAAAAAAAAATCGCTATCGCTGTTATCGGCGAGAAAAAGGGCTACGGCGTATCCTTTGCCGTTCCGGTTGCAAAACAGGTCTTTGATGCTTATCTGAAGTAAGGTATAATTGCAGCAGAGGGTCTTTTTTATGACATTTTACTGTAACTTTATCGCCGGTCCGGACGGGCCGGGCGTCAGAGAACTGAAGAAGGCAGAAAGAAAGGGAAGAAGGATCGACTGGAAGAAAGGTCTGAAGGGTTTCAAGGATGACCGGCTTTCCGGCTACGTGATCCTCCTTCTGACCGATTCTCCGGAACAGCTGGAGATCTACAGTATGAGAGAGTATGCCTTCCGCCGCCTCTACCAGAGAGATGGACTCATCGTCGGAAGCGGAAAGACGGTGGATGCCTGCGTCGACCGGATCTATGAGCTGGCAGATCAGACCTATCAGAAAACCGGAGGACTGGAGATCCGAAAGGAGATCCTCAGAGCACAGGAAGAGAGGAAGAAGCTATGGCAGTCATGATTCTTCTTTCCATTCTGAAGGTCATTCTCTGGATCCTTCTGATCTTACTCCTTCTGATTCTTTACCTCCTTCTGGTTCCATGGGGAATTCGGGGCCGTTTTCGACTGGATGAGAAAGAGAAAAGCGGAAGTTTTTCCATTCAGAGCTTCCTTAGATGCTTTCAGCTGGTTCTGGATTACTCGAAAGAAAATAAGCTTCAGTTTGAGATCAGCCTCTTCTGGGGAAAATGGAAGCTCTTATCCTATCCGGATTCAGAGGATCAAAGGAAGACCGGGAAGAAAAAGGGCTTTCGTAAGAAGAGAAAAAAAGACCGGACAGATGAAAAGAACCTGAAAGGTCCGAAAGACTTTCAGGATGACATAAAAAAGAAAAGTCTGCAGGAAGGAAACAGCTCTGCTCAGTCTTCCGAAGGGAATGATGGAAACCTGGAAAGCGGACAGACGAAGACTTCTGCAAATGGCTGGCAGAACTTTAAGGAAAAGGTCGGCAAGGCTTTCCAACTTCTTCGTAAACTCTTCTCGGAACCAACCAAGGCCGGTATACATAAGATCCGAGTTGAGCTGTTTGGCTTTCTTCGCCGGCTGGGTCTGCATTTCACAAAGACTGAAATTCACTTTGCCGGATCCGGACCCGATGTGACAGGTGAAATTCTCGGAGTTCTGGCCATGATTCCCTGGGTCCACCAGAAGGGACTTTCCATCCGGCCGGACTTTACGGCAGACAAGGCTTATTTTAAAGGACATGGGCAGGTCAGGGGACATCTTCTGGTCGGTGATCTCCTTTTAACGGTGATCCGCCTGCTGATGGATAAAAATGTGAGAACCTTATTACATGCGATAGGAGGTAATAAAAAATGAATCAGAATCAACAGAACGGCGAATTCAAATCTACCGTGGAGACTCTTTTCTCCGGCCTGGAATCCTTTCTGACTTCTAAGACTGTGGTTGGCGAACCGGTCACAGTAGGGGATACCATTATTCTTCCTCTGGTAAATGTAAGCTTCGGCGTTGGCGCCGGTGTCTTCGAACAGGAAAAGAACAATAACGGTGCAGGCGGTCTGGGCGGCAAGATGACACCCAATGCGATCATCATTATCCAGAACGGATCCTCCCGTCTGATTCGTATTGATCATCAGGATGGCGTGGACAAGCTTCTGAATCTGGTTCCGGATCTGGTTAATAAATTTGCCGATCTGGGTGGAAAGAACAAGAAGGCTGCAGAAGAAGACAGTGAGACTGTAGATGAGTAAGGTATGAAATAAGGGATCCGGTTTTGACCGGGTCCCTTGTTTGATGTAACTAAGACTCGCAGCCGCTGCGCGGACTGCTCGTTATAATGAAGAATGCTTCGCATTTAACGCGGTACGAAAAACGTACCGCGCTGCAGGAAAACCCATGCGGGTTTTCCTGTTTCATTATAAAAAAGGGATTCAGCAAATGCTGAATCCCAAATCTGGCGAAATTAAATTCTCAGAAATTATGCACGCTCAACTGCGCCGGAACGAAGACAGGATGTACATACATAAAGTCTCTTAGGGGTGCCATTTACCAAACACTTTACAGACTTTACATTAGACTTCCACATCTTGTTTGATCTTCTATGAGAATGGCTCACTTTAATTCCAAAATGAGCTCCTTTTCCGCAAACTGCACACTTTGCCATTGCCTTACACCTCCTCGGATCGAATTTATGTATGGATTTGATGCCAAATCACAACGTGCTTATTCTAGCAAAACCAAAATTAAAATGCAAGTACTAGTGAAAAATTTCGCCTTTGTTTTTTCTATGAAATGACTTATAATATTTTTACATTGTAAAAAACTAGAATCATTACAGTTTGGAGGTTCTTATGCAGGGACAGATGGAGACAACACTCGGTAAAGTAGTGATTGACAATGATGTCATTGCTGCATATGCCGGTTCGGTTGCCGTGGAATGCTTTGGCATTGTCGGAATGGCTGCCGTAAATATGAAGGACGGTCTGGTAAAGCTCCTGAAGAGAGATTATCTGAGCAAGGGAATTACGGTTGAGACATCGGATGAAAATCAGGTAACACTGGATTTCCATGTCATCGTTGCTTATGGCGTCAGCATTAAGACAGTCTGTGACAACCTTATGGAAACCGTAAAGTATAAGGTTGAGGAATATACCGGTCTTAGTGTCAGGGAAATTCGTGTACACGTTGAAGGCGTACGTGTCATTGACTGAGGAGGTTCATCTTGGAAATGAAGACAATAGATGCCAGCATGCTGGCTAAGATGTTTCTGGCGGGAGCAAAATCGCTGGAGGCACACAAGGATGAGATCAACGAGCTGAATGTGTTCCCGGTACCCGATGGTGATACCGGAACCAATATGACGATGACGATCATGTCCGCAGCCAGGGAAGTGGCAGGACTCATGGATGCTCCTGAAATGAAGCCCATCTGCAAGGCAATTTCTTCCGGATCCCTTCGCGGTGCGCGCGGAAATTCCGGTGTTATTCTTTCCCAGCTCTTCCGCGGCTTTACAAAAGTCATCCGCAATGAGCAGGAGATCACCGTTCCCATTCTTGCAGCCGCATGTAACCGGGCTGCAGAGACTGCCTACAAGGCTGTCATGAAGCCCAAGGAAGGAACCATTCTGACCGTTGCCCGTGCAGCAGCAGACAAGGCCATTGAACTGGCAGACCAGACGGAGGATGTTCTGGTTCTGACCCAGGAGGTTGTCGCTGCAGCAGAGGAGACTCTTCAGAAGACCCCGGATATGCTTCCCGTATTAAAGCAGGCCGGCGTCGTTGATTCTGGCGGAGCCGGACTCCTTCAGGTATTAAAGGGCGGCCTTCAGATCCTTTCCGGCGAGAATGTGGATCTGACCATCGAGAACACCAATGCCGAGAATAAGGATGTCGTAAAGAAGCAGAATTTCCAGTATCATCTGGAATTCAAGCTTGTCATCACAAAGCCGGCTACTGATCAGGAAAGGGAGAAATATAAATCCTATCTCGTGGCAGCAGGTTCTGATGTCAAGAATACCCAGTCCGGCGATACCATTACCACCGTCATGGATACCAATGCACCCGGTGAGATCATTACCCGTGCAACCGGCCTCGGTTCTATTTCAGATATCACTCTGACCAATCAGATGCTGTCCGATGCTCCCAAGGCTTCGGAAGAGAAGGCAGAGAGCCCGGCGGAAGAAGCAGAAGCTCCGGCAGAGGCTCCTGAGACTGAGAAAGCAGCTGCTGAGCACAAGGCCTTCGGCTTTGTATCGGTATGTGCCGGTGACGGTATGGCTGAGATCTTCAAGGGAATCGGTGCAGATTATGTGATTTCTGGCGGACAGACCATGAATCCGAGCACAGACGATATACTGAATGCCGTAGATCATGTCAACGCTGATACGATCTTCATTTTACCGAATAATAAGAATATTATCCTGGCAGCCAATCAGGCTGTCAGCCTGGAAGAAAAGAAGCGACTGATCGTTATTCCGACCAAGACCGTTCCGCAGGGAATCACCGCTCTCATTAACTTTGTACCGGATGATTCGGCAGAGGAAAATGAAAAGCGGATGAACGAGGAGATCGGTCATGTAAAGACCGGTCAGATCACCTATGCCGTCCGTGACACCGTGATCGATGACAAGGAGATCAGCAAGGGCAACCTTATGGGCATGGGCGATAGCGGCCTGCTTTCGGTAGGTACCGATATGAAGACGGTCATGCTGGAAACCTTAAAGAATATGGTTGATGAGGAGTCCGCTCTGATTAGTATCTATGCAGGCGCTGATGTGACCGATTCCGATGCACAAGACATTCGTGCAGCTGTTGCCGAGGCCTTTCCGGGACTGGATATCGAGCTTGAGAAGGGCGGTCAGCCGGTTTACTATTATGTCTTCAGTGTTGAGTAAGAAAGTGGAAATTTCTTAAGAAAATAGGACCATAGGAACCATATGGAGCCGGGCCCTTTGGCATCTGCCATGGGGAGCCGGCTTCTTTTATATCTAATGATTTTGAACAGAAGATCCAGACCAGAAGATGAGAAAAATTTCTGCTTATAAAAATAGAAATCATAGAAAGGCCAGGACAGAATAGATGAACGAAGATGCAGCTCTCCACAGTTTCCGCGGCATCGGGAAAAAGACAGAGGAACTTTTTCACAAGCTTGGCATTGACCGGGCCGGGGATCTCCTTACTTTTTTCCCCCGGGATTATATGGTTTATCCTAAGCCTCTGGAATCCACGGACCAGCTGGAGCCTGGGAAAAAGCAGGCCCTGTACGGCTTCTTTAAAAAGGCACCGGTCAATCACCATTACCGTTCCATGGATGTGACCATCGGTTATTTCTATATCGGCTCCAGGGGAGAAAAGGCCATACAGGTCTTCTGGTACCGTATGCCCTATCTTTCCCGGAATATCCATATTGCATCGCCTTATGTGATCTACGGCACAGTCGGGGAGAAAAACGGAGACCTCCGCTTCGAACAGCCGGCTCTCTTTCTGCCCCAGGCCTATGAAAAGGAGACGAACCGGCTTCTTCCGGTCTACAGCCTGACCAAGGGAATCTCTAATCAGAAGATGGAAAAGACGGTAGAGGAGGCCCTGAACCTCTGTCTGCCCCTGAAGGATCCTCTGCAGAAAGAGGAGGATCTCCTGAAGGAAGCGGGTCTCATTTCCTATGAGAAGGCCATACGGAATATGCATTTTCCGGAGAGCCCGGACAGACTGTCCGCTGCCATCCGCCGTTTCAGCTATCAGGAATTTCTGGTTTTCTTCCTGAGCGTCCGAATGGAAGAGAAGGGCTTGGCCAAGGAGAAGAATAATCTTGTCCTGGACCGCCATGAGACTTGTGATCGGATCCGGGAGAATCTCCCCTTTACCTTAACAAAGGGCCAGGAAGCAGCCCTTTCGGATTTGAATGCAGATTTTGCCGGACCTACGGTCGAGGAACGTCTGATCCAGGGGGATGTCGGCTCCGGAAAGACGATCGTGGCCTTCCTTTCCATGGTCCGTATGGTGGAAAACGGCTACCAGTCTGCTATTATGGCTCCGACTGAGGTATTGGCGTCTCAGCATCAGAAGACTTTTCAGGAGCTGATCGACCGCTATCAGCTTCCTTATCATATTGCCTTTCTGACCGGCTCCTTAAAGACTGCGGAAAGGCGGCAGGCTCTGTTCGACATCGAAGACGGGACGGCCGATTTTATCATCGGAACCCATGCCCTGATCCAGGAGGGCGTCTCCTATCATAAGCTGGCCCTGGTCATTACCGATGAGCAGCACCGTTTCGGCGTCCGTCAGAGAGATGCTTTCTTGAAGAAGGGTCAGCATCCCTTCTCTGTTGTCATGAGTGCGACCCCCATTCCGCGGACTCTGGCCCTGATCCTCTATAACGGCATGCATGTTTCGACCATCCGCGATGTGCCGAGCGAACGGCTTCGGGTCAAAACGGCTGTCATTCCGGATGGCAAGCGGGCAGTGGCCTGGAATTTTATCCGAAAACAGGTGGCAGCTGGTCATCAGGCCTATATCATCTGTCCCCTGGTGGAGGCCAGTGAAAATCTGGACCAGGAAAATGTGACGGATTACGGGAAAAACCTTGCAGAATATTTCAAGGAAGATGCCAGAGTCGGCATCCTCCACGGCCGGATGAAGCCGGAAGACAAGGATAAGATCATGACGGATTTCGCTTCGAATAAGATTCAGATTCTGGTCTCGACAACGGTTGTCGAGGTCGGTGTCAATGTGCCTAATGCGACGGTCATGATGGTCGAAAATGCGGACCATTTCGGCCTGGCCCAGCTTCATCAGCTGAGGGGCCGTGTCGGCAGAGGTCAGTGGCAGTCCTACTGCATTCTGATCAACAGTCAGAAGAAAAATGCAGACCATGCCAATAAGAGGCTGGACATCATGAACAGGAGCTATGACGGATTTGAAATCGCAGAAGAGGACTTAAAGCTCCGAGGCCCGGGAGACGCCCGGGGCATCCGCCAGAGCGGAGATTCGCCCTTTACCATGGCCGATATCTATCAGGACAGCAACCTACTGGAGTTGGCCTCCATTCATGCCGACCGGATTCTGGAAGAGGATCCGGAGCTGTCGGCAGAAGGACATGAAGGACTCCGCCGCCTGGTCGATGCCAAGGCGGATGAGACTTATACAAACCTCTGATTATTCTTTCACCTCCGTCACCTCAGCCAACGATGGCTTCACGGTGATGGAGTAGTTGGTGTAGTAGACGACAAAGCCGGGTGCAGAGCCGTTGGGCTTTTTGACATTCTTTCTCCGAAGGTAGTCGACCTCCAGCTTGTCATTGTCACGGCCGGAGGAATAATAGGCAGCCAGGGCAGCGGCAATCTCATAATCGTGGTCGGGTACTTCCCGGCCCTCGGTCTTCAGGATAACGTGGCTGCCGGGCATTTTCTTGGCGTGGAACCAGAGGTCATTGCCATTGGCAAAATGGAAGGTCAGATCATCATTCTGGTGGTTGTTCTTTCCGACATAGAGATGGAAACCGTCTGCAGTGACAAAGTGAAGGGGATGGGATTTGACCTGACGGACCTTCTTCTTCCCGTATTTCTTATGAAGAAAGCCGGCTTCCTCCATTTCGGACCGGATTTCTGCAATGTCGGCTTCGTTTTCACAGAGATCCAGATTGGCTCGGATGGACAGAAGATGCTGGAGAGTGGCCTCGGTTTCCTTGCAGAAGACGGAAAGCTCCTCCCGGGTCCGCTTCAGTTTCTGGTACTTATCGAAAAAATGATTGGCGTTCTCCATGGGAGTTTTCTGGGGATCCAGGATGACCTTCATCTTGCTTCCGTCATACCAGTTATCAAGGATGGCTTCCTTACTGCCTTCCGGTATGGAATAGGCATAGGCCTGAACCAGCTCGCCCTTGAGCCGATAGCTGTCCATCTTGTCCGTATCCTTGAGCTGTTTTTCCTGGAGATTCAGCTTTTTCTCGTTTCGCTGGATCAGAGTCTGGATGATCTTTCGAAGGTCGGACGACTTCTGATGCATGTTCGTATAGATGTTCCGCTCGGCGTAGTAGGTTTCGAGCATGTCGGAAATACTGTCGAAGGTCTTCTGATCCTTGTCCTCATAGATGGTCAGAGGAAGAACGGTGAATTCAATAGGTTTTTCCGTGCCTCTGTCATAGATAATAGCCGGCCGGTAGTTTCTTTCCTTCAGGTCTGACATCAGAGAAGCAAATTCATGGGAAAGACGGTCCCGGTCTATATTTGTCAGAGAGGCCGTAGACTGGTCCCCGTCCAGACCGGCCCGGTAGCAGAGCTCGTTTGCTGTGACCGGGGAGAAGCCGGTGTAGGAGCTGTAGATGGCCTTGAAAATCGGCAGAGGCTTCTTCATAACCGTGGCTGCAAAGCCCTCCGCTGACTCGGAAAGAGGATCCTTCCTCCCCTCCTGGGCCGGGATGAAGTACTGCTTTCCGGGCAGGACCTCACGCACGGAGCTGACCTGGAAGGAGATGTGCTTGATACTGTCGATGATGACATTTTCTTCATTGGTAAAGATGATATTGCTGTGTTTGCCCATGATCTCGACATAGAGATACTTCTCCCGGGTGTCGCCCAGTTCGTCCATGTGCTCGATGGTAAAGCGGATGACCCGCTCCAGTCCCATCTGCTCGATTTTCTTGATCCGGCCGTTTGCGATATGCTTCCTTAAGACCATGCAGAAATTCGGAGCCAGGGCAGGAGCAGTCTTGTTTTCTGAAGTCAGATAGATCAGAGGCAGACTGGCGTTGGCCGAAATCAGAAGGCGGGCTGTGCCGCGGGGCATCTTGATGGTAAAAAGAATCTCCTCGGGCTCCGGCTGGGCGATTTTTGAAATCCGCCGGTCGGTCAGAAGATCCGAGAGTTCGTCTGTCAGTGCATGTATGGTAAAACCGTCAAAGGACATGAGTTACTCCTTGTTAAATGTATATATGTGTGGTACGTCTCGCTCAGGGGCGCATCAGGAAATCATACACTTGATTTTATGCAAGTGCAGAGCGGCTGAAGGCATTAACTCTGTTATAATAACACAGAATAGGTTTGACTGGCCATTTCAAAAAACATATAATAAGGTTTGTTTATGGTCTTTAGACCCGAATCGTATTTTGCTTCGAAAGGCAGGAAATTTCCTTTGGAAAGTATGACAGGCTACGGCCGCTCCTCCCGCATCGTCGGACAGAAGCAGATCATAGTTGAAATAAAATCCGTAAATCACCGTTATCTGGAATTATCCACCCGGCTTCCGGAGACTTTAAGCTCCCTGGATCCGGCCATTCGAAACCTGGTCCGCCATTCCGTATCCCGCGGTAAGACTGACCTCACCATCCGCATCCAGCGGACCGGATCCGAAGAGACGGATCTGATCTGGGATCAGGGCATGGCAGCCTTTTATCAGAAGGCAGCTCTTGAGATGGCAGAAACCCTCCATCTCCCCGATGATCTGACCACCTCTCGGCTTCTGAATATGCCGGGTGTCATCCTCCAGGCCGATTCATCCGAGGATCCGGACCGGCTCTGGGAAGGCATCCGCCCGGTCATTGAGGAAGCCCTCAATCATTTCCACGCTTCAAGAAAGGCCGAGGGCGACCGCCTGGCCAAGGATCTTCTGGACAAAGCCGATACCATGGCTTCTCTGGTCGACCGCCTGGAGGAGAGAGCTCCGGAGCTCATTGAAAATTACCGGACCCGTCTCTATGACAAGGTGAAGGAGGTCCTGGACGGAGAAAATGTAGACCTCGATGACAGCCGGATCGCTGCCGAGGTTACCATTTACGCAGATAAGATCTGCATCGATGAGGAAATGGTCCGTCTGAAAAGCCATGTGGCCGCTTTACGGAAGGATCTGCAATCGAATGAGCCGGTGGGAAGAAAGCTGGATTTTCTGGTTCAGGAAATGAACCGGGAAAGCAACACCATTCTTTCCAAGTCCACGGATGTCCTGACAGCGGATCTTGGCATTGAGATGAAAACTCTGGTTGAGAAAATCCGTGAACAGGTGCAGAATATCGAATAACAGAAAAGCTTTCATATGAAATTTATCAATATTGGTTTTGGAAATATGGTTTCTTCTGACAAGATCACCTGTATGGTGACACCGGATTCCGCACCGGCCAAGCGTCTGGTTCAGACCGCACGTGAGTCCGGCCGGCTGATCGACGCTTCCCAGGGACGTAAGACCAGAGGGGTCCTTGTCATGGAAAACGGGTCGGTCATTTTATCCGCTTTGAATCCGGATACGATTGCCGGACGTCTGAATGGAACCGGAGACAGCAAAGAAGCAAAGGAGCAGGAGAACGATGACTGAGAAAAAAGGAATGGTAATTGTACTATCAGGTTTCTCCGGAGCGGGAAAGGGTACGATCATGAAGCACCTTCTCTCGGATTATCCGGGTCAGTATTATCTTTCTGTTTCTGCTACGACGCGACAGAAGAGACAGGGGGAAGAGGAAGGAAGAGAATACTTCTTCAAGACCAGGGAAGAATTCGAGCAGATGATCCGGGATCACGAGCTTCTTGAATACGCTTCCTTCAATCAGAACTATTACGGAACCCCCAAGGCTTATGTGGATAAGCTCTTAAAGGAAGGAAAGGATGTCATCCTGGAAATTGAGGTCCAGGGAGCTCTCCAGATCCGGAAGATCTTCCCCCAGGCTCTGCTTCTTTTCGTCACACCGCCTTCCGCATCCGTCTTAAAGGAACGCCTGGAGGGACGGGGTACCGAGGAACCCGAGGTCGTAGCCCAGAGGCTTGCCATTGCATCCCGTGAATCTCTGCTCATGGAGCAGTATGATTATATAATTGTTAACGATGATCTGGATCGGGCGGTAGAATCCGTACACAATCTGATTCAGGCAGAACACTTAAGGGCAATGCGTTCCACGGATTTCATAGATGAGATCCAGAAGGAGCTTGCCATCTTTTCGAAAGGAGAAAATGAATAATGATCCATCCGTCTTACCTTGAGCTGATGCAGAAAATGAATGAGAACAGTGATATCGGTGATGAGCCGGTTGTCAATTCCCGTTACAGTATTGTCTGCGCAACAGCAAAGCGGGCCCGTCAGCTGATCGACGGCGATGAGCCTCTGATCGATGTCAAGCCGGGCGAGAAGAGAAAGCCTCTTTCCATCGCTGTCGAGGAAATGGATAAGGGACTTCTGAAGATCCAGACACCGGAAGAAAAGCTTGAGACCGAGGAAAAGATCAAGGAAGCCTATGCTGAGCCGGAATCCGAGGAGACAGAGGATATTCTGGCAGAGGAGCTCTCTGAGGATGAGCCTGCTCCTTCCGATGGAGAAAGCCAGGAATGAAAATAGCATTTGTCTCCCTGGGCTGCGATAAGAATCTTTCAGATTCCGAACACATGCTCTATCGTCTGCAGAAGGCCGGAATGGAACTGGTAGCAGACGAGGCGGATGCAGATGTGATCGTGGTAAATACCTGCTGCTTTATCGAATCGGCACTCCAGGAAAGCATTGATACCATTCTGGATGTGGCAAGATATAAGACCGAGGGTCATCTCAAAGGACTTCTTGTGGCAGGCTGCATGAGTGAGCGCTATGCAGATGAGATCAAGAAGGATCTGCCTGAGGTCGACGGAATCATCGGCACCAATTCCTATGATTCGATCGTGGAAGCGGTCACAGAGCTTGGAAAGGAAAAGAATCTTTCCATTGTAAAGCCTCTGACGGGACTTCCGGACGAGTCCGAGGGCCGGGTCAATACCACGGGCGGTGTCTTTGATTATCTGAAGATTGCCGAGGGTTGCGACAAGCACTGTACCTACTGCATTATTCCGTCCCTGCGGGGCGCTTATCGTTCGGTCCCTATGGACCAGCTTCTGAAGGAAGCAAGGGATATGGCAGACCATGGAATCAAAGAGCTGATTCTGGTTGCCCAGGAAACAACCCTTTACGGAACGGATCTCTATGGAGAGAAAAAGCTCCCCGAGCTTCTGGACCGCCTGAATGAGATCCCGGGTCTGGAATGGATCCGTCTCCTCTACTGCTATCCGGAATCCATCGATGATGAGCTGATTGCCGCCATGGCACGGAATAAAAAGGTCTGTCAATACATCGACATGCCCATTCAGCATGCTTCGGATGAGATCCTGCATCGGATGGGAAGAAAGACCAGCCAGAAGGATATCCGTGAGACCATTGAGAAGCTTCGTGCGGCTATGCCCGATATTTCCATCCGGACCTCTCTGATCGCCGGTTTTCCTGGTGAAACAGAGGCCATGCATAAGGAAATGATAGAATTTCTGAAGGATATGGATCTGGATCGTGTCGGCTGCTTCCCCTATTCGAGAGAGAAGGGAACGCCGTCCTACTCCTATCCCAATCAGCATGAGGAGAAGGTCAAGAACCGTTGGAGAGATGAGATCATGACGGTTCAGCAGGGTCTTGTCTTTAAAAAGAACCGGTCCCTGATCGGAAAGACCTTCCAGGTCATGGTCGAAGGCTATGAGCCCAGCCAGGGCATCTATGTAGGACGGACCTACCGGGATGCGCCGACGGTTGACGGTCTGGTCTTCTTCCCCTGTGAGAAGGAGCTGATCAGCGGAGACATCCTTCCGGTCCGGATCACAGCAGTCAATGATTATGATTTAGTAGGAGAATTGAACTATGAATTTACCGAATAAACTGACGATCTTACGTGTGATCATGATTCCGTTTTTTATCTTCTTTTTACTCTTTAAACCGGATAACAATGGATACCGTATGATCGCAGAAGTCCTATTCTGTGCAGCCTCCTTTACCGATATGCTGGACGGAAAGATCGCCCGGAAATACAACCTGGTAACCAATTTCGGAAAGTTTATGGATCCTCTGGCAGACAAGCTTTTAGTCTGCTCGGCTATGATCTGCCTCCTTTCCCTGGGCCAGCTTCCGACGGTTGTTGTTATTATCATTGTAGCCCGTGAATTCATTATCTCCGGCTTCCGTCTGATTGCAGCAGACAACGGCATTGTCATCGCAGCATCCATGTGGGGCAAGTCCAAGACGGTATCCCAGATGGCCATGGTCATCTGGCTCATTATCATGCCTCTGTTCTCCGCAAACGGTGCGCAGGGTCCTCAGATCTTTGCCGACATCCTGATCTGCTTGGCGACCGTTCTTACCGTGGTATCTCTGATCGATTATCTGGTTAAGAACAAGGACGTCCTCAAGGAACAGAATTAATCGGAAATTTGCAGGAAATGGTCTTCGGTATCTGTTCAGATATTTAAAGGACAGGGCAGGGAATAGAGGATTGACCATGGGAAGACAGGGCAGAAAATATGCGTGTTGAGAAGGAACTGGTCTGCATTTTAAAAAAGAGAAAAGAATTCGCCGCAGCGGCAGAGTCCTGCACCGGCGGTATGATCGTAAGCTCGATCGTCTCCGTACCGGGGGCATCGGATATCCTGACCCAGTCCTTTGTGACCTATGCGGAAGAGTCCAAGGACAGACTTCTGCATCTGGATCCGTCCATTATCCGTGACAACGGGGTGGTTTCCTATCCGACGGCAAAGGCCATGGCGGAAGGCCTCCGAAGGACCTACGGCGTGGATCTCGGCATTGCATCAACCGGAGTCGCAGGCCCCGGACCAGACGGGAACATTCCTCAGGGGACGGTATATCTGGCCGTTTCCTATCGGAATAAGACCCTGGTCCGTCACTTTCGTTTTCATGGCAGCCGGAATCTGGTCCGCTTCCAGGCGGCAAGGATGGCCCTTGCCATGGCAGTGAAAATCGTGAAGGAGTTCTGATATGCGTGTCATAGCCGGAAAATACCGATCCCGGATCCTGGATACGCCCAAGGGAATGGATACCCGCCCGACGACGGACCGGATCAAGGAGACTCTTTTCAATATCATAAATGACCGCCTGCCCGGCGCATCCTTCCTGGATCTCTTCGCGGGATCCGGTCAGATGGGAATCGAAGCCATCAGCCGCGGCGCATCGAATGCCTGTTTTATCGACAAGGGCCGGGAACCCCAGGACTGTATTCGCAGAAATATAGACCGGCTCGGCATTTCCAACCAGTGCGAAATTATTGGTCAGGACGCGGCTTCCGCCATTCGGACCATGCCGAAGCGGTATTTTGATCTTGTTTTTATGGATCCTCCCTATAAGGCAGAAAGGGAGGGTGAGATTCTCGAAGCCCTGAAAGACAGCGGACTCATAGATGCAGAGACCCTGATCATTATTGAAGCAGATTTGCATCGGGATTTTACTTTTGCCCAGGAGCTTGGTTTCCGGATTACCCGGATCAAGACCTATAAGACCAACCAGCATATTTTCCTGCAGATGGAGGAATGAGCCTCTGGCTCTTTAAGAATTATGAAGATCGCTTTATATCCGGGAAGTTTTGACCCGGTCACAAACGGACATCTGGATATCATCACCCGGTCCGCCAAATTGTTCGACCGACTGGTTGTCGGCGTGCTCAACAACAGCCAAAAAAACGCGTTGTTTTCCGTAGATGAACGTGTTAGTATGATTAAAGAATTGACGCAGGAACTGCCCAATGTTGAAGTCACATCTTTTGACGGACTGATGGTAGAATATGCGCGGAAAATACATGCAACCTGTGTAATCCGCGGACTTCGCGCAGTGACAGATTTTGAATACGAACTTCAGATCGCCCAGTCCAATAAGATCCAGTATCCGGAACTGGAGACCATCTTTCTGACAACGGATCTGCATTATTCTTATCTCAGTTCTACGATTGTAAGAGAGTTCGCTTCGTATGGGGGAGATATATCGAAATTTGTTCCCGCTTCCATTATTCCTAAGGTTATGGAAAAATACAGCATCAAGAAGAAGGAGTCATAGTAATGGCCAGCGATATTGAACAGATTATTGAATCAATGGAGCAGTTCATTGAGGAAAAGGGTAAGGTTTCCGCATTTTCTCCGAATAAAATCAGCCTGAACAAGGATGAGCTGGAAGGCTATCTGGAAGAGCTCAAGGCAGCCACTCCGGATGAAATCAGAAGATATCAGAAAATCATTAATAATAAGGACGCCATCATTGCCGATGCCAGAAAGAAGGCTCAGCAGATCATCGAACAGGCTCAGGTCAAGACCGATGAACTGGTCAGCGAGCATCAGATTATGCAGCAGGCATACGCTCAGGCCAATCAGGTGGTCATGATCGCTACTAAGAATGCTCAGGAAATGCTGGACAAGGCAACCATGGAATCCAACGAGATCAAGTCTTCCGCCATTGCCTATACCGATGAGCTTCTGGCCGGAGTTCAGTCCGTTCTCAGCAATTCCCTGGATCTGGCAAGAATGCGGAATCAGAACTTTATCGACAAGCTTCAGGATGTACTGAATCAGGTGGTTGAGAACCGTCAGGAACTGCTTCCGCCGGAAGAGGCTCCGGAGCAGACAGAAAATACGGAAGCTCCTGAAAACGCAGAGCCGAATGCTTCTGCAGGAGATGCAGCAAATGCAGGCGATCCGGCCAATGGCCAGACAGGAGAAGCAGGAGCTAATCCTCAGGCTGCTAATGCAGGTCAGGGACAGGAAGAGGGACCTTCGATCGATGTCCTTCCCGAGCAGTACTTCCAGCATAACAAGAAGTGATATCAGGATAAGATGTGATCTTGGAATCAGGAAGAGTATCTGAATTTCAAAATAACGGATTCGAATAAGTATTGATTTTGAAATTGGAAGAACTTTAAAGATGAGATCCTGACTATTCAGATGTAAATCCGGCACCCGGCAGTAACTGCCGGGTGCCTTTTTTACAAAGTGTGATCTGTGGAGATCATGACGAAGAGGGATTCAGAAAAAAGGATCAGAAGGATTCTGTTATGTCAGAGTGACAGTATTGGCATCGAGCTAGAGTCATCTTAACGAGAATGACTGAAAACAAGTCTATAAAACACATAAAGAATATTTAACGAAACAATAAGAGATGATAGGAAAAGAAAAATGCAATTTTCATTAAGCGATCAAAGGAATCAGGCCGTTTTGTTTGACCTCGACGGAACTCTAGTGGATTCCATGGGAATGTGGGGCGATATCGACCGAATTTTCATGGCGGACAGGAAGCTTCCTCTGCCTAAGGATCTCCAGCTTTCCATAGCGGGAATGAGCATGTATGAGACAGCAGTCTATTTTAAGGAGAATTTCCATCTCAAAGATACGCCGGAAGAACTGATGGCCATCTGGAATGATATGGCAAGAGAGGAATACCGGAACAAGATTCCCTTAAAGCCAGGTGCTCTGGACTTCCTGAACTGCCTCAAGAACCAAGGGATTCCTATGGGACTTGCCACATCCAATTCCATGGATCTGGTTTCTGCCTGCTTTGAAAAGACCGGACTCGATCAGTATATGGATGCGGTGATTTCCGCAGATCAGGTCAAAAACGGTAAGCCGGCACCGGATGTCTACCTGACCTGTGCGAAAGAACTGGGACAGAATCCTGCAAACTGTACCGTATTTGAAGATGTTCTTCAGGGAGTTCAGGCCGGAGTCAATGCCGGTATGCGGGTCATTGCTGTGGATGATCCGGTTTCCAGGGAGCATCTGGATGAGAAAAAGGAACTTGCTGTCGGAGTCATCCAGGATTTCCGGGATCTTGAGGTTATAAAATGAAAGAATTCAAAATCAGCCCTCTCAATCAGGATCAGAAACTGATCCGCTATCTGGAACGGGTCTTGAAAAAAGCCGGCTCCGGATTCCTCTACAAGATGCTTCGGAAGAAGAATATAACCCTGAACGGGAAAAAGGCCAGCGGAAATGAGACCTTACAGGCCGGAGATGTTGTTAAGATCTTTTTTTCGGATGAAACTTTTGAAAAAATGTCGGGACTGATTGAGGAGGCTGGAACGGAAAGCCCTCATTTAAACACGGTCAGAAGCTCTGAGAACAAAATGCATTCATCCAGCATGAAAGACAGGTCTGAAAACAGAAAAAGTGAAGGCAGCAGGAAAGAAAAGCCGATATTTCCAAGAGCTCCCTTCCCAATTCAGGTCCTCTATGAGGACAATGATCTTCTGGCTGTAAATAAACCATCCGGCGTTCTTTCCCAGAAGAGCGACAGGGGCCAGGCATCCATGAACGAGTATCTGATCCGCTATTGTCTTGATCAGGCAGAGATGACCGAGGCGGATCTCCAGACCTTCCGGCCATCGGTTGTCAACCGGCTGGATCGGAATACCTCCGGCATCCTTCTTTTTGGAAAGACCATGCGGGGGCTCCATCTGGGATCCGAACTTGTTAAATCCCACGAAGGACAGAAGACCTATCACTGCCTCGTTACAGGAGACAGCAGCAGATTTCAAGAAAATACACTGGTCAAAGGCTGGCTCTTAAAGGACCCGAAGAAAAATATGGTCCGATATTCTGCCCATGAACTGGACAAGAGCCTTTATATGGAAGAAGAGGTAAGACTTCTGAAGAAAAAGGGCCCTTATTCCCTTCTGGAAGTCCTTTTGCATACAGGACGATCTCACCAGATCCGGTCCAGCCTTTCGGCCCTGGGATGTCCCATTGTAAATGACCGGAAGTATGGTGGAGTATCCATAAATTACAATACGGGTCAGCTTCTTCACGCCTGCGGTCTGACTTTGCCGAACGGCGTCCGGATCAGCTGCCCGGATCCCAAGATTTTTTCCGAACTGACAGGAGAGGAGATAAAGTAATGGCAACCTGGAATTCCCGGGGACTCCGGGGTTCAACCTTTGAAGATTTCATCAACCGGACCAACGAGATCTATCTCGAAAACCATCTGGCTCTTATCCAGAAGATTCCGACGCCGATTACGCCGATTGATATTGATAAGGAGTCCAGACACATCACTCTGGCTTACTTTGACAAGAAGAGTACTGTCGATTATATCGGTGTGGTTCAGGGGATCCCGGTCTGCTTTGATGCCAAGGAGAGTACGACCGATACCTTTCCTCTTCACAACATCCATGAGCACCAGATGCAGTTCATGAGTGACTTCGAGGAGCAGAACGGTATCGCCTTTTTCCTGATCTACTACACCCAGTACCAGAAATATTACTATTTGACTTACCGGGAGGCCCAGTATTTCTGGAAGCGGGGCATGGAGCAGAACGGTCGAAAGAGCTTCCGCCTGAAGGAACTTCGGGACGACTATTTCTTCGAATCCCGGGGAATTCTTCTGGTTCCATACCTGGATCTCCTCCAGCATGATCTGGATGACCGGGAGCGGGAAGAGAATCATAAAACGGAAGAATAGAAGGTTAAGATATCCATTCAGTAAAAGACAAATCAGGAAAACACTGAAATCGGGATGAAATCCGGGAGGCTTGAAAAAAATATGATCCGACCTTTTCAGAAAAAGGAAATACCGGCTAAGAGCCGTCTTCTCATCATCACAGAAAAGATGGTCAATGACCAGGCATTTTATATGGAGTTCCTCCTGGATGCTGATCGGAAGACGGTTTTGATCCATGCCGAGGCACAAAGCCATAAGCTCCGTCTGGGCAGCCTTTATTGCGGGCGGATCGAGCGGGTTCTGACCTCACCGAGAGCCGCCTTTTTGAATCTGGGCGATGTCATGGCTTATCTTCCCATCCGAAAGGACATGCCGCTCTTCTATACGGACAAGCAGTCGAAAAAGGACTTTTCCAAGGGCGAAGGACTGGCTCAGGGAGACAGTCTTCTCGTTTCCATTGACAAGGAGGCTGTCCGGACCAAGGAAGCGGTTCTGACCAGCCAGTTTACGATCAAAAGCAGCCATCTGATCTATGCCTTCGGCCGGAAGGGCCTGCATTTTGCCAAGGCCATTCGAAAGGATCAGAAGAGAGAGGTCGAAGAGTGTTTTCAGGCTCTCTCGCCGGATAGCTGGGACGGCTCCATTACCCTTCGAACCAACGCCAAGGGTCTTCCCGCGGATCTCCTTCTGAAGGAGGCCGGGCAGCTTCTGGACCATGTCCGGGAGCTGGAAGACCTGGCCAAATGTAAGGCGGCGCCGGGTCTGGTAGAAGAAGCAGAGCCGCATTATATGGAGACCTTTCTTCATGAGGCAGATGCCTTTGACTATGTCCGGACGGATCTATTGGATGTCTATGAGGCTCTGAAAAGCAAGGCTGAGGAAGCTGGTCAGCCGGAGCTCCTGGAGAAAATTGACTTTTATCAGGATGATTTTCCTCTGTCGAACCTCTATTCCCTGACCAGACGGCTGGAGGATGCCAGCCAGAGGATGGTCCATCTGAAAAGCGGCGGCAATCTGGTCATAGAAAAGACCGAAGCCTGCTATGTGATCGATGTCAATACAGCCCAGGCTCTTAAGACGACCGCCTTCGATCTGAATCGCGAGGCCATGGAAACTGCCATGCAGCAGATCCGCCTTCGCAATCTGTCCGGTATTATTCTCATCGATCTGATGAAAATGAAGACCGAAGAGGAAAGAAAGGAGCTGGTCGATCTTTCAAAGAAACTGGCGGAGAAAGACCCTGTACCGGTCCGGATCTACGGGATCACAGCTTTAGGACTTCTCGAAATGACAAGAGAGAAGCGGGAGGCAACGCTGAGAGAACAGATGGAACTGAAGAAGTTCTAATTTTTGGAAAATCTCTGAAAATTTTCGGGAAGATGCATTGACTTTCATAAAATTGGATGCTAGTATACTAGAGTATGCCGCTTGGAGAGGTTAGAAGTCTGTCCATAACGGACAGCGCCATATCCAGCGAGAAAGAATTTAGGAGGTGCCACAATGTACGCAGTGATTCAGACTGGTGGCAAGCAGTACAAGGTTTCTGAAGGCGATATCATTAACGTTGAGAAGCTGAACGTTGAAGAAGGTCAGAAGGTTAATTTCGACCAGGTTCTTCTTGTCGGCGGAGATGAGATGAAAGTTGGCAATCCGGTTGTTTCCGGTGCTACTGTAGAGGGTTCTGTACTTCGTAACGGTAAGGCCAAGAAGGTCATCGTTTACAAGTATAAGAGAAAGACCGGCTATCACAAGAAGAACGGTCACAGACAGGCTTTCACTCAGGTGAAGATCGAGAAGATCAACGCTTAATCTGTTGAGAAGACATGATCCGAGTTACAGTCGATAAAAGTCATGGAAAATTTAAGAGCATTACCTGCGAAGGGCACGCTTTATTTGACAGCTACGGAAAAGACATCGTATGTGCAGCAGTCAGTGTTCTTGTGATTAACACGATCAATAGTCTGGAAGTCATAAGCAAGGATTCTTTTCAGGATGATAACGATCCGGAAGGCGGTTATATCCGGGTGACTTTCGACCAGGATATATCGCATGAGGGAGTTATTTTAATAGAGTCCATGATTCTCGGCTTACAGACGATCGAAGACAATTATGGCAAACGTTATTTGAATCTAACGATTCAGGAGGTAGAACAATGTTGAATTTAAACCTTCAGTTTTTCGCTCATAAGAAGGGAATGGGTTCCACCAAGAACGGACGTGATTCCGAGTCCAAGCGTCTTGGTGCCAAGAGAGCAGACGGCCAGTTCGTAAAGGCCGGCAATATCATTTATCGTCAGCGCGGAACCAGGATTCATCCGGGTCAGAACGTCATGAAGGGTGGAGATGATACCCTTTTTGCAACCAGCGATGGAATTCTTCGTTTCGAGCGTAAGGGTAAGGATAAGAAGGTTGCTTCTGTATACCCTGTAGCTTCTGAGAACTAATACTGGTTTTCTGAATGGGCCCGGCTGATTGTGAATCAGTCGGGCTTTTTTTCGAGATTTTTGAATTTAGAAAGGACGACTATGTTTGCTGATAAGGCTAGGGTAATTCTCTGCTCCGGCAAGGGCGGCAATGGCCATGTTTCCTTCCGCCGTGAGAAATATGTACCGGATGGCGGCCCGGACGGCGGTGACGGCGGTAAGGGCGGCGATGTAATTATTGTTACGGATACAGCCCTTAATACCTTAAGTGATTATCGTCACGTCCATAAGCTGTCCGCCCAGAACGGAGAAGAGGGCGGCAAGAAAAACTGCCACGGAAAGAAAGGCCAGGATCTGATCCTGAAGGTGCCGGAGGGCACGGTTATCCGTGAGGCAGAAACCGGAAAAGTCATTATGGACATGTCCGGTGACCGGAAAAGATATACCATTCTGACGGGCGGTGTCGGCGGCCTCGGAAACCAGCACTTCGCAACGGCGACTATGCAGGCTCCCAAATATGCCAAACCGGGCGGACCGGCCAGAAGCATTGAGGTTATTTTCGAGCTCAAGGTCATCGCAGATGTCGGTCTCATTGGCTTCCCCAATGTCGGAAAGTCGACCTTCCTGTCACATGTGACCAATGCGCAGCCAAAGATTGCAAATTATCACTTTACGACGCTGAATCCTATCCTCGGTGTGGTCAATTATCCCAACGTACCGGAATTTGTCATCGCTGACATTCCCGGCCTGATTGAGGGTGCGGCCGAGGGAATTGGCCTGGGCCATGAATTCCTCAAGCATATCCAGAGAACCAAGATTCTGGTTCATCTGGTGGACGGTGCATCGGTTGAGGGCAGAGATCCCATTGCCGATATCAAGGCCATCAATGAAGAGATTGGAAAATATGACGGCGACCTTTTAAAGAAGCCTCAGATCATTGCTCTGAATAAGATGGATGTCATTCCGGACAGGAAGGATGAAGTCATTGCAAAGGTTAAGGATGCCTTCAAAGAGGAAGGATATCCGGTCTTTGCCATTTCCGCTGTTACCGGTCAGGGCTTGAAGGAACTCCTCTACGCCATGAAGGAAGAGCTGGATCAGTTCCCCAAGGAACCTTTTGTTTATGAATCCGAGGTGGATCCGGATCACGCAGATCTGTCCGAGGGAAGCCTTTCCGTTTATCGGAAGCCGGATAATTCCTTTGTTGTGGAAGGAACAAAGATCGACAAGATGCTGGGTTATACCAATCTCGATTCGGAGAAGGGCTTTGTCTTCTTCCAGAAATTCCTCCACGATCAGGGTATCAATAAGTTGCTCGAGGATCAGGGCTGCGAGGAAGGTGATACCGTCTGGGTTGGAAATATGGCCTTTGAGTATTTCAAATCCTGAAAAGGAGATTTGAATTTTGAAATCATGGAACAAAGGCTTCGGCTCTGAATGATTTATAAGAATGAATTGCAGATTCATAAGAATGGAGAATATATGAATAACAAACAGAGATCCTATCTGTCCGGCCTTGCAGCCAATGAGACAGCAATTTTCCAGATCGGAAAAAGCAGCCTGACACCGGAGGTTGTCGCTGCCGTTGCGGAAGCCCTGGAAGCCAGAGAGCTGGTCAAGGTATCCGTATTGAAGAATTGCGCCGATGATCCCAAGGATCTGGGCGAAATGCTGGCAGAGCGGACCCGGTCTGAGGTCGTCCGTGTGATCGGACGGAAGATTGTCCTCTACAAGAGGGCCAAGAAGCCGAAGATTATTCTTCCGGAATAAATGTCAGATGATGCAGTTTTCTAAGGAAATGAAGCAGAAAGAATACAGGCAGGAGAAAGATTCCCTGTCAGCACAAAAGGGAACAAGGAAGATCGGCATCCTGGGCGGAACTTTTCTGCCCATGCATATGGGCCATCTCATGATGGCAAAGGCAGCTCTGAAGACCCTTTTCCTGGACCAGGTCTGGATTCTTCCGAACGGGAATCCTCCCTATAAGGAGGTCCGGGACCAGATTCCGGATGTCTGCCGGCTGGAGCTGATCCGCTGCCTGATTCAGGCGGAGCCGAAAATGGTCTTAAAGGACATCGAATGCCGGCGGTCTTCCTTTCGCTATTCCTATCAGACCATGACAGAGCTGGATCAGGCCAATCCGGATATCACTTTTTACTTCATTATGGGTGAGGATTCCCTGGATTATTTCGACCACTGGAGGCACCCGGAGATCATCACAGAGCATGCGAAAATCGCGGTGATCGGCCGGCCTCTGACGGATGGCGAGCAGACGGACCAGTCGAGAATCGAAGATCCGGATTTCAAGGCCCTTTCTCTTCCCGAGAAATGTAAGGCTATGGCTGAGAAATATAGGCAGGATTTTTTCCTGGTGCCAATGGAACCCCTGGGAGCCTCTTCCTCGGAGATCCGTTCGAGACTTAAGTCTCTTTCCAACGATGAGAGAAAACGGCTGTCTGAGGATCCTGGAGCCTTAGAGGACTATGCCGCTTCGGTTTATCTTTCTCCGAAGGAGCTGTATTATATTCTGGAACATCGGTTGTTTGAGAGCAGGCAGAAAATGACAATGACGATTACGGAAATCGAAAATGATCTGAAAAAACGGCTGAAGCCTTCCCGCTATCAGCACACCATGGGTGTCATGTATACGGCGGCGGCTCTGGCCATGCGCTATCAGTACCCTATGGAGAGTGCCCTTTATGCCGGTCTCCTTCATGACTGTGCCAAGTACGAGTCTGGCGAGAATCTTCTGAAGATCTGCAGGGAGAACGGGATTCCGGTGACGGAAGTGGAAGAGAAGTCGCCTCAGCTTCTGCATGCCAAGGTTGGCGCTTTCTATGCCAGAGAGCGTTATGGCGTGAAGGATCCGCAGATTCTCCATGCGATTACGGTTCATACGACGGGAATGCCCAATATGAGCATGCTGGACAAGATCCTTTTCATTGCAGATTATATCGAGCCGGGCAGAGATAAGGCCAGAAACCTGACTGAGATCCGTTCACTTGCCTTCGAGGATCTGGACCGTGCCTGTGCGAAGATTCTGAAGGATACGCTGGATTATCTGAACGAACGCGGCCAGGAGATCGATACGACGACAGAAGCCACCTACGAGTTCTACAGTAAGGTGTGAGCCTTGAATCTTTGAATTGCTGATTGAGATTCTACGAAAACAGGAGAGAAGAGAATGAGTGAAGTTTTAAATGAAGACCTGGAGCTTGTGAAGAAGATCCGCGACGCTCTTGAGGATAAGAAGGCAGAAGATATCCGCGTTCTGGACATTCGTGAGATCACGACCATCGGCGATTATTTCGTTATCGCAAGCGGAAACAATGCCAACCAGCTGCAGGCCATGGAAGATGCAGTCGATGAAGTTATGTACAAAAACGGCCATCATCAGAAGTCTGTTGAAGGAAACCGTGCTTCGTCCTGGATTCTGATGGACTATGGCAATATCATTGTCCATATCTTTTCCAAGGAAGACCGGCTTTTCTATGATCTGGACCGGATCTGGAAGGATGGTAAGGAAATCGAGTTCTGATTGCCGAAATGATCATAAGCAAATAAACAGCTGCAGTTCTGATTGTTTCAGGCAGTATTCCTGATTAAAATGAAAGAATCATATAAAATACCCCCGGGCATATACTTCAGACTTTGATTTCTGAGGAGATGTCCAGGGGTATTTTTTTTATTTAAAGATTTTTTATTTAAAGAAACGGAAGACGCCGAAAACCTTACCGAGAATCTGGCAGTCCGGAACGATAATTGGATCCATACTGTCATTTTCCGGCTGCAGACGGATATGGTCCTTCTCCCGGAAGAAACGCTTTACGGTGGCGGAATCGTCTACCAGGGCAACGACAATATCGCCGTTCTCGCAGGTCGGCTGCTTCTTCACCAGAATCAAGTCTCCGTCGAAGATACCAATATTGATCATGGATTCTCCCCGTACACGAAGCAGGAAGGACTGCTGGTTGGGCATATATTCACTGGGAATCGGGAAGTAGTTCTCGATGTTCTGTGTGGCCAGGATCGGCTGGCCGGCTGCTACCTGACCGATCAGAGGTACATTGACCACTTCACGGCGGGTCAGATTGAAGTTGTCGTCGATGATCTCAATGGCTCTCGGCTTGGTCGGATCCCGACGGATATAGCCGTTCTTCTCCAGCTTTTCCAGGTGAGAGAAGACAGAAGAGGTCGACTTCAGATGAACGGCCTCACAGATCTCCCGAACGGAAGGCGGATAACCCTTACTGAGAATCTCATTTTTTAAGAAGTCTAAGATTTCCTGCTGCTTTTCTGTAATTTTACCGTATGCCATTCCAGGCCTCCCATTTCTAATATTTAGTTTTATGATACCATACCGCCATTCTGAAGGCAAACGTATATTCAGAAAATATGTTCGATTTTATGATTGACAAACATCTGTTCTGATGCTACTATCATATCGAACAGAAGTTCGGAAACATTTGTTTGGCATTCATGGTGGGAGGTCAGGAATGAATCAGATAAATCGTGTGGACGTGAGATCCGCTTATAAAAGAACAGCAGACAGAACCGTTTATAATAAGAGAAATCCCAGGGCAGCCGCCGCTGAGAGAAAAGCAAAGGCCAACGAAAGAAAGGCTGTTGTCCTTCTGGCTGTCCTTACAGCCATTGTAATCACAAGCATTCTCTTTGCCGGTAAGATTCATACAGCTAAGGCTGAAGAGGCAGAGCCCTCCTATAAATATTACACATCGATCGAGGTCCAGCCCGGTGACAGTCTCTGGTCCATTGCCGGTGACTACATGGATGATCATTATAAGAACAGGAATGAATACATCGATGAGGTTAAGACGCTGAATCATCTGATCGGTGATGACATTCATGCCGGCGGACATCTTCTTGTGCCTTATTACAGCACGGAATTGAAGTAATTAGATTCAAGAAGCCATTCAGGACGTCTACAATTTTATCATTCATAATCGTATATCAGTTAACAGTAGTGGAAAGAGGAGAATATCAGCATGTTCTCCTCTTATTTTTTTACTGGATATCAGTTAAAGCCATGAGATCAAAGCCACATTAAGGGAGGTGAATAGCTCAGAACAGGAAAATAGATAAGACAGTGTTAGCTTAGTAAGTAGTTTACGCCGTTAGGGGGGGTGAAGTTGACCGGAAGTTAGGGTTTCTTGTTTGAAATTGAAAACCATGATAGAATTTCAGGAGGAGATGGGATGGGGAAGAGCAAAGTCGTGGACAGCAACACGAACAATAAAAGAACTGATTGCCCGACAGGAATTTCTGTCCTTTTTCCTTCAACTGTTGCAGCATTCATTTGTTACAGATTAATTGTATTGAAATGGTTATCCTCTTATGTTTCGTCTGATTGTTATTGTTTTCTGGAATCTCTATCGAATCCCTTATATGGTTCTAAAAATGCGCTATATGGCCAAGCATCCGGAACGTTTTATGGAGCTGGATCGCTATCGCTTTGCCCAGCACGAGATTTACTGTATGAATAAGGCAGGAAAGATTGAAACCGAAGTCTATGGGAAAGAAAATCTTCCCAAGGAAGGCGGTTATGTTATGTATCCCAACCATCAGGGCAAGTATGATGCAACGGGTATTATCTTTGCCCATGATCTGCCCTGTACCTTCGTTATGGATAAGGCCAAATCCTATCAGTTCTTTGTCCGCGAGATGGTCAATCTGCTCGGAGCCAAACGGATGGAACTTACGAACATTAAACAGGGCCTGGAAATCATTCAGGAAATGACAAAGGATGTGAAGGAAGGCAAACGATATATCATTTTCTCCGAAGGCGGCTACCACAAAAACCATAATCATGTCCAGAAATTCAAACCCGGAAGCTTTAAGGCTGCAGTCCGTGCCAAGGCGCCCATCGTTCCGGTATGCCTGATCGATACCTATAAACCCCTGAACAGTCTGACTGTCGGACGTGTCCGGACGAAGATCAGCTTTTTAAATCCTCTTTATTATGAGGATTATAAGAATATGAAGACTCCTGAGATTGCCGAGCATGTCCGCCAGGCCATTATTGATGAAATGAAGCGGTTTGGTATTGATGGAGAAGAGTGATAGGAGTAAAATGTATCTATCGGAAAAATATCTGTTTTTCCGAGAAAAAGTAGTGAGATGATCAAGGATATGGTATATCCTGTTAAAAGGCCCCGACAAGGCGGATTCTCATGGCTTTTGATATGGTTATTATGGTTATGAAGAACGAATATAGAAAGTATATATTATGGGAAAAGATTCCGAATTCTATAAGGATAAGAAAAGAAAACAGACTCTCCGCTTAAGAGAACTCTTATCGGGACTTCCCCAATGCGCCAGGGATTATATTCAAAGCAAGGAAGTCACCGCACAGCCAAGTACTTTGGTTCAGTATTCCTATGATCTTTTGATTTTTTTCCAGTTCTTAAAGGACAATAATCCGCTGGTAAGAAACACTCCGATCAAGGATATCCGTGTGGATATTCTTGATCGAATCGATCCCAAGGATATTGTCGAATACCAGAGATATCTGGAGCTCAATGTCGATAAGCTTCACTATCATGAAAGCGGAAAACGTGCTATTGCCCGGCGTATGGCACCTCTTCGCGGCATGTACAAATATCTGGTTCGAAATAAGGATATTAAAAACAATCCTACCGAACTGGTTGATCTGCCCCGGATCAAGAAGGACAAGAATATTGTCCGTATGAATGCTACTGAAGTAAGAGACATTCTTACAACAATCTCTACAGAAAGTGCTTCCATGACAAAGCGTCAGAAACAGTTTGCCGAGAAAACACGCTATCGGGATCTTGCAATTTTAACTCTGATGTTAAACACAGGAATCCGTGTCTCGGAATGCAATGGTCTGGATTTGTCGGACGTTGATCTGAAGGCGAATACTCTGGTAATTGTCCGAAAAGGCGGCGGGCAGGATGTTCTCTATTTTGGTGATGCGGTCCATAATGCCCTGCAGGACTATCTGGATACCGAACGAAAGCTGATCACCCCACGGGAAGGCCATGAGAAAGCTTTCTTCCTTTCACTTCAGGGACGACGGATCAGCGTGGACGCCATTGAAAATCTGGTTAAAAAATATGCGAGGATTGCTGTCCCCAACAAGCATATTACGCCCCATAAGCTCAGGAGTACCTATGGTACTGCCCTCTATCGGGAAACAGGCGATATTCGCCTTGTAGCGGACGTATTGGGCCATGAGAATATCAATACGACCATTGATTACTATGCGGCCATTGAGGATGAGCACAAACGGGAGGCAGCCGGTGCGGTAGATTATGATAAAATTCGCAAGCAGAATGGCTGAATGAGCTGGAAATGAAACTGGATTTCAGAGGGTATTTGATATTCCGCTTTTGTCATTTTGGAATATAGTAATTAGAAGGCTGATAAAATATGTGCGAGAAAATGAATAAAGACAGGATAGATAAAGATGAAATCCGCCCGGATTATGAGCAGATGATCCGTGCACGAAATCAGGCCAACCGCTTTGCAAGACAGCTGGGAATCCAGATTATCGATATGCAGCGCGGTTATGCGAAGGCGATGATGCCAATCACAAAGGAAGTAAAGAATCCGATCGGATCCGTGCACGGCGGCTGTCTCTTTACGCTTGCAGATGTTGTCTGCGGAGCTGCTGCCAGTTCCTACGGAATGCAGGCGACAACGCTGGATTCATCCTTTCATTTTCTGCGAGCAGGACTTGAGGACGATGGCGAACTATATGGTACGGCCCAGGTAATTAAACATGGAAAACGTATAACGGTCCTGGACACAAAGATCAGCGATCAGACCGGACGTATTCTCTGCACAGGAACGTTTACCTATATGTCAATTGGTAAGAAATTCTAATTACTCTTGATAGTCAAGTTATTGGAATAAAATTTTATATATCATGCATACTGGATTGAAATTTTTGATTCCTTTATGCAGGTCCTTTATAGATCCGTCCTCTTCAAAAGTTTCTGAAAATATTCCGGAATCGGGGCCTCGAATTCCACGTACTGCCTTGTCGTCGGATGAATAAAGCCGATTTTCCAGGCATGGAGGGTCTGGCCGACCAGGTGGGGAATCGGGCACTTCCTGGGTCCGTAAAGGGGATCTCCCAGAAGCGGATGGCCGATGGATGCCATATGTACGCGGATCTGATGAGTACGGCCTGTATCCAGCTTGAATTCGCAGTAGGTATAGTTATGGAAGCGCTTGAGAACCTTATAGTGGGTAACGGCAGGCTTGCCGTTTCTTTCATTGATGGCCATCTTCTTCCGGTCGTTGGGATTCCTGCCTATCGGTGCATTGATGGTCCCGCTGTCATTCTTTAAGACCCCGTGTACGATGCCGAGGTATCTCCGGTTAATGGAGTGAACGGCCAGCTGTTCGGCAATTTTCTGATGGGCATGATCGTTCTTACAGATGATAAGGGAGCCTGTGGTATCCTGATCAATCCGATGAACGATGCCGGGCCGGAGAACACCGTTAATGGAGGATAGACTGTCCTTACAGTGGTACATGACCGCATTGACCAGGGTATGGTCAGGATGGCCCGGTGCCGGATGGACAACCATATTCTTGGGCTTGTTTACGATCAGAATATCATCGTCCTCATAAATGATATCCAGAGGAATGTCTTCTGCTTCGACGGACAGAACCTCCGGGTCCGGTTCATGGAGAACAACACTGTCACCGACTGCTGTAAGATCCTTTGCCTTCACAGTTTTTCCATTCAGGCTTACATTTCCTTCAGAAATCAGCTTCTGAAAATAAGACCTTGACCGATCCGGGAAAAGGATGGTCAGGGCCTTGTCGATCCGCATGTCTTTGGCTTCTTCTGTGATTAGAAACTCGCGTTCGGTCATCTTCAGGCAGCCTTTCGGAAAGAGAAAAAGGTCGAAAGCTCATCTTCCTTATAGTAGAAAATAAAGAGAATAAAGAGAACAATGACGCTCAAGGTGACATAGATATCGGCCACATTGAAGACCGGGAAATGGATGAGTGAAAAGTAGATGAAATCCACGACATAATGATTCAGCACCCGGTCGATATAGTTTCCGAGAGCTCCGGCAAGGATAAAGAGGAGATCAATCCGCATGGCCTTATAGCGGTCTTTATTTGTGAGAAATGTAGATCGAATCACGAAAAACAGGATCAGGGCCATGACAATCGGTGTAACGAAGGTCATGACGGTCTGGAAGCCATTCTGATTGGCGGCAAAGCTGAAGGCGGCTCCTGTATTTTCAAGATAGGTAAGCTGTAAAACACCGGGAATCAGAAGAATGTCTGACTTCCCCTTCAAATTGGTCACAGCCAGTGCCTTGGTCCACTGATCGAAGGCAATGGTGATGAATACGAAGATCAGAATAAAAAGAACTGTTTTTGCGATGGTTTTAACTTTATTATTTGACATTTTATGATCCTGTTATGTTCTTGCTGTTATCAGCAGAAACTGATTTTACTGCTGTGTTTTTATTTCCTTTGTGAAATCAAATTTTATTCAAATCATCAGACCCGAATGGATAGCATTTTGATTGAATCAGAGCTAGATCAGAACCTTTTGAATGCCCTGGAGAATCTCCTCATCGCTGACATCGGTTTTAATGACGGCATTTCCGATGCCATCCAGAAGAATGAAACGGATTTTGCTTCCGGCCCGTTTTTTATCGGAATGTGTGGCATCAAGAATTTCTTCCGGAGTCGGCCAGCTGCCTGCGGATGCCGGCATGGCAGCCTCTTTTCTTGCTGCATGGTCAGGAGCCGAATGGCCAGGAACCACATGGCCAGAAGCTGCATGGTCAGGAATCACTGCACGGTCGGACAGCTTTATCGGCAGGCCGAAGGACTGAATGAGACGGATACCGCTCTCCTCTTCTGCCGTGCTGATAAGATTTCTCTGTCTGGAAAGATAGAGACTTGCCACCATACCCAGACCGACGCAATCGCCATGGAATAAGGTGAAATTCATTTTCTTTTCTATGGCGTGACCGATGGTGTGGCCGAAATTCAGAATAGCCCGTATGCCCTTTTCGGTCGGGTCCTGTTCGACAACTGCTTTCTTGTAGGCGCAGGAGGCCCGAACAATGGTCCGAATGGCTTCCGGTTCCCGGGTAAGGATTCTATCATGAAGCTTGGAAAGCTGATCGAGAAAGGCCCGATCACAGATAAAACCGTATTTTACGACCTCTCCGAGACCGGAGATCAGCTGCTCCTGGGGAAGGGTCGAATAAACCTGGTCATTCATATAGACCAGTCTTGGCATATAGAAGGCACCGACCATGTTCTTATAGGACTGGAAGTCGACGCCGGTTTTACCGCCGACAGAGGAATCCACCTGGCTTAAGAGGGTTGTCGGAATCTGAATGAAATCAACGCCGCGCAGATAGGTTGCTGCCGCAAAACCTGTCATATCTCCGATGACTCCGCCTCCCAGGGCAAGAAGCAGGGACTGGCGGTCATAATGCTCCTCAATCAGCTTCTGATAGATGAGACGGATGAAATCCAGATTTTTATACTCTTCTCCTGCCGGAAGAACAATATGATTCAGGGGAATCTGAAGAACTTTCAGGTCTGCCTCGAGTTTTGAAAGAAAATGTGGAGCGACGTTTGAATCCGTTACGATCAGGATTTTACTGTAGGAAGTTTTGATGGAAGCTTCGACATTCTGAATCTCGTCCGGAAGATCCTGAAAGGAATCACGAAAAACAATGGAATAGAGAAAATGACCATCGGGCCCCATCACAGGGAGCTCCCCGGCCTGATCCTGAAGTTTCCTGTCATCTGACTGATTATTTACCATCTGACTGTTTCACTCCTATCTGTAGAACTTCTGATTTCACGATAAAGTCATAGCAGATCCTGACCAATCTGTTTAGCTGTATGATAAAGCTCTGTATTTCATCAGAATATGTCAGCCGCCGCAAACTTAAAAATCTGTCAGACAGCTGCACAGCCTTGTTTCTGTAAAAGAAAGGCGGCAGTCTGCCTGCCGCCCTGGAAAAATTGATTCAAAAATCCGCCTGTCAGAAGCCGGTCTGAATGCCGGAGAAATCAAAGGCGTTTACAATATCCTGCAGGTCTCCGGAAATGGAAACTCCGGCAGGTGTAATAATGAAGATATAGTTGCTGATTTTCTGCAGATTGCCATTTAAGGCATAGATACAGCCAGATGCAAAATCAATGATCCGCTGAGCCAGTCCGACATCCACACCTTCCATATTGACGATTACGGTCTGATTGCTGATCAGAGTTTCTGCAATTTCCATAGCATCATTAAAGTCCGTCGGCTTGAAAACACAGACAGACATTTCGCCGTTACCCTTCTTGGAACGAAGCGGAGTGATCTTGGAACCGTTCCGGTTGGTGGTTACCTTATGATCAAAGCGGCTGCTCCTGGAATCCTTATCATCGGATTCTTCATCAGATGCATCATCATCCGCCTGGTCTGCTTTCTTACTTCCCCGCAGGCTGAAGCTTCTGCTTCCCTGATCCTCTTCCTCTTCTTCGTAATCTTCGTCGTTATAATCTTCGTCTTCATCATCATTCAGACGCATTACATCAAGGAATTTAGAAAATACGCTCATTATTTTTCTCCATCATTTCATACGTGAATAGTCACGGGCACCGAAAATTCCGGTACCGACACGAACCATGGTAGAACCCTCTTCAACAGCAACAATGTAGTCATTTGTCATACCCATGGATAGAACATCCATTTCTACATTATCAATGTTTTCCCGGCCTATGTCAACCGATAACTGTTTCATCCCGCGGAAGATCTCCCGGTTTTCTTCCGGATTTTCAACGAAGGGAGCAATGGTCATAAGACCCTTGATTCGTACGTTTTCGAGCTCGCTGATCTCGCGTACCAGCTCCTCGGTTTCTTCCGGAGCAATGCCGAATTTGGAATTTTCACCGGCATAATTGACTTCGATCAGAATGGGAATGATGCAGTTGTTCTTCTTGGCATGAATGTTGATCTCTTCGGCAAGGCGGTAGCTGTCTACCGAATGGATAAGAGCAACCTTTCCGGCAATATATTTAACCTTGTTTCTCTGCAGATGTCCGATCATATGCCAGCGGATATCGGTCGGCATCTGTTCGATCTTTCCGGTCAGTTCCTGAACCTTGTTCTCACCGAAATCTCTGGCTCCTGCTGCATAGGCTCTTCTCAGGTCCTCGATCGGCTTGGTTTTACTTACGGCGATCAGGGTAACCTCTTTGGGATCGCGTCTTGCCCTTTTGCAGGCTTCTCTGATTTCTTCTCTGACATGGTCTAAATTTGCTTCAATTTCTGCTGCCATGGTTTGGCCTCCTAGTTTATTATTTCATCTTCCTTTACAGAGCTTCCGTCCAGAGCAATGTGGTCATAGAGGCTGACTCCATAGGGAGTGCCGCTTTTCACGACGGTATAGTCTGTATTCTGGAAGACAATTTCAATGCGGTTGAATACGGCGTAGCCCTTATTGACATTGAAAACGCCCTTTAGTTTTGCGGTTTTCTTTCCGACCCGCCACTTATTTACGGAGTTATTCTGGTAAATCATATCGGACGCACTGACATCCGAGGAGTCGATATAGTAGTTCTTATCGTCCGCATAGAATATGGTCGGGGTGATCAGTCCCTCATCTTCTCTTCCGCTGACAAGGAATCCCAGATCATCGCTGTCCGTTCCGGCCGAGAAATAGGTTTTGGGAATGACGAAGAACTTCTTCTCGGTAATAGAGGAATTCGGAATCTTCAGACCCGATTTACTGTTTAAAAGAAGTTCGATGGAAATCATTCTCTGGTCTGCATAGCGGTCCACACTGTCGTTCAAGGAAAGGTTCAGATAGGTATTTCCACCCTTTTCGATGAAATTTACACCGGCCGTTGTCTCTGCCTGATCCCTGTCAAAGCGGATCCGGATGTTCTTGGCATCGCCAATTTCCTTTTTCAGATTCGAATCGATTCTGAGAATCAGGTTCCAGTCATCGGAAGTGATCTGCTTATAGACCGGAGCACCGGCAGCAAGCTGACCTGTGGTCCTTAAGTCCGCGGTCTTATATTTGGAAGAATCCAGATCTGCATCGGTGAAGGAATCCACGGTAAGATCCTCTCCTCCGTCTGTGGAATAGATCAGATATCCCGGAGTCTTGGCATTGTAAATATGATAGGTACCGGCGGCTGTGGCCCGCTGAATGGCATCCGCATGATTCGAGGCGGACCCCATCTGAAAGGCCTGGTCAGTCGTATTGGTGAGATCCGATACAAAGCTGTAGGTCTTTAAGAAATTATTGGGATCATAGGAATTCTCAAAATCGGAAGCGGTTTCCTCGAATTCGTCCAGATTCTGGTCAGGAAGATCCTCGGAAGAGCTGGTCGTCTGATTCATTTCCTTAACCAGGTCGCCCTGATCATCGATCGCATAGACCGAGGTCAGGACGCCGACCTCGCTACCGTTTTTGGCATAATAGAAGGGATACCCGGCCCGGTCCGTCGACACAATGTTTTCCTGACGGATGGCAAGAGCCTGGTAATGGTTATCCTGGGCAATGGTACCGGCCTGAACCTCATAAATCGCTGCATGATTTCCCGTCAGATAGGAAATGCCATGATAGGCCAGATAAATCAGAAGAATCAGGCAGACGATGATGGCAATATTCAATTGATAAAGAGGTCTGAATTTTACAAGTTTCTTTTTTCCTGCCATTCGTAATTGTCTCTTATGAATTCTTGATTAACTGGTTCTGTGCGGCCGTCAGAATTTCATTCATATCCTGATAGAGAAAGTAGGTGCTTTCCGCCTTGTAGACAACGGAAACCAGCTGATCTCCATTGGAAGCTGTGGAAAGGAGTACCAGACAGTGCTTGGCCTGGCCGGTCGTACCAGTTTTTCCGCCGACAATGGTAATTCCATCCGGAGCTTTTTTGTTACCCTTCAGGTACAGGCAGGAATTGTTCCAGGTCTGCTGAACGGGAGCACCGGCAGCATTCCGGTAGAAAGCATTGAAGGCGGTTGAGCTGATCAGCTGGACAAAGTCATCATATTTAATGGCCGCAGAGAAAATCAGATACATGTCATAGGCTGTTGTATAGTGATTGTCATCATGCAGGCCGTTTACCGTCACAAAATGACTGTGGGTTGCACCGAGAGCAGTGGCTTCCTTATTCATGAGCTCAACGAATTTGTCCGTAGAACCGCTGACTGCATCGGCAATAGCGATGGCAGCGTCATTTCCGCTGGGAAGCATCAGTCCGTAGAGAAGCTGGCGGAGACTGATCACATCTCCCGGCTGGAGATTTGCAACGGAAGAACCGGATTCCAGGCCGAGGATGTCGGATCCGACCGTAACGTCCTGATCCAGCTTCCCGTATTTGACAGCCAGTAAGGCGGTCAGAATCTTGGTCGTGGATGCCGGATAGACCTGGTCCAGCATGTGATAGCCATATAAGGTTTTATTCTGTGTGACGTCAAATACTGCCGCAGCACTGCAGGTGGCAATATCCGGGGCCAGATCTGCTGCTGAATCTTCCGATGTCGGAAGAGCCAGATTTGCAGAGAAGGCTGAGACCGAACCGGAAGGGACCGAATCGGTCAGACCGTATTCATCCGAGCTGTCATAGACATTGTATGCATTCGAAACCTTCTGTCCGCATCCGGTCAGAGAAAGGATGAAAACAGATATCAGCAGAAATACGAGGGCCTTCTTTTTCAACTTATTTATACATTTCACGCCAGTCAAGATCTCCTCTGTCAAGTGCTTTGATCAACAGCTCAGCTGTAGCAAGATTGGTCGCAAGCGGAATATTGTTTGCATCACAGATCCTTACAATGCTGTTGACATCTGGTTCGTTGGATCTGACACGGAAAGGATCACGGAGGAAAATCACCAGATCGATATTGTTATGCTCAATCTGTGCTCCCAGCTGCTGAGTTCCGCCCAGATGTCCGGCAAGGAATTTGTGAACAGACAGATTGGTTACTTCTTCCACAAGTCTTCCGGTTGTTCCGGTTGCATAAAGTTCATTTTTTGCCAGTATATTCCGATAAGCGATGCAGAAGTTCTGCATAAGCTTTTTCTTTGAATCATGTGCGACAAGACCAATATTCATCACTCTTACCTCCTTTGTTTTATTGTTACGATTCGAAAGGATCGTGACAAAAGCCGCCTTTCGAACGAAGCCTGGATTAATATCTGAAATGAATTTCCTGCCTATATCATACGACAAATCACCCGTATCTACATAGTCGGGATTAGAAAAAATCGTGACAGGAGCATCTATTCGAACAATTCCGGATAGCATTGCGGCAGTTCTTTACATTTCTTTCTCAGAAACTCTCTTCCATTATCGTTCATAGAACTTCTTTGCCTGAAGCCCTACATTTAAGACGAGTCCGATACCGATATAGATCGTGACGAGCGAGGTCAGGCCGTAACTTACGAAGGGTAGGGTCAGTCCGGTATTTGGCATCAGTCCTGTAACAACACAGATATTGACGAAGCTCTGGAAGCCGATGATGGAGGCAATGCCGATACAGATCAGCTTTCCGGCATCGTTCTTGGCTCTCTTTGCAATACGGAGACACTGGATGACGATGAAAAGCATGAGAAGAATCAGGATGCAGGATCCGATGAAACCGATCTCCTCTCCGGCTACCGCAAAAATGAAGTCGGTATGGGGTTCGGAGATGTAGTTTCCGTTCTTGACAGAGTTCCAGTCGTTGTTGTTCAGGCCTTTGCCAAGAAGCTGGCCGGAGCCGATGGCCATGATGGAATTCTGCTGCTGGTAGGAGCTTTGCGGATAGTCATTGGGACGAAGCCAGGCCAGAATACGCTTCTTCTGATAGCCCTTGATAAATGGCACCGTGCCCGTCTGCATGGAATAGAGAATGAAGACCACAATGGCAGGAATCGAGATGGAAAGCACGGGAACCACAACCTTTGAGGTCAAACCCGCCGCATAAAACATAGTAACAACCACCATTAAGGTTACGATGGTTGTTGACAGGTCCGGCTCCTTCAGAATCAGAAGCAGGGGAATTCCAATATAGACCAGAGTGAGAATCAGCCGTTTCCTTGTATTCAGAGACTCCATAAAATGGGTAAAATACCAGGCAAAAAACAGAACCAGGAAAATCTTTGAGATTTCCGATGGCTGGAAACGAATACCAACATTGATCCACCGCTTGGCACCGAGCGAGCTGTCTCCGAGGAGGAGAACCGAAAGAAGAAGGAGAATCGTCAGGACGTAATAGACCCAGTGGAAACGCAGAAGAAATTCAAAGTCCACCAGGGAAACAATGAACATGAGGATAACGCCGACGATCATACCGACGATCTGCTTTGACTGGTTATCGGAGTTTGCACTGCCGATAATCATGATTCCGATAATGGTCAGGGCAACTACGGCAATGACCAGAGGCAGATTATAATTTTTAAATTTATAATTATGGAACATAAATTACAGGCTCCTCTAGTCCTGATTCCAGGAATCAGGACAGCAGCCGCCTTTCCCGAATGCGGTTCGGATCAGGTGCGGCTGTTCTTTACTTTTCTTCCTTTACTGTAAACAGATCCGAAAGAAGCTCGTCATATACATTGGTCAGAAGGAAATGTCCGGCGTGATGAAGGAGGACCTGGGCTTCCTTTTTTCGGAAACGATCGAACAGGCCGGATTTCTGAGGGGGAAGGTCCGCCTTATGTCCGCTGATCCGAAGCGATTCCGCCTGCAGGCTTCCGGCGTAGATAAAGCAGTCCTCATGATCGGGACAGCCTGCTGCAGCATCTCCGGCAAGAAGGCCGGTTACAATGATATTGCCGGCTGCCATCAGCTCGCTGCCCTCTTCTGTATCTCCGAGAACAAGGAGACTGGCATCGGATGTTACCTTCTGTCCGTCCTTTACGGGACCCAGAACGATTTTACAGCTCTGCCGCAGGGATTCATAGAAAAAAAGGTCCCGCATGCCCCGGGCTCTTTCGTCACGGACATGATTCTTATCGTAAATGAGATCGATCTTCACATCTGAATTGTATTCGATCGACTGGACCACAGCCTCAAATTCCTCATCGGAAAGCTGGCGGCCGGTCACAGTGAGAACCATATGGACATTGCCGAAAAACTTTCTCTGGTTGGCAAATTTATGGCAGATCTCTCTTAAGGTATCCTCAATCGGGGAAGATGGATTTAAAAGCAATGTGATGCCGTAGGATCCGCTTTTAATAATACAGTTTTCCTTCATTTTCCTGCTCTTTTTCTTATACTCTTCTAACTCTTTTCATCTGTTACATGATTTCATCCGTCTGCTTTCGCCTTGTGCAGCCGACAGGCTGATTTCTGATGAAAATTCCATCAGTCATTGGATGCCTCATTCGATGAGGTCGATGCACCGTTGTTATCTGCTGCTTCGATCGAGGACGGTACCTGGAAGAGACAGCCGATAATATCCTTTGAAATCTCCGCCGCATTGTGGGAGGTATATCCGTTGGCAATTCGGGTAGCCAGGGCATACTGGGGACTGCTGCTCGGTGCAAAGGCAATGAAGAGTGCATGCGGTGGTCTCTCATGGGATTCCTGGGCAGTACCGGTCTTACCGGAGACCTCTACAGGGAAGTCCTTGAAGGTGGAAAGATTCTGTACCACCATTCTCATACCTGTATGAATAGCATCCCACTGGGTCGAATTCAGGACATCGATCTTGTTTCTTACGGTTGAGCCATAGGTCTTGATGACGGTTCCGTCCGGTGAAGCCGAATGATCCAGAAGGGACAGATTATAAACGGTTCCCTCGTTGGCGATAGCTGCGGCATAACGGGCCAGGGCAACGGTCGTAATATTGTTGTTGGACTGACCGATGGCTGCCATTACCGGATATTCGGTTGCGATCGTTGACTTGGATTCTTCGATTTCCAGTCCGGTCTTTTCATCCAGTCCGTAGAGATCCGCGTACTTCTGAATCTTACTGATACCGGTGGCATCGTCGTAATTTCCGTCTCCGCCGGCCAGACGCCAGCCTACCTCATAGAAGAAATAGTTACAGGAGTCTCTCAGGGCCTCGGATACATTGATGGTTCCATGGGTGCTGTGACTCTGGCTGTAGATCCAGCAGACAGGATGGTTGGAAACCTTGGTGAAGACACCTTCGTCCGTAATGGTCGAGGTCGGTGTGATAACACCTTCCGCCATGCCGGCAGTAGATGAAATGGGCTTAAATGTAGAGCCCGGCGCCGTCTTCTGCTGGGTCGCGAAATTGTAAAGCGGCCGGCTGCTGTTGGAATTCAGATAGGCATAATACTTGGAATCCACAGTATTGGCCAGGCGGTTGTTATCAAATCCCGGATAGGAAACACAGGCCAGAACGGCTCCGGTCTGGGTATCCAGGATGACACAGGAACCCGAGCAGGGATCGAGGCCAAGCTGGCCGGGTGTGATCTGCAGGTTCTTCAGCTTGTCGAGAATGAAATTGTAGGCACTCATGGACCCGCTGGCAAGGGCATTCCTTGTGGCATCATCCTGAGCGAGAACGCCCTGGTCATAGAGAAGGGCGCAGACCTGACCGGGCCTGATCCGGTCCTGAAGGATGGCATAACGATAAACCAGCTGCGAGAAACCGGAATCTGTCTGGAAGGCATCGCAGATATTGGAAACCAGGGCTTGATAGAGCTCGTCCGTATCCACATATTTCTGACTGGTCTTGATGGAATCCGTATCGATCCAGCTCTTTTCCAGGCAGTACTTCAGATAGTCATGGATGGACAGCTTCCCGGCTGCCCAGGATTTATAGGTGCTGTCACTGGTGTCAATGCTGTCTGTCTTCAGGATCTTCTGATTCTTCAGATAGCGGATGACATAATTCTGGTAGGCTTCCGGTTCATCCTGGAGACTTCCGAAGGGAGTGGTTTCGTTTAAGAGGGCATCGTTTACCATCTGGATGGATTCGGCCTGCTTCTGCTGGAAGGCGCTGTATACGGTTTTCTCCAGATCGGTGGCGGAGGCATCCGAGAAATGTTCGGAATCGATGACACCGTTATTGATCAGGGCAATATAGGCATCGTAGACGGCTACATTCATCTTGGAGGTATCGCTGGTAGCCGATACGGAATGCTCATTTACCAGCTTTGAAATCAGGATACCGGCAATCTCTTTTTCGAGGAGCTTGTAGGTCCGGACCTGAAGGTCATAATCGATGGACAGGTAGACGTCGTTTCCGGCCTTAGAGTCGACGTGATCTACCTTTTTAATGATATTGCCGACATTATCGACATAGAGGGTATCGGAGCCCTTGGTTCCCCTAAGGGTCGAATCCATGTACTGCTCGATTCCGGATTTTCCGACAACATCATTCATGGTGATGGTCTTGTCCGTTTTCTTCAGCTCGTCATATTCGCTGGTGGAAATTTTACCTGTATAGCCGAGGATGGATGCGAAAGCCTCCGAATCTGTATATTTCCGGATAATGCTTTCATGGATTTCTACGCCGGGGAAAGAGGACTTGTTCTCTTCCACATAGGCCATGGTTGCGCTGCTGACATTGGAGGCGATGGTGGTTGCCACATATTTCTGGTAGGAATTCAGACCGATCTTGTAGCGGATGATGGCAATCTTGTAGCGGAGAGCATTATCATACTTCCTGGAAATATTGTAGCGGTGGCTGCCCATCAGGTACTTCATGATGTCATCGGCAGAGGCCTGAACCTCATTGATTCCGTAGCGGTTCTTGTAGCTTAAGTCACTGATCTTGGCACGGCCGAAAATATCAGCACGGAAACGCTGAAGGCTGGTGCCGGAGCTGGTGAAATAATAGCTTCCGTCGCCGGCCATCTGGATATCGAAATCTTCTGTCACGGTATCGCCGTTTTTCTCGATTGCAGGAATGAGCTTTGCAAGCTCCTGATTCAGATACTTGTTACGGTCGGCTGAGGAATAGTTGGAATAGGAATCCTGAATGGTGACGTCGTAGGAAAGGTCATTATAAGCCAGAAGCTTACCGTTCCGGTCGAAGATTCGTCCGCGGGAAGCTTCGATGGTTTCCTTCCTTTCAACAAGTAGATTATAGGAATTCTGATAATCTTCACCATGGATGATCTGCAGAACAAAAAGTCTCAGGATCAGGATCACGGAGAAGACGATCATAAGGACCATGATGACACGCTGGCGGTCCTTGAACAGCTTTTCATGCAAGTCTTTAAAAAAGGATGTCAAAATCGACGGTCTCCTTTCGATTCATATCGGTCTGTTCTTCCGGCGATCCACTGCAACAGAGGATAAAGGACAAAAGAAATGACAATCGTATAGACTGCCTCGGGAAGCATTACATTGAAAAAGAAGAAGCGAAAGTCGGTCCTTCCGCGGCTGGCAAAGGAAATGAGATAGACACAGATGCCGTAGACAATATCGGTCAGCCCGACGAAAAGCACGGGAAGCTTGATGTCATCTCCGAAGAAGACCTGCCGCACGACTCCGTTCAAATATCCGAGCAGCAGAAAAAGCAGGGCATAGATTCCAAAGAGCTGGCCGGAGAAGGTATCCAAAAGGAGTCCTGCCGCCATTCCGACGACCATTCCCTCTTTTCGTCCACGCATAAAGCCGGTCAGTGCCACGAGAGCCAGAAGAAGGTTTGGCACAACTCCCGCCAGTTCCAGATGGGAGAAGACGGCTGTCTGTAAAATATAGAGCGCTGCGATTAAGAGAAGGCAGATCACTGCTCTTCGGATGAAGTAGGTAATCTTCATTGACCGGCACTCTCCTTTATCGTAAGGATTACAAGAACATCCTGGAGATGCTTGAAATCAACCGCAGGGGTAAGACTTCCGGACTTGCTGATGCCATTGGGGTCCGTCTTCAGCTTATTGACATAGCCGATCAGAAGACCGGGCAGGTACTTGCTGCTGACATTACTGGTGACAATCGGTTCACCGGAGGCGATTTTCTGATCCGGATCCTCCAGATCCTTAATTTCCAGAGTATTATTCTTGGTCATATCTTCCAGGGATCCGGAAACAATACAGATATTGCCTGTATTCAGGGACATGGCGGAAACATTGGAGGTATCGTCAATGATGGCACGGACGATGGCATAGTCCTTACCGGTCTCCATTACGATTCCGACCAGACCTCCGTCGGCAATGACATTCATATCGGGTTTGATGCCATCAGAGGAACCCTTGTTGATGGTGAAGGTATTGAACCAGTTGGAGGTTCCCCGGGCAATGACCCGGGCTCCTGTCTTCTTGTAATCGGTATACTGCTGATCCAGGGAGTAAAGCTTCTGCAGTTCCTCGAGCTCGGACTGCTGGAGCTGAACCGTGTTCAGCTGGTTGTTGAGGTCGTTGACCTGGGTCTGCAGTTTCTTGTTTTCTTCCCGGAGAGATTTGATGGTTTTCCGGTTTCCGCGTTCCAGGCTTGCGGATTCTTCAATCACGGAAAGCCCCTTCTGCATGGGGACAAAGACATAGTTCGAAATGGAACCGATGACTCCGCCGTTAAAATCCGAAATATAACTGATAAAGAGGATCATGATGCAGACGATGACAAGGATGATCATAACTGCACCGCTGGAAATAGCATGTTTCTTCCGTCTCATTCAAATCTGTCCTTTAGCTGAAAATACGGGATTTCATAGTATAGCCGAAACGGCTGTATTTCTCATCGGTCAGGACCTTGCCGAGTCCGAGAGCTACGGTCTTCTCGCCATCCTCGGTGATATTGGTCTTTATGTTCGTGACATTGGAGAAGAACTGATCCAGGCCGGCAATCCTTGAACTTCCGCCGCTGACATAGATACCGGAATAGACGATATCCTTGGCAAGTTCCGGCGGAACGTTTTCCAGAATTCTCTTGATGGCGGTTGAAATGTTCGTCAGCTCATCCTTCATTCCCTCGTAGATAATATCCGAGGAAATGGTCATGGGAATCGGAAGTCCGCTCACAACATCACGTCCGACGATTTCCATTGAGGTTCCCATACCAGGGAAGGAACCGCCGATACTCTCCTTTAATTCACGGGCTGTCTTTCTGCCGATCAGGAGATTGTATTTCCGCTTGAGATAAGTCACGATGGAATCGTCCAGACGGTTTCCTCCGGTAGGAAGAAGCTCGGACAGAACCAGACCGCCCAGGGAAATGACGGAGATCTCTGTGGTATCGGCGCCGATATCGACAACCATGACACCGGTCGGCTCGGTAACATCGATTCCCATGCCGAGAGCATCTGCAAGAGGCTTCTCGCAGAGGGTAACCGAATGCAGCTTGATCTTGGTCTTCTCGAAGATATCCTTGAAGGCTCTCTTCTCTACCTCGGTAATATCGTTAGGTACGGCGATGCAGACATCCGCGCTCTTCAGATGGGCTTTCAGATCCTTGTTCAGAACCTCCAGAAGCATAGACTGCATATGATCGAAATCAGCGATGACGCCGTTTACGATCGGAAAGGATACATCAATGGTATCCGGTGCTTTCTCATACATGGAATAGGCATCGTCTCCATATGCATAGATCTGATTCTTATTTATGACTGCGATTGTATTCTTAAAGGTCGTCACATCATTGGTGCCGCGACTGAAGATCTTCAGGTTAAATGTACCGAGATCAATGCCATATCCATTATTTGTCATAGGTTTGTTCCTTCCCGGGGTGTTAAATCCCCATGCTCTTTAAAACTGTAATAACGTCTGTCTCCGATAATAATGTGATCCGCAAGGGGAATCTCAACCAGGTTTCCTGCACGGAAGATTTTATCTGTGATCAGCCGGTCCTCCCTGCTTGGACAGGGATCACCGGACGGGTGATTGTGAAGCACGATTACGTAAGAAGCATTCTCTCTTAAGGCCTGACGGAAAATCAGGCGGACGCTGACAAAGGACCGGTCCTCGGTTCCAATGGAAAGCAGGTGTTCGGATAGAAATCCGCAGCGGTTGTCGAAGAAAGCCATCATGACCCTTTCGACCGGCTCATGCCGCATCTGCTCCATAAAGTAAGAAGCTACAGAGGATGGATCATCCATCTGCATTTTCTGCCGCTTTCCTTCGATCGTGATCCTTCGGCCCAGCTCACAGGCGGCTTTCAGAGTCAGAGCCTTGACCTTGCCGAGACCCCGGATTTCCTGGAGCTCCTGGAGGGACAGCTCTTCGACATTGCAGAGCCCTGCATTTCTCATCTGCATCACATCATAGGCCAGGTTCAGAGCATTCCGCTCTCTGGTACCGGAACGGATCAGAATAGCCAGGAGCTCTTCATCGGACAGACAAAGAACTCCGCAGCGGAGTGCCTTCTCATAAGGGCCTTCCTTCAGATCCTGCATACGGAGTGTAGACGACTGATTCTGCATCATTGACATCCTTTCACTCTCTTCTTACGTCCGGATCTGCCAATCACACAATTTGCATTAATTTTAGCATAATGCAGGAATGTGAACAAGATTTCTCTCAGCAAGTTTTTGCAGGGACATGAGGATGCCAAGCTTGGCAGAGGGCCAGGTCAGGCCGCCCTGGAGGTAGGCTGCATAGGGCGTGCGAAGGGGACCGTCTGCGGACAGCTCGATCGAGGAACCCTGAACAAAGGCACCTGCTGCCATGATGACCTGACTGTCATAGCCCGGCATATCCCAGGGCTCGGGAGCCACATAGGAATCAACCGGGGATCCGGCCTGGATGCCCTGACAGAAGGCGATCAGCTTATCTTCGGCGTTGAAGGTAATGGCCTGGATAATGTCGTGCCGGTCTTCGTTTTTATTCGGAACACAGGCAAAACCCAGGGGTTCATAGAGATTGGCTGCAAAGATAGCGCATTTTAATGCGCTGGCGGTTACAATCGGAGCCATGAAGAAGCCCTGGATAAAGGACCGGTTCAGTCCCAGGCTGGCGCCGACCTCCTTGCCAAGTCCCGGAGAAGTCAGACGGTAGGCCGCATTCTCGACGCATTCCTTTTTTCCGACGATATATCCGCCGATCGGAGCTAGTCCGCCGCCCGGATTCTTGATCAGAGATCCGACCATCATATCGGCACCGACATCGAGAGGCTCCTGATCCTCGACGAATTCCCCGTAACAGTTATCGACCATGACCTTGACGTCCGGTTTACATTTCTTAATAAAGGCGATCAGTTCGCCGATCTCCTTGACAGAGAAGGTATGGCGGGTCTGATAGCCCTTGGACCGCTGGATGGTGACCAGGGCTGTCTTTTCATTGATGGCCTTCTGAATGCCCTCGTAGTCAAAGCTCTCGTTTGGAAGAAGGTCGACCTGACGGTACTTGACCCCGTATTCGGCCAGAGAGCCCTTGGACGGGCGGATGCCGATGACCTCTTCCAGGGTGTCATAGGGCTTTCCGACCGGGGAAAGGAGCTCGTCGCCCGGACGGAGGTTGCTCATCAGAGCCAGTGCCAGGGCATGGGTGCCGCAGGTGATCTGAGGACGGACCAGAGCGTCTTCGCCGTGGAAGGTCAGAGCGTAGACCTTTTCGAGCTTTTCCCGGCCGATGTCGTCGTAGCCATAGCCGCTGGATGCATTAAAGCACTCAGCATCGATTCTGGCATCCTGCATGGCTTTGATGACCTTGAGCTGATTCCGCTCCGCTCTCTCATCGATTTCGCGAAAGCGGCCCTCGAGACTCTTCAGCACGGATTCTCCGTAAAGATAGACCGGTCGGTCGATTCCCATGGATTCGTAGATGGCCTCTGCCGTAGTCGGAAGGACCTTACGGCTCTGATTCTCTTCTGTCTGATTCATTTCTTTTACTAACATTTTGTACTTCTTCCAATCTAAGCTTTTCTATTTTTTAACAGCCCATATTGTCAGGCTGTCTGCTTTCTTTTTCTATATTTTCTATAGAATCTCATGAATTCGTTCAAGGACGGCATTGAGGAGACGGCCTTCATCCGGATAGTCCCTCCGGTCCAGAAAGATCACATCCTTCTCCCGCCGGAACCAGGTCAGCTGGCGCTTGGCATAATGGCGGCTTTCCTTCTTGATGGTATCGACGGCTGAGTTAAGGTCTGTTTTTCCCTGAATCACAGGGATCAGCTGTTTGTAGCCGATTCCCTGCATGGAGGTCATAGCGGCCCTGCAGCCCCTGTTTAGGAGTTCCTGGACTTCGTCCAGGAGTCCGTCTTTCATCATCCGGTCGACCCGTTCGTTGATTCTCTGATAGAGCATGGCCCGGTCATCGGTCAGAACGAAAAAGAAGGTGTGAAAGGGGGATTCCTTCTCGTGCTCTTCTTCATTATGGAGCGAAATGGGCTCACCGCTTTTGTGATAGAATTCCAGGGCCCGGATGACTCGCTTCCGGTTATTGGGATGGATGGTCTGATAGGAAACAGGGTCGATCTCCTTCAGCTTTTCATGAAGGGCTTCATTTCCCAGACAATCGGCCTCCTCTTCAAGGGCCTTCCGATAGGCCATGTCTCCGTCCTCTTCGGTAAAATCGATGTCCCGGACCACGGCCTGGATATAGAAGCCGGTCCCGCCACAGAGGATGGGGATTTTTCCGCGCGACTGGATTTCCCGAACACAGGCAATGGCCTTATCCTTAAAGGAACGGACATCGCAGGGCTCAGTCGGGTCGAGAATGTCAATCATATGATGGGGAACCCGTGCCCTCTCCTCTCTTGTTACCTTGGCTGTGCCAATATCCATGCCGCGGTAGACCTGCATGGAATCACAAGATACGATCTCCCCGTCGATTTTTTCGGCCAGCCGGATGGCTAAATCACTCTTTCCGACAGCGGTCGGCCCGGCAATGACGATCAGAGGCGGACGAGGATCCTTTAAATTCTGATTCTTTTTCTGACTCTGATTCGGATTCTGATCCGGAATCAGATTTTCCTCTTCAAAGCTGTCATTATTATTTTCATTCATAATGGTAAACAGTCTTTTTCGAAACAGGGTTTCTGCTTCTTTTGATTTTATGATTTATCATACGATTCTTCGGAAGAGCTTATCGAGTTCTTCTTTCCGGACGGCGATCATGGTCGGCCGGCCGTGAGGACAATGGAAAGGCTCCTTGGCTTCGAGCATTTCCCGGATCAGTTCCTCCGCCTCGATACGGGAGATGGTCTGATTTCCCTTGATCGAGGCCTTGCAGGCCATGGAAGCGATCTTTTCCTGAATGATGGCCGGCGTATCATGACTGTTAAAGTCTGACATGGATGCGACCATGCTTAGAAAAAGTGTCTTCGGATCCACATCGGGCAGATTGGCCGGAAGCCCGGTCAGCTTATATTCTTTTCCGCCGAAGGGCTCAAAGCGGAAGCCCATGGTCTCAAATTCTTCCCGGTATTTCTCAAGTTTATCAATCTCATTGGCTTCCAGGGTGACAATAGCCGGCGGCAGGATCATCTGGGAGGTGACCGAGCTTTCCTTCAGCTCCTTCATCATCCGCTCGTAATTGACTTTTTCGTGGGCGGCATGCTGGTCAATAATATAGACCTTTCCCTGGTATTCGATGATCCAGTAGGTGGAGAAGATCTGTCCGACCAGGTTGAAATAAGGCCGGTTCTTTTCTGTAAAGAAGGTCATCTGACCATTTTCTTCCAGACCCGGCTCTCCCTTTTCTCCGGATTGATACGAATGGGGATAGGAGGAACTCGTGGACTCTTCAGATTCAGTCGAAGCTTCATCGAGCTTCCCATGTTCCCGGAATTCTCCAGGCTGATAGAAGTCCGAAGGCAGATCTTTTCTTAAGGACTCGGCCTTTTCGGTCAGCTGCTTTTCTACTTCCTTCAGCCGTTTTTCCTCGAAGGGCTCAGCCGTCATGTCATGGTCGATGGCAGGCTCCTCTGTCTTCTTCGACCCGTCCTCCAGCCGGACATCCTGAATGTCCTCTCTTCGAGTCAGACGCTCATGGACGGTTTCGGAAAGGCGGCTGTAGATTTCCTTTCCGTGGTCCATGCGGACTTCTCTTTTCGACGGATGGACATTGAAGTCGACACTTCCGTCCGGGAAGGTGAAGAAGAGAACCAGGAAAGGAAACTGGTGCTGCATGAGAAAGCCGTGATAGCCATCTTCAACGGCCCGGGACAGGATCTTATCTGTGACCATACGGCCGTTGATGAAGAAATTCTCAAAATTCCGGTTGCCGCGGTTGATCGTGTACTTTCCCAGATAGCCCTGGACCGTATAGTAGTCATTTTCGTCGTGAAATTCCAGGAGATTTTTACTGATTTCTTTTCCGAAAACGGAAAAAACGGTATCTTCTGTCTTACTGTTTCCGCTGGTCTGCAGCTTGTCTTTTCCGCCGTTTCTGAAGTGGAAGGAAATCTCCGGATGGGAAAGGGCCAGGTGCTCGATCAGGGTCTGGATTTCATTGGCCTCGGTCTGGTCAGATTTCAGGAATTTCTTTCTGGCAGGCGTATTGTAGAAAAGATGACGGACGATAAAGGTCGTTCCGTCCGGTGTCCCGATATCCTTCAGTTCTCCGTTGATTCCGCCGTCAATGGTGAAATAGGAACCGACCTCTTCTTCCCTGCATTTGGTCAGAAGCTCCACCTCAGAGACTGCTGCAATGGAGGCCAGAGCCTCACCGCGGAAGCCCAGGGAGTGAATCCGGCTGAGATCTTCTGCCGTATTCAGCTTGCTGGTGGCATGCCGCAGGAAGGCGGTCGTGATTTCTCCTCTGGGAATGCCAATTCCGTTATCGGTGACCCGGATCAGGCTGGTTCCGCCCTTCTGAATTTCGACTGATATAGCGGTAGCCTTTGCATCGATCGAATTTTCAATCAGCTCCTTTACGACGGAAGCCGGACGCTCGATGACCTCTCCGGCTGCAATTTTATCGATGGTATCCTTGGGAAGGACATGAATCGTGTTTCTTACCATCTGTTATTCACCTTGTTCTGTATGCGGTATAGCTGGTTCATGGCTTCGATCGGCGTCATATGGCTGATGTCCAGCTCCCGGATTTCCTGAATGATGTCATTGTCGGTTTCCGTTGTGATAAAGGACATCTGTCTGGAATCGAAGTCGTTATCCTCTTCCCTGTCCTTTTTCGCTTTCTTCTGACTGCCGGAAGCTATGGTTTCCGCAATTTGCGACAGGTCGTTAGAAGCCAGCTGCTCCTGGAGCTCTCTGGCCCGGTCAATGACGGCATCCGGAAGACCTGCAAGCTTTGCAACCTCAATACCATAGCTCTGATCGGCACCGCCCTTTACAATCTTTCGAAGAAAGACGATGCCGTCCTTCCCTTCCCTGACAGCTGAACAGTAGTTGTGAACGCCGGACAGTTTGCCTTCGAGCTCGGTCAGCTCGTGATAATGGGTGGCAAAGAGAGTCTTGGCACCGATCAGTCTTGGATTTGCCACATATTCGACGACAGCCCAGGCAATGCTTAAGCCGTCGAAGGTGGAGGTTCCTCTGCCGATTTCATCAAGAATCAGAAGAGAATCCTTTGTTGCATTCTTTAATATATTGGCGACTTCGTTCATCTCCACCATGAAGGTGGACTGGCCGCTGGCCAGGTCATCGGAAGCACCGACACGGGTAAAGATCCGGTCGACGATACTGATATCTGCGGATTCGGCCGGGACAAAGGAGCCGATCTGGGCCATGAGAACGATCAGGGCGGTCTGCCTCATATAGGTCGATTTTCCGGCCATATTGGGGCCGGTAATGATGGCTACGCGGTGGTCCTTGGTGTCCAGAAGGGTATCGTTGTCGACAAAGGTTCCTTCCGGAATCATTTTTTCAATGACAGGATGACGGCCCTTTTTAATCTTTAAGCTTCCGTTGGTATTGATCGAAGGTCTGACATAGTGATACCGGTCTGCTGTATAGGCCAGGGAAAGAAGAACATCCAGAGAGGAAATCGCCTTGGCGGTTCCCTGAATCCGTTTGATTTCCCGGCCGATCTGGTCCAGGATCTCGAGATAAAGCTGATTTTCAAGATGGGTCAGCCGGTCCTCAGAGCCCAGGATCTTATCCTCCATCTCTTTTAGTTCACTGGTATAAAAGCGCTCCGCATTGGTCAGGGTCTGCTTCCTTATATAGCGGTCCGGCACCAGATCTTTGTAGGAGTTCGTGACCTCGATAAAGTAGCCGAAGACCTTGTTGTAACGGATCCGGAGGTTCTTGATGCCGGTCTCTTCTCTTTCCTTTTCCTCGAGATTGGCCAGCCACTCCTTTCCGTTGGTCTTCATATCCCGGAGTTCATCGATGTCCTTTCGAAAACCGGTCTTGAATATGCCTCCGTCATGGACGGAAACCGGAGGATCGTCATCGATGGCGGAATCAATGAGACTGAAGAGATCTGTCAGAGGATCCAGCTTTTCATTTAAGTCCTGAAGGAGACTGGCATGCATTAGGGACAGGGTCTGCTTTAAGGCCGGAAGAAGCTGAATGGAGCTCTTGAAGGCAATGAGGTCTCTGGGATTGGCGGTTTTATAGGTGATTCTGGTCAGGAGCCGTTCCAGGTCATAGACCGGAGACAGATATTCTCTCATTTCTTCCCGGTCTGAGGGGGAGGAAACAAATTCCTCGACTGCATCCAGGCGCCGCTCGATCTCTTCCTTCTTCCTCAGGGGCTGCTCGATATCCTGACGGAGCTTTCGGGCGCCCATGGCGGTCATGGTATGGTCGAGAACCCAGAGAAGGGTTCCCCGTTTCTCCTTGTCTCTTAAGGTTTCGGTCAGTTCCAGATTTCGACGGCTGCTGCTGTCGATCATCATGTAATTCGAATCCTGATAGACCTGGATCTGGGTTATATTTATGAGATCGGACTTCTGGGTCTCCTTCAGATACTGGAGAGCGGCGCCTGCAGCAACAGTTCCGATGCCATGATCTTCGAGATCCAGACTCTTTAAGGAGGAGACATGGAAGTGCCTTGTCAGAAGCCGGTGGGCCAGACCGTCCTCAAAGTAGTAATTGTCGAGAACGGAGACCGCGATATGCATATGGTTCTTCAGTTCGTCCAGGTCCACGCCGGAGATCTGGAAGGCCTCGTTGCAGATGATTTCAGAGGGCTTGTAGCGGTTGAGCTCGTTCATGAAGGCACGGAGACTGCTCTCCTCCGTGACATAGAAGTCGCCTGTTGAAATGTCGGTCACGGCGATACCGAAACGGTCGGAAACGAAAGCGATGCTCATCAGAAAGTTATTCTTGGTCTCATCAAGGGAGGCCGCATCGATATTGGTACCGGGAGTGACAACCCGGATAATGCCCCGCTTAACAATGCCCTTGGCGGTTTTCGGATCCTCCAGCTGCTCGCAGATGGCAACCTTGTAGCCCTTGTTGACCAGGCGGGTCAGATAGGACTCGGCAGCGTGATAGGGAATGCCGCACATGGGAGCCCGTTCGGGCAGTCCGCAGTTTTTACCGGTCAGGGTGAGCTCCAGTTCCTTCGAGGCCGTTATGGCATCATCGAAGAACATCTCATAGAAATCTCCCAGCCGGTAGAAAAGAATGCTGTCCCGGTTCTCTTTCTTCATGCGGATGTAATGCTGCATCATGGGAGATACATCATCAATGTTAATATCGTCAATCGTCATGACTGTTTCCTTTGAATTCTTTATTTCTCTGTTTCTGGCAGAGATCCTGCCAGAAGAAAAGTCTGTCGGCCAGATGAAGATGATAAGGATCCTTCGAAAATCCTGATTCAGACCTCATTACAGGTCATTCGGAATAGCGCAGGATTACCTTCTCGGCCATCTTCATGCCGTCCATGGCGGCGGACATGATACCGCCGGCATAGCCGCAGCCCTCTCCGCAGGGATAGAGTCCTTGAATTGAGGTCTGGCCGTCTTCCTTCCGTTCCAGGCGGATGGGGGACGAGGTCCGGCTTTCCACGCCGGAAAGAATGGCATCCGGCCGGTTGAAGCCGTGGATCTTATGGTCAAAGATCTCCATGCCGGTAAGGAAGGATTCCTCGATCTCCGGAGAGAAAATGCCGCGGAGATTGGTGAGCTCTGTCTGTCCTCTGCTGACAGATCCGAAATCGCCGTAGCTATGGGACCGGACACCCTGGCGGAAATCTGACAGAAGCTGCTGGGGAATTCTGCCATTGGCCAGCCGGTAGGCTCTGATCTCAAGCTCCTTCTGATATTCGATGGCGGCCATGGGATCATTGAGAGAATATTCCTTCTCTCCGACCGATACAATAATGGCTGAGTTGCAGTTTTTGGAATCCCGGGCTGCATAGCTCATGCCATTGACCAGGAGCTGTCCTTCTTCGGAAGAGGAATTCTCGACGTAGCCTCCCGGACACATGCAGAAGGAATAGACGCCTCTGCCGTTTTTCAGATTTGCGGCCAGCTTATAGGAGGCTGCCGGAAGCTTTTCGTCCAGCATGCCGTACTGGTGGAGATTGAGCCAGTCCTGGGGATGCTCGACACGGAAGCCGACGGCAAACTGCTTGGCCTTCATGGGAAGATTTTTCCCATAGAGCATGTGGAAGGTGTCCCTGGCGCTGTGCCCCATGGCAAGGATCAGATCGCTGCAGGGGATTTCCTCGATGATTTCCTGAGCACTGTTTTCTGTCCGGCGGGTAGTCTTTATGGAGACAAGCGACCCGTCCTTTTCACTGAAGTCAATGAAACGGGTCTGGAAGCGGACCTCGCCGCCGAGTGCCTGAATCTCCTTCCGGATATTGGTCACGACAGAAACCAGCTGATCGGTTCCGACATGGGGCTTTGGATCATAGAGGATCTGTGGATCTGCGCCGGCCTTTACAAAAGTTTCGAGGACAAAGCGGTTCCTTCCCTCCCGGTCATGAACCTGGGTATTGAGCTTGCCGTCGGAAAAGGCACCGGCACCGCCCTCTCCGAACTGAACGTTCGATTCGGGGTCCAGCTTTCCGCTTTCAAAGAATTTTTCTACATCTTTAGACCGCTGATCAATCGGATTTCCACGCTCGATCAGAATCGGGCAGAGGCCGCATCCGGACAGGACCAGGGCTGCAAAGAGGCCTGCTGGGCCTGCACCGACCACGACCGGCCGGAAGGCCGGTTTCTTTTCCGATATTCGGATCTGATAATCAATCCTTTTATATTTCCGGATCTGAATACCGCCCCGCCTGCTCTTTTCGCCGTAACGCCTGATCAGAGCCTCTTCTTTCTTCGAATCCAGCTCCAGCATCAGAGAATAAATGAAGACCAGGTCCGGCTTCTTCCGGGCATCGATGGACCGTTTCAGGATGTCGAAGCTTCTGATTTCCGAGGGCTCAATAAGAAGTTTTTTTTTCAGAATTCCCAAAAGGTCCTTCTTCGGATCGGAAGAAAGGTCTTGAAAGGGAATTTTTACTTCCAGGATTTCTATCATGATTTTACCTTTTACAGATCAGAAAACAGGAATCCAGGAATCGCTGTCACCGGAAGCTTCCTGCTCTCTCTTACATCAGATTTCTTACTTATTTCAATCTTCATCTGCCGGCTGAACTCCCGCCCAATCCTGCCAGATGGCCGCTGGTCCAGGCCCACTGCAGATTATAGCCTCCGCAGAAGCCGTTGACGTTCACAATTTCTCCTGCCAGATACAGACCGGGACAGAGACGGGACTCCATGGTTTCAGGGTGAATCTCTGACAGAAGAACGCCTCCCCGGGTCGTCTGGGCCTGGGAGAAATCCTCATAGCCATTGACCGAAAAGGTGAGATTCTTCAGAGCTTCTGCAATATCTGCTGTTAGTGATTTCTTCCTGCACCGGTCTCCTGCAGAAGCTGTTTTTAAGGAAGATCCCCCCGGAGAAGATGTCTGAGAGGAAATCTCCCCGGAGAGTAGATCTCGGACTTTCTTCCCTCCCAGCCCCAGTCTTTTCAGAACATGGTTCGACAGAGGCTTCTGAAGGAGACCGGATAAGAGAAGGGATAGATCCATATCCGGATCCGTTTTTTCGCACAGCCTTAGAAGATACCGGGACAGATCTTCTGCTGTCAGATCCGGAAAGAAATCGCAGTGGATCATTGGCTTCTTTCCCTCTGCAAGCAGAGGAACCGCATCCATACTGAGCTGGAAAATGGCAATTCCAGACAATCCTGTCCTGGTAAACTGAAGCTCTCCGGACGAGGAAAGAAGCTTCTGCCCCGAAGACTCCAGCCAGAAGGATCCGGTCTGTCGGACGCCGAAAAGATCCGGATCGTAATGTTCGACCTTTAAGGGTGTCAGGGCCGGAAGGGGCTCTTCGATGTGATGGCCTAATTTTTTCAAATAGTAATAGCCGTCACCGTTTGATCCGGTCTTCGGATAGGAGGACCCGCCCATGGCGACGATCAGGCGCCGACCGCAACAATCGGAGGTGGCTTTTTCCCTGTCCTTTTCGTTCAGATCCAGAAGCCGGACACGAAATCCGGATTCTGTCTTTTCAATGCCTTTGACCTGGTGATTCCTTACAAGGGTACAGGATCCCCGGTCCTTTCGGCTGAGCTCCGAAGACAGAAGAGAGACCACGGCAGAGGCCTGGAAAGAAGCTGGATAATATCCCTCATTCTTTAAAACCGGATAGATTCCCAGGGAGGAAAAATCCTGCAGGGTCACTTCGACTCCGTAGAGGTCTAGACTTTTCTTCAGTGCCTTTGGATCATCGGTCCGGTAGTCCCTGGCGGAAACCGTCCGATGGGTGAAATTGCAGCGGCCGTTTCCGGTCAGGGAAAGCTTTTTCCCTAAAGTTTCGGTTTTCTCGATCAGGACCACTCTCTGTCCTGTCCGAACAGCGGTCAGAGCACTGAAGAGCCCTGCGGCGCCGCCGCCCAGAATCAGAGTGTCACAGACTGCGTCTTGATTCATCTAAGCTCCTTTCCCGGTTTCTGATTTCTTCAGGCAGAGAACTTCTGCCGCAGGCAATTCCTCAGGCAGATTGCCGCTGCCGGATTTTCTTCTATCCCCTCTTATGGGAAGAGATGCATCCTTCTGGCCAGGCGGCAGAGGGAGCTTCCTTTGGGAAGACGCATGAGCTCTCTTTCCGTGATCCCGCCGGTCTTTAGAATGACAGCCGCATAAACAAGGATTCCGACAAGAACGGAAACCAGAGTGGCAATCGAATTTCTGCTGAGAAGAGCAAAGAGAATGTGATAGGCGGCAAAAACAGCGGCTCCCATGACGACTGAGGAAAAGAGTGGAATCAGGAAGGTCTTTCCAATCTGATAGCGGGTCTTTGTGTATTTCCGCACGGCAATATTATTGAGAAAGGCCATGAGGAAGCCGTCGAAAATATAGGCAATGACGACGGCAAAAATATTCATCCGGAAAACCAGAAGAAGGAAGGTCAGAAGTCCCATATGGGCAAAAAGCGTGATCAAGGAAACCCTGACTGGAATCCTCAGCTTGTTGATGCCCTGTAGCATAGAGCTGGACAGGGAGGAAAGGGAGTAGAAAGGAACACTGAGTGCACCAAGGGTCATGATTTTTGCCGATGTGATATCGCTGTCTCCGAAGAGAAGCTGTATGATCGGCCCGGAGATTACCATCATGCCGACCGTGATCGGAAGAACGATTGCCATGATGAAACGGGTTGTGGAATTGATTTTATTCCGAATGGCCTTCCGGTCCTTCTGGGCATAGGATTCTGCTAGGGAAGGAACGATCGGGGATGCAAGGGAATTGGCCACGGTAACCGGGAGATTCTGTACAACGATAAATTCCTGGCTGTAGGCCATCCACCAGAGGGAAATCTGTGTGGCACTGTACTTCTGAACGACAGCGATATTTTTAAATACATACATCTCTGCAACGGAGGTGATGTTGTAGACGATGGCATTTAAGACCATGGGGATAATCGTTGCCAGCATGATATAGAGAATCCGCTGATTGCTCTCGATCCTCTGGTTGGATCTGACTCTTCTTCTGTTCCGGCTCTTTAGGAAGGGAACCAGAAGGAAAAGAAGGAAAATCAGTGCTGCGATGGCGCCGACAACCGTACCCAGGGTACCGCCTGCTGCACCGTAGGCAGATGACATATGGGGCTGATTCAGAAGGGTTTCGACCTCATCGCCATAGTGATAGAGCTCATAGGCAGCAAGGACAGAGACAACGGCATTTGCGATCTGCTCAATGATCTGGGAGACAGCGGTCGGGACCATGGTATTGAAGCCCTGGAAAAAGCCCCGGATGACACCGACAATGGATGTGACCAGAAGAACCGGAGCCAGAACCCGTAAGGCTGCTGCCGCCATGGGTGTCTGAACGCTTCCGGCCAGGAAATCCGCTCCGAAATAGAAAAGCAGGGACATGAGAAGTCCGATGCTTGTCATCAGAATCAGAGATCCTTTAAAGATTCTTTTGGCATTCTCCGTCTCTCCGATGGCCTCCCGTTCGGAAATCATTTTGGAAATGGCGGTCGGAACACTGTAGGTTGAGATGACTAGAAGAATACTGTAGATGGAATAGGCGGTTCCATAGTAATCCATGCCCACCTTTCCGACGATTCGTGTCAGAGGGAAACGGTAGCACAGGCCGATCAGCCGGCTGACAAAGGATGTGACTACGAGAATCGATCCCTGTACCAATATCGAGTTTGAAGTGCTTTTCTTATTGTCTGCTGCTGTCATCTTCTTTTCGTCTCAATTCTTATCTAAAATATATTACCGGTTATTGAACTCATCGATGGTCTTGTAGTAGGTATTCTTGGCTTCGGCGTTCTGCTCAACGATACTAATCCAGGTTCGTCCGGGATTCAGGACGATTTCACTGCCGTTTCCGTCGTAGTAATGCGTGATGCCGGTTTCACTGTCTTTCTTCCAGGTGATATCGATGATCTTTCCCCTGGTCAGAAATTTTCCACTGCCGCTTCCGATCAGATCAACCTTCATCCGGTAGTGCTCATTGTCATAGTAGGAAGACGGTGTAAACTGGAGAATAATGTTCGTGGCAGTCAGCTGGGCGTTATTGGCTGCAGCATCAATTTGGGGACTGCCGAACTCAAAACGGTTATACTGACCGCTTGCCGCATCATAAACAAAATAAGGCTTATTGTCATAGAAGTAAAGCTGAACCGCAGCGCAGTCATCTCCTGCTGGAACCGAAGGCTGATCGGCAGAGGCAAACTGGAAATGGGTGTGTTCATCCGCCTTATAGGTCGTTGCAAAATTTTTCGCCTGCATGCCGGCCAGGAGTCCGTTGGTGGAGGTATAGGCATTATGGGGCGCCTTCCGGTCCTGGGTCCGGTAGAAGACGGTTCCGCCGATTCCGGACAGGCCGTTTAATTCATCGACATAACCCTTGTCCAGTTCTTCCTGTCCCTGGATACTCTGTCCGAAGTGAACATAGACCGCATTGTACTCTGCTGCCATCTGCACGAAATAGGGACGGCAGGAACGTACATTTCCAAAGCGCTCGAGACCGGAATAATCCTCGAAGACACCCATAAGACGGGTGATGCCGCCCTCTGCCGGTGCTTCATAGATGACGGCTGCCTTGGCGGTTCCGTACTGGGGCTGGGTCACCTTGGTGTTTTCAATCATCAGAGCGATAGGACGCGTATTCCGCTGCTCTTCTGTGACCGGAAGGCCGGTCAGAATACTGGCCGGCTGGGCAGGGGGCTGAGTTTCTTCGGCGGTCTCTGTCTTGGCAGAAGCCGTTTTTGGCGTTTTTTTTGACTGACCGGCTGCCTTATCCGATTTCTGATTGTATAGGAGCAGGCCGATAGATGCACATACAATCACCAGGGCCAGAACGATCAGGGCGATGATGGGGCCTCCTTTTTTGCTTTTCCTTTTTCTTCTGGACGGCTTCTCGTCAGCCCCCAGATCCATCAATTCTGTCATTATAATCTCTCCCTCATACAGACTTCTGTTTGCAAAGTTTTCCTTTCGAGCCTGTCTCAACCAGATATGAGTTCTGCATCATCTGATCTCTCTATGATCTGTTTCTTCATCCAATTTTGAAGATTTTACTCCACCGGATCCTCATCAGATCTCAGGATATTGAGATCCGCCATGATTTTCCTCTGCTCTTCCTCCATCTTTACCCGGTCCTCTTCTTCGATATGGTCAAAGCCCATGAGATGAAGCATGCTGTGGCAGATCAGAAAGGCATATTCCCTTTTCAGGGAATGGCCGTATTCCTCGGCCTGGCGGTGAACATGCTCGACGGAAATCACGATGTCGCCCAGCATGGCCTCTCCGGTCTCGGGTGAAAAGGAATCGGGATCATCCTCGAGTCTGGAAAAATCCCCGGCTGCCGGGTATTCGATCAGAGGAAAGGATAATACATCTGTGGACCGGTCTATATTTCGAAACTGCTCGTTTAATTCATGGATCATGGCATCATTGGTCAATGTCAGATCCACCTCGGCCTCATAGGGGAAGCCTTCGGTTTTCAGGGCCTGGAGAATGACCTCTTTCCCGACCTTTTCTGGATCAAAAGGGAAATTCCCGGACACCTCTTCACTAAAGCGTATGGTCATACTACCTCCTTCTCTCCGTCTTTTTCTCATATTCCTCATAGGCATTGACAATCTTCTGAACCAGAGGATGACGGACCACATCCTTTCCGGTCAGGTCGATGAAGGAGATTTCCTTCACCTTGCTTAGAACCCGTCTGGCGACATCCAGGCCGGATTTGGTGCCGGGGGCAAGATCCTTCTGGGAGGCATCTCCTGTGACAACGACCTTGGAGCCGAAGCCGATTCGGGTCAGAAACATCTTCATCTGTGCTGGTGTCGTATTCTGGGCTTCATCCAGGATAATAAAGGAATTGTCCAGGGTACGGCCTCTCATGTAGGCCAGGGGCGCGACCTCGATCAGGCCCTTTTCCATATTTCTCTGGAAGCTTTCCTGGCCCATGATCTGATAGAGGGCATCATAGAGCGGGCGGAGATAGGGATCAATCTTCTGCTGGAGATCGCCGGGAAGAAAACCCAGCTTCTCTCCTGCTTCGATCGCGGGTCTTGTCAGGATGATCCGCTGAACCTCTTCCTTCTGGAAAGCTGTCACCGCCATGGCAATGGCCAGGTAGGTCTTGCCGGTGCCTGCCGGGCCACTTCCGAAAACAATCATATGATTCCGAATGGCATCCACATATTTCTTCTGTCCCAGAGTCTTTGGCTTTACGGGCTTTCCGGTGATGGTGTGGCAGATCAGATCATCCACAGAAACCGCCGCATCGGCGAAAGCCGTCAGCTCCTTTTCCGTTAGGCTTAAGGCATAGTCCACATTCTGGGCGGTGATTTCGGTATGGGTCATGGAGATCCGAAGAAGCTGGGTCAGGACCTTCTCAGCTGCATTGACACAGTTGGGCTCTCCTGTAATATGGACCTCATCTCCCCGGTAGACTACATCCACATGAAGGGTATTTTCAATCTGCTTTATATTTCGGTCCAGCTCCCCGAAGAGATTGCTTAAGTGCTCCTGGGGGATGCTCATGTTTTTCTCGGTTTTCATTCCTGTCTGTTACTCTCTCTTTTAACTCTGGTTCTGGTCTGACAGATAAATATAATTCAGCCGGAGAATGCGGCTGACCATGTTGTGCCTGTTCACAGCGATGACGGAAAGAATATTGTTTCCTGCCGGCATTTCTATGGGTTCTGTATATTCGGTCGATGCTGAAGTCGGATCTGATCCGTCCCAGGTGTAATACAGCGTACAGCCCTCATCACCGGTCAGGGTGATGGTGACGGGTGTATTGTAGGTTCCGCCGTCCGGTGTGGCCTGAGGCTGGGAGGGCTCCTCATAGGTTACCCGGTAGGTTTTTTCACTGATCGGACCGCTTTTTCCGTCCGAATTAATAATGGCTGCACGGACCCGGGTCTCCCCGTCGGTCAGCTCAATCGGCTTCGTGTAGCGGATGCCGTTTTTACTGTTCGGACTTTCCCCGTTCAGAGTATAATAGATGGTTCCGCCCTCTCCGCTCAGCTTCAGAGTCTGATCATCCGAATAATCCCCGCCGTCAAGCGAAAACCTGACATCCTCGATGAGATAGCTGTCGATCAGGGCAGTCAGCTTGGAGTCACTGACCTGATCCTTCAGGGCCTTGATGGAGGAATTGTCATTCTTGTCATAATAAAGCTTTAGAAGCGCAGTCAGGATGTCGGAATTTTCGGAATCAATGGAAAAGGCCTTTTTCAGGGCATCCTCTGCCTGACCGGTCTTCTTTTCCTTCTGATAGGTCAGACCCAGATAGTAGAGACTCTTTGCGTCCTGCTGCTTCTTTTTCTCGACCGCGTCCAAAAAGGCAGTCTCGGCTGTCTCCAGATTTCCGTCCGTCAGAGCCCTCTGCCCGTGCGCCATGTCATACTGATAGGAGTTCAGATACAGACCGATTCCTAGGCCAGAAGCAAGAACAAAAGCAAGAACAGCCGTAAGAAAGATCTTCTTTTTACTTCTCTTCTTTTCTGCCGGCCGGACATTCGAATCCTCAGCAAGCTGGGCGATTACCGGATCGATCTCGTGCTTCTGCCCGTTCCTTGACTCTTCGGAATCCTCCTGGATAATGGAAGACAGGGCTTCATCGTCCAGCATATTGTAGTCCGGAACAACCTGAACGGGCGTTCCGCAGAAGGGACAGTAGACCTTGCCATCCGGTATATCGGCACCGCAATTCTTACATTTTTTCATCAATGAATCAAATCCTTAATCAATCAAATCCCTAGAGAATGAAATCTCTGATGAATCAAATTACGAATGAATCAATCTCAAAAGAATCAGACCCTCAGTCAGCCAGATCCTGTTTCAGACGTAAGGAATAAAGACAGTTTCGCATCAGCATGGCGATGGTCATAGGACCGACACCGCCGGGGACCGGAGTGATTCTGGAAACGACAGGAAGGAGATCCTCGGTATCGCAGTCACCGCAGAGCTTCCCGTTTTCGTCCCGGTTCATGCCGACATCCAGGACAACGGCTCCCTCCTTTACATCTTCCTTATGGAAGAATTTAGGCTTTCCGATTGCCGCAACGAGAATATCGGCCTGTCTGGTCAGCTCCCTCAGGTTCTTTGTATGGGAGTGACAGACGGTTACAGTGGCATTTTCTCTCAGGAGAAGCATGGCCATGGGCTTTCCTACGATATTGGAACGGCCGACAATGACCGCATGCTTTCCGTCAATGGATATGCCCGACCGCTTTAGCAATTCGATCATGCCCTGGGGTGTGCAGGACTGAAATCCCGGCCGCCCGATGGACAGATTCCCGACGCTGACCGGAAGAAAGCCGTCGACATCCTTATCCGGTCGGATGAGATTTAAAACCTTATCCTCATGGATCTGTCTGGGAAGGGGCAGCTGTACCAGGATGCCGTTTACGTCTTCCCTCTCATTCAGTTCCTGAATCAGATGGATCAGATCCTCTTCTTTTGTATCCTCATTAAGCTTATAGGTCAGAGGACGGATGCCGGTAAAATCACAGGCCTTCTCCTTATTCCGGACATAGACCTGGGAAGCAGAGTCATTTCCGACAAGGACGACAGCCAGGGTGACCTCCTGGCCCCTGTCCTTCAGGGCAGAAACCTCCTGTCTTACTTCTTCCTTGATTTCAGCGGCAATCTTTTTTCCGTCAATCAGCCTGTCTCTATAGTCGGGACGGCTGGAAGCCGGTTTCCGGGCAGTCAGTTCATTATTCATAGCAAATCTTTCTGGTCTTTTTCTTTCCTGTTTATACCTATATTCATGATCCGAATCAGAAGAGTCCTGTAATCCGTCCGTCATCGGTGACATCAATATTATTGGCAGCCGGTACCTTGGGCAGTCCCGGCATGGTCATGATATTTCCGGTTACGGCAACGACAAAGCCGGCTCCGGCAGAGGGATAGATTTCTCTGACATGGAGGGTGAAGCCTTCGGGTCTTCCGAGGAGCTTGGGATCATCGGACAGAGAATACTGGGTCTTGGCAATGCAGACCGGGAAGGATCCCATGCCAAGCTCTGTCAGGTGCTTTAATTCCCTGGCAGCAGGCTTGGAGAATTCCACATCCTTGGCTCCGTAGATTTCCCGGGCGATGGTCCGGATCTTTTCATCCAGAGGAAGATCGTCACTGTAGATCGGAGCAAAATGGCTTTCCTTCTCGTTCAGGGTCTTTAAGACCTTTTCGGCCAGGTCGATTCCGCCTTCACCGCCCTTTTCCCAGACACGGCTCAGAGCGAATTCGCAGTTTCTCTCCTTACAGAAGTTCTCAACGAAAGCGGTTTCCTCTTCGGTATCGCTGATAAAGGAATTCAGGGTAACAACAACCGGGACACCGAATTTATGCAGGTTCTCAATATGCTTTTCCAGGTTTACGATACCCTTCTTCAGTGCATCCATATTGGGTTCGGTCAGCTGATCCTTAGGAACGCCGCCATTATATTTGAGAGATCGGACGGTGGCTACAAGGACGGCACAGTCGGGCTTCAGTCCGGCCATCCGGCACTTGATATCGAAGAACTTCTCGGCACCGAGATCTGCACCGAAGCCTGCTTCAGTGATGGCGATATCACCTAATTTCAAGGCAGCCTTGGTGGCTTTCACACTGTTGCAGCCATGGGCTATATTTGCAAAGGGTCCGCCGTGAACGATGGCAGGAGTATGCTCCAGGGTCTGGATCAGGTTGGGACGGATGGCGTCCTTCAGAAGGGCTGCCATGGCGCCGACCGCATGGAGATCTTTGGCTGTGACAGGCTCTCCCTGGAAGTTGTAGGCGACAATAATGCGGGATAGACGTTCCTTCAGATCGTGGATGTCATCAGCCAGACAGAGGATAGCCATGATCTCGGATGCCACGGTGATCTGGAAATGATCCTCCCGGACCATACCGTCAGCCTTGGCACCAAGACCGACTACAATATTCCGGAGGACACGGTCATTCATGTCCATGCAGCGTTTCCAGACCACGCGGCGGGGATCAATGCCGAGCGCATTGCCCTGCTGAATGTGGTTGTCGAGCATGGCGGAGAGGAGGTTGTTGGCAGAGGTAATGGCGTGGAAATCACCGGTAAAATGGAGGTTTAAGTCTTCCATGGGAACGACCTGGGCATAGCCGCCGCCGGCTGCACCGCCTTTGATGCCGAAGCAGGGTCCGAGGGAAGGTTCTCTTAAGGCAAGAACCGCCTTCTTTCCGAGCTTATAGAAAGCCTCGCCGAGACCGATGGATGTCGTTGTCTTGCCCTCTCCGGCAGGAGTCGGGTTGATGGCAGTGACCAGAACCAGCTTTCCATCCGGCCGGTCCTCAATCTTCTTTAAGAAATCCTCGGACAGCTTGGCCTTATATTTGCCATAGAGATCCAGGTCATCCATGGTCATGCCAAGGCTTTCGGCAACCTTCCAGATGGGTTCCATTTTTGTTTCCTGTGCGATTTCAATATCTGTTTTCATCGTTCTCTCCTCTTTCTCTTTTCCCTGTGAAGGCCCGGATCAGAAATCCGAAGCTTTCTGCCTTTGAAGTCCACTGAATCATAGCATGAATCTCTGATTTGCGGAGATCTGTTTTTTTCTGATTCAGGAGGCTTCCTCTGTCAACTTTTGATCAAATGCTTCTATTGTCAACAGAATCCTTCTGGGCTTAGTCCCCTCTTCGGGACCGACCACGCCGAAGTCTTCCAGCTGATCCATAATTCGTGCGGCACGGTTGAAACCGATCTTGAAATTCCGCTGCAGCATGCCGATCGAGCCCTTCTCCTTCTCGATTACAAGCCTTGCCGCATCTTCAAAGTATTCATCCCGGTCATTGGTAAAGCCGCCGCCGTTTCCGTCAATCGACTGATAGCCGTCATTTTCGGCCTTCTGCATCTCTTCCTGGATGGCCGGATCATAGCCCTGGCTTTCATTATTGCTCTTCAGGAAGTGAACGACTCTTCCGACCTCTTCATCGGAGACAAAGCAGCCCTGAACCCGGATGGGCTTGGACAGACCCTGGGGATAATAGAGCATATCGCCTTTTCCGAGGAGCTTTTCCGCTCCGGTCATGTCCAGAATGGTTCTAGAGTCCACACCGGAGGTTACCGAAAAAGCAATCCGGCTGGGCATATTGGCCTTGATCAGACCGGTGATGACATTGACCGAGGGCCGCTGGGTCGCAATAATCAGATGAATGCCGGCTGCCCGGGCCAGCTGAGCCAGACGGCAGATGGATTCCTCGACCTCTTTCGAAGCCACCATCATGAGATCCGCCAGCTCATCGACAATAACGACCAGCTGAGGCATCTTCTGGGCCGGAATCACTTCTTCCTCGCCATTTTCATTGTAGACGGTCATCTGTCCGTCATGAATCTTACTGTTATAGCCCTTCATGTCACGGACATGGGTGTCGGCAAATTTCTTGTAGCGGAGGGTCATCTCGTTGACGGCCCACTGAAGAGCGGCGGATGCCTTCTTCGGATCGGTCACTACCGGAATCAGAAGATGGGGAATGCCGTTGTAAACCGAAAGCTCGACCACCTTGGGATCGATCATGATGAATTTTACCTCATCCGGAGTGGCCCGGTAGAGAATACTCATAATGACGGTATTGATGCAGACCGACTTACCGGAACCGGTGGCGCCGGCGATCAGGAGATGTGGCATCTTTGCAATATCGGAAATGACGACCTTGCCGGCGATATCCCGGCCGACCGCAAAGGCAATCTTCGATTTTGCATTTTTAAATTCCGGAGTCTCAACAATTTCACGGAATGGAACCATGGAAGGCTCCTTGTTGGGAACCTCGATTCCGATGGCCGCCTTTCCCGGAATCGGCGCCTCGATCCGGATATCGGTGGCCGCCAGGTTCATTTTGATATCATCCTGGAGGTTAACGATCCGGGAAACCTTGACACCCATTTCGGGCTGAAGCTCATAACGGGTGACGGCAGGCCCGCGGCTGATATCGGTCACGGTCACATGGATGCCGAAATTCTTCAAGGTTTCGACCAGCTTCATGGCTGTGCCGTGAAGGACGGCATCATCTTCACGGCTCTGCTTTTTGACCGTATTTAATAGACTGGCCGGCGGATAAATATAGGGCTTTTTCTCAGCTTCCGCTTCTGCCGCTCTTTCGCTGTTACTGCCATTGCCAGAGCCGGCAGAAGAATGTGTTTTCGCCAGACCTTCTTTCACCTGGAGTTTCTGATCTTCTTCTGCACGTTCCAGCAGAGGATCAAGAGCTTTTCTGGCCTGTACTTTATCTTCGGAAGAATTCGGGACTCCATTCTGGTATGCCTGATCCGTGTGATTTGCATATAAGGCCGGATCAGAATCAGTAGATCCACCGGACCATTTTGCAGATGACCTTGCAGGATCAGAGGAGCTGCCCTCCGGCTGGAAAGCCGAATGAATCCTTGGAGCAGCCTGCTCCAGCTTCTCTTCCTGGCCGGATTTCAGCTGATAGCTGTCAACACTCTGAATCTCAACCTCTTTGGAATTGACTTCCATGCTGACCGGATTTTTGACATCCGAATTTTCTCCGGAGCTGAGCGGGGTTACAGCATCCTGAGGAATTTCCGTATTCAGAGATACGCCTTGGATCTTTCGGTCCTGACGGAGCTTACTGGCTCCGTTTTTGATTTTCTCTCCATTCGATATCCTGGTCTTCTGGCGGCCGGGAGCCTTGACAAAGGGCCGGACTTTATTCCGGGCATCTTCTGCATCCGTCTGGCGGTTTCTCCTGGCCAGCCTCCCGGGAGATTCGATCATAATATCCGGACCGACAGCCTTACGTTCTTCCACCCAGGCATCATGCTTTCTCTTTTCTTCCTGAAGTTTCCGGACACCGGAGCGCTCGGTCATAAGGACCAGGAAAAGAAGGAGACAAATGATATCCACCGCATAGGCACCGACATAGCCGAAGGCAGTTTGGAAGAAGGAAGACAGAATGCCTCCCATCAGGCCGCCTCCCTTGTGGTTGTCTCTGCTGGCGTAGAAGACTTCCGGAATGGACAGGGCCGGCTCTCCGTGGGTGAGAAGCTCGATAAACATCATGAGAAACCAGGCAAAGAAGGCTGTATAGATCAACTTTCGTATGGCATAGGCATCGTTTTTATTAGAAACATAATAGAAGGCGCCGAGACAGAGTGCCGGCGGCAGGAAATAATTCAGAAGGCCGAAGAGCCCGAAGAAGAAGCCGCAGACCGTCTTTCCGAAGACTCCTCCCAGTCCAAGGTTTCCGAGAAAGAGAAGAATCGTCACCAGAAGAAAGAGGAGCAGATAAATATCGACCATGAATTCCTTCTGCTTCTTTTCTTCCGCTGACCTCTTTTTCGAAGAAGCACGTCTGGAGGAAGATACGGAGGCAGAAGCAGTTCTCGAGGCAGACTTTCTCCCTGCAGATGGCCGTCTGTTCGTCCGATTTGAAGTCTTACGCCCTGTGCTGCTTTTTTTCCTAGTCTTCTCTTCCGCCATATTCCTTCCTTAAATCTTCCGCTGTCAAAAGCGGACCTTATCATCCGCGGGTATTCCTATCAAACCATATTATCATAGCATATTTCGCTTCTCTTTCAAATTATCGGAATACAACAAAATATAGTTTTCTTCCATGGGTCTGATTCAAATATCTTGTATTAAAAAAAACTGCTGCAGGTCCCGAAAAAGTCAGGATCTGTAGCAGCTTCTGCTTCTAATAGGATTAACCGATCAGATAATGATACAGTTCTTCGTACTTCTGCTTCTGATGCTTCCACGAATAGTCCTTGGCCATGCCGCGGTCTACCATCTTGTTCCAGTCGGTCTTCTTTTCAAAGAAAACAAACTTGGAATAGTTAACGGTATTCAGAAGCTCGTCTCCGTTGTAGTTGGCAAAGGAGAAACCGTCGCCGGTATGCTCATATTCATTGAAAGGAACAACCGTATCCTTCAGGCCGCCGGTTTCACGTACAATCGGTACGGTGCCGTAACGGAAGGAAATGAGCTGGGTCAGGCCGCAGGGCTCGAAGCGGGACGGCATGAGGAAGGCGTCCGCAGCAGCATAGAGCTTCCTGGCCAGATCTTCCGAATAGCAGATATTGGCAGAAATCCGATCCGGATATTTCCATGCATAGTGGCGGAACATGTTCTCATACTGGGACTCACCGGTTCCGATGACGACCAGCTGAGTGTTGTCATCCGCAATGCCTTCGATACAGTAATTGACCAGATCCAGACCCTTCTGATCGGTCAGACGGGAAATCAGGCCGATCATATACTTTCTGGTATCCACGGTCAGCCCCAGCAGTTCCTGGAGCTTTTCCTTGTTGACTTTTTTGTAGCGGCGGAAATTCGACGCATCGTAATTCTTGTAGAGGGCTGGGTCCTTGGCCGGATCATAGGAATCATAGTCAATACCATTGACTATGCCCTGCATGTCAAAGTGCCTGGAAGAAAGCAGTCCGTCCAGACCTTCGCCGTAATAGGGATTCTGAATTTCCTCGGCATAGGTCTTGGAAACTGTTGTGATGTAGTCTGCGTAAACCAGGCCGCCCTTCAGCATATTTCCGCACTTGTTGAATTCCAGCTTGTCCGGAGTGAAGAGATCCATGGGCAGTCCCGAAAGTCCCTGCAGAGTCTTGACATCCCATACACCCTGAAATTTCAGGTTGTGGATGGTCATGATGGTCTTGATTCCCCAGAAGAAGGGATTGGCCTGGAATTCTGTCTTCAGATAAACCGGAATCAGACCGGTCTGCCAGTCATGACAGTGAATGAGGTCCGGTTTGAAGCCGATGACCGGAAGAATGGACAGAACCGCTTTATCGAAGAATGTAAAGCGTTCCATATCTCTCCGGGTCTCGCTGTAGGGATAGAAGCATTCGAAGTAATCCAGGTTATCAATGAAATAATAGGTAATGCCCAGATACTTGTACTGCATGACACCGACATATTTCTCGCCGATATAGGGACCGCAGCTCATATTGAAATGAGTCACATATTCGAACTGGTCTCTGTACTGAGGCGGGATACAGGTATAGTCGGGCAGAACCACGCGGACATCCCAGACATTGGGATCAAATTCCTTGGGAAGTGCGCCGACAACGTCTGCCAGACCGCCGGTCTTTACAAAAGGTACACATTCACTTGCAGCAAAAAGAATCTTTTTCATTGGCTACCCCCTAGAAGTCAAAACGGAAAGTCCCTCTTAAAAATTTACAGTGCTACTGGATAAAGAATGGATCAGTGCTTCTATTCTATCAGGATTCTGTTTCAGATGTAATCCGGATCTGTATTACTCCTCGTCCGGCTCATCCCAGTTATGGTATACATTCTGTACATCATCATCTTCATCCAGAAGATCCAGAATCCGGCGGATGCACTTGATGTCCTCTTCATCGGTCAGAGTGACATAGGTCTGAGGAATCATGGTAACCTCGGCCTCTGCCATCGGGATATTCTCCTTCTCCAGGGCTTCTCTTACAGAGGAGAAATCATCCGGATCGGTCAGAATCTCATAGCCGTCCTCGTTCTCCTGGAAATCATCGGCACCTGCATCCAATGCCATCATCATCAGATCATCAGAAGACAGATTGCAGTCTTCCTTGGAAACCAGGATCTGCCCCTTCTTATCAAACATATAGGAAACGCATCCCTGGGTTCCGATACTTCCATGGCCCTTGGTGAAGGCACTTCTAACATTGGAAGCGGTACGGTTTCTATTATCGGTCAGAGTCTCTACGATGATTGCGGTACCGCCGGGGCCATATCCTTCATAGGTTGCGGATTCGTAGTTTACGGAATCTGCATCGCCGGCAGCCTTCTTGATACCACGTTCGATCGTATCATTCGGCATATTTGCAGCCTTTGCTTTTGCAATGACATCACGAAGCTTGGAATTGTTGTCCGGATCCGGACCGCCTTCCTTGACGGCAACAGCGATCAGACGTCCGATGATGGTAAAGCTCTTGCCCTTGGCAGCATCGTTCTTTTCCTTCTTGTGTTTGATGTTTGCAAATTTTGAATGTCCTGACATTTTTTAAAATTCCTTCCTAACAATTAAATCCATAAAAATTTTAGCATTATTGCCTGTGAGATTCAAGGCATAGCCGCGGAACCCGGCACATGGGTCAGATTCTGATCAACTATGATTTTTTAGGCATAGCATCTGAACTTGGCTCGACGATCACATCCTTAATGACATGATTTTCCACATCCTGAACATGGAAATCAAAGCCGCAGGCACTTACGGTAAAGGGCTCATGATCCTTCGGCACATGCCGGATCTCATTTACCAGAAAGCCGTTCAGAGTATCAATCTCGCTGTCCGGATCTGTAAGATCCGTGCCCAGGGTCTCGGAAACCTCTTCCATCGGAGTCATGCCGTCCATTTTATATTCCTTGGCATTGACAACCTGGACCTTATTTGGCTCCTCATCGTGCTCATCCTGGATATTTCCGACGATCTCTTCGAGAATATCCTCCATGGAAACCAGGCCGCTGGTCTGGCCGTATTCATCGACAACAATGGCCATATGGGTTTTCTCCAGCTGCATGGTTGTAAAAAGCGTATAGATGCCGTGGGTTTCCGGCACCGTCTCCGCCGGCCGTAAAAGCTCATCCATATCCCGGACTTTCTCGGAAAACCGGTCCTGCTGAAGCGTATATTCCATGATGTCCTTGATATGAATGATACCGATGATATTGTCCAGGGATTCGAGAAAGACCGGGATCCGGGAGAAATGGACCTCCTGGAAGAAATGTATGGCGTCCCGAAGACTGGTATTTCCATCCATGGCGGTAATGTCGCTTCGGTGAACCATGATGTCCTTGACGCACTTGTCGTCCAGCTTGAAAATATTCTCTACCATGGCGGCTTCACTGGAGAGAATGGATCCGCTCTCATTTCCCTCATTGACCATGGAAAGAATTTCTTCCTCGGTGACCTCGTCCGGATCATCTGCATTTTTCCCCCGGAAAGGCAGAGACAGACCCTTGGCAAAGAGACTGGTCAGACCGTAAAGAGGAAAGAGCATGACCTTACAGAAAAGAAAAACTCCCTGAAAGGCCAGAATACCGCTTCTGCTTCTCACGCTGAAGACATAGTAGGGAAAATAGACAAAAAACAGAATGTAGATCATCATGGCCAGGCAGAGGAGAAGAAAGGTCAAAAGGATTTCTCCCTGTCTCCTGCCCGACAGAAGGCCGGACAGATAGAGAAGAATACTCTCGGCAAGAAATGAGTTCAGGAGACAGACCAGAAGCAGAACCCGCCGGCAGGCCTCCGTGTTTTCATGATCTTTTTTTGCTCTCTGCCAGATTTCCTTCTGCCGGTCCGACGTTTCCTCTCCTTCCTTTTCTCCGGGATCAGCGATATTTAAGAGAGAAAAGTAATAGGAAGAGACAGAAAAGGTCAGAAAGCAGAGAAGGATCAGGCATAAAATCAAAACGGATTCGATCATTCGAAGTAGTGCTTTCTAGCGACTTCTTTTCCATTCAGGTAATAGATTCGCGGAATCCGGTTGCCGAGACAGCAGGCAAACTCATAGTTGAAGCGGCCGGACAAGTCTCCCAACTCTTCCAGGCTGATGGTCTGATCCCCGTCTTTTCCGATCAGAGTGACCTTATCCATAAGCGCTGCCTCAGGAATATCGGTTACATCGACCATCATCTGGTCCATGCAGACACGGCCCAGAATCGGCGCCTTCTTTCCGTGAATCAGGACAAAGCCCCGATTGCTTAAGCCGCGGGAATAGCCGTCTCCGTAGCCAACCGGAATAGTCGCAACTCTGGTCGGTCTCTCTGTTACAAAGGTTCCGCTGTAACTGATCGGACAGCCTGCGGGAAGGTCCTTTAAGTGGACAATGTGGCTGTAGAGAGAAAGAGCCGGCTTCAGAGGAAAGGCATGGTTCATTTCGTCCGAAGGCCAGAGTCCGTACAGGGTAATGCCGGCCCGGACCATATCCATGCTGGCATCCGGAAGTTCCAGAATAGCTGCACTGTTGGCACAGTGATGAATCTGAAAATGAACACCATCTTTCGAAAGTGCATCGATCATTTTGTGAAAGAGATGCAGTTGTTCTTCTGCATGAGATTTATCCTTCTCATCCGAACGGGCAAAATGGGTAAAGATGCCTTCGAATTCAATGTTCGGAAGTTTGGAGATCTTTTTAATCTCTTCTACTGAAGCTTCATTTGCAAGAAAGCCGATTCGGCCCATGCCGGTATCGATCTTGATATGAACCGGCGCTGTTTTCTTTAATGCCACTGCGGCATCAGAAAATTCCTTTGCCATATCATAACGGAAGATGGTCGGCCGGATATCATTCTCGATCATCAGAGAATATTCTTCCGGGAAGGTAAAGCCAAGAACCAAGATGGGCTTTTTTATTCCGCTTTTCCGAAGCTCCATTGCTTCATCAACGGTTGCCGCCGCATAGCCGAAGACATCATCTACAGATTCCAGCATACGGGCAATTTCAACGGCTCCGTGACCGTAGGCATCGGTCTTTACAACAGCCATGATCTTCGTTTTCTCGGGAAGATTCTTATGCATAGCTTCCAGATTATCTTTGATATTGTCGAGATTGATCTCTGCCCAGACGCGATTATAATCCATGAATAACTCCTTTGAATCAAATACAAAAATCTGAAATCATATTATACTAATATCCCATGGATGCAGTCAAGAATCTCTCCTCATCTGCAAAGATCCTGCCGGTCCGGATCAATAGGATTTTTTCTATGTCAGAACCTCGTGGATTTCGCCAAGGATCTCGACCGGCCCCATGGCATAGACACCGAATTTCTCCCGGGCAAGATCCCCTGCCTTCCCATGCAGATAGACAGCCAAAGGCGCGGCCTTCTCAGACGGCAGATGCTGGGCCATAAGGCCGGAGATGAGTCCGGCCAGGACATCTCCGCTTCCGCCGGTGGACATGCCGTTATTTCCGGTCCGGTTGATATAGGTGTTGGAAAAAGGAACGGCTGTTACACTGGCGGCATTTTTCAGTACCACGGTCACCTGATAGTCATTTGCAAATTCCTCTGCCAGAGAAATCATGTGCTCGCTGACATAGGAGGGACTGACCTTCTTCAGCCTTGCCATCTCCGCAATGTGCGGCGTAATCACGAGATCCAGATGAGGCCTCTGCAGAAGGCTGACATCCTCAGACAGAAGATTCAGAGCATCGGCATCCATGACCATGGGGGTCTGTATTTCCTCCATGACCAGGCGGAAGATCTGCCGGGACAGACTGTTCTGGCCCAGTCCCGGTCCGATCAGAACGACATCCGCCCAGGACAGGTTCCGTTCAATCTCCTGTTTGTTGAGCCTGGTTCCATAGACGGAAAGAAGGGCTTCCGGCACCTGGCTCTGGATAATTTCCCGGTTCCGTTCATCGGTCAGAACCTTTACAAGGCCTGCGCCGGAAAGCAGGGCTGCCTTGGCGGAAAAGCAGGCAGCACCGGCCATGCAGTAGGATCCTGCGATGACCAGGACATGGCCGTAGCTGCCCTTATTGGATCCTGCAAAACGCCGGGGCTTGAATTCGTCCAGGTCGGAATCCTCGAGGACCTTCCGCCCTGCTTTCCGATCCTCCTCGATGGGCCGCCGGATGCCGACATCCCTTAAAACCACTTCTCCGCAGTAGTCTTTTCCCGGAAAAAGAAGGAGGCCGGCCTTTAAGTAAGCAAAGGTCACGGTCAGATCCGCCCGGATTCCGGTGCCGAGAACTCTTCCGTCACTGGAGGAGACCCCGCTAGGGATGTCGACCGCAATAATGGGAAGCTTCAAATCCTGAAAAGCATGAAAAGCATTGACCAGATCCCCTTCCACTGGCCGGGACAGACCGGTTCCGAAGACGGCATCCAGGACCACGTCACAGGCGGAAAGACCCGCCATCTCCTCCACGAAAGTTACGCCGACATTCTTCGCCATCTGATACTGGAGATAGACCAGGCCGGTACCTTTTTTTTCTTCAATATTCCCGTAAATATAGACTCTGCAGTCAAAGCCCTCCAGAGCCAGGATTCTTGCCGCAGCAATTCCGTCCGCCCCGTTATTTCCGAGACCGGAGAAGACACCGATCTTTCTGGCAGAGGGATAATGTTTCTTTAATTCCTCTGTCACTGCCAGGGCGGCTCTCTCCATCAGAAGCTCCGACGGAATTCCCATCTTCTCTGTCATCTGCCGGTCTGCGTCCTGCATCTGCCGGCCTGTCAAAACGGTAAGCATGACTTTTCCTCCTTTTCCTTCCTAAAAAAAGGCCGTGTCGCAGAAAATTCTGCTTCACAGCCTTGGTAAATCAGGATCCTTGACTGGGATATGATCTCTGTTTCATCTCATCATACACCCGATCCTGCATTTTCATTTATTTTTCATCCGAAATCTGCTTCATCCGGTAGTTATAGGACAGCTCCATCAGAGAATCGGACAGATGGACATTCTGAATGACCACATCATCCGGTACCTCGAGATCAACCAGGGCAAAATTCCAGATGCCCTTGATTCCCAGGCTGATCAGCTGATCTGCTACCTCCGCCGCATGGGAGCGGGGAATGGTCAGAGCAGCCATATCCACCCTCTGACTTTTCAGGAAGGACGGAAGCTCATCCATCATCCGGATGGGAATATCCCGGATGAGATTGTCCTTGAGCCGAGGGTTGACATCGAAGAAGCCGACCATCTTAACGCCGAGGTTTTCAAAATGGGCATAACGGGAAATGGCCTGGCCTAAATTGCCCATGCCGATGACGATCATGTTATGAACCTTGTCGACGCCCAGGATCTTTCCGATTTCATCGTGTAGATACTGGACATTATAACCGTAGCCCTGCTGTCCGAATCCGCCGAAATTATTGAGATCCTGACGGATCTGGGATGCGGTGATATGCATGCTTTTTGACAGATCGCCGGAAGAGATCCGGTCCGTACCGTTTTCCAGCAGTTCATCCAGATATCTGTAATAACGGGGAAGCCGCCGGATCACAGCATTGGAAATTTCCTTGGCCATAATATCCTCCACATAGATAAGGACTGAATCACTTTGTTAAAAAATAAACATTCTTATCTTATGATAGTTAGATCAGAGGAAAATGTCAACTATGCTGTATCCAATTCCGTCAATTTGGCCTACTCCCCGTCGAGCTCCATGGAAAGAGATTCCCATTTGCTGTAAGCGTCTTCCAGTTCCTCTTCCAGCTTGGAGCGTTCCTGGGTCAGCTCATTCAGCTTTGCAGAATTCTTGGCAACCGTTTCATCCTCGAAGGAGGCGTCAATCTCGGAAATCCTCTCTTCTTTGGAGGAAATCTTTTCTTCAAGATCGGAAAGGGCCCGCTCCAGTTTTTTGCGAGCGGCCTTCCGCTTCTTCTGTTCCTGATAATCGAGACCAGAATCCTTATTTCCGGAAGCATTTTCTTCTCCAGTATTGGAAAGAACACCGTTTTCAGAAGCTGCGGCACTTGCAGCAGATCCACTTCCGGAGGAAGCAGCTTCAGCCTCCTCGGCCTTCTTCTGCAGATAGTAATCGTAATTTCCAAGATATTCCCTGAGACCGTCCGGATGTATTTCCAGAATCCGCTGAGCCGTCTGGTTGATGAAATATCGGTCATGGGAAACGTAAAGCAGAGTTCCGGTATAGGCATTCAGTGCCTCTTCGAGAATCTCCTTGGATTCCATATCCAGATGGTTGGTCGGCTCGTCAAGGATCAGGAAATTGGCGCCGGAAAGCATAAGCTTGGCCAGAGAGACACGGCCTCTCTCACCACCTGACAGATCGCGGATCTTCTTATAGACATGGTCGCCCTTGAAGCGGAAGGCGGCCAGGATGGAACGGACTCTGGTGTTATTGAGGTTCGGATAGGCATTCTGAAGCTCGTCGAACAGGGTTGCATCCTCATTCAGATTCTGCTGCTCCTGATCGTAGTAACCGATGGTCACGCCGGTTCCGATATGAACCTTTCCAGAGTCTGCCGGAAGAAGGCCGTTGATAATCTTTAAGGTTGTCGTCTTTCCGGTTCCGTTATCGCCGAGAATAGCAACCCGCTCCTGCCTCATGATGTGGAAATTCAGGTTGGAGAAAAGCTTTATGCCGTCAAAGCTCTTGGACAGGTCACTGACATCGAGGACATCATTTCCCGACCGGCTGTTGGGCTCTAAGACCAGATGCATGCCGGTTTCCTCTTCCACCGGCTTTTCAATCCGGTCGATCTTATCTAGCATCTTTTTCCGGCTCTCAGCCCTCTTAATGGATTTCTCCCGGTTGAAGCTCTGAAGCTTTGTGATAACTGCTTCCTGGTGGGCAATCTCCTTCTGCTGCTTTTCGTATTCCCTTTCCAGAGTGACTTCCAGATCCCGTTTCTGCTCGGTATAGGCCTTGTAGTTTCCGGTAAAAAGATGGGCCGGATGCATGGACAGATCCAGAGCATGATCGATGGTCCGGTTCAGGAAATAACGGTCGTGGGCAACGATGATGACGGCTCCGCTGTAATTGGAAAGGAAGGTTTCCAGCCATTCGATGGAATGCAGGTCCAGGTGGTTAATAGGCTCATCGAGAAGAAGAACGTCCGGCTTTGCTGCCAGAAGCCGGCCCAGGGAGACCCGGGTCTTCTGACCCCCGGACAGCTGGTTGAAGCTCTTGGTGAAATCTTCTTCTGTAAAGCCGAGTCCTTTCAGGACACCGCCTGCCTCACTCCGGAAAAAGAGTCCGCCCCTGGCTTCAAAGGCCTCGCTCTTGGCATGGTAGCTTTCAAGCAGCCTGTTCAGCTCCTCTCCGCTGACCGTGGACATCTTACTTTCCATGTCCCGAAGCTCTTCTTCCTCGCGGATCAGATCCTGCCTTGCCGAGAGAACGATGTCATAGATATTGCCGGACAGATCATCCCTCTGGTACTGGGCCAGATAGCCCAGCTTTTTACCGGATGCCAGAGTCACGGTGCCGGAATCGGGCGTGATCTCTCCGACAATGGTTTTCAATAAAGTGGACTTTCCGGTTCCGTTGGAGCCAAGAATACCCAGCTTTTCGTTTTCTTCCAGCTGAAAGGAAATATGCTCAAAAATTACATCGGATCCGAAGGATTTACTCAGATCAGAACAGGTTAATACGAATGCCAAGTTACTCTGCCTCTCTATCCAGGGTGTCTTTGATGGCAAGGATGAATTCCTCGCTGCCGAGGGTGGTCGGATTCGGAAGGGTGGTGATTTTTGCCAGGTCACCGGTCATCTTTCCGCTTTCGATGGTATCGATGGTTGCCTTCTCCAGACGGTTGGCAAAATCGACAAGCTCCGGAATCTGATCCAGCTCTCCTCTCTTTCTTAAAGCACCGGTCCAGGCAAAAATGGTTGCTACGGAGTTGGTTGAAGTCGGCTCTCCCTTCAGGTGCTTATAATAATGTCTCTGTACGGTGCCGTGAGCTGCCTCATACTCATAGTAGCCCTGGGGAGAAACGAGGACCGAAGTCATCATTGCCAGAGAACCGAAGGCAGAGGACAGCATATCGCTCATGACATCGCCGTCATAGTTCTTGCAGGCCCAGATAAAGCCGCCCTCAGACTTCATGACACGGGCAACCGCATCATCGATCAGGGTATAGAAATAGGTAATGCCGGCCTTCTCAAAGAGCGGTTTATATTTCTCATCATAGCGCTCCTGGAAGATATCCTTGAAGGTATGATCATATTTTTTACTGATGGTGTCCTTGGTGGCAAACCAGAGGTCCTGCTTCTTTTCCAGAGCGAAGGTAAAGCAGGAATCAGCGAAGGAGGTGATGGAAGGAACCAGATTGTGCTGGCCCTGAACGACACCGGCACAGTCAAAATTATGAACCAGGGCTCTCTCCTCGTGACCGTCAGCTGCGGTGTAGACCAGCTCGACCTTTCCGGGTCCGGGGATCTTCATCTCAGTGTTCCGATAGACATCACCGTAGGCATGACGGGCGATGGTGATGGGCTTCTTCCAGGTCCGGACATTGGGCTCGATTCCCTTGACCAGGATCGGGGCACGGAACACAGTACCGTCTAAGATGGCACGGATGGTTCCGTTGGGGCTCTTCCACATTTCCTTCAGGTTATATTCCTTGACACGGGCAGCATTGGGAGTGATGGTTGCGCATTTTACGGCTACACCGTATTTTTTCGTGGCCATTGCAGAATCAACGGTGACCTGGTCATTGGTCTCATTCCGATGCTCCAGACCCAGATCGTAATATTCACTCTTTAAGTCAATGTAAGGGAGGATCAGATGCTTCTTGATCATAGCCCAGAGATTCCGGGTCATCTCATCTCCATCCATCTCGACCAGAGGAGTTTTCATCTCAATTTTAGCCATGCTGCTGCCTTCTTTCTTCCTTATAAAACAATATTCACTGGATTCTGATTTTGTATACGAATCGTCAAAAGTATAACAAACCATGGCATCCAGGTAAAGTCCGCAATTAAGAACCTGCCAGGGCCTGAACAGGGCATAATCAGGCACTGACGCTGATAGATTCGAATTCACGATGGGATTTCAACCGGCATGGATACTTTTATACGTTGAAGTGTTGACAAGACAGGTGGAAATCAATAGGATTAAAAAGTATGAAGAATCGGGGAAGAATGCAGTCCTGTTTCAGGAAGTCCCCTTTGATCCATGCTATAATAATACGAAATACGAATTCGAGATCGAGAGGCAGTTTTATGGAAGACATTCGTGAAAAGATGAAAGACTGGAAAAAGATCGGATTTATCGGACTGGGTCTGATCGGAGGATCCATTGCCAAGGCCATCCGCCTGGAGTATCCGGAGATCGAACTGATCGGCCATGCATCGAGACGGTCTACATTGGAAAAGGCAGCGGCTGAAGACGTCATCAGCAATTCGGATTTTCTGCCCTTGGAGGAGTTCGCTCACTGCGATGTCCTCTTTCTCTGCAGTCCGGTCCATGTCAATTGTGATTATTTGGAAAAGATGAAGCCCTTCCTTTCCGATAAGATCCTCATTACCGATGTCGGATCGGTCAAGGGAGATATCCACGAGAAGATCCGGGAGCTCGGTCTCTCCGCTCAGTTTATCGGCGGCCATCCCATGGCAGGATCCGAGGCCATCGGCTTCGAGAATTCCTCCCGTCTTCTTCTGCAGAATGCCTTCTATATCCTGACCCATGATCCGGCAATGAATACGGAGGAACTGAATACCTTCTCCGAATTCATTCATTCCCTGGGAGCCATCCCCATCCAGCTGACACCGGAGCGTCATGATTTTGCGACAGCTGCCATCAGCCATCTGCCTCATCTCATTTCCGCATCCCTGGTTGATCTGGTTCGGAAGGAAGATACCAAGGACTCGATCCTGAAAACCATTGCAGCCGGAGGCTTCCGCGATATCACCCGGATCTCCTCCTCTTCTCCTGTCATGTGGCAGAACATCTGCCTGGCCAATAAGGACGAGATTCTGAAGCTTCTGGACCTCTATGAGGAATCCCTGGATGATTTCCGGAAGGCCATCATTGCCAACGATTCGGAAGGGCTGATCCGCCTCTTCTCCAATGCAAAGGAATACCGGGATTCCCTGGCTATTACCGACCGCGGCATCCTTCCGGCATCCAATGTCATCTACCTCTTCATTGAGGATAAGGTCGGCGGTATTGCCGCTGTTGCCAAGCTTCTGGCTGATCATAATATCAATATTCAGAATATCGGCATTATTCACAACCGTGAGTTTGAAGACGGCGTCCTACGTATTGAGACCTACCGGAGCGATGACCGGGATAAGGCGACGGAGCTTCTGAAGGAAGCCGGCTATCAGATCCGGAAGAAGAAGTGATGCAAATATAGCCCAAATGCGATCTCTCATGAGATTGCAGGGAAAGAAAGCAGTCGTGATTCCATTGTCACAAGGAAGGCAATTAGAAAGCGATTGTGAAATATCAGATCGGAGAATCAATGTATCAGGCAGAGAAAGTATTTCCGGAGGCTCCTGTTTCCATGCATGGAGAGCTGAAGGTTCCGGGAGACAAGTCCATATCCCATCGTTCGGTCATGTTCGGCTCCCTGGCAGAGGGATTGACTGAGGTCAGCGGATTCTTAAACAGCGCTGACTGCCGCTCAACGATCTCCTGCTTCCGGGCTCTGGGCATTCCCATTGATCTGGATGAAGAGAAGGATAGGGTTCTGATTCACGGCAGAGGCCTGAATGGTCTGAGAGAAGCCGATCAGACTCTTGATACCGGAAATTCCGGTACAACAACCCGGATGATCAGCGGAATCCTGGCAGGCCAGAATTTCGAAAGCCACCTGAACGGTGACGCATCGATTCAGAATCGGCCCATGAAGCGGATTATGGAGCCCTTACAGGAAATGGGTGCAAGGATCACTTCCGACCGGGGCAATGACTGTGCTCCTCTTACGATCCGTCCCTCTCATTTAAAGGGAATCACCTATCATACCAAGGTGGCATCGGCCCAGGTTAAGTCCTGTATTTTACTGGCCGGACTCTATGCTGACGGTGAGACTACTGTGATTGAACCGGCTCTGTCCCGCGACCATACCGAACGGATGCTTTCCGCATTTGGTGCCAAAGTCATCCGGGAACCGGAAAAGCATAAGGCTACGATTTTCAGTCATCCGAAACTTTCGGGCCAGAAGATCGCAGTTCCTGCGGATATCTCCAGCGCCGCCTATTTCCTGGCTGCCGGTCTGATTCTTCCGGACTCTGAAATCACCTTAAAGGATGTAAACATCAACCCGACCCGTGCAGGTATTCTGGATGTCATTCAGAAGATGAACGGAAATTTTTCCATCGAAAACAAGAGGCTTGTTTCCGGAGAAGAGGTCGCCGATCTGACCGTAAGATCCACCAGCCTCCAGGGCTGCCGGATCGAGGGAGACCTGATCCCCCGCCTGATCGATGAGATCCCTGTCATTGCAGTCATGGCAGCCTTTGCCGAGGGCGATACCCTGATTAAGGATGCGGCAGAGCTTCGGGTCAAGGAATCCGACCGGATTCAGTCCATTTCGGAGAATCTACAGGCCATGGGAGCCGATCTCGAAGAGCGGCCGGATGGTATGCTGATCCACGGCGGTAAAGCCCTGCACGGGACTTCAATTCAGACCCATATGGACCACAGGATCGCCATGGCCTTCACTATTGCAGGCCTTGCCGCAGAAGGGGCGGTGAATCTGGACCAGCCCTCCTGTGTCAATATCTCCTATCCTACTTTCTATGAAGAGGTGGAGAGTCTGATTGACTAAGTACATTACAGATTTCTGCACAAAAAGAGACGCTGATGACAGAGCTCCGGTATTCCCGGTAATCTGTTGTCCAGCGTCTCTTGATTTTTTAATCATTTCTTATAGAAATTTTTTCGGACTGCATATGCAGATTTATGGAACCGCACGGATTCGGCTGATTTTCTGCCGGTCCGATTTCAGTCATATTTTACTGGAGATACTTGGGATCCAGAGGCTCTGCGCCCTTTCTTCCGTGGCAGTACTTGTACTTCTTGCCGGATCCGCAGGGGCAGGGGTCATTACGTCCGATCTTCTTCGGACGATGAATGGTCTTGCTCTGCTTCTGCTCCAGATAAAGCTTCTTCTGCTCTTCCTTGGAGAAAATCTTGTCCCATTCAGGCAGCTTGTAAAGCCAGTCAGCTTCCGCATCGACCATGTTCATGTAAAGCTTCTTCTTATCAAAAGCGAGAGAAACCTCTGTATTCTCATCCATGGTCTCAATAGGGTTCGGCTCAACCAGGCTGTCATTGATGCCATCCAGGAAACCAACCATGTACTTTAGTTCTATCTGAAAGCGGTCTGCCAGTTCTTTTACAGTACCGCTGACAATGTTATCCGGATCCTTGAGGAGGATGGAATAGATCTCCTGCTCCTTCTTGAAATAATTGTCCCAAAGTTTCTTCAGCGCATTGGGATCTGCGTTGCGGTCATAGGCTTCATTCCGCCAGTCTTCCAATAAGCTCATTTCAAATCTCCTCTAAATATTGTATAGTTGTTCCTAAAGAACTTCATTATTTTATCAGAAGCCCTGCCACTTGTACAGGAAAATGTCACCTCGAAAATCAAAGGAGTATCCTCATGAAAAAAGTACGTCAGATCCTGGCTATCTTAGGAATCATCATTTTAGTTGGTATGTATGCCTTTACCCTCTTTGCAGCCCTGACCGATAATCCGAAGACCATGCATATTCTGGGCCTGTCCATTGTATTAACAATTCTGATTCCTGCTCTGATCTGGATCTTCGGAGTCTTTATCCGGATCCGGAAGAAGTGAAAATCGTCATCTTTATCTTTCATCCGTCAGCAAACTGTTCAGAATTTTTTACGATAGGATTCCCTGGCTGATTCATACGAATACAAAAATTCCCGGCTCTTTCAAGGACCGGGAATTTTTTTGATAGAGATCAATTTGTGACCAAGATCATTTTACAAATCTTATTTAGATCTTATTTATTAAGATCCTTCGTTTATCTTCTTCTCCGTACAGCCCAGATCACAATTCCGATGACAATCAGAGCAATCGGAATCAGAAGGCCCCAGAGCAGTCCGTAAAGTGCGACTGCCTTGGCACTGAACTGAAGCGTTGAATAGGTATAACTCTTGGATGCGATGGAAACCGTATTCTTTGAGCTTTCACTGCCGAAAGTGGTCAGGATATTCCTGAAGAGCTTGGTATTCTGTCCCGGTGCCATGGACTCGACATCGTCAACCAGCATATAGGAGGAAGCCAGAACGATCAAATTCGGCTCATCTCCATTGACAATGACTTCCGTTCCAAGGGCATAGCCTGTGCCTTCCGGTGTGCCGGAATTCGTGACCTCTTCTCCGGTCTGCGGATTGACAAGGCTGGCGCCGGCGGATGTGGTCAGGAAATCCTCTGCTGTATAAGTGTCATTATTTCCTGTTGTCATAGCCACGGCCTGAGGTACCAGAATAGACGGAGACGAGGAAATACCGTCAGTCAGGTCGGTATTCTGTACAACCGGATAAAGGAGCCAGGAATAGGAGGAAGCCGTATAGGCATCGGTATCCTCTACCAGACTGTACTGGACATTGATGCCGTACTTGTTCAGAAGGCTGACATAGTTCGGCGTCGGATTGTCATCATTCGCCACAGCCTGCAGAGACAGGGTCAGAAGGGCCTTGCCCCCCTTTTCCAGATAGGTGGAAAGCTTATTGCACTCATCCTCGGAAAGATCGGTCGTGGGTCCATTGATGACCAGCATGGTGCAGTCGGAAGGGATGTCTGAATTTCGGAGATTCAGGCTCTCCGTAGTCATATTCTTCTTTGTGATGTATTCCGTAAAGCTGCTGCCGAGATCGGTCTCGTTATGGCCTTCGACAATATAGACCTTATCGCTTGTGTCGCTTGTAATGTTCTGCAAGGCCGATGTGATCTGTCCTTCTGCATCATAGGCTGAGATCTGATAGGAATAGGTCGTATAGCTTGCGCTGTAGGTAAAGAGATCCGAGGAATCGATAGCCTTGGACTTTCCGCTCGACTTGTTGACCAAGATCAGGCTGCCGCTGTTCAGGCTCTGATCCGTATACTTGGACGCGAAGTTTGGACTCTTCGAGGGATCGACGTATTTCACCTTGATATGTGAGTTCCCCTCATAAAGGCTCAGGGTCTTATTGACGGCATCTCCGCTGTAGGGAACAGAGGTCTGTCCGCTGGTCAGGGAGGTCATCTTCTCTTCTTCCGATCTGGTATTGAGAACGTAGATCGTGATGTCCGTCTTTAAGGTCTTCAGATATTTCTTGGTATCACTGGTCAGAGAATAATACTTTGCCTTGGTCATATCGACGGAACGATAGCGGGAAGGAAGCTTTGTGACTCCGATATTTCCGGCGACAAGGACAGCGGCCAGGGCGAAAATGGAGACCAGACTGAAGGCACCTGTGGTCAGACGTTTCTTACTGATGGTCCACCGCTGCTTCTGGATGACCTGGCAGGCCAGAAAGATACAGAGGACAATGATCGATACATAGTAAACGACCGAGGAAAGCTGGAGAACGCCGGCCCGGAATTCATCGAAGGGAGAACTCAGGTCATAGCAGTTCAGGATCTTTACCAAGACTGGAACCTTGGTCAGATACTTGGTAATGGAAGACATCATATAGCCAAGGAAAAGGACGGCAACCGAGACAATAGCTGCGATCATCTGGCTTTCTGTCAGGGATGAAATCAGAAGTCCGATGGCAATGCAGGCCAGGCCGTAGAGCCAGTAGCCGAGAAGCGCCGTGTAGCTTTCCTTCAGTGCGGCTTTTCCGAACAGGCGGAGAAAGAGTGGGCTGATGCCGATCACTCCGACCTGAATGGTAAAGACAGCTGCCAGAGCCAGATATTTACCGAAAATGATTTTTCCAACCGAGGACGGCGAGGTCCAGAGCAGCTGATCCGTATGATTTTTTCTCTCTTCTGCCAGAGACCGCATGGTCAGAACCGGCGCTGTAAAAAGCATGAGGAAGATGATCCCGTAGACTGTATTGGCTATGGACGGTGCTCCTTGGGACAGGTTATAGACGAAGAAATACAGACCATAGACGAAGAGGTTGATTCCGAGAAAGAGCCAGCCGACGACGTTGGTGAATAAAGCTCTGAAGTCTCTCTTAAATACTGCGGTCATTCTTTCTCACCTGCCTTTTCTGTCTCTGAATCTACTGCATCTTTCTGATTATGAACCGAATCTTCTTCATCCGAAGCATCTCTCATGGAATCAGCAGTATCCGATTTCTCATCTTCTTCTGTTCGATTCTCAGGGTCCACAGATTCAATTGCCTGATTTCCTTCTACAGAGGCTTCCTTATTCTTTCGATCATTTTCCGCATCCGAATCATTCTTGTCGGTAAGCTCCAGGAAGACTTCCTCCAGGGACTGGCTGACCTCGGTCATTTCCAAGATGGCAAATTTCTGATCCATAAGAAGCTGGGAAATTTCAGGCCGGATATCTTCGGTTCCCCTGTAATAGACATCAATCGTGGACTCCTTCTCTCCCGTCTTCTGTTTGACTTCGACACGGTCGATCTTTTCCAGATCGAGAAGAATCATGCGGACAGATTCCCCGTCGCCCAGACCTCGGATGTGAAGATGCCGTTCATTGTCGAAGGATTCGGACAGATGCTCCGCATCTTCGGAAAGAATGATTTTTCCTTTGGAAAGGATGAAAATATGATCACAGACATCACTGACTTCCGCCAGGATGTGGGAGGAAAGGAGGATGATGTGGTCGGGCTTCAGCTTCAGAAGAAGTGCCCGGAAATCACTCAGCTGGCGGGGATCCAGACCGACCGTTGGCTCATCCAGGATGATGAGGACCGGATCGCCGGCAAGTGCTCCGGCCAGGCCGACTCTCTGCCGGTAACCCTTGGAGAGATTTCGGATCAGACGGTTTCGTACATCTTCCAGATTGGCTGTTTCAATCAGGCGTTCTAATTCAGCGGAACGGTTCTTCCTGTCGACTTCCTCTAACTGAATGACAAAGCGAAGATATTCGGTGACGGTCATGTCCGGATAGAGGGGCGGGATTTCGGGCAGATAGCCGATCTTCTGCTTGGCCTTTCTGGCGTTCTTAAGGATATCCAGACCGTCAATGGTAACGGTGCCGCGGCTTGCGGCCAGATAGCCGGTCATCATGTTCATGGTTGTGGATTTTCCGGCTCCGTTCGGTCCCAGAAGTCCGTAGATATGCCCCTCCTCCATGGAAAAGGTCACGTCATCGACGGCGTGATGCTTCCCGTAGAATTTGGACAGATGATTTACTTCAATCAACTTACTGACCTCCCTTAAAGGTAATTATACAAAAAATGTCGAGGCCCTTTTGGGACCTCGACATCTAGTATACCGATTCACAGGAAGCAGTTTGTGACAGAATTGTTAATATTTACGATTCTGCTCTCTTCTTTGAATCTTATTTATCAAATGCAGAACAATTTTCCAAAGACAGATTGTCTTGCAGTCTTACTTCTTCAGCGGAGACTCACGGTAGATAATATCTTCTCTGGCAGGACCGTTGGAAATCATGGTGATGGGGAAGCCAATCTCCTTCTCGATGAATTCGATATAGTCTCTGCACTTCTCCGGCAGATCCTCGTACTTTTTAATGCCGCGGATATCGCATTTCCAGCCCGGGAAGGTCTTATAGATGGGCTTGCAGTCTTTGAGCTTGGAGGTAACAGGGAATTCCTTCAGAGTCTCACCGTGATAGTCATAGCCGACGCAGACCGGAATCTCATCGAGATAGCCCAGATCATCGACAACGGTAAAGGCGACATCAGTTGCACCCTGTACCCGGCAGCCGTATCTCGAAGCGACACAGTCATACCAGCCGACACGACGGGGACGTCCTGTGGTTGCACCGTATTCTCCGCCGTCACCGCCGTGGTTTCTGAGAAGCTCTGCATCATGACCGAAGATCTCGGAAACGAACTCTCCTGCTCCTACTGCAGAGGAATAAGCCTTGCTGACAACGACGATCTTCTGAATCTCATAGGGAGCCACGCCGCAGGAAACAGCGCCGAAGGCAGCCAGAGGGGAGGAAGAGGTTACCATGGGATAGATTCCGTGGTCCGGATCCTTCATGGTGCCGAGCTGGCCCTCGAAGAGGACCTTCTTACCCTCTTTCAGAGCCTCAGACAGAAAGAGGGAGACGTCACCGATATAAGGTCTTACACGCTCTCTCTGTGTCTTGATCCAGTCCAACAGGCCCTTCCGGTCGATGGGATCGGTGTGATAGAGATTGACAAGAAGGACATCCTTGATATCAGCGACACGGTTGATCTTCTCCATGAGGACGTCATCATCCTGATAGAATTCATGAAGCTGCCAGCCGATCTTGGCATATTTGTCAGAATAGAAAGGAGCGATGCCGGACTTGGTGGAGCCGAAGGATTTACCGGCCAGACGGGCTTCTTCCAGGGTATCGAAGAGCACGTGATAAGGCATCATGACCTGGGCGCGGTCAGAAATCAGAATGTTCGGCATAGGTACACCGCGGCTGGTGATCGTATCGATTTCGTTCATGAATTTCTCGATATCGAAGGCAACGCCGGCACCCATGATATTCATGATATTCTGATGAAAGGCTCCGGACGGAACCGTATGCAGGGCAAATTTGCCGTACCTGTTGACGATGGTATGGCCTGCATTTGCACCGCCCTGAAAACGTACAACGATATCGGCCTGATCTGCCAGGGTATCTGTGATCTTGCCTTTACCTTCGTCACCCCAGTTTGCACCAACTACTGCTGTAATCATTTTTACCTCCTGAAAATTTAATCTCTAAAAAGAAAGCCGGACAGATAGACTCTGCCCGGTCATTTTTACTTCAGAATATCATGTCTGATGCTGGTTGTTACTGCCAGAGAGCCGGGGCCGATATGGCAGGATACACTGAGAGAAAGAGGATCGATCAGAATCTCCCGGTCGGGCCAGCGCTCCAGAAGCTCCTGACGGAACTCTTCTGCAGCTTCTTTCTCCTGGGTATGGGCCACGGAAATGATGCAATTCTTTCCTTCCGGATCATGGAAGCGCTCTCTCATATCCTTATCAATAGCATCCATCATGATCTGCTTTGCCTGCTTCATGGTACGAGCCTTGGCGAAGGAATCCAGCTTCTCACCCTGAATGGTCAGAACCGGCTTGATCCGAAGCAGGGTTCCGATTGCGGCAACAGCCGGTGTCAGACGACCGCCCTTCTTCAGATATTCCAGGGTTCCCACGGTAATGTAGATCGAGGAATCGAACTTGGTATCCTCCAGGAATTTCCGGATCTCTGCGGCAGAGCTGCCCTGATCCGCCATCTTCTTGGCTTCTATAACGGAAAGTTTCTGGGTAACGGAAATACGCTGGTTATTTACGACCTGAACCTTACCGTCATAGTCATCGGCAAGGCCGATTGCAGTGGCACAGGAAGAGGAAAGGCCTGAGGACATAGGAATGTAGACCACTTCGTCGTAGTTTTCGAGAAGCTCTTCCCACTTGTCAATCAGATCTCCAACGATCGGCATGGATGTGGTGATCTTACAGTCAGGCTGGCGGAGCTTTTCATAAAACTGATCCTGGGACAGATCAATCTCTTCGTAATAGAGTTCCCCATTGATATAGAAAGGCATGGGAAGGACGTAGACGCCCATCTCCTTGGCTTCTTCAATGGTAATACCGCTGTTACTGTCGGTTAAAATTGCAACTTTAGACATGGTAACCTCTCTTTTTCAATCACATACCGATAAAGTTTACCATACAATCAAATTGAAGTCTAGCTGTGCAGCTAACTTTAGACCGTTAAAGTGGGGGAACCGGGAACACCTCACGATGGACACCCTTGCCTTCGGCTATGCCCTTCCCACTACCGGGCGGACTCCGGACTTGCACCGGTTAGAGACGTGCGCCGCCGGGGGCACGAATAAAAGGACCCTGTCTCAGAAAATTCTGAGACAGGGTCCTTATTCGTTCAGATTTTCAGGAATCCGGTCGGAATTACATCATACCGGGCTGAGGAGCTGCAGGTGCTGCAGGTGCTGGTTCCTTGATATCGGCAACAACAGATTCAGTTGTCAGCAGAGTGGATGCTACGGATGTAGCGTTGAGAAGTGCGGTTCTTGTAACCTTGACAGGATCCAGGATACCTGCTTCAACCATGTCTACATACTGATCCTTGGCTGCATCATAGCCAATGCCGTCTGCAGATTCACGAACCTTGTTGATGATGACAGCGCCCTCAAGTCCTGCATTCTGAGCAATGTAGAAGAGAGGAGCTTCCAGAGCCTTGGCAACAACCTTGGCACCGGTCTTCTCATCACCCTCAAGCTTATTGGCAACTTCATCAACAGCCTTGATAGCGTGGATGTAAGCGGATCCGCCTCCGGCAATGATACCCTCTTCTACGGCAGCACGGGTAGCGTTCAGAGCATCTTCCATACGAAGCTTTGCTTCCTTCATCTCGGTCTCGGTTGCAGCGCCGACACGGATAACTGCGACACCTCCGGCCAGCTTAGCCAGACGCTCCTGGAGCTTTTCCTTATCAAACTGGGAAGTGGTATCCTCGATCTGCTTACGGATCTGAGCAACACGCTCCTTGATGGCTTCCTTATCGCCTTCACCGTCAACGATAACGGTGGTGTCCTTCTTAACCTTAACAGATTTAGCACGGCCAAGCATGTCCATGGTGGCATCCTTAAGCTCGATACCTACATCGGAGGTGATGACCTGACCGCCGGTAAGAATTGCGATATCCTGAAGCATTTCCTTTCTCCGGTCGCCATAGCCGGGAGCCTTTACAGCAACAACATTGAAGGTTCCTCTCAGCTTGTTCAGGATCAGAGTTGTAAGAGCTTCACCCTCAACATCCTCGGCGATGATCAGAAGACGAGCGCCCTGCTGTACGATCTGCTCGAGCAGAGGAAGGATTTCCTGAATGTTGGAGATCTTCTTATCGGTAATCAGGATGTAAGGTTCATCCAGAGCAGCTTCCATCTTGTCGGTATCGGTTACCATGTAGGAAGATATATAGCCGCGGTCGAACTGCATACCTTCTACCAGGTCAAGCTCGGTCTGCATGGTCTTGGATTCCTCGATTGTAATAACACCATCGTTGGAAACCTTCTCCATAGCATCTGCGATCATATCGCCGACTTCATCGGAGGATGCGGAAATCGAAGCAACTCTTGCAATCTGATCCTTGCCCTTGACCGGAGCGGACATCTTAACAATTGCATCAACAGCTGCATCGGTAGCCTTCTTCATACCACGACGAAGAACCATGGGATTTGCACCTGCTGCCAGGTTCTTGACACCTTCATCAACCATTGCCTGAGCAAGGATTGTAGCAGTTGTGGTACCATCACCGGCGACATCATTTGTCTTGGTTGCAACTTCCTTGACCAGCTGAGCTCCCATGTTTTCATAGGGATCCTTGAGCTCAATTTCCTTTGCTATGGAAACACCATCATTGGTGATCAGAGGTGCGCCGTAGGATTTATCCAGTACGACGTTTCTTCCCTTGGGTCCGATGGTTACACGAACAGCGTCTGCAAGCTGATCAACACCGCTCTGAAGAGCTGCTCTAGCTTCTGCGCCGTATTTAATCTCTTTTGCCATGATCAATTCCTTCTTTCTTATTTACTCATTACTCAACTACTGCGAGAATGTCGTTTTCCCTAACAATGATATATTCTTCGCCATCCAGCTTTACTTCTGTTCCGGCGTATTTGGAATAGATAACTGTCTGGCCTTCCTTAACCTGCATTTTAACTTCATGTCCGTCAACCATTCCGCCAGGACCTACAGCAATTACAGTTGCTTCCTGGGGCTTTTCCTGTGCTGCGGATGCAAGAATGATACCTGATTTTGTGGTCTCTTCTGCCTTGACCTGCTTCAATACGACTCTGTCACTTAATGGAACTAACTTCATGATCTAGAACCTCCTTGATTTCGAATTGATTTGTTAGCACTCAATTTGGTGGAGTGCTAATCAACAATTCATATAATAGATGGAAGAGGTCTGTCGTGCAATTTCACGGAGAAACGAAAATCAAGTGTTTTCCTATTGATTTCTCATTAATACTCTCATATTCTAATATATTCTTATTAATTCATTTTTTGAATCTCTGCGAATCATTGAAATGCGATATATATAGCGGGTCAGACGATCATGCTTCCTCTCACTGAACTAGAAAAGCAGAAATTCAGATAAAAAAAGAAGGCAGAACTACTGCCTCCTTCACCATGATGATCTGTATTTTCAGGAATTCTGCCCTGTCCATTTCCGTTTGAAGTTATCAATCATGGTTGTACCCCAGCTCTTGGCCAGCTTGGCAAGAACCCAGCCGAAAAGCCTCTGTTTATCCGCCGGATAGCTGCGGATCACAGACATCATGTTGGACAGGGTCTTGGGCTTGGAAAGTTCCACTTCATCCGTTGTGGTTTTTCCGCCATAGGCCAGGGACTGGAATAGAATGGCGATAAATTCCTTTCGGGTTTCGCTGTCGATTCCGTCCAGCCAGCGGCGCATGGTCTCATCGAAAAGAAGAGACTGGTCACTGAGCTTTTCGGCTTCCCTGAAATGATTTCCCTCGACCTGCCAGGAAGTCGGATCATGCTGGAGAAGGCCTGTGGCATTGCTTTTTACAATTTTATGCTGGTAGGCGTTTTCCATGATCATTCCGATAATGGAATGCTCCGGAACAATGGAATGGACCTTGGGGAGTATGGCCTTAAATTTCTCGAGGGATGCTATGGCCTTGTTGAAGCCGGGACCGTCATTGGACCAGACATCGATAATCTTTTTCTGAACCTTGGGGTCGGCAAAGGCCGCACCGTAGACGGCAAAATTTCCGCCTTTACTGTGGCCTCCAACATGGATTTTTCGCAGGGTAAAGCGGCCGATCTGACTGATATAGGCAGCTGCCTGCTTCTGCCCTGGCGTTGCATCCATATAGCTCATATTGAAGTCTTCCTGCCAGCCGACCAGGGTATGATCGGTACCGCGGAAGGCAATATAGATCGAGTGATCCGGCAGAATAAAGGAAACAGCAGAAAACTGAACCTCGGTTTCCTGATCAATTTCATTGACATAGGCAAAGAGCTTGGTCCTGCCAAAGCGGCGGGTCTCTGATGCCTTCTTCAGGAACAGCGGCGCATTGGCGGTAGCTCCGTTTTTATCCGTGTCGAGTTCGGATGGATCATGCCGTTCGAAATAGAGCCGGCTTGCCTCCTGAATGGAAATTTTCTTCCCGCTTTCCAGTGAGGGCACAATGCCGTCCAGATTCGTATAGGAGATTTCCGAGAGGACCAGATTATCCACCTCGTTAAAGGGGTCGGTCCGCATGGTTACATCGTCTCTCCATTCCAGATAGTCCATGATATTCGCCATCGAATTTTCCTCTCTAAGTCAGTACTTTAAGTTGAATTTGGTAGTTGCCTGATCTGATTCAGATCTTTCGGCGGAAGCTTTTCCCATCGGATCCTTCTTTATCGGTTTCTATTTCTCTTCATTTCTTCTTTCGAATCTGACGAAAGAAAGATTCATCGGCTTCGGTCCAGCCTGAAGCTGCAGCGGTCTCTTCTGCTTTGGATTCAGAAGCTTTGGAAGAATCTAAAGAGTCTGAAGAAGCAGCAGAGCCTGTCGGGACACCGGAGTCGGATCCACTGGCATTTTCTGAAACAGAACGGTCTGAAGCATCTGTATTGCCACGATCCGATGAGTTTTTCGAATCATCTTTACGGTCTGCATTTCTACCGAAGAAGCTGTCACCATAATTCTGTTCGAAGTCTTCCAGGCGTTCCTGCTTCTGCTCCTTTTCCTTCTCTTCCTCCTTTTTCTCTTTCCGGGTCTTCTCTTCTGTCTCGTTCTTCCGGAATCTCTTGGCACGGATGGCAACCAGAATCTGGGAAAGAATGCCGAGAAGGCCGGCAGCGACAAGAAGGATGTAAAAAGCCTGGCTGTTGGGATCCAGGATTTTCTTCAGGTTCAGGATGGTGATAACGGAGAAGGCAATCAGAGCCAGGGCCATCAGAAGATTCAGAAACCAGGCTGCTCCCCTCAGCTGCTTCATCTGGATGGTGTGCTGCAATAGAACTACGCCCTCAATCAGGGCCAGACAGCCCAGGAGCAGGTGGAAATACGAGCTGACTTCCTTGGCACGGAGGATCATGCAGGCCGACAGGATCAGGATGATGATACCGAAGGCAAAATCGTAATTGGATATGATCCGGAACTCTTCCCTGGCAAAGTAGCGGACCGTGCAGGTGATGCCCCAGACCAGGAGAAAACCGATCACGATATAGGTGTAATAGAGGGGCTTCATGTCTGTAATAAAGAGCATAGACAAGCCGACTGTCATGAGAAGGATGGAGATCATGATATTGGCAACCAGTGCCAGATAATTGGAACCGTTGTTTGCATCTTTTTCCTTCTTGACTGCTTCATTTCCTTCAAGATCTTTTTTCTTACCTGCCATAGGAAAGCCTCCTCTACCCTGCAATTAAAATAACAATCAAATTGGTCAGACCATGAGCCAGGATCGGAAGGGCCAGCTTTCCTCTCCAGAGATAAAGGAGAGCCAGGCCGATTCCGATTAGAAATGCATAGACAAATTGTACCATATTGAAATGCATGCCACCAAAAAGAAGGGAAGAAATCAAAACCGCCGGAAGTCTTCCCCAGAAGATGTCAATCTGTCCGGCCAGAAGGGCCCGAAAGGTGAGCTCCTCCAGAACCGGTGTCAGAATGGCTGAGGTTAGAATTTTCATCCATAGAGGACCAGATGTCAGGGCCTGGCTGGCCTTTGCAAAATCCGATCCGCCGATCAGTCCGAGTTTTGTGACGATCAGGTTATAGATCAGACCGAAAGCCACAATTCCGGCTACGCACAGAAGCTCCAAAGGCAGGTCGGACCGGGAATATCTGACGCCCCGCTTTATATTTGCCTTCCGGTAAGCCCAGATCATAAAAGGAATGGTGATGAGGCTGGCCAAAAGGATACAGAAGAGATAGCCCAGAGATTCTCGAAAGAAGAGAAGTAAGACCTGGATACTCAGGTTGTAGATCACAAAATATAAAAGCAGGGGCAGGATCACGGACCAGAGTCTGCTCTGCAGCTTATTCTTATCGTAGTTCTGACTCATCATCTTTCTCTCCTGTTTCCTGCACGATTGTCTCAGTCTCTATTTCATATACATCATATCTGACCGCGTCTTGTCATACATGTCTTTTCATCAGCTGCCCGGTGAGCTTGTTATCGTTTCACTCCCCGGCTGTCCCGGCTTCCGATGTGGAGGCGCTCCAGATGGACGTCATCCTCTTTGTCGGTCTTAATGGAAAGACTTTCGCCGTTCTTCAGATAATAGGCGGCTTTCAGCTTCTCATTCTTGCCGAAATGCATACCGCGGACACCGATGGCATTCTTCTTTTTCTCCGGAACGTCTGTCACGGCAATCCGAAGGAGATAATCCTTATCCGACTGGAGAACCAGGGTATCATTTTCCCCTTCGACCTCTGCAACAAGAAGGAGCCGGTCTCCGTCGGCCAGCTTTCCGGCCTGGGAGGTTTTTCTTGCCACATCAAAGAGTGAGCCGTCAACCAGCTTTAGCATACCGCATTCGGTGACAAAAAGAAGCTTCTTTTCCCGGATATTCTCCATGGTCGTAAGAAGACAGATATTTTCCTTTGTAGAATCAAAATTCGACAGGTTGTCCAGAGGCTGGCCCTTGTCCCGGAATTTGCCCATGGGAAGATCCAGGACCTTGACCGTGTGGAGCTGGCCCTGATCGGTGAAAATCAGAATCTTGTCCGTATTTTTGCAGAAGAGAATGGTCTTCGACTCTTCATCCGCGGCGGCCTTGTTTCTCTCATAGGTCTGTATGTCGATGACTCTTCCGTAAGCAAAACGGTCGATCAGAACAGCGACATCGATTTCCTCCAGAGGCTTCTCTTCTACGACGGCTTCTTCGACGTTATCGATGACGGTTCTCCGGTCCCGGCCGAATTCCCTGGCCGTTGCCTTCAGATCCCTGATGATGACATTGGCCATCTTGTTCTTATCCTCGAGGATACCGCTATAAGTTTTAATGTGAGCCATGGTCTCGTCATATTCCTTTTTCAGCTGATCCAGCTCCAGACCGATCAGGCGGTAGAGACGCATCTGGAGGATGGCGTCCGCCTGTTTTTCGGTGAAATGAAGACCGGCCGCATCCTTTTTCGACTCTTCGGATTTAAAGCGGATGCCATCGGTCTTCCCTTCAACCAGGCAGGCCTTGGCCATCTTCATATCCTTGGATCCGCGGAGAATCTCGATGATCAGATCTATGACATCGACGGCCTTGATCAGGCCCTCCTGGATCTCCTTCTTCTCCATCTCCTTATTGAGGAGATAGGTATACTTTCTTGTGCAGACCTCGTACTGGAAGTCCACATGATGGCGGATCAGGGGAACGATGCCCATGGTCTCGGGCTTTCCGTCCACTACGGCCAGCATGTTGACGCCGAAGGTATCCTCAAGTCTTGTCTTCTTGTAGAGAAGGTTCAGAATGTTCTGGGCATCGGCTCCCCGCTTCAGCTCGATCACGATCCGGATGCCTTCCTTGGAGGACTGGTTGGAGATATCCGTGATGTCATTTGTAATATGATTCTCCACCAGGGCATAGACATCGTTCAGAAATTTTCCGATATTGGCTCCGATCATGGGATAGGGGATTTCCGTGATAACGATATTCTGCTTTCCGCCCTTGGCGTCTTCGATATGGGCCTTGCCGCGGATTTTGATCTTGCCCTCGCCGGTCGAATAGATCTGTAGAAGATCATCCTTATTGGTCACGATGCCGCCGGTCGGAAAATCCGGACCCTGAATATAGGTCATCATTTCTCCGGTGTTCATGGTCGGCTTCTTCATATAGGCAATGACGCCGTTTACGACCTCTCTCAAGTTATGAGGCGGAATCGATGTCGCCATGCCGACGGCAATGCCCTCGGCTCCGTTGACCAGGATGTTGGGAATGCGGACCGGAAGCACCTCTGGCTCCTTTTCGGTCTCATCGAAGTTTGGAACGAAATCGACCACATCCTTGTCCAGGTCCTGGAGATAGCAGTCCTGGCTGACCTTGGCCAGACGGGCCTCGGTATATCGCATGGCTGCGGCACCGTCTCCCTCGATCGAACCGAAGTTACCATGTCCGTCGACCAGGGGAAGCTCTTTCTTGAAGTCCTGGGCCATGACAACCAGGGCATCGTAGATGGAGGAATCGCCGTGGGGATGGAACTTACCCATGGTATCTCCGACGATACGGGCGGATTTTCGATAGGGCTTGTCGTAGCGGATTCCAAGCTCGTACATATCATAAAGTGTCCGTCTCTGGACCGGCTTCAGGCCGTCCCGGACATCGGGCAGAGCCCGGGAGACGATGACACTCATCGCATAGTCAATATAGGATTTCTGCATGATTTCCGAATATTCAGCGGAAATCATGCGTTCAGGTCTTGCCATAGATTGCTCCTTTTAGATTCTTCAGACATCCAGTTCAGCGTCGTTGGCGTGATCGTGAATGAAGGCCCTCCGGGGAGGAACGTCATTTCCCATCAGCATCTCTGTCACATCGCTAGCCATGCGGCCGTCTTCAATCTCAACTTTTTTCAAATACCTCGTCTCCGGATTCAGCGTGGTTTCCCAGAGCTGTTCGGGATCCATTTCGCCGAGACCCTTGTATCTCTGCAGGGTGAACTTTCCAGTGTGCTTCTTCCGGTAATTTGCCAGAGCCGCATCATCGTAGAGGTACTCTTCCTTTCCCTTAGCTGGCATAGCCTTGTAGAGAGGCGGCATGGCGATATAGACATGGCCCTGGATAATCAGATCCGGCATGAAGCGGTAGAACAGGGTCAGAAGCAGGGTCGAAATATGGGCACCGTCGACATCGGCATCGGCCATGATAATGATCTTGTCATAGCGGAGCTTTTTGATGTCAAAGTCATTGCCGAAGCCCTCGGAAAAACCGCAGCCGAAGGCGTTGATCATGGTCTTGATCTCCGCATTCTTCAGGACCTTGTCTATGGAGGCCTTCTCGACATTCAGAATTTTTCCACGGATGGGCATGATAGCCTGATACATACGGTTTCTGGCCATCTTGGCGGAGCCGCCGGCGGAATCTCCCTCGACGATAAAGATCTCGCACTTGGAAGCGTCCCGGCTTTCGCAGTTGGCAAGCTTTCCGTTCTGGTCAAAGGAGAACTTCTGCTTGGTCAGAAGGTTGGTCTTGGCCCGTTCCTCGGTCTTACGAATTTTGGCTGCCTTCTCAGCACAGGAAATCACAGACTTTAAGACCTCCAGATTCCGGTCGAAGTAGAGCTGAATCTCCGTGCCGGTCACAGAGGAAACCACCTTGGCGGCATCCTGGTTATCGAGCTTGGTCTTGGTCTGTCCTTCGAAACGGGGATCCGGATGCTTGATGGAGATGACGGCGGTCATGCCGTTTCTCACATCGGTTCCGGTGAAGTTCGGGTCCTTATCCTTCAGGATACCGAGCTCTCTGGCATAGGAATTGATGACTGTGGTAAAGATGGTTTTGAAGCCTGTGATATGGGTTCCGCCCTCGGTATTGTAGATATTGTTGCAGAAGCCCAGGATATTTTCATGGAATTCATTGACATACTGGAAGGCTACGGAGACCTGGATGCCGTCGGATTCGCCGCTGAAGGAAATAACCGGCGTCACAGCCTCGTTATTGGCATCGAGATCGCGGACGAAGCCGCTGATGCCCTCAGGCTCATGGAAGGTCTCTTCCTCCGGCTCTTTCTTTCTCAGATCCGTATAGTTGATGGTCAGATCCGGATTGAGATAGGCGGTCTGCTGGAGACGGTTTTTGACCTCTTCCTCGTTGAAATTGGTCTTTTCAAAGATTTCCGGATCTGGAAGGAAATTGATCCTGGTTCCGGTTTCCTTTGTGGAACCCAGTATGGGCAGGGTCTTGTCCGGGAGAAGTTTTAAAGCGGCCCTGCCCCGTTCGAAGTGATCGTGAAAGATAGACCCGTCTCTCGCAATCTCCACATCCATATAGACAGAAAGAGCGTTGACGACAGAGGAGCCGACGCCATGAAGTCCGCCGGAGGTCTTATAGGCATTATTGTCAAACTTACCGCCGGCGTGGAGTGTGGTAAAGACCACACGCTCGGCCGGGATTCCGAATTTATGGTTGGCAACCGGGATTCCCCGTCCGTTATCCTTTACGGTACAGGATCCGTCCTTCTCCAGTGTGACATCGATGGTATCGCAGAAGCCGGCCAGATGCTCATCGACCGAATTATCCACGATCTCATAGATCAGGTGGTTCAGACCCTTCCTGGAAGTTGATCCGATATACATGCCCGGACGCTTGCGGACGGCTTCGAGTCCCTGGAGGACCGTAATGCTGTTATCGTCATATATTTCTTTCTTTGCCATAGTAACCTCTGAATCATTAGTTTTTAAAATCGAAAACTAATTATAGCGAATATAAAAGCAGGATGCAAACCTATGTTTGCATCCTGCTCATAAAACATACAAAATATATCATCTGTTCAATCTGAAAATACAAGATCTGCCGTTTCAGACAGCTTTGCATCCGAAACTCAGATTCTGTACCCTCTTTCAGGGATCCTGTAAGAAAGAGATTCCATCAAAGCTTTGCATATCCGTAGCCGTTGACAATGGCATCGACCGGAATCTTCTTTGCACACATAGGGCATTCCTGAGCCGGATAGCTCTGATAGCCTGGGATATCGTCCGGTGTGAAGAGGCTGTAGACTTCCTTCTTGTCCACCTTGTTCATGGTCGAGAAGATGGCTGCGATGCCGACATTGAGACCGCCGTAATAGCGGATGCACTCCATGGCTCTGCGCTCGGTGCCGCCGGTCGAGATATTGTCGACCAGAAGAAGAACATATTTTCCTTCGATGGCCAGACGGTTGTTCTGACGGAACATAAACTGATGAACCGAGTTCTCTTCTGGTGTAACGACGTACATGGTCTCATGCTTGTTGGTCATCTGGAAATTGCTCCGCTCCAGCTCATCTGCAAGGAAACCGCCCAGAAGCTCGGTTCCGTCCAGGCAGACGATCGTATCAACCGTATAGACATGATTCTGAAGCTGCTCCCGTAAAGCCTTGGCTGCCTCCTTGGCTTCACTGACCCTGACCTTGATCCGGGTGATGTCGATATAGAAATTCGTGTGAGATGCACCAGCTGCGAAGTGGCCGGGAGCCGCATTGATCGTTATCTGTGGATCATGCTTCGCATAGAACTTGGTGATTCTGCTTTCGATATCGTTTGCCATAAAATTACCCCCTTTACAATTTCACGCAAAAATATATCTGCAAGGTGAACCTTCGACAGGTCTGTATTTGCTCCTGAAGAAACAAGACTGCCGATAAATCTGTTTCTATTTTACACCAGTTGAACCGAAGCCGCCACGGGATTTATTGTCCAGATGATCGGTTTCTTCGAAGGTGATTTTCGGCTGATGCTCGAGAATCCGGAACTGGGCGATCCGGTCATTGACATGGAGCTCGCAGTCCCGGGTTGCATAGACCGGCATGCGGATGATGTCGTCGTCGCCGCAATAGGATTCATCCACAACGCCCATGGCATTGGTCTGAATCAGGCCGAAATTTTTGAAGGTCGAGCTTCTGGCAACGATCAGCATCTCGTAGCCCCTGGGAAGCTCTACGGAAATTCCCATATCGATCAGCCTGAAATCCCCCTTCTTCAGGCTGACATCTTCTGCGACCCGAAGGTCAATCCAGTCGGATTTCCCGTCAATATAGGTCAGTTTCTCGATCTCTTTATTGTGATATTTGATCCGGATGGTTTCTTCTCTCATACAAATCTAAGCCTTTCGTCCTCTTTCTTCTTGTCTCTGGTCATCAGGGAAAGTACCGCTTCCCGGCAGTCCTTTCCTTCGAAAAGGACGTGATTGACCTCCGTGATGATCGGAAGCTCAACTCCGTATTTCTCGCCGAGCTTTGCTGCGGCCTTGGCCGAATAGACACCCTCGACCACCATGGCAACCTTCTTCATGGCATCTTCCATCTTCATTCCCTGTCCGATATAGACACCGGCACGACGGTTTCTGCTGTGCCGGCTCTGGCAGGTGACGATCAGATCTCCGATGCCGGTCAGTCCCGACAGGGTCTCCGGCTGCCCGCCCATGGCCGTGGCAAGGGCTGTGATTTCCTTGATGCCCCGTGTGATCAGAGCAGCCTTGGCATTGTCGCCGAAGCCCAGACCATCCGACATACCGGCAGCCAGGGCAATGACATTCTTCAGGGATCCGCCGATCTCGATTCCGATGACATCCGGGCTGGTATAGACACGGAAGGTCTCATTCATGAAGAATTCCTGGGTCATAATGGCCAGATCCCGATCTCTGGCACCTGCAACCACAACGGTCGGCATAGCAATCGCGACCTCTTCCGCATGGCTGGGACCGCTCAGGATCCCGACATTAGCCTCGGGAAGGACATCCTCGATGATCTCGACCTGGGTCATCAGGGTGGCTTCCTCGATTCCCTTGGTCACTGTGATGATTCTCTGTTTCGGAGAAAGATAGGGCTTCATCTTCTCTGCTGTTTCCCGCGTTGCTGTGGAAGGAACCGCCATGACCAGAAGGTCCTTGTCCAAGACGGCATCCTCCAGCTGATCCGTTAAATGAAGCCGTTCCGGTAAGATGACACCGGGCAGCTTGCTCTCATTTTTATGGGTCCGCTTCAGCTCTTCCACCTGATCTTTTCTGTGGGACCAGAGGGTAACCTGATGTCCGTTCCCGGACAGTAGAATGGCCAGAGCCGTTCCCCAGGAGCCTGCACCTAAAATGGAAATTTCTGCCATATATACCTCCGAATGGATGGAATCCAAAGACACATGGATTCCTGCTTTTGGGATTCTTCTTATGGAATCCAGAGTCATAATGAAAAATTCATCTGGATTTCAGGCACTGGTCTTGGGATGGAAGGTGAACTTGTTTTCATTTCCCTTCAGAAGACGCCCGATATTGGACCGATGCTTGATCATTGCCATGATTCCGACGATAGAGATCAGAATCAGAGCTTCGATATTGCCTGTCTTTCCGTAATGGAACCATCCGCAGAAAAAGTAGATCCATGCCTGAACGGGCAATGATAAAGCCGCAAAGATGGATCCCAGACTGATATAGCGCTTCCATGCCACCAGGATGACAAAGACGGCCGCAGCCACGATCAACATGCTCGGCTCCACAACAATCAGAAAGCCGAGACCGGTGGCAATGCCCTTTCCGCCCTTGAAACGGAAATAACAGGGATACATGTGGCCGAGGACTGCACCGAAGGCCGCATAGAGACGGAGGATTTTAAGATCCGGCCCCACAACCCAGGAATAATGGGAAAAAATCAGCGTGACAACAAGAGCCGCCAGAACCGCTTTCATGCAGTCTATGATTAAGGTCAGAATTCCGGCCCGAAGTCCCATGACCCGGAGAGTATTTGTCGTTCCGACATTTCCACTTCCCTTGGTCCGGATATCGATATGATGGAGTCTTCCGGTCAGATAGCCCCAGAGAATGAGTCCACAGCCATATCCGATCAGAAGGCTGATCAGTCTGGCACCGATCATTCGCTGTCCTCCTTCCGCTCTCTTGTGATGAAATGTAAGGCGGTTCCCTCGAAACCAAAGGATTCCCGGATCCGGTTCTCCAGATAGCGGACATAGGAGAAATGCATGAGATCCTTGTAATTTACAAAGAAGACAAAGGTAGGCGGCTTGACGGAAACCTGAGTTGCATAATAGATCCGGAGTCTTCTGCCCTTATCCATGGGCGGCTGCTGCATGGCAACAGCCTCTGCAATGATCTCGTTCAGAACACCGGTCTGCACACGGAGGGTGGAATTATTGAGAACCGTATCGATGGCATCATAGATCTTGTTGACCCGGAGCCCGGTCTTTGCAGATACAAAGAGAATCAGGGCATACTGCATGAAAGCCAGGGTGGAACGGATCTTTTCGGTCTGCCGGTAGATGGTCTTGTCATCCTTCTCGACAGCATCCCATTTGTTGACCAGGATAATGATGCCCTTGCCCTGCTCATGGGCAATGCCGGCAATCTTGGCATCCTGCTCGGTCACACCTTCGGTACCGTCGATCATGATGAGGACCACATCGGCTTTCTCCACGGCTGAAACGGCGCGGATGACCGAATAGCGTTCCAAATCCTCCTTGACCTTGGCCTTTCTTCGAAGACCGGCAGTATCGATGAAAATATAATCCCTGCCGTGATAGGTGACACGGGTATCAACGGCATCTCTCGTGGTTCCGGCAATATCGGAGACGATGGACCGGTCGGTACCGGAAAGACGGTTGACCAAGGAAGACTTTCCGACATTGGGCTTTCCAATGATGGCAATTTTCGGCGTGTCATCATCCTCTTCCTCTTTGGTCTTGTCCGGGAAATAAGAAATGATCTTATCCAGAAGGTCGCCGAAGCCGATCTGGTTGACCGAGGAAATCGGCATGGGATCCCCGATGCCGAGATTGTAGAATTCGTAGACCTCGGCCTCGTATTTCTTGAAGTCATCGACCTTGTTGACCACCAGAATGACCGGCTTGTGGGAGCGGCGGAGCATATCGCAGACCCGCATATCTGCATCCTGAAGTCCCTGTCTCACATCAGTGATAAAGAGAATGACATCAGCTGTATCGATGGCGATCTGGGCCTGATCTCTCATCTGACTTAAAATAACATCATCGGAATCCGGCTCGATTCCTCCGGTATCGATGATAGTAAATTCCCGGTCCAGCCAGCTGCAGTCGGCATAGATCCGGTCCCGGGTTACGCCCGGTGTATCCTTGACGATAGAGATTCTCTCTCCGGCAAGGGCATTGAAAAGGGTGGATTTGCCGACGTTGGGACGTCCGACAATCGCAACAACAGGTTTACTCATACTTTATTCCTTCCTTCATTTCCCGGTGTAGGGAAAGGCATTGCGGATATGTCTGACTCTTAAATCCGCATCGATTCCGATCACGTCAAAACGGACCGGTGTATCCTCAGAATAGCCTTTTTCCTGAAGAAAATACAGAGCCGTTTTTGAGATCTGCCATCTCTTGTGAAAATCCACGGCTTCGGTCGGGTCTCCGGAGATTCCGCCCGAACGGTATTTTACTTCGATGAAAACGAGATAGTCCGTCAGTACCTTCTGATATCCAATCTCTTCTTCCGCTTTTTCTTTTCCGATTAAATCAATCTCTCCCATCCGGCTTCGATAATTCCTGGCAATAATTTCCATTCCCTGATCTTCCAGATAGGAGGCAGCAAGGCTCTCAAAATAAGAACCGACAGAGCGCTTGTTAATCATTCCAAAACTCCCTTAACAGTTGACTTTTCCCCGTATAACATAAGTCTGAAGATTATAAACTGATTTCTAACTTTCTGAAAGTTCAGATTACTGATCGATAAAATGTCCGATGAAGCTTTTTCTGTGAATGGGACAGGGTCCGTATTTCTTCAGAGCTTCAATATGGTCCTTAGTCCCGTAGCCCTTGTTTTCCCGGAAATGATATTCGGGATAGAGGGCATCCATTTCTTCCATATAGTGATCCCTGGTCACCTTGGCCAGAATACTGGCGGCACCGATCGAGATGGATTTGGCATCGCCCTTGATGATGCTGACCTCCGGAATCGTTACTTCAGGAATATGGACCGCATCGATGAGGAGCAGATCCGGCTGTTTTTCCAGCTTCTTTATGGCAGAACGCATGGCCTCATAGGTGGCCTGGAGAATATTGATCTCATCGATCCGTTCGGGTGGATTGACACCGATGGCATAGGAAATAGCATTTTCCTTCAGAATCGGGAAGAGCTCTTCTCTCTGTTTTTCGGACAGCTTCTTGGAATCGTTGATTCCGTGTATCCGGCAGCCCTTGGGAAGGATAACCGCACAGGTCATGACGGGTCCGGCCAGTGGTCCCCGGCCGACTTCATCGATTCCGGCAATCAGATCATATTGAGATCCGTATTTCTTTTCAAAATAGGACAGCTGATCGATTCTTTCTTCTTCCTTCTGCCAGGCTCTGACCGCTTTGCCGGCTCTCTGAACCAGCTTCTGTACGCCGCTTCGTTCATCGCTCTGATAAGTCTGGATAAAAGCCGTAAGAATCTCCGGCTGTCCGGAAGATCTGGCCAGGGTCTCTTTCAGCTGATCCTGAATGTCTTTCATTTTCTCGGTCATTTAGGGCACCAGTCCTTTGATTTTATTGAAAGGATAAATCCTGCAGAGGGCTCTGCCTATGAGTTTACTTCGATGGATGGGGCCGACCTGAGGGAAACGGCTGTCCAGACTGTTATTCCGGTTGTCTCCCATGACGAAATATTCGTCATCGCTGAGCGTAATCGGGGTGATGGCGTCGCCCGGATTCTGTATGGTTTCTCTGCCGTAGTTTTCCTTCAGAACTTTCCCGTTGATCAGGATATTTCCGGAGGCATCGATCTGAACCGTTTCGCCGGGCAGACCGATCACCCGCTTGATGAAGTAGGTCTTCGGATCCTCCGGATCCGGGAAGATAACGATCTCAAAGCGCTTAGGCGATCGAAAATGATAGGTCAGCTTGTCAACGATCAGATTGTCTCCATTGGAAAGGGTCGTTTCCATGGAGGAGCCGCTGACGATGGTCCTCTGGCCGACAAAATTCACAATCACCAGGGCAAAGATTGCAACCAGGGCGATATAGATCAGCATGCTGATCATTTTCCGGCTTCTGCTCTCCCCGTTCTCGCTCTCATCATCATATTGTAATTCGTCTACTGGACGATGATCTTTATTGTTCTTCATTGTTTTATTCCACTAACTTCCCGCTAGTAATTTCAAATCAAAGCCGGATCTGACGGCACTTCCAGGCTCACCCGGCCGAGTTTCCCGCTTCGGAATTCTGTCACCAGGATTTCCGCCATGCGTTCGGTATTGACCTGTCCGCCCGGCAGAAGGATCTGCCGCTTTCTGGCAAGCTCTGTCAGAACCTCGTGGGCGGGCTTTTCCTCTATTGATACTTTTAATGAAGCATCGTTTGCCTCGGCAGCTTCATTCGATTCTTTGCTATTCTCCGGGAAATAGCGCTGCTCCAGCATGCCCGGATAATTTTCTCTCAGGAAGTCGATGATCTGGAAAGCCAGTTCTTCCATGGGAATCCGTTCATCGGAGATGGCTCCGCACATGGCCAAATGCAGACCGACCTCTTCGGATTCAAATTTCGGCCATAAAATACCCGGTGTATCGAGAAGATCCATCTGGGAAGAAGTGTGAATCCACTGCTTTCCCCGGGTAACGCCCGGCTTGTTTCCGGTTTTTGCCTGGGATTTCCTGGTCAGAAGATTGATAAAGGTGGATTTTCCGACATTGGGGATGCCGACCACCATGGCCCGGACGGGCCGATTCTTTAAGCCTCGTCTCTTGTCTCTCTCCCGCTTGGGCCTGGCTGCAGTTTCAAATGCGGCCAGGATCTGATTACGATTTTTCGGAAGCTTGGAGTCGGTTTCGAGGACCGTGATATTCTCCGCTCTATATTTGTCAATCCAGAGAGCGGTCTTCGTCGGATCGGCCAGATCCGCCTTGTTCAAAAGGATCAGACGGAGCTTGTCTGCACCCATCCTGATCAGATCCGGATTGGCGCTGCTCATGGGGATCCGGGCGTCCCGGATCTCCACAATTAGATCCACAAGCTTCAGATCTTCCTCCATCTGCCTCCTGGCCTTGGTCATATGACCGGGATACCATTCAATATTCATGAATCTTACTCCATCAAACCGAAATTCGAGAAGGTCACATTGAGCCAGACCTTTCCGATCAGTTCGCTTTTCTTCACTTCGCCGATACTCTCGTAGCGGCTGTCTTCGCTGTTGTTCCGATTGTCGCCCAGAAGGAAATATTCACCCTTCCCGAGCTTAATCTTATTCTCGGCCAGGCCGGCATGATCGATGGTCTCGTTGGAAATGTCGCTGTTGTAGACCTTTCCGTCGATATAGAGGGCACCGTTCTTGATCTGGATCGTTTCCCCGGGCAGACCGATAACACGCTTGACGCTGATCTCCGCTCCCTGATTTCCGTCCGGCAGGAAGGCAACGATATCGCCCCGCTTGGGACTTGAGACACGATAGCAGATCCGGTTCACAAGGACTGAATCACCGCTGTGTATGGTTGTCTCCATCGAAGGACCCATCACCTTCAGCCGATAGAAAAAGGCCAGGACAAGAAAGAGCGCAAGAAAAATGACCAACAGGAATGCCAGAGCATTTGATGCTCCGGCCTTAACCCTGGCCATTTCCACATGCCGTTTTCTTCTGCGGAAATTCAGACTGTCATGTCTTTTCTTTTTCCATTTTCCAATGAATGTCTTGATTTTTTCCATACCATTTACTATACACGAAATCGAAAAATTGAACAACTGCAAGCATTTGAAAAAGAACTGTATCCGGAAAGCATGACAATCGGCATCCTGGGAGGACTGACATGGCGAAAGACCGGTATCAAAAAAGGACAACCACCCAAGTGGTTGTCCCTGCAGAAGTAAATTCCGAATTACTTTTCGCGAACCTTGGCAGCCTTGCCGACTCTGTCGCGGAGATAGTAAAGCTTGTTACGACGTACCTTACCACGACGAACAACCTCGATCTTCTCGATGTTCGGTGTATGCAGAGGCCAGGTCTTCTCAACGCCGATACCGGAAGAGATCTTACGTACAGTAAAGGTCTCACGGTTGGATCCGCCCTGTTTCTTCAGAACAGTACCCTCGAATACCTGAATTCTCTCGTTGTTACCCTCACGAATCTTGTTGTAGACACGTACGGTATCGCCGACACGGAAATCAGCGATGTCAGACTTCAGTTCAGCCTGCTCAATGTTCTTAATTACTTCGCTTGCGTTCATTTTGTTCTCCTTTTCACTGACGTTCATAATGCCTGAAGCGGCAAAAGCGGACCGTCCGACACGATTACAACGTTCATACTATATCAGAATCCATATGGTCCTGCAAGAGTTTTTCGAATATTTTTTTCTCTTCCTCAGTCATTTCGACCCGCTTCAGAAGATTCCGGTCCGCTTTTTTAAAATGCAGATTTTTCAGAAGGTCCGGCCGCCTCTCATAGGTCCTTAATATGGCCCGGACTCTCCGCCATTCATTGACCTTCTTGTGGTCGCCGGAAAGCAGGACCTCCGGAACCTTCTCTCCTTCCCAGACCTCGGGCCTGGAATACTGGGGATACTCCAGGATTCCGGATTCAAAGGATTCGGTCTCAGCGGAAGTATCATTGTGAAGGACGCCGGGAACCAGGCGGGATACGGCATCCACCAGGATCATGGCCGGCAGCTCTCCACCGGTCAGGATATAATCCCCGATGGAAATATAGTCCGTGCAGATCCGGTCCAGAACCCGGTCATCGATGCCCTCGTAGTGTCCGCAGAGAAGGATCAGATCCTCTTCCTGAGCAAAATCGTGGGCATCCCTTTGTGTGAAGGTGCGGCCCTGGGGAGTGAGGTAGACAGTACGGATCCGTCGGCCGGAGTCCTGAAGATTCCCGGATTCAGCGGACTCGACTGCAGCAGAATCTGATTTCTGTTCCTGATCAGCAGAAAAATCATCTGCTTCGGCCGCCGCACTTCCGGATCTTCGGCTCACAATCTCTTCCCGGACCGCCTTCCAGCAGTCATAGACCGGCTGGGCCTGCATGAGCATTCCTGCCCCGCCGCCGTAAGGATAGTCATCGACCTTCTTATGGCGGTCAATGGTATAGTCCCGGATGTTTCTGGCCTCTACATGAATCAGACCCCTTTCCTCGGCCCGGCCGATAATGCTGGTGTCCAGGCCCTTTAAGACCATTTCCGGAAAAAGTGTCAGGATATGAAAATTCATCCGTTCAGATCCTCCAGTCCCGGCAGAAGGTGGACGGTCATCTGTCCCTGATCGAGATTCACGGAAGTCACACATTCCTTGGTCGCCGGGATCAGAAGCTCCTTGCCGTTTTCCTTTTCTATAACAAAGACATCGTTGGCACCGGTCTCATAGACCTCCTTCAGACGGCCCAGAAACCGTCCGTTATCGGCGGAAACGGTAAGTCCGACCAGATCGTCGATGAAAAACTCATCCTCTTTCAGTTCTTCTGCATCCTTGCGGTCGATCAGGATATCGGACTTCCGGAATTTTTCGACCTCATTGATATCGTTATATTCCCTGAATTTCACAATGACCTGATTTTTGAAGACCCGAGCCTTCTCCACGTGCAGAGTCTCCTCAGGGAGTCTGCCGCAAATATAGACCTGGTCTAACTTTGCAAAACGGGCCGGGTCATCCGTTGTCGGAAAGACCTTGACCTCTCCCCGGATCCCATGAGTACTTGTAATGACGCCGACGCGCAGACGATCTGACATGCGGATTCCTTTCTCACTAAATTCATACATAAAGCCGAAACAAGATATAGGAATGTCTGACAATCTTAAAATTTCAGCTTATAAGCCCTTATTTACAGGAAAACGGGCTGCGAACTGCAGCCCGTCTGTCTTAATCGACGATGTCGACAATAACTTTTTCATCCATCTTGGAAGCCGCTGCTTTCACAACAGAACGGATTGCCTTGGCGATCCGGCCCTGCTTTCCGATAACCTTACCCATATCGGACGAAGCAACGTGAAGTTCCAGGATGAGTGTCCTGCCGGATTCTCTTTCCGTGACGGTAACTTCCTCCGGAGAATCGACAAGTGACTTTGCTATGACTTCAACAAGTTCCTTCAACACTCGTCCCACTCCCTTCCCGGATGATTATTTTACGATGCCGGCGTTCTTCATCAGACGAAGAACAGTCTCGGTCGGCTGTGCGCCGTTTGCAAGCCACTTCTGAGCTGCTTCTGCATCGATCTTGACTGCTGCAGGTTCCTGGGAAGGATCATAGGTACCGATCTCATCGATGAATCTGCCGTTTCTCGGGCTCTTGGAATCAGCTACGATCACACGATAGAAAGGTGCTTTCTTCTGTCCCATTCTTCTTAAACGAATCTTTACTGCCATTGTTTTTTCCTCCTGAAAAAAATTATCTATTTAGAATGGAAATCAATTGTAATTTCCAAACCTACCTGTCTTACATGTTCCCTATATGGAATCCATTCATTTATCTGAATGGAAAGCGGTTCATATTTCCGAATCCCCGGCCTCTGCCCTTCATCATCCCAGGCATTTTCTTCATCATCTTCCGGGATTCCTTGAACTGCTTCATGAGTCGGTTGACTTCTGCGATATCCACGCCTGCGCCTTTTGCAATCCGGTGCTTTCTGTGGATGTCGATGAGATCCGGATTTTCTCTCTCGGCCGGTGTCATGGAATAGATCATGGCTGTGATATGGGCCATCTTCTTCTCATCCACGGCGGCATTGATCTGATCCATCTGGGCCTTATTCATACCCGGCATCATACCGAGAATGGAACTCAGACCGCCCATCTTCTTCATCTGATCCATAGAGGTCAGATAATCGTTAAAGTCAAAGCCCTTCTTTTTGCGGACCTTTTCGGTCAGCTTTTTGGCTTCTTCCTCATCGATGGAATTCTGTGCCTTCTCGATTAGAGAAAGAACATCGCCCATGCCGAGGATTCGATTGGCCATACGGTCGGGATGAAACTGCTCCAGATCGGAGAGCTTCTCTCCCATGCCGGCATAGAGAATCGGCTTTCCGGTTACGGCCCGGATGGAAAGGGCTGCACCGCCTCGGGTATCACCGTCGAGCTTGGTCAGGATGACGCCGTCGATTCCGACCTTTTCATCGAAGGTGGAAGCCACATTTACGGCATCCTGTCCGGTCATGGCATCGACAACAAGAATGGTGTCTGCCACATCCACACGGGATTTGATCTCCTGAAGCTCCTCCATCATGCCTTCATCAATATGAAGACGTCCGGCGGTATCGAGAAATACGACCTTGTTTCCGTTCTTTGCCGCATGCTCTACTGCAGCTGCCGCGATATCCGCCGGCTTCTTGCTGTCGCCCATAGTAAAGAAATCGACGCCAACCTTTTCGGCATTGATCCGGAGCTGTTCAATAGCGGCGGGACGATAGACGTCACAGGCTGCCAGAAGCGGCTTCTTACTCTTTTCCTTGAGCTTTCCGGCAAGTTTTGCCGTCGTTGTGGTTTTACCGGCACCCTGGAGACCAACCATCATGATGACGGTTACGGCCTGTCCCGGGCGGAAGGTAAGCTCAGCGCCTTCGGAACCCATCATATTGACGAGCTCATCGTGAACAATCTTGATCACAGACTGGGCGGGATTCAGACCATTCAAGACATCGCTACCGATGGCCTGCTCCTGGACCTTCTTCGTAAAGTCTTTTACAACCTTGAAATTAACGTCCGCTTCGAGAAGTGCCATCTTGACTTCTTTCAAAGCCTTTTTGACATCGTCCTCAGTCAGCCGACCCTTGCCCCGAAGTTCCTTGAATACGTTCTGAAGTTTTTCCGATAAGCTATCGAATGTCAATCGGGTACTCCTTATATCTCTTCCAGAATTTCTTCCGTCAGTTTCTTAAGTGACTTTCCTGCTTCCTCCGGAATTGAAGAATCTTCCTTTAGAATCTTTTCCATCTCATGGATGTTTCCGGAAATCAGATGAAATTTATGAATCAGCTGCATTTTCGATTCATATTCTTCCATCTGTCTGGTACAGCGCCGGATCAGATCATGAACGCCCTGTCGAGATACGCCGTTATTCTCGGCAATCTCACCCAGGGACAGATCATTCAGGACATAGTCCTCGAAAACCTCTCTCTGATGCGGATTTAAAAGCATGCCGTAGAAATCATAGAGATTTCCCTGGCGAATCTTATCCTCCATCGGTTTAACCTCACGCTTTACCTACTATAAAGGAGAAAGCCTTTACAGTCAAGTATTTTTCCTTTACAGTTCATTGTCCTTTATTTCATACAATATAGAAAACAATTCTCCAGAATATGAAATCGATGCATGGAAGCTTTTCTGCCTTGATCAGAAATATAGACCGCTGTCAGTCTTCTTCCTTCTGTCGGAAAAGTGCCTCGACGAAGTCGTCCGGGTCAAAGCGTTCCAGATCTTCTGCAGTCTCTCCGACACCGATATACTTGACGGGCTTCTTCAGCTCGGACTGAACCGCTACGGCGATGCCGCCCTTGGCGGTTCCGTCCATCTTGGTCAGGATGATGCCGGTCACATCGGTGACCTCATCGAATTCCCGGGCCTGCTGGAGGGCGTTCTGTCCGGTTGTAGCATCGAGAACGACAAAGGTCTCCCGGTGAGCTTCCGGATATTCCCGGTCAATCACCCGGTTCATCTTGGACAGTTCCTGCATGAGATTCTTCTTGTTATGAAGTCTTCCGGCGGTATCGACGAGAACAATATCGGTTCCCCGGGACTTGGCTGCCTGAACGGAATCATAGACAACCGCGGCCGGATCTGCACCGTCCTGGCCGCCGATCATTGGAACGCCTGCCCGGTCGGCCCAGGTCTTCAGCTGGTCGGCAGCTGCCGCACGGAAGGTATCCGCAGCGGAAATCAGAACACTTTTACCGGAATCCTTTAACTTACGGGCCAGCTTTCCTATGGTTGTGGTCTTTCCGACGCCGTTGACGCCGACTACCATGATAACGGACTTCTGATTAAGGAAATCATAGGCATCCTCGGGTACGAACATGCGGTCCCGGATCAGACGGATCAGGATTTCTCTGCAGGCCTCGGGTTCCTTAATCTTCTCGGTTTTGACCTCAACCTTAAGCTCATCAAGAATCTCTTCTGTGGTCCGGACACCGATATCGCCCATAATCAGGATCTCTTCGAGTTCTTCATAGAAGTCGTCGTCGATATTGGTAAAGCCGCGGAAGACATAGTCCATATTTTTGACGAAGTTGGCTCTGGTCTTGGCCAGACCCTTGACCAGGCGGCGGAAGAAGCCTTCTTTCTTCTTGGGCTTTTCTTCCTCGGAAGATTCGTTCTCTTCTTCCGAAGCCTCATCCTCTGCTTTTGAAGACCCCTTTTCCTCATCCGAAACAGCGTCCGCTTTTTCTGAAGCAGTAACTTCTGAAGAAAGATCCTCTGTTGAAGCATGGTTCCCTTCTTCAGATTCCAATGCTGTTTCTTCCGATGCACTGCTGGAATTTTCTGCAGATGCAGCGTCTTCTTCGCCTGTCTCTCCAACGTTTTCTGCTTGTGAAGAAATATCTTCTGAACTGCTGCTGTCTGCAGCTGCTTCTATAGGATTTTCGCTCGCAGAGGAAGCCTCTTCTACTTTTTTCTTCTTTTTACGATTCCAAAAAGCCATTCGAAATTCCTTTCTTGATTTTAATCGGTCAGATCCTGGTCAATCAGGCTGACAGAAACCAGGGTAGATACACCCTTCTCCTGCATGGTGATACCATAGAGGCGGTCGGCCGCATTCATGGTACCGCGCCGGTGGGTGATTACGATAAACTGGGTGTTCTTTGTCAGCCTATGAAGGTAGGCTGCGAAACGGTCTACATTTGAATCATCCAGAGCCGCCTCGATCTCGTCGAGAAGACAGAAGGGCGAAGGCTTCAGATTCTGAATGGCGAAAAGCAGGGCAATGGCTGTCAGGGATTTCTCACCGCCGGACATCTGCATCATGTTCTGAAGCTTCTTTCCTGGCGGCTGGGCAATAATCCGGATGCCGGTCTCCAGAAGGTCCTCGCCTTCTACGAGCTCCAGGCTTCCCTTTCCGCCACCGAAGAGGGCCTTGAAAGCCTTGTCGAATTCGACCTGAATATCGTGGAAGCCTTCCTTGAACTGCTTGCGCATGCCCTCATCCAGATCCTGGATAATGGTCATCAGGGACTCTTCGGCCTTGACCAGATCGTCATGCTGACCTTTCAGGAAGTTATATCGCTCGGAGACTTCCTTGTATTCCTCGATGGCATTGACATTGACGGAACCCATTTTGCGGATCTCATCTCGAATCGAAGTCAGCTGCTTTTTCATGGATGACCGGTCACTGTAGTCCGGATCCCGTAATTCCATGGCCGCATGCCTTGTGAGCTCGTACTCATCCCACATGTAGTTGTTCTGATATTCAAGCTCTTCTTCCAGCTTCTGCCGGCGGCCGTTCAGACGGTAGAGCTCCTTGTCCAGACCGTTCAGACGATTGGAGACAGACTCTCTCTGATCGAAAAAGCTCTTGTAGTCCCTGTTCATGGACTCCTTCTTCTGAAGGTTTTCCTTCCGCTCGGCAGACAGCTTTTCCAGGTCTTCCTGCTGGCTCTGGATGGCAGCCTTCAGCTTTTCAATCTCCTGCTTCTTTTCTTCCACGCCCTCTCTGGCCCTGGCACTTTCCTGGTCCAGAGACTGATATTCTTCCTTATTCTTCGAAAGCTCGGTCTGAATCCGTTCCAGATTCTCTTCAATATAGGAAACCTTCTGGGTCAGATTGGCTTCCTCCAGCTGGAAATCCGACATGGACTTCGATGCTGTGGATTCCTCGGCCATCTTTCCTTCGAGGAAGGTCTGGGTCTTCTGGATCAGCTCCTGGAGATTCGTCTCTCTCGAAGCAGAGTCAGAGGACTTCTGTCGAATCTCCTCCTCATCGGAATCGATCTTCTTCAGCTCCTCCTCAATGGCCCGGCTTTCCTGATTCAGCTCTTCGGCAGAACTGTCAGCTTCGTTTTTGACCTGCTTGGCATGAGAAAGTTCCAGCATGGCCGTGTTTTTCTTCAGGGCGAGATCCTGGAGAGTCTTTTCCTGGTCTTCGAAATCTCTTCTGGCATTCTGAAGCTCCAGGGCCTTGTCTTCCAGGTCTTTGGCCAGCTTTTCAGCCTTATCCTTGGTGTTTCTGATCCGGATTGCCAGCTCCTCAAGCTCCCGACGCCGTCCGAGAAGATTGTTATTGTTCTTGAAGGAACCGCCGGTCAGAGATCCGCCCGGCCGTAAATACTCGCCCTCCAGTGTTACGACATGGTTCTGGTAATGGGTCTTTCTGGCGAAAGCCAGGGCATGATCCAGAGTGTCCATGACAATGACACGGCCCAGGAGATAGCGCATGATATCCCGATAGCGGTCTTCGGTGTCCACCAGATCCGAAGCCAGTCCCAGTACGCCGGATTCTCTTAAGATGTGGTCCGGAATTTCCTTATCCTTAGGATGCACACTGGTCAGTGGGAGAAATGTAGCCCGTCCGCCATGGGTTTTCTTTAAGAAGGAAATCATGTCCCTGGCAGTCGCTTCATCCTCTGTGACGATATTCTGGATATTGCCGCCGAGAGCAGTTTCAATGGCGGTTTCATATCTGGCTTCCACATGAATGAGATCCGAAACGACACCGATCAGGCCGGGCTCGTTTTTCTTCTGGTCCATGACCTTGCGGACCGAGGAACCGTAGCCTTCGTAACGCTCAGCGATATTTTTCAGGGTTTCCAGCCGAGAGTTCTCGACCTTGATCGAGTTTTCTGCCTGCTGCTTCTGATCGGAAAGGGTCTTTTCTTCATTTTCCAGGGCAGAGAGTTTGTTCTTCTTTTCGAGGAGCTTCTCCTGGCCGGCCTTTTCCTCTTCTCCCAGAGACAGATACTTGTCCTGGGCTTCCTTCAGGCGCGCTTCTACGGAGGCGTTTTCGGTCTTTCTGGTCAGAATTCTTCGAACCAAGGAAGCCTTCCGGATCTGAACCTGTTCCCGGGTAGTCTTGCATTTCTGCAGCTCGGACTGGATATCAGCCTTGGCATTCAGGAGAGAGACCAGTTCCTGATGGCTGTTCTCAATGGTCTGATTGGCTTCCTTAATCTCCGCCTCGAGCTTCTTATAGGAATCGTCGGCAGAACCCAGCCTGGTCCGCAGTTCCGTTAGACGGCCCTTCTCCTCTTCGAGATTCTGATTCAGACTCTCTTTCTGGGCAGTCTTCTCTTTTGCTTCGGTTTCCAGACGGGACCGGCGTTCCGTCAGACTCTCTTCCGAACTCTGGGCGGACCGGATCTGCTCCTCGAGGAGACTGATCCGGTTTTCCAGCCGGCTCTTGGCCTCGTTATTCTCGGTTTCTTCCTCATGGATGGCTTCCATCCGTTCATCGAGCCGGGCAATCTTCTCCTCGACCTCCGAAGCGTTTTTCCGGATGGTCTCCAGTTCCTCCCGGCCAGCTTCCATGTCCTTCTGGACAATCGAAGCATTGTCGGAGGTTTCCTTGGATTCCTTTTCAATCCGGTCCATTTCGATCAGATAGAGATTGACATCCAGCTTCTTCTGGTCCTCACGCAGAGTCAGATAGCGCCTGGCTGTCTTCGACTGGGCTTCCAGAGGACCGACCCGATCTTCAAGCTCGGAAAGGATATCATTGACTCGAACCAGATTCTCCCGTTCGTTTTCCAGACGTTTCTCGGATTCGGCCTTTCTTTTCTTGAATTTGACGATACCGACAGCCTCATCGAATAGTTCCCGCCTGTCCTCAGGCTTTCCGGACAGAATCCGCTCTATCTGGCCCTGTCCGATAATGGAATAGCCTTCCTTACCGATACCTGTATCAAAGAACAGTTCCTGCACATCCTTCAATCTGCAGTTATGGCCATTGATCTTGTATTCACTTTCTCCCGAACGGTACACACGCCTTGATACCGTCACGATATCATATTCCACTGCCAGCTGATGGTCTGAATTATCCAGAGTGATCGCCACGTAGGCAAAACCCAGAGGTTTCCTGCTCTCAGTACCGGAAAAAATAACATCTTCCATCTTGGA
>JAQXVO010000009.1 GCA_029224965.1 Lachnospiraceae bacterium
CATCTGACCATCCGGAAGGCCAACAGCCAGGCCGGACGCGTAACCTTTAACGAAAGGGTAGTCCTTTTCAAGTTTATCAATAACCGGGGTCTTTGCCAGATAAACGGCATTGTATTCATGCTCGTCTGAAAGGCCAAAACCATCCAGTACCATAAGAACAACTGGTTTCTGTCTCATTTGTTCCATCTCCTTATTCATAATGGGTTAACTTCTGACTCTTCACTGCCGAAATGCCGGCAGCTTCTGAATTAAAGCTAACGATTTATAGTTTAAGAACTATTTCAATTCCTCCTGAATTATAGATGATAGAAATATCCCTGTCTATAAGCATGAGGTCCAAGAAATGTGCGGATTAGCCTGTTTTTTTATTGAAATTATAGACAGACCATTCTACAGATTAGATCCAATCTTTTCTGCAAACGGCTTGCTTTAAGCAAGCTGTCACAAGTTACCGATCCGAATGACATATCCTATCGGAACTTCTTAGATGAAGCGGTTGGTCTTGGGATCGTAGGTGTAGTTGACTGCAGCCAGGCGGTCGATAATCTCCTGGGTGGAAACTCCCTCTGCCGAACAGAATTCCTCCAGACTGGAATAATGATCTCTCAGCTCCGTGTTGACATAGCTCAGTAACATGATTGGATCTTTGGGCATATTATTTTCCTTTCAACTTCATATAATTTTGAATTGTATCTCTGACTTCACCTTCGAAGTCATAGTCTTTGATCATACAATTTTCGATCTTTATTTCTGACAGAGAAGCTTCTCACAGAGAGCCATCTTGGACTTGGTCGGCGCACTGTTCTGGAAGACGACCCTGCCGATCCGATTTTTGTCATCCCGTTCCAGGCCTGCCACCCGAATTCGACGATGCAGTTCCCTGGCTGTTCCCCGGGCTCCATCATAAATCTTCACCTGATCGCCCAGAACCTTCTGGATGTCCGAGCGGACAAAGGGATAATGGGTGCAGCCGAGGACAACGGCATCTACCGGATGTTCGATATATTCCCAGAGAAGCTGGCGGAGGAATTCGCGCACTTCTTTGGTGCCGGCCTTGCCTTTCTCCACGAATTCCATGAGTCCTGCACAGGGCAGGGGAATGATTTCAGCCTGGTCCTGAAAACGGTTCACAAGCTTATGAAACTTCTCTTCCCGGATGGTCATCGGAGTAGCCATGACCAGGACTCTTCCTCCAGGATTCTCCGTAACCGCCGGTTTGACCGCCGGCTCAATTCCAACAATGGGAAGATCCGGATAGGTCTGACGAAGGGAACGGACTGCCGCTGAAGTAGCCGTATTGCAGGCAATGGAAACTGCTTTCACCCCTTCTCTCCGAAACTCTTCCACACGGGAAAAAGTCAGGGCCCGTACTTCTTCCTTGGTCTTCGTCCCATAAGGTGCATTCTTGGAATCTCCATAGAAGAGAAAGTCCTCCCATGGCATTTCCCTGACCATTTCCCGGAGGACACTGATCCCGCCGACACCGGAGTCAAAAACTGCAATGGGATGGTCTTTCTGCGGTTCCTTTCCAAGGTCACCAAAGCTGTCGATATCTTCTGAAATGCGGATGCTGTCTTCCATGTTTTTTCCCTTTGAGAGATGCCTATTGGTTTTCCTGTTTTCTTGATCCGGCTGATGTATACTGTTCTTATTTTCCTTATCGGACAGACGCGCCCTGTTTTTTGACTTTTCTTCTTCTGATTGCATATAATCCATTATATAAACCTGTTTTTTTAGAGAATCTCTTTTTTTACGGGCCTTATTTTAACACCATGGAAAAGCGAAAGGAAGAAGCATGAAGCCGGAATTCAAAGATGCCCTGGAAGATACACCGATCATTGCCGCCATTAAGGATGACAAAGGCCTTCTTCAATGTCTCGGAGGAGACAGCCGCATCATTTTCGTCCTCTACGGAGATGTCCTGACCATTCCCGGCATTGTGGAACAGATCAAAGAGGCCGGAAAGCTGGCAGTCGTTCATATCGATCTGATCAATGGTCTTCACCCGAGAGAAATTGCCGTGGATTTTATCCACCGTTATACCAGAGCAGACGGTATTATTTCCACAAAAGCCAACCTGATCACACGGGCTAAGGAGCTTGGCATGTTCACGGTTATGCGCTTTTTTGTCATTGATTCCATGGCCTTTTCCACCATGGAGAGGCAGATTCGCTCGGTCCATCCGGATGTCATTGAAATGCTCCCTGCTCTGATGCCGAAAATCATTAAAAAAGTTGTCTCCTTTGCCCACTGCCCGGTCATTGCCGGCGGTCTGATCAGTGATAAGGAAGATGTACTTTCTGTTCTGAATTCCGGCGCGACCTGTATCTCTTCCACCAATCCGACCGTGTGGTTTCTCTGAAATGACAGTCTAAAATGTCTGTTTGAAAAATCTGCCTGATCGTATCCGTCTGAAAAGTATATCTGAAAATGTCTGTCTGAAAAACCCGCCTGTGAATATCTGTCTGATCGTATCAGTTCTGCTTTCATTTTGGCTGTCTTACGACTTCATCCGAATCAAGAAGGATGGTAAAGGGGCCTTCATTGGTCAGATTGACCTGCATTTCCGCTCCGAACATTCCATGCTCTACATTCGGAACCTTCTCTCTGCACTTCTCGATAATGTGCTCATAGATAGCCTCTGCCTCATCCGGTGCCTTAGCCTTAAGGAAGTTAGGCCGGTTGCCATGATGGCAGTCTGCATAGAGAGTAAACTGAGAAATCAGAAGCAGACTTCCGTTGACATCGGCAAGAGAACGGTTTGTCTTCCCGTTTTCATCCGGCAGGATGCGAAGCTTCAGCATTTTCTCGACCATAGCATCTGCGATCTCAATCGTATCCTCCTGGCCGATTCCAATCAGAACCAGAAAGCCCTGGTCTATCTTTCCCACAATCTTCTGATCTACACGAACGTCTGCCCTCGAGCAGACCTGAATTACAAAACGCATTTTATACTTCTTTCTGATTTCATTTCGAAAGCAGCTTCAAAAGCCCTTCCTTTTTCCTGTCTTTGAACAGCAGCCATTCGTGTCCGCCAGACTGCATAAGACAAATATTAATTTTTCACAAGTTATATTATGACACCTACATCATATTATTATAGCATGGATGGCCTCTCTATTCAGAAAAGAGACTCTTCCAAAGCAGAAACAGATGATGAACGGAAGGTGTAAATTCGTTGTAAATTTCCCGATAAAATGTTGAAAGTCCGGTTGAAAAGGTCTATTCTTATTTAGGCTGATTTTCAGTTTCTTTCCCAGGATTCCTATTCAATTCTGACAGGATTTCCGGAAGATCCAAACTGATAAAATGCTTTCATTTCAGGAGGTCAGAAACCTCTTAGCAAATTAATTTCAACAGAAGGAGGATCCACTATGGACGGAGACAGTCACGGTCGAAGTAGACAGCTGAACATGATCTGTATCGATTACCGCACTCTGTATCCATATGCTGGTTGTCCTTCGTTCATGTCCAGAGAAATGATCTAACAGGACCAGGTCTGTCTTCTTCAAAACACCTCTGTAATACAGCAGGTACAGGATTTTGAAGGAGAATACCAATGAACCAATTTCAGATTGATAAGTTAGAGGAGCTTCGTGCTCTTATTTCGCGTGCTGACCGCTCAGCAATTGCCGCTTTTATCGAAGACTTTCAGCCCATCGACTTTGCCGAACTGGTCAGTGAGCTGGAGGACGACGAGATCGCCGCTCTGACACCGCTTTTGGATGATGATACCCTGGCTTCCCTGATGGAGGAGTCCGAGGACAAGGATCGTATCCGGATCGCACGCACACTCGACAACACACGTCTTCTGACTGCATTCGAATACATGCAGAAGGATGATATCGTAGATATCCTGGGTGACTTCACGATCGGGCGGCGGAAGGAAGTTATGCGGAGCATGCGTTCTTCCGATCAGCAGATCATTACCAAACTGCTGAAGTATCCGGAAGACTCTGCCGGCGGTCTGATGACGACCGAATACATCGCCCTGCATGATAATCTTACAGCCGGCGAAGGGCTGCAGACCATTCGGAAGATCGCGCCCAAAACCGAATTCATTGAAACCATCTACGTTATTGATAAGTCCCGGAAACTGATCGGAAGCGTCAGTCTGCGGCAGCTTCTGGCTGCGCCAAAAGCGACACGGATTTCCAGTCTGATGAATGACCAGGTCATTTCCATCTATCCGGAAACCGACCAGGAGGAAGCATCCAAGCTGGTTTCCCGTTACGACCTGGATGCCATCCCTGTCGTCAGTAAATCCAACCAGATCCTCGGTATCATCACCGTCGATGATGTCATCGATGTTATTATCGAAGAGTATGACGAGGATATGCTCCAGATGGGCGGTGTCAATGTCGAAGAAAGCATTGACTCTACCTGGAAGGAATCGCTCCGCATGCGTCTTCCCTGGCTTTTAATCAACCTTGCAACCGCATTCCTGGCATCTTTTGTTGTCAATATCTTTCAGAGTACGATCGAGAAGGTCGTTGCTCTGTCCGCCGTCATGACCATTATCAGCGGCATGGGCGGAAATGCAGGTACCCAGACCATGTCCATTCTGGTCCGGACCCTGGCTCAGGAAGATATCGACTGGAAGGAAGCTATTCCTCATCTTTTCAAGGAGATTCTGGTCGGCATCCTGGACGGTGCTTCCTGCGGTCTTGTGACCGGTGTCGTGGTCTACTTTATGTACCATAACATCTTCCTCAGCCTGATCGTTCTCCTGGCCATGATCGGAAACCTGATTGTTTCCGCAGTCTTCGGTTTCCTGGTTCCCGTGATCTTAAAGAAATGCCATGCGGATCCGGCGGTTGCCTCTTCCATCTTTGTAACGACGGCAACGGACACCCTGGGATTCTTTATTTTCCTGGGGCTTGCCAAGGCCTGCCTGCCCTTACTGATGGGCTGATGCAGGAGGATTGCAATTATAGCCGAACGATTTTCCTTTGACTTCCGGCTCCGGTATGGTTGCCTCTTTCGAAATAAGAATGCGGATGAATCATATGATCATCGGCTGCCGCATCCAATGATGATAAATAAGTATCTTCATACATAATCCCTCTCTGAATGGATTGATAACCATAACGCCTTCGGACGCTGTCCACCATACGGTCAGCCCGGAGGCGTTTTTCACGCTTTTCAATGTCGATAAAGAAGCTCATCTGTCTGGGGAGGCCCTCTTCCACCAGATCGCCGACGCGGATGCCGATGCTTCGGATTGGCTTCTCCCAGCTATAGAGTTTGCTAAAGATCCTTGCCGACGCTTTCTCAATTTCTTCTGAAATATTGGTCGGTTCCTGCAGACGGTGCTGCTGGTGGCAGGTAAAGAGCCCGCTGTCACGGACATAGACTTCCACGACATAACCCTGGAAGTGATGTTCCCGCAGACGCTTGGCCACGCTTTCCGCCAGAAGATAGAGAACCAGTCTGACGTCCTCATTACAGGTCAGGTCCCGCGGCGTTGTCGTACTGTTTCCGATGCTTTTCACCGGGACGTCCTCGCCATAAGGGCTGACCATGGTTTCGTCTTCACCACGGGCAAAAGTGGACAGGACAAGTCCCATCTTACCGAACCAGCCTTTGAGAAGGGCCGGGTCCGCCTCTGCCAACTCGCCGATCGTATGGATGCCGAAGCTGTAAAGCTTTCTCTCCGTCCGCCTGCCGACATAGAGAAGGTTCGATACCGGCTGCGGCCAGATCAGGCTTCGGTAGTTTTCCCGGTCAAAGACCGTAATAGCATCCGGCTTCTTATAATCACTTCCCAGCTTGGCATAAATCTTATTCCAGGAGACGCCGATACTGACGGTAATCCCCAGTTCCTTCCGGATCCGGCTGCTGATCTCCTCTGCAACCCGGAAACCATTGGCCATGGTCTTCGTTTTGTCGCCCAGGATCTCGCAGGAATGGGTGATGTCCACCCAGCATTCATCCAGGCCGAAGCTTTCCACCCGGTCCGAATATTCTCTGTAAATCTGTCGGGCCATCCTGGAAAAGCGGATATAGAGATCCATTCTCGGCGGCACGAAAACGAGATCCGGACAGGCCTGTCTGGCCTGCCATAAGGCCTGTCCCGTCTTCACTCCTCTTCTCTTTGCAATGTAATTGGCAGTGAGGACAATGCCGTGCCTGGCCTCCGGGTCTCCTCCGACCGCCAGGGGCAGGCCGGCAAGCTCCGGATGGTGCAGCATCTCCACTGAGGCATAGAAGCAGTTGCAGTCAATATGAAGAATGATCCGATCTGACATACTTACGCTCCACGAACCATAAACCGTTCTCTTCATAATAGAGAGAAATCTGATTCCCTCCGACCATGCACAGATAGCGGATTCCGGCACCGCCTGCCTTCAGACTGGCCCTCCGGTCCATCCGCAGAATCCGGTCAATCCGGTAACGCCGGCCATCCTCCCAGACAATCACAAGCGGAGTCAGCTTTCCTTCTCTAGAGAAATCCGCCTGGACCTCCACGTATGCCTTATAAGGATTTTCCTCTGTAATTTCCGGCTGTTTTTCGTACAGCCTCGGATTTCCGGGCCGGTCCGACCTCCCGGAATCATGATGATAATCATAGACACCCAAAACGCACCACATCCACTCCCATTCATTCATTTCTATTAGGTTATTCCGGTGATTCCCTTCGGATTCACAATTCGACAATTTCAAAAAGGTGGATCCCAAGACCGTTCTCTGGTCCTTTCCTTTTTTCCATCATCGTCTATCTCTACGATAAGTCCATTTTTAATGGATGTAAATGGACATTTATTTCCGAATTTCCATTTTTAATAGATTTTTCTTGTCAAGATGATCATGCCATGATATGATGACAATACGAAGAAACCAACCCTAAAACGGCGTGGCTTCAAAGCGAATTTAAAATGTGCAGGGCCGAATGGCTTCGTCTGTTTTCTTATAAATTCTGTGATCCGCATAGAGTCCGGAGGTGTTTATGGCAGCAGAGAATCTTTCTATTGTGTATTCTGAGAAATGTAAACCAAAGCGCAATCTGGGCGCAATCATTGCTGCCTATCGCAGAAAGTCCCACCTGACACAGACGGCTCTTTCCGAAAAGCTGGCCTCCTATGATATCCATATCTCTTCCAAGGCTATTTCCAACTGGGAAAAAGGACTGACCGAACCGGGTGCCTCCACTTTCCTCTGCCTCTGCCGGATTCTCCGGATCCCGGATTTTCTGGACGACTACTTTGGCGACAATCCGGCAGATCCTCTGTCGGCTCTGAATGGTGAGGGCAGATCTCTTGCCCTTGCCTATATCAATGGCCTCCTGCATCCGGTCAGCTACAGTAAGAATACCTCTCTTTCATCGGAGACGGAGCCTTGCTCTCCATCTAGCAAACCTGCTTCCGAAGAAAACTATTTTTCCGCAGAAAAGAGAGCCCTGCGCCGTATCAAGCTTTTTGATGCAAGAGTTTCTGCAGGTACCGGAGATTTTCTGACCTCGGAAGACTATTCTTATATTGAAATCGACCCCGATCTTCATAAAGACTGCGACTTTGCTGTAACCATACACGGAGACAGTATGGAACCGGACTTCCATGACCACGAAATGGTCTACATTCATCAGCAGAATACCCTGGAAGACGGAGAAATCGGAATCTTTGCCTGGGAGAATAACGCCTATATCAAAAAACTTCAGGAAGGACCGGACGGACTCTCCCTCGTTTCCCTGAATCCGCATTACAAGCCGATTTCGGTTGACCCGGCCGACGACTCCTTCCGAATCTTCGGGAGGGTCTGCCTATGAGCATTCAGGATAACAATACCCTCCGCGACTGTCGGGAGCGCCTGCATCTGACCCAGGAAGAGGTTGCCGAGGCTGTGCATGTCACTCCGAAAAGTATTTACCGCTATGAGAACGGCCTGGGCTGCCCGAATCTCCTGACGGCACTCCGGATTTCCAATCTGTTCGGAAAATCTGTAAACGAGCTCTTCCATCTGGAGGATTCGGATGAGCAGAATATAGTCTGTAAATAGTACAATTGAAAGAAAGACAGAAAGAATTATGATGAACGAATCTTCTAATAACAAATCTTCCGATGAAGCGGAAAAGCATGTCCGCAGACCTCATTACAGCGGACGCTACCCCAGACGCTTTGAGGAAAAATACAAGGAACGGAATCCGGAGAAATACAAGGATGAGATTCAGCATGTCATCGACAAGGGCAATACCCCTGCCGGCATGCATATCCCGATTATGGTAAATGAGACTCTGGAGAATTTAAAGATCCGTCCGGGAATGAAGGGCCTGGACTGTACCCTGGGCTATGGCGGCCACAGTACCGCTTTTCTGAAGGCACTGAACGGACAGGGGCATCTGGTCTCTACCGACATTGATCCGATCGAGATCAAGAAGACCGAGGCCCGTCTCCGCAGTCAGGGCTTTGGCGAAGACCTCTGGACACCGGTCCACGCCAGCTATGTAGAAATCGACCGTCTGGCCAAAGAATACGGTCCCTTTGATTTTGTCATGGCAGATCTCGGTGTCTCCTCCATGCAGATCGATGACCCTTCCCGGGGCTTCTCCTGGCGGGCCGACGGACCGCTGGATCTGCGTTTTGATCCGGAGAAGGGAGAGCCGGCATCCGAGCGGCTCCGTGAACTGTCACGTGAGGAGTTGACCGAGCTTCTGGTGGAAAATGCAGACGAGCCTTATGCAAAGGATATTGCCCAGGCCATCATCAAGACCTACCGCAGTGCAAAGACGATCGATACCACTTTTGCTCTGAGAGATCTGATTGAACAGACGGTTCGTTCCGAAAAAGAAGTTCGTTCCCTGCCGGCAGAAGAGCAGAAGGAAATTGTAAAGAAATCCTGTGCCAGGGTCTTTCAGGCTATCCGGATCGATGTGAATTCGGAATTTGAGACCTTAACGGAATTCATAAAAAAACTTCCTTACGCCCTGGCCCCCGGAGGAAGAGTCGTCATACTGACTTTCCATTCCGGAGAGGATAGGATCGTAAAGAAGTTATTGAAAGAAGAACTGAGGGAAGGTCTATGGACCGAGATCGCAGACTCCGTGATTCGTCCCGGCAAAGAAGAATGCTATCGGAATCCCCGTGCACATTCCACCAAACTCCGCTGGGCTGTCCGCTGATTTATTTTTTAGACTTTGTAAACAGATGGACGATAAGGCAGATGACCATAGTGATCACCATATCGGGAAGAGTATTTCCCAGTGGCAGGTCTACGGTCATCAGATACCGGTAGAGGACGAAGCCGATGGCCCAGATAACCAGATTTTTGACCTGAATCTTTTCTTCAAAATGGTCTTCCTTTAAGAAGAAGAAATCAGCGATCTGAACAGCGATCATCGGTGCAAAGACGGAACCGATCAGATAAAGGAAGCTTGTAATGTCATCCATATGAAAGAGGACGGCACCGATGGTTCCGATCACCGTTACAATAGCTGCAACAGTTCTGCCCTTGCCCTTCAGTTTATCTGTCAGAGACTCCGTGGAAATACCTGCCGACCAGGCATCCAGGAAGGTCGTTGTAACCGTTGAAAGGATCAGGATGACCAGAGCTGCAATACCAAGTCCGGCCTTAGCCATGACTTTGGCAATATCGGATTCTCCGGTATAGAGTGCCGCACCCATGCCGATGATATACATCCAGACAGAGATCAGACCATAGACCAGAACCGAAGCAAGGGTTGCCTTGCCGGGCTTTTCTGCTTCTCTGGTATAGTCACTGATCAGAGGAAGCCAGGACAGAGGCATGGCAACAGCAAGCTCTACTGCTGCACCGAAGGACATAGCCTCTGAAGCAGCCGGTTTCGGGATACTTCCGCGGAAGATGACTCCACAGAGAACAATGGTCAGAAGAAAGAGGGCAGCCATGGAAATCTTGTTGATCCATCCCAGATTGGTCAGACCGACCAGAATCCAGACCAGAATCAGGACACCGATCACAATTGCCCAGATCCAGGCTCCCACATGAAAAAGTTCATTGACAGCGCCTGCGCCGTCATAGATCATGATGGCGGTCCAGCCGACCAGCTGGAGCACATTCAAGAAAGCAAAGAAGACACCGCCGAAACGGCCGAAGCTCATTTTGGTGGTTTCCATGGAGCTCCGACGGGCACGTCCGCCGATAATTCCGGCAAAGTACATTAATATACAGCCAATCAGATGGCCAAGCAGGATGGCCAGAAGGCCTTTCGTAAATCCAAGAGGAGCAAAATAGGTTCCGGTCAGAATTTCTGCAATCGAAACGCCTGCGCCAAACCAGACCAGAGAGGACTGGAAGACTGTCATGGTGTATTTCTTGGTTGACTTCTGTTCTCCCTCCATCACTCAGCCTCGCTTTCCTTGGATTCCATATATTTTCCTTCGAAAGCAAAGGCATGGTTCATAGGGCCGCTGCCGTGTCCAAGGTCCAGCATAGCTGATAAAGCATCGCTGATATAGTCCTTGGCCCGCTGAACGGAGCTTTCCATATCGAAGCCTTTGGCGAGATTCGATGCAATAGCACTGGACAGAGTACATCCGGTTCCATGAGTATTGGGATTATTGATCCGCTTTCCCTTGAACCAGCGGAAACGATCCTCCTTATAGAGAAGATCATTGGCATCATTGATCTGATGTCCGCCCTTTAAAAGGACAGCGCAGTGGAACCTGCTGCTGATTTCCTTTGCAGCTTTGACCATATCGTCTTCCGACTGAATCTTCAGATCGGAAAGAACTTCTCCTTCCGGAATATTCGGTGTCAGTATATCGGCCAGGGGAAGGAGCTCCTCCTTCAGGGTAGCGATGGCATCTTCACTGATCAGTCTTGCGCCGCTGGTTGCAACCATAACCGGATCTACAACAATCCACTTTGGCTTATAGAAACGAAGCCGTTCTGCAATGACCCGAATCAGTTCACTTTCAGATACCATACCGATTTTAACCGCATCCGGGAAGATATCCGTAAATACTTCGTCAAGCTCCTCTTTCAGAAATGCAGGACTTGCATTCATAATTGCTGTGACGCCGGTTGTATTCTGAGCAGTCATGGCAGTGATAGCGGACATGGCGAATACGCCATTGGCCATCATTGTCTTGATATCTGCCTGGATGCCGGCGCCTCCGCTGGAATCAGATCCGGCGATTGTTAATGCTGTTCTCATGATTTTCCTCCTTTGAGACAGATTAATTTTATATACCGGCAGAAGGTGGTGCCCCCGGTCTGCCGGTTGTTACCATATGAAATTGAATATTTTGAAATCGACTGGCTTTTCTCCTATCGAGCGATGATGGAATTCTGTTAGCCGGTTCTGTCAGACATGAAACAGAAGTCACTCAGAAAGCATCTGCCGCATATGACTGAGTGCCTTGGTCTTGTCCAAAGCTGTGATTAAAATGGCTGCGATAATGGTTCCGCCTGTGGTACTTACCAGGAAAGGAAGGACATAGGTGAACAGAGCTGCCTGGGTATTTCCCATCAGAAGATAGGCAACCGGGAAGGCAAGCATGCCGCCGAGGATTCCGGTTCCGACGATTTCTGCAAGATAGGTCGGTATATATTTCTTCGTTGCCTTGAACATAAGTCCGCAGCAGAGCGCTCCAACCATACTTCCGGGGAAGGCCATAAGAGAACCGGTTCCCATCAGGTTCCGGATCAGAGATGCTGCAAATGCAATGGCTACTCCCCACCAGGGTCCGAGAAGTACCGCTGCCAGGACATTTACCATATGCTGAATCGGAAAGCACTTGGATGCTCCGACCGGTATATAGAATCCGGATAAGGCAATAATGACAGCCACAAGCAGTGCCGAGGTTACGAGTTTCTTTAACTTTTCATGTTTCATAATGAATCTCCTCTTCTCCCTTACAAATCCCTGCTGACTGCGAGCAGATTTCTGCAGGATTTCTCTATATCACCGGAAGCAAATATGCCAGAGACCACGGCGACCCCGGATAAACCCAGACCGCAGAGTTCTCTGATATTGTCTTCCGTAATTCCGCCGATTGCACATACCGGAATGTGCACCGCGGAAGTGATATCACGATAGGAGCTGCGGTCGATCGGCTTTGCATCCTTTTTGGTTGTCGTAGCAAATGCCGCTCCGCAGCCGAGGTAGTCCGCTCCGTCAGCTTCCGCTGCCAGAGCTTCCTTCACGTTGTGGGCTGTCGCCCCGATAATTTTATCCGGACCAAGGATTTCCCGGGCTTTTTTTACTGCCATATCGCTCTGACCGACATGGACTCCATCGGCATCCGCCTTCCGGCAGACCTCGACATCATCATCGATCAGAAGCGGAACTTTGTAGCGATGGCAGAGTTCACGTAATTCCAAAGCCTCCTTCAGAAGGTCCGAAGAGCTCATTTCCTTTTCCCGAAGCTGAACCATGGTAACGCCCGCGCGAAGGGCTTCTTCGACGACCTCGTTCAGGCTTCTTCCCTTAAGCCAGGCGCGGTCCGTTACCGCATACAGCTGCAAACAATTGGCATGAAATTTCATGTACCCTCCATTTATCACTTTTCTGATTCAAATCAGACTGACTATTTTCTTTCGTTTTGAACTGATCCTAATATCGGACATATCGATGAATCGCTATCTTCTCGAACAGACTCACTCCAACCCCGCCGCACGACTGAAAGCATCAATGAAAAGAGTTCGGAAGGTCATGGTTCCCTGCACGGGACCGGTCTTCATTTCTTCCTCGGCAAGGCTTGCCAGATGACCATAGGTGACCAGGCTTTCCTGCACAGCAGGAAGGATTTCTTCCGGATCAGATGAGAATTTTTTCTTCTTATAGAAAGCACCGATGCTTGCAGATAAGAATCCGGACAGCATACAGCCGCTTCCGGTAATCCGCTTTAAAAGCGGTGTTCCGGTCTGGCTTTCCAGGATCTGATTAGGGCTGATGGCATAATCGGTTTCTCCTGTCACGGCAAGAACCGTATTCAGCTTCCGGGCCAGATTCTGAAGTTTCCTCGGATCCAAGGACAGGCCCGCATCCTCTACTCCCCGGGAGGGAATGACCACGCCCATCAGGGCTGCCATCTCTGACTGATTTCCCCGGATGCATGTGGGATGCAGGTCATTGAAAAGCTTTTCCAGGATTTCCTTCCGAAAGGCGGATGCCCCTGCACCGACCGGGTCGAGAACCAGAGGATGTCCAAGCTCATTGGCCTTCCTTCCGGCCAGCAGCATGGCCTGCATTTTTCTTTCCGAGGGCATGCCGATATTCAGTAAGGTCACATCCGAAATGGAGGAGATATCCTCTGCTTCTTTGGGATCGTCTGCGCAGATAGCCGTAGCACCTGATGCCAGTATCAGGTTGACGACATCGGTCATGGTCACTGGATTCGTGATGGCATGCACCAGAGGCTTCTTTTCACGAATGACCCGGATCAGACCGGAATCTGTTTTTTCTTCTGATTTTTTCTCTTTATCCATAATCCTGATATCCGCCTTTATGGCTTATTCTCCTGATTGATTCCTCATATCGAATTTCCTGGTCCATTCACACAAATCGCCATTTATTGAAAGCTCATTCCCGGCATCAGATCTTACATTTCCTTTCTGATACCCTTGCTCCCCGTTTCCGTATTTTGGGCACAAAAAAACCTCCCTTACCGGGAGGCACACAATGGAAGACGGAAATCAAACCTGACCCACTCAGGTTCGATGGATGTTCTTTCAGAACTTTCAGCTTCCTTACGCCGGCATTGTCCGGGTCAAGTTTTAAGGGTCCGAAGATTTTATTCTCAACGGTCTCAGCAGATGCGCCCCTAGCGGAAATATTCTTTTATTCTCTTTCACAAGCTTCTTTCATTCTATACTTTCGCCAAAGTAAAGTCAACCCTGGCCAGATCTTGATAGAAGCGTCCTTCGATGAAATCACAGCTGATGGATTCACGCCTGATGGAATGAATGCAAGCCTGTGAAGTCCGGACGGATAAGATCACGCAAGATGGAAGGGATTCAGGCTTCCTTCAGCTCCTCTTCCTCGGAGGTCATAAGCTCAATCTTGGAATCCTTCTTCGCTTCGGTCTTCTTTTCGCGGAAAATTGCACGGAAGATCAGGCGAACCAGCGGTCCGCAGTAGAACATCTGATAGAGAATTGCCATAGGGAAGTTCATGGCCCAGGTCTGAATCCAGGTTGCAAAGTCCTTGGTATCCTTGAAAAGAATGGTTGCAATCAGGCTCATGGTCGGGCACATGATGCAGCAGATGCAGATGGAAATAGCGTAGGTGATGAACTGAGGACGGTCGGTCGGCCGCATAACGCGGAAGGCCAGCATCCGTGCGATCTTTCCGACAACGAAGAACTCGAGCACGAAAGCAATCGGTGCCATGATCGGCAGTTCATGAAAGGCTGCCAGGAAGGTCTCGGTCTTAACGCCGCCCATATTGAGGGCTACATTGTAGACGATCATTCCGTAAACCATGATGGTTGCCATAATTGCTGTGAAAACGGCATCCTGAAACTTATTTTTTGGCATAATAAATCCTCCTTTGAAAATATCGATAACAACAGCAGATACGACCATGTGTTGTTCGTCATCCTCAAAGGAGGAAAGTCGTTTCCAATGAAACCACAGTCAAACGACAGAATAATAGCATAATTTCTGAAGTTCTGTAAGTGATTTTCTAAAATTCTGCGACCTGCATGGAATCGGCCAGAATTTGAACCATTTTTGTGTTCAATTTTCATAAAACTCAGTTTTCATGCAGGCCCTACGTCAGGGCTTGATCTGGTTTTTTTATTTCCTGAACCCAGTCCTCATGCAGGCCCTACATCAGGGCTTGATTTAATTTCCTGAACTCAGGCTTCATGCACAGCATCTGCCATGGATTTCACATAGTCCCGGATGGGATCGGCAGCATCCCGGCCGTATTTTGCCAGAAGCTTTACGACTGCGGATCCGACAATGGCGCCATCGGAAAGGCCGGCCATCTTCTTTGCCTGCTCGGGCGTGGAAATTCCGAAGCCGACGGCGCACGGAATATCAGTTGCCGCACGGACCAGCTTTGTCATGGCCCCGATGTCTGTCGTAATCTTGCTTCGCGTTCCAGTAACGCCGAGGGAGGAAACCATATAGACAAAGCCCTTGGCTTCCTTAACGATCATCGAGATCCGGTCCTCCGAGGTCGGTGCGATCATGGAAATCAGATCCAGTCCGTACTTCGTGGCCATCGGGTCAAAATCTTCCTTCTCTTCATAGGGCACATCGGGCAGGATCAGGCCGTCGATTCCGGCATCGGCCGCCTTTTTCATGAAGGTCTCCGTCCCGTAGGAATAGACCACGTTGGCATAGGTCATATAAACCATGGGGACATCGATGGTCTCTCTCAGCTTCTTGGTCAGGGCAAAGACATCGTCCGTGGTCGTTCCGCCGTCCAGGGCCCTTTTGTCGGCCTCCATGATGACCGGTCCTTCGGCGGTCGGATCTGAGAAAGGTATACCAAGCTCTATTAAATCCGCTCCGCCCTCTACTGCTGCGTGAACAGCTTTTTCCGTCGTTTCCAGGTCCGGATCGCCTACGGTGAGGAAGACGATAAATGCCTTTTTATTCTTTGACTTCTGAAATGCACTTTGAATTCGATTCATGGCTGCTCCTTCTATTTCTATCAGCATTGGCGGTCTGAATTTTCATATCCATAACCTCATTCGAAACCGCTCTGCTGATCTGTTTCAGATTTCAATCTGGTCTATATTTCTTCCTCAATCCCGAATGTCCTGTCCTCTGTAGCGGGCGATGGCGGCACAGTCCTTGTCGCCACGACCGGAAACGGTGACCATAATGATCTGGTCCCTGGACATGGTCGGTGCCAGCTTCATGGCATAGGCCAGGGCGTGGGCGGATTCGATGGCCGGAATGATGCCCTCGGTTCGGGACAGATATTCGAAGGCGTTGACCGCCTCTTCATCGGTGATGGCCACATATTCGGCACGGCCGATATCATGGAGATAGGCGTGCTCGGGGCCGACGCCCGGATAGTCGAGGCCGGCGGAAATGGAGTAAACCGGAGCGATCTGACCGTATTTATTCTGGCAGAAATAGGATTTCATGCCGTGGAAGATACCCAGCCGGCCGGTGTTGATGGTGGCTGCGGTGTCGCCGGTATCGATGCCCCGTCCGGCTGCCTCACAGCCGATCAGACGGACATCCTTGTCATTAATATAATTGTAGAAGGAGCCGATGGCGTTGGATCCGCCGCCGACGCAAGCGATGACCGCATCCGGAAGCCGACCCTCCTTTTTCAGAATCTGGGCTCTGGATTCCTTGGAAATAACCGACTGGAAGTCGCGGACAATGGTCGGGAAGGGATGCGGTCCCATACAGGAGCCCAGGCAGTAGTGGGTGTCCTCGATTCTCGAAGTCCATTCTCTCATGGCCTGGGAAACTGCATCCTTAAGAGTTCCGGTACCGCTGGTCACGGGAACCACGTCTGCGCCGAGAAGCTTCATCTTATAGACATTCAGAGCCTGGCGTTCGCAGTCGACCTTGCCCATGAAGACGACGCATTCCATGCCTAAGAGTGCTGCCGCTGTTGCGGTTGCAACACCATGTTGGCCGGCACCGGTCTCTGCGATAAGCCTTGTCTTTCCCATCTTCTTTGCCAGAAGGGCCTGGCCCAGGCAGTTATTGATCTTATGGGCGCCCGTGTGGTTCAGGTCTTCCCGCTTCAGATAAATTTTGGCGCCGCCCAGATCTTTTGTCATCTTCTCTGCATAATAGAGCCGCGAGGGCCGGCCCGCATATTCATTCAGAAGGTTGGTCAGTTCCTGGTTGAACTCGGGATCATCCTTATATTTCTTATAGGCATCCTCCAGCTCGATAACCGCATTCATCAGGGTCTCCGGTATATACTGGCCGCCAAAATCTCCAAATCTTCCTCTTGACTTCGTCATGTTCTGCCTCTCTTTTCTTTATGTACGCGGGTTTTCTCAGCTTTTCCGGTTCTCTGGAATCTTTTCAAATCTTTTGAATTCTTCTTGCTCTGTAAAAATCTGAGAAAAGGGCTATTTCTAATTTCTTACATCTGGTAATTGCTCTACACGGTTTTTAGCATTTCGAACTGCTTCCGCAAAAGACCGAATCTTTTCTGGATCCTTCTGTCCATTCGTTTCCAACGAACTGCTGACGTCCACACCATAGGGATGCAGGCTTTCGATGGCACGGTCTACATTTTCCGAATCCAGCCCGCCGGCCAGAAGGAAGGGCCGCTTCATCGATTTGACCAGGCTCCAGTCGAAGCCCTGGCCCGTGCCGCCCGGTCCGTGATCCAGAAGGACCAGGTCCGCGGAACTCTTTTCCGCTGCTGCGATATCTTCTGCTTTTTCAATTCGGAAGGCTTTGATGATCCGGATGCCCGGAATCGAAGTTTGAAGTTCCCTGATGTCTTCCTCTGTCTCCTGACCATGGAGCTGAACAGTTCGGATGCCGGCTGCCTGAACGGCTTTTTTGATCTCCGCCGTGCCCGCATTGACAAAGACGCCGACGGCTTCAATTCTTCTGTCCAGTCCTGCGATCAGTTCCTTTGCTTTTTCATAGGAAATGTGACGTCTCCGGCCCGGGACAAAGATAAACCCGGCCCAGTCGGGAAGGACCTCATTCACAGCTTCTATATCAGAGGGTCTCTGCATGCCGCAGATCTTGATTTTTACCGGATTTCCAGTCTTCTCTGTCTGATCCTGAAGGAAGATCTTTTTTGGATTGACTGCCTCTTTTTCTTTCTGATCCATGTCCTGATTTTCTTTTGGCCTGCCATCCGTATGAGAAAGATTTGCCTGACCGGATTCCTGCTGTAATGTCAGCCCAAGAAGCTGTCGTATCTCCTCTTTCTGGTCTTCCGCCCTCATCAGCTGTTCTCCGATCAGGGCGGCATGGATGTCATCGGCTTCCAGAGCTTCTACATCTTCTCTTGTATGGATACCGCTTTCTGCAACGAAGATGGCCTGATCCGGTGCATATTTCCGGAGACGGCCGGCATTGTGGATGTCCACCGTAAAATCCTTCAGGTTCCGGTTGTTGACGCCGATCACTCGGGCTCCGGCCCGGCCTGCCATTTCGACTTCTCTCTCATCATGGGCTTCGACCAAGGCGCTGAGGCCAAGGGAATCACAGATCCCAATCCATTCCCGGAGGGTCTCCTCGGAAAGGAGGGAACAGATCAGGAGGACCGCCGATGCGCCGAGGATTTTGGCCTCATAGATCATGTAGGGATCTACGGTAAAATCCTTCCTTAAAACCGGAAGAGAAGCGCTCTCGGCGATCTCCTTCAGATACTCCTTCTTTCCCAGGAACCATTTGGGTTCGGTCAGACAGGAGATCGCGGATGCACCGCCCTCCTCATAGCTCTTTGCGATTTTTAAATAAGGAAAATCCGGGGAAATCAGCCCCTTGGACGGGGATGCCTTCTTGCATTCGCAGATCAGATGCATGCCATCGCCGGAAAGCTTCTTTTCAAAGAGAATTCTCTTTTCTTCCGGGGTCTTTTTTGCTGCTTCCTCGGCCTGGCGCCGGATTTCATCCAGCGGAAGCTTTTTCTCTGCTTCTCTGACCCGGTAGCTGGCGTAGTCCGCCAGCTGATCCAGAATTGTCTCTGCCATGTCTTGGTCCTTTTTTCTTTTCAAAGGAATCGGATTTTCTTTTGGATTTTAAATTCTGTCCTTTGAATTTTCTGTATTTCTTCCAGGGAAATCTTTCGAATCATGAATTGGATTCCTGAATCACATCTTCCAGGGTCTTCATTGCCTTGCCGGAATCAATCTGGCTTGCTGCCAGCTTTACGCCGTCTGCAATGCTTTCTGCTTTTCCGGCAATATAAAGGGCTGCGCCGGCATTCAAAAGGACGATGGTCCGCTTGGTTTTGGTCTCTTTTCCGGAAAGGATATCTCTTGTAATCTGTGCATTTTCTTCTGGCGTTCCGCCTACGATATCTTCCTTCTTTCCCCGGGTCAGGCCGAAGTCTTCGGGTTTGATAAGGCTGGTCCGATAGTAGCCGTCCCGAAGCTCGCAGATGGTCGTCGGCGCCGATGCCGAGATCTCATCCAGATGATCCTGGCCGTAGACGACCAGAGCTCTCTTTACACCGAGGGAAGAAAGAACCTTGGCGACTGGCTCGACCAGATATTCATCATAGACACCTAAAAGGAAGTATTCCGGCTTGGCGGGATTGGTGAGAGGTCCGAGAATGTTGAATACGGTCCGGATACCAAGCTCTTTCCGGATGGGTCCGACATATTTCATGGCGGAATGATATTTCTGTGCAAATATAAAGCAGAAGCCGGTCTTTTCCAGCATCTCCCGGCACTTGTCCGGAGTCTCGTTAATATTGACTCCCAGGGCCTCCAGGCAGTCGGCCGTTCCGGAAAGAGAGCTTGCTGCCCGGTTTCCGTGCTTGGCGACCTTGACTCCGGCGGATGCGATGACCATGGCGGAAGTGGTTGAGATGTTGAAGCTGTGGGCTCTGTCACCGCCGGTTCCCACGATGTCCAGGACCTCCATGCCCGGATGCTCGACCGGTGTCGCCAGGCTCCGCATGGCTTCGGCACAGCCGGAAATCTCATCAATGGTTTCGGCATTCGCTGACTTGGTGGAAAGGGCTGCCAGGAATGCGGCATTCATGACCGGTGTCGTCTTGCCACTCATGATTTCCAGCATGACCTCTTTGGCCTCGTCATAGGTCAGATCCTGTTTGTCAACCACTTTCTTAATTGCTTCTTCAATCATCTTGCTGCCTCCTTCTAAACTGCATCTCTTCGAAGGACAGCTGGTATTTCTTCCACCGGAATTTATGACTTTATTTGCAGTGGTCTGGCTTTCTTCTCGTTCGAAGAGCTTCTTCTCATTCGAGCGGCTGCCGGTTTTCTGCAAATAAAAAAGTCCCTGACAGAAGCCATTACAGCTTCTGTCAAGGACGAATAAATAAATTCGCGGTGCCACCTTGATTCACGGGAAAACCGTGCACTTAAGCAGGATACCAACATATCCCTGACCCTTAACGCAGGTCCTCACGTTACAGCCTACTTCCGCATTCCAAAAGGAATTAACGATTCGGCCGCACCCTCAGCGGTCCATCCACAGTCCGGTGTTCTGCCCGTTTCCATCCTCCGGGCTCTCTGTCAGATCCTCTTTCTGCTTCTTCTCCGCATCAACGGTTTAAAGTGTTCTTTTGTTGTCAGTAATTCTATACTTGAAAATCTGAAATTGCAAGTATAACTTTCGATTTGGTCTAAATTTCCTCAGTCATCGGTATCCAAACCATCCCGGATCAATTTGTTGTACGCGGCGTTATAGTATTCGGCCTCTTTCTTCTTCCGCCAGCGGTCCCGGTCCGAACAGATGGCAAGCATTTCATCGGCGATTTCCTCTGCAGAGTTTGGCTGAACCGATGACAGATAGTGAAGCATCCGAAGCAAGGTGCTTTCCGTCCCGAGCTGGACTGCAATCAGCTGGCCGAAAGAGCGTGGGTAGCCCATCTCAGCGATCTGATTCACCAGCTCCTCTGCCAGACGCTCTCTCTGATCTTTTCCTGCCATATTTGCATCCTCATTTCATCGTATTTCAGAAATCAATCCTGTTCCAGCCTCAATTTTGTCTTCTGCCGTGCTCAACCTTATCCATGCTGGAATCTCAGTCATATCACCAGGATTATTTCAGCTTCATTCCGTCATGAAAGGCATCGCCGGCCTTGTCCCCTGTCTTCATATAGGCATTGTTGAAGGGATCAAAGGAAATCGGACGGAGCTTCTTCAGATCGACCTTACCGTTTGTGATGACGCTCTCGTCTGCGGAGACGTTGACAATTTCTCCGATCAGAATGCCATTTTCAAAGCTCTTGACCCTGCATTCCATTGCCACCGGAAGCTCATCGATCAGAGGTGCATTGACCAGGCTGCTCTTTGTGGCATGAAAACCAGACTTTTCGAACTTGTCCGAAGCCTTTCTTCCGGATTCGATGCCGACATAGTCGCAGGCCACCAGCTGATCCTCTGTTCCAAAGCTTAAAGTAAAGGCGCCAGTCTTCTTCAGATTGTCTGTCGTCTTGTGCTCTCCCAGGCTGATGGTGATTTCCTTATAATCTGTTGTAATACCCCAGGCCGCATTCATGACATTGGGATTTCCGTTTTCATCATAGGTTCCGATAATCAGAACCGGCTGCGGATACATCAGTGGCTTTGCTCCAAAATTTACTCTACTCATCATATTCTCCTTTCTCGCTGATCACTTATTTTAACTGTTTTTCACTCAAATCAGAGATCGTATTCACGGATTTCTGCGTTTTTGATTCCAAAAGCTGCAAATTCCTGATTGGTAAGATCTCGAAAATAGGATTCCACAATACGGGCGATCCCATTGTGGGCAACTAAAAGAAAGGTTTGATCCGGTTTTCCTTTCAGTTCATCGATCAGGTTGTAGATCCGCTGAGCCACCTGGAGCATGGATTCACCGCCGTCAAAGTGATCTGAAAAACTTTCCTTGGCTTTCATAAAATCCAGACCGTTCCGAGGGGTGCCTTCCCATTTGCCGAAGTTCTGTTCGATCAGACGCGGTTCAACCGCAAGGGGAAGACCGGTGATCTTTGAAATTTCCTCTGCCGTATCTCTTGCCCGGGACAAGGGAGACGTCAGGATCTGATCAATATGAATTTCACCCCGGTCCAGCATGTTTTTCAGATTCCGGCCGGTTTCTCTGGCCTGTTCATGGCCAAGCTCCGTCAGAGGGCTGTCAGTCGCCCCGCAGATCTTATTTTCTACGTTCCATATGGTCTGTCCGTGACGGACGAAATAAAGTTTGTTCATACTGCCTCTCACTTACCGTCTTCTATACCAGATGTTTTACCCAGGTCCAGCTTCTGACTTTATGTGTGACTGTGATGCATTTTAAAAGCTGGTCTACATTCAGACAGAAAACCACGACTCCAAAAGGTGCATGAAAAACAAATGCGACAATCATACTTAAGGGCACAACCACACCCCAGCTGTAAATCAGATCACTGATCATGGAATACCGGGTATCTCCTCCGCCCCGGATAATACCGGTCTGCTCCGGCATCTGGAAGGACATACCGATGGAAATAATGGCCTGAATGGTCATCTGAATCCAGGCATAATGGTAGGCAGTCTCTGTCAGCTTATAAACCGAAAGTACCGGCGTACGGATGGCAAGAAGAATCACACAGGTCAAAAGGCCGACCAGAAAATAGATGAGCTGGAGGGAATGAACCATACCCGGCAGTTTTTCCATATCGTTTTTTCCAACGGTCTGAGAAATCAATGCGCATGACGCTGCCGCTGCTCCGATCGGGATCATCTTTGTATACTGGAAGAAGGTTCCCGCTACTCCGGAGGCTGCCAGAGCGTCTGTAGAAAGATGGCCAAAGATTGCTGTCTGGACGGCAACCGCACTGGAAAAAATAATTGCGGATACGACGCAGGGAAGGCTGACTCTTAAATAGCGTCCGATCACTCCGCGGACACGAAGAGCTTCCGGCAGATCCGAAGGACGAAGATAGCCCTTTCGGATGACAACAAAAAGAACAATGACAAGTTCCGTGGCAGTAGCTGCCAATGTACCGATCGCAGCTCCGTGAATACCCATTTCCGGGAAGCCGAATTTTCCGTAAATCAGGCAGTAGTTCAAACTGCTGTTGACCAGAAGGCCCACACAGGAAACCTGAAAGGCGATCCTTACAACCTGCATGCTCCGAAGCATGGACAAAAGAAGCTGAAGCACAATAAAAATCGGATAGGTATAGCGGATAATGCTGAGATAGGAAACACCTTCCCTAATGACTTCCGGATCATCGGTAAAGAGTCCGACCATCCCTGCCGGGACCAGAAATGCTGCAGTTGTCAGAGCGAACGCTGCTATCAGGCCGCAGATCAGGGCACTGCCAAAGACTTTCCGGATCATGGCCGTATCTTTCTTTCCCCAGAACTGGCCGCTGAAAATTACTACGCCCTCGCCCAGACCCATGACCGTAAACTGCTGGAGAATATACTGAATCTGGTTGACTGCAGCCGCAGCTGAAAGAGCGGTCTGGCTGTAAGCTCCCAGAATGACATTGTCCAGTACATTTAATGTATAAGTGACAATATTCTGTAAAACCAGAAGAATCATCATCCCGAAAAAGTTCCTATAAAAGACCTTATCATGTGAAAATACATTGTTTTTATCCATGGCTTCCCTCATCTAAATCAGATTTCTGTTTTCATTATCCGCCTTTTTTCGAGTGCCAACAAGGCATATAGAAATATAGACCATGGCGAACATATGCCCTGTGGATCCTTCAGAATCATTTGATTGTGGTGAAAATAACTCTTCCTCTTCCAAAAAAAGACCAGGGGTTCCAATCTGGAACCTCCGGTCTATGGTATGGCATATTATGAAGTGCTTTTCTGAGCTGATACAGCCCAGTAAATGATCCCGCCAGCGAATCTGCCGACATTAATTCAATCCTACGAATCAGTCTGCCTTATAGTCATCAAAATCATACTTGATGGTTCCGAACGGGGTCTCCTGCTCACGAAGAGCAATGGACTTGGCATTGGCCTTGATCTCATCTGCGGTTACGCTTCTTCCCAGGTTTCCGGACATCATGACGCCCTCGGAA
>JAQXVO010000010.1 GCA_029224965.1 Lachnospiraceae bacterium
TCCTGCTAAGCGTGCAGACCTTCTGGTTAAGGCCGAGAAGATGCTGATGGATACCAACGCAGTCATCCCTCTTTACTTCTACAATGATGTTTACATGATGAAGTCCAATGTCAGCGGCGTATATGAGACCCTGACCGGAAACAAGTACTTCATGTATGCAACAAAGTCTGCTAAATAATCAGAGTCTGATTTGAATCTGTATAAGCAGTAATGAAAAGGCGTGTGAGAAAGCGAAAGCTTTCCCACACGCCTTTTTTCATTTTTTATTTCCAGTGCTCCACAAAGCCCTCGCCCATGGCCTCACTGATATTACCGATAATAAAGAAAGCCCTCTTATCATGCTCTCTTACGATATCCTTGATGTCCGGAAGATCATGCTTGCTGCAGATACAGATCAGAACAATCTTGTCACGGCCGGTATACATGCCCTTTCCTTTGAGTCCTGTCACACCCCGGTCCAGATCGGAAAGAATGGATCCTGCAATGTCTTCACCCTTATCCGAGATGATAATGCAGATCTTGGCCCTCTTACCGGCATCCACAATAAAGTCTGTGATCTGACCGGTCAGAAAGACGCTGATGATGGCATAGAGGGTATGTTCCAGTGGGAAGACAAAGGCGCCGACAAGAACGACGCTTCCGTCCAGGATCTGGATCAGACGGCCCATGCTGACAGATCTTAGCTTTGCATGCATGGCCTGACCGAGGAGATCGGTACCTCCGGTTGTGGCCCGGGCAGTCAGGGTAATGCCCATGCCCAGTCCGAAAAGAAGGCCACCATAGACAGTCGTCAGGATCATATTATCATTGAGAAGCTGATAGGACGGCAGAAGGGCAAGTTCGATCGACATGATGATAAAAGACAGACCGGTCCGAAGTATGCTCCGAAAGCCGAGCATGTAGATTGCGTAAAGGAAGATCGGCACGTTCAAAGCCACATTGGAAAGCCAGAGCGGTATGCCGCCCGGAAACAGTCCCCGGGTCAGGTGGCGGATGACAATTGCCAGACCGCTGACGCCTCCGGTGACAAGCCCGGAAGGATCCAGGACATACTTGACGTCTATGGAGATCAGCGTGGTTCCAAGGAGAATGATCATAAAGTCCTTAAAACGGATCTTCTTATAAAGTTTTTGAATCTGGTTCATGTCATAGGCACTCCTTTCAACAAAAAAAGAGACCAATCATACATCCGCTCTTATACAGTCCAATATAAGAGTAGGGATATATCATCGGCCTCTCAGAGATCAGGATATAAATCAAATGAGCCTGATCTAATCAGCTTCTTCTAAAACAATAATATTCTACCTTTCTTTTGCAACTTCGTAAAGGAGAAGAAAACACTGATCAGAAAAATGTGCACAAAAGAAGCCAGGGAAATTCTGTAGTATTGACGAAAGCACGGCAGAGGAAGGACAATGTTGTTGAAAACGTTCCCAAAAGATGTTAACCTACAAAATTGTAAGGGTGGTAAAAATGAATCACATCAAGGACGGTACCGTTACCGGGAATAGTTTCGAAAAAAGCTTCCCAATCGGGAAATGATCAGGTGCCGGTCCTTACAGGGGGCTTAGAAAGAGTGAAAAATGGAAACGCTTACCATTAAAGATATTGCAAAGATCTGCAAAGTAAGCACAAGTACCGTATCACGGGCCATTAATGATGACCCGGGAATCAATGCCAAAACAAGAGAACGGATTCTCCGTGTCGTCAAGGAATTCCACTTTGTTCCGAATTCCTCGGCAAGAAATCTGAAGCTGACCGAATCCAATACAGTCGGCCTCCTGATCAAGGGTGTCGGAAACCAGTTCTTCCAGAGTATGTATACGGTTTTCGAAAAAGAGCTGCAGAAAAGAGGATACGATTTTATCCTCAATGAGCTGAACGACCGGCAGACCGGTGTCGATGAGGCTATGCAGCTGGCCAAGGAGAAACGCCTGAAGGGAATCATCTTCATGGGCGGTTTTCTTCAGAACCCGGAGGTCCGGCTCAAGGACCTGAACATCCCCTTTGTTTTCTGTACGGTTGCCTTAAATCCGGAGGAAAAGGTTACCCGCTGTTCAACGGTAGCCATTGACGATACCAGAGAGAGCTATAAGGCCGTGGACTATCTTTGTAAGAAGGGCCACAAAAGGATCGCCATTATCACCGGCCGGAAAGAGGATACGGCGGTCGGCTACTTAAGAACCCAGGGCTATATCAAGGCTCTGAAGGACAACGGAATTGAAGTGGATCCCGACCTGATCCGGAGCATGCCGGAGGATATTCCGGATTACTCGATTGCTGCCGGCTACCGGACTACCAAGAAGCTTCTGGAAGATGGAGTCGATTTTACAGCTCTGTATGTCATTTCCGACCTGGCTGCCTTCGGCGCCTACCGGGCTATCTCGGAGGCCGGAAAGAAGATTCCGGAGGATTATTCGGTCATCGGCTTTGATGGACTGGAGATGACAAGATACATGGTACCCGCTCTGACAACGATCAAGCAGCCGGAGGTTCATCTGGCCAAGTCGGCTGTAGGGCTTCTGATGAAGCAGATCGAAGGGGAGAATGAACCGGTCGAGCATCTGGTCTATGATGCGACCTTGATGGAACAGGAATCGGTAAGAGACATGAATGCCTGAAGGCTTTCGTGTTTTGAGATAGGAAATGTCTGCAGTTTCTGCAGGAGTTTTACAGGAGGAGTTATTAGATGGAAGAGAAAATCAATCAGCTACTGAAGGACCGCAGCGGTCATGATCTGGACAGTTGCAGCAGGGAAGAACTCTTTGATGTTCTGATGCAGCTTACCAAGGAAAAGATGGCAGAAGAGCCGGCAGTATCCGGTGACAAGAAGCTCTATTATATTTCGGCAGAATTTCTGATCGGTAAGCTTCTGTCTAACAACCTGATCAACTTGGGACTCTATGATGAGATCAATGAGATCTTAAAGAAGCACGGAAAAGAGCTTTCGGATATTGAGGAAATCGAGCCGGAGCCCTCTCTTGGAAACGGCGGCCTCGGCCGTCTGGCAGCCTGCTTCCTGGATTCCATCGCCAGTCTGAATCTGCCGGGCGACGGTGTCGGCCTGAACTATCATTACGGACTTTTCCAGCAGAAGTTCGAAAACCACCTTCAGCATGAGGTCAAGAATCCCTGGATCACCAAGGACAGCTGGCTGACCAGAAGAGACGATGTCCATTTCCAGGTTCCCTTCCGCAAGGCAACCGTTACATCTACTCTTTACGATATTGCGGTTCCCGGCTATGAGACGGGAAAGGTAAACCAGCTCCATCTTTTTGATCTGGATACGGTCAATGATAATATTGTCGGTGATGATTCCATTGACTTCGACAAGACTGATATCAAGGAAAATCTGACCCTTTTCCTCTATCCGGACGATAGTGATGACAATGGCCGTCTCTTACGGGTCTATCAGGAATATTTCATGGTCAGCAATGCGGCCCAGCTGATTCTTTATGAATGCAAGCAGAAGGGCTACGACCTCCATGAGCTGGACAAGCATGTTGCCATTCAGATCAACGATACCCATCCTTCCATGGTCATTCCGGAGCTGATCCGTCTTCTGCAGAATGAGGGCTTCACCATGGATGAGGCCATTGATCTGGTTACAAAGACCTGCGCTTACACCAATCATACCATCCTGGCAGAGGCACTGGAGACCTGGCCCATGTCCTATATGGAAGCCGTTGTTCCCCATCTTCTTCCGATTATCCGCGAGCTGGACAATCGTGTCCGTGCAAAGGTAGATGACAAGTCAACCTATATTATTGACGATGAGAACCGGGTACATATGGCCTTCATGGACATCCACTACGGTCACAGCGTAAATGGTGTTGCAAAGCTTCATACGGAAATCCTGAAGAATTCCGAGCTGCATAACTTCTACAAGCTTTATCCGGAAAAATTCAACAACAAGACCAACGGTATCACCTTCCGCCGCTGGCTGGTTCACTGCAATCCGGAGCTGACCGGATATATCACTTCTATGATCGGCAGCGGCTATAAGAAGGATGCCACAAAGCTTCAGGATCTGATGAAGTATGCCGATGATCCGGCTGTTTTAAAGAAGCTTGGCGAGATCAAGCACGACAACAAGGTCCGCCTGGCTGATTATATGAAGGCAAACCAGGGTCTCGAGATCAATCCGGACTCCATCTTTGATGTTCAGGTCAAGAGACTGCATGAATACAAGCGTCAGCAGATGAACTGCCTCTATGCGATCCACAAGTATCTGGAGATCAAGGCAGGAAAGAAGCCTTCGACTCCGATTACCATGATCTTCGGCGCCAAGGCTGCACCGGCCTATATTATTGCCAAGGACATTATTCATCTGATTCTCTGCCTCCAGGATCTGACTGCAAATGACCCTGAGGTCGCTCCTTACTTCCGTGTTGTCATGGCAGAGAACTACAATGTCACCTATGCCGGAAAGATCATTCCGGCAGCAGAGATCTCCGAGCAGATCTCCCTGGCCAGCAAGGAAGCATCCGGTACCTCCAACATGAAGTTTATGCTGAACGGAGCTGTAACCCTTGGAACCGAGGATGGTGCCAATGTGGAGATTCACCAGCTGGTCGGCGATGACAATATCTATATTTTCGGCAAGGATGCCGATACCGTTGTAAAGCTTTATGCAGAGAATGGCTATCATCCCGCAGATTACTACAAGGATCCGGAGATTAAGGAACTGGTTGACTTTATTACCGGAGATCAGCTGATGAAGATCGGCAATGCCGAGAATCTGGAGCGTCTCCATCATGAGCTGATTTCTAAGGACTGGTTCATGACCCTTCTGGATCTGAAGGAATATATAGAGGTCAAGGATAAGGTCTATGAGGATTACAAGGATCAGGCAGCATGGAACCGGAAGGCCCTGGTCAATATCGCCCATGCCGGATTCTTCTCTTCCGACCGGACCATTGCCCAGTACAATGACGAGATCTGGAAGTTAAAGTAAGAGAGCAGAAGGTATTCTGGAAAGCATTCATCAGAGAGCTGAGGATTTCCCTTGGCTCTCTTTTCTTATATCAGAGGTCCGGTATCAGAAATCTTTTCGGCTTATGACTCCGGAACATGTTTTTCGCCCACATCAGGATGGAAAACTGATATCATGATAGCAGTGTGAAAAGTCAGTCCTATGAGATTGGAGGCAGCTGGTGAAAAAAGCAGTGATCGGTATTCTGGCTCATGTGGATGCCGGAAAGACAACCCTTTCAGAGGCTTTATTATACGAGACCGGATCCATCCGGAAGGAAGGCTCTGTGGATGCCGGGACCAGTCTTTTAGACTATGATCCGGTGGAGGCAGAACGGGGAATCACAGTCTTTTCCTCTCAGGCCGAACTGACCTTCCGGGATCTCAAGCTGTCTCTTCTGGACACGCCGGGTCATGTGGATTTCTCCGGCGAGATGGAAAGAACCCTATCGGTTCTGGATTATGCCATTCTTCTGATCTCCGGTCCGGCCGGCGTCCAGAGCCATACCCGGACCCTCTGGGACCTTCTGGAGAAATACCGGCTTCCGGTCGTCATTTTCGTCAATAAAATGGATATTGCCAAGGACAGAAGCCGGGAAGAAATCATGACCGAGCTTCGAAAGGAGCTGTCGGATAATGCTGTGGCATTTCCGGAGAGCTTTCAGGCAGGGATGTCCCTGGGAGATGGTTCGGAAGGAAAGAAAGACCGGGATACCGAAGCCTGTCAGACCTGGGCCGAGGAAGTAGCAACCATAGATGAGGAGATGCTGGACTCCTATATGGAGACCGGAAAGATCAATGCCGGCCTTTTGGAAAAGGCCGTGAGGGACCGTAGACTCTTCCCGGTTGTCTTCGGTTCGGCCAGAAGTCATGCAGGGGTTCAAAATCTTTTAACTGTCCTTTCGGAAGTGATCCGGACACCGGAATATCCCGAAGCATTCGGAGCCAGGGTCTATAAGGTCGACCGGGATGAGAAGGGAAACCGGATCAGCTTTCTTAAGATCACCGGAGGCTCCTTGACTCCGCGGACTGAGATTGTACCCGGCCCCATGCAGGGCCAGGGGACAGATGAGGAAGGGGATGGACAGGAGGAGCCGGCGGAGGAAGAGGCATCGGCCGGGACTCCTGTAAAAATCACTGAACTCAGAAAATATCAGGGCAATCGCTATGAGACGGTATCTCTGGCTTCTGCCGGAGACCTGGTGGGCATTCCAGGCCTGACGGGTTCTCTGCCCGGCATGGGCTACGGCTTTGAAAAGCAGGAGAAGAGCCCCAGTCTTACACCTGTTTTCCGCTACCGGGCCCTGCCTGAAGGCGGGGCCTCCAGTCACACTCTCCTGGTCGCCTTGAAGGAACTCAATGAGGAGGATCCCCTTCTTCATGTTGAGTGGACTCGGGAAAACGATGAGATTCATCTCCGGCTCATGGGTCCCATTCAGAAGGAGATCCTCGCAAGAAAGCTGGAGGATAAATACGGCCTCAAGGTCCGCTTCGACCAGGGAGAAATCCGCTATATGGAGACCATTCGGGAGACTGTGGAAGGCCATGGCCATTTCGAGCCCCTGCGGCATTACGCAGATGTCCGTCTCCGTCTGGAGCCCCTGGAGGCCGGTGAGGGTATTTCTGTCGAAAGCATCTGTCCGACCGACGTCCTCGAAGAGAATTACCAGCACCAGATCCTAAGAACCTTAAGAAGCGGGCGCCTGACCGGAGTTCTGACCGATTCCGGCCTGACCGATATCCGCTTTGTCCTGGTTTCTGGAGCTTCTCACAAGAAGCATACCGTGGGTGGCGATTTCCGCAAGGCCACGGAACTTGCCGTAAGAGATGCCCTTCTTCGAGCAACCAATGTCCTCCTGGAGCCTTATTACCGGATTCATCTGACCGTTCCTTCGACCAAGATCGGCCGGGCTCTGAATGATCTGACTCTGATGAAGGGCAGAATCGAAGCGCCGGTCCAGACTGGCGACAGCTGCATGATCGAGGGATATGTTCCGGTCTCCGAGCTTGGGGACTATCAGGCCCAGGTCAACTCCTATACCGGAGGACTGGGCCGGCTGTCCATGGAGCCGGGAGGCTATCTGCCCTGTCATAATGCTGAGGAAGTCATTGAGAAAATCGGATATGATTACAGGACCGATCCTTTTCATCCTTATCAGAATATCTATGTCCACAGGGAATATCTGACCGATGAGGAGGCACTGGAGAGAGACCTTGTTCAAAATGGCCGGGGAAATGAGGACCGGGACCTTCAGCGGCCGGACCGCATCCGCTATGAAAACGGAGATGAGGGACTGGCCGATATTTCCTCGGGAAAAGACCGGGATCCGGGCTATCAGGGCTACGGGGGTCTGGAACCGGATCTGCAGCGGATTTTTGAAGCGACCTATGGTAAAATAGAGAGAAAAGATCTGGGGCAGGCCGTGGACCGGACCTTTGATCAGAAAACAGTTGAAGAAAATAAGGTAAAGGCCAAGGAAGAGTATCTCATGGCTCATCCGGCGGAGAAAAGCCGCCGGGAAGAAAAACAGAAGGCAAAGGCCAGAAAGAAGCAGTATGTCCTGGTCGATGCCTACAATGTCATTTTCACGACACCGGAGCTGAGAGAACTGTCGCAGACCAGCTTCGATGCGGCCAGGGGAAAGCTTCTGGATCTTCTGTCCAATTACCAGGGACATCTGGGATGTACCCTGATCGTTGTCTTTGATGCCTATAAGGTCAAGGGCAATCCGGGAAGCGGCAGCGCCTGGAACAATCTCTATGTGGTTTATACAAAGGAAGCCCAGACGGCCGATGCCTACATTGAGCGGGCCACCCATGAAATCGCCCGCCGGGAGGATGCAGACATTACGGTCATTACCTCCGACGGTCTGGAACAGATGATCGTTGCCGGAGAAGGGGCAAGGAGAATCTCGTCCAGAGAATTTAAGGCGGAGCTGGACCGGGTCAATGCAGAGGGCCTGGAGCTTTTCCGGAATAAGAACAATAGCGGACAGTGACGGATTTTAAGAATTATAAGAGGGTAAGTTTTGAAATTTATTCATGTCGCAGATCTCCATCTGGATTCCAAGATGGAAAGCAATCTGCCTGGGGATAAGGCAAAGGAACGGAGAGAAGAACTGCTCCAGACCTTTGAACGGCTGGTGGAATTCGGAAGCTCAAACAGGGTTCGTGCCATTTTGATTGCCGGAGATTTCTTCGACCGGCAGCATGTCCGGAAAAGCGTTCGGAAACGCGTTCTGGACCAGGTCCGCCTGCATCCGGAGATGGATTTTCTCTATCTCAGGGGCAATCACGATGATTCGGATTTTCTTCTGGATGAGAAGCCGGAGGATGTTCCGGAAAACCTGAAGCTTTTCACCTCCGAAAGCTGGACCAGCTACGAGTATGGAGATATCGTCATCACCGGCCGGGAAATCACAGCGGATAACAGCGCCCATCTGGCTGCCAGTCTGGTCTTGGATCAGGCCCGGACCAATATCGTCATGCTCCATGGTCAGGAGGCCGAAAATGACGGCTCCGGCCGGGCGGAAATTATCAACCGCAATGACTTCCGGGGCAAGAATATCGACTATCTGGCCCTGGGTCATATTCATTCCTATCGAGAGGGACGCCTGGACGACCGGGGAATCTGGGCCTACAGCGGCTGCCTGGAGGGCAGAGGCTTTGATGAATGCGGAAGGAAGGGCTTTATCCTTCTGGATGTCGACGGAGGAAGGGTGGAGACGGAATTCATTCCCTTTGCCCGCCGGACTCTTCATGAGGTAAATATAGACCTGACGCCCGATATGGACATGCCGGATCTGATCCGTGCAGCAGAGGATGCCGTTCAGGGGATTCCTGCAGATGATCTGGTAAAGCTTGTTTTCACCGGTCGGATTCATATGGATATGGACCTGGATCTGACCCGGATCCGCATGCATTTTCAGGACCGCTTCTACTTTGTAAAGGCCGTGGATAAGACCACGGTGCAGATCGATTATGAAAGCTTCCGGAATGATCCTTCCCTGAAGGGCGAATTTGTCCGCCTCATGGAAGAGGAGGATCTGCCGGAGGAAGAAAGAGCTGCCATCATAGAAACCGGCATGCGGGCCATCATGGGGGAGGACATCGAGGGATGAGACTGGAAAAATGCTATATCAGCGGCTTCGGCCGGCTGAAGGACATGGAATTTGATTTTAAGCCCGGACTGAACGAGATCCTGGAAGAGAACGGCTGGGGAAAAACGACCTTTGCCGTCTTTATCAAAGCCATGTTCTACGGCCTGATCTACAGCCCCAGGCGAAAGACCCTCACGGAACGGGAGCACTATATGCCCTGGGATCAGACCGCCTTCGGCGGAAGCCTTACATTTACCTCTCAATCCGGGACCTACCGGATCGAAAGGACCTTCGGAAAAAAGGAAAGCGATGACACCTTCCATCTCTTTGACCTGTCCACGGGTCTGGAGTCGGATGCCTACAGCAAGGACATCGGCCAGGAGCTTTTCGGCCTGGATCGGGACTCCTTCGAAAAGAGTATCTTTGTTCCCCAGTCAGCACCGGAAACGGAGATGACAGACAGCCTCAACGCCAAGATGGGCGGACTGTCAGAGGTCAGGGATGACATCAATTCCTTTGAAAAGGCCATCAACCGTCTGGAGGACGCACGGAAAAGCTATACCAGGCCCTCAAAGACCAATCCCGGATCTCTGATTAAAATCCGTGAGGAAATCCGGAAGAAACGGGCCATCGTTGAGGAAATTCCAGTTCTTACCGAGGCCTATGAGCAGAAAAAGGACCAGCTCAAGAAGAGAGAGGCGGAGCTCATGTCTCTCCAGTGGGAGAAGGCCAAGCTGACTCAGGATATCGCAGAACGGAGCCGGATGGAGCAGGCCCTGGGTGCCTATCATGAGAAAACTGCTCAGATGGAAAAGGATCATGAGGAGCTGTCGGGTCTGGATGATTTCTTTGTCCGGGGAATTCCAAGCCGGGAGGAAGAGGCCGGGGCGGATGAACTCGAGGCCGGCCTGGCCATTGCCAGGGCCAGCCTGAGCGATCACAGAGACAAGCTTCCTCCCATCGGGGAACAGGACCGGCTGACCCGGCTATTTGCGGACTCCATGCCGACCGAAGAGGATCTTTCCGAATATCAGAAAAGGGCCGACCGGCTGGGAGAGCTTCGCCTGCAGAGCCAGAGATCCGCACTGAGCGAAGAAGAGGCAAAGGATCTTCAGAACCTTACTGAATATTTCCGGGCTGGAAAACCGACAGCGGAAGAGCTGACCATGATCCAGGAAAAGGAGCAGGAGAAGCAGCAGCTTCTGGGTCAAAGGAAGGTTCTGGAGGAAAATTATCAGAATAAGAAGGAAAAGGCGGGCCGGCCTGCAGCCTTCAAGGGCCTTCGTTCTCTCCTTACGGCCCTGGCCTTTATTTTCCTGGCCGGCGGTATTATTTTCTTCTTTGCCCTGGGCAGACAGGAGGGCAGAGGAATTTCGATTGCCTGCCTTGCCATCGCCCTGGTCCTTTTTTTATCACGGCTTCTCTTAGGCCATCAGATCCGCCGCAGACGGAAGGATCAGAAGCTACGAAGTGAGAAGGAAGAAAAGGACTATCAGAGCAGGATCGAAGAGATCTGTGAGTCTGTGGAAGAAGCGGAGAAGCTGGAAAAGCGTTTTATGGAGCGCTATCCGGGAGAGGCGGATCAGATTCTGGACCGGGTCAGAGAGGTTCAGAGAAAATATGACCGCTATGTCACTCTTAAGGAAAGAGAAAAGGACAAGCTGAGCGCTTCTGAAAATGTGCTGGATCAGCTTTCCGAGGAACAGCTTTCTCTCTATACGGAATTACAGCACTATGCCGGTGCCTATGGCATGAACCTTTTTCATGATGCCTGTGAGAGAGAGCTTCTGAGCCGGATCGCAGCAGATCGGTCGGAAAAGCTGTTCCTGGACCAGAACCGGAAGGAGATCCGGGATCTGGAGGAAAGTGTCCGCGACAAGCAGGAACGTCTGACAGCTTATCTCGACCGTTTTCCTTTTTCTTCTGGGATGGAAAAGGCCACGGACAAGGAGAAGCTGGCGGAAATCCGCCGGCACAGAGAGCGCTATGTCTTCCTGACTGAGCAGACCGAGAAGCTTTCGAGGGAGCTGGAGGAAATGAAGAGCCAGTTCCCGCCTGCTTCACAGACGCCTTCCCCAATTTCGTCTATCGAAGAGATGCAGGAAAAGCAGGCGGCCATGGATCAGGAGATTGCAGAGCTCAACCGCTTTATCCAGAAGGATCTTGAGGGAGTGAATGAGGCTTCGGAAGTCCTGGTTAACCATGAGGATGAAAAGGATCGCCTGGCCGATGATCTGGAAGAGGAAAAACGTCTGGGTGAGAGACTGACTGTCATATCGAGAACCAAAGGCTATCTGGAGGCTGCAAGAAAGCGCTTCCTGTCCCGCTATATGGAGCCTCTTCAGGATGGAATGCAGACCTACCTGAATGAGATGTTTCCGAAAGACAAAATCCGGGTCAGTGAGGATGAATTTGAACTGGATATGGATCTGTCCATTCATTTCCGCCACCGGGGACAGACCAGATCCTCCGCATACCTTAGCAGCGGATGCCGGGATCTGACAGCTCTGGCTGCAAGGCTTGCCCTGGTAGATACCCTCTATCAGAAGGAACAGCCCATTCTGATTCTGGACGATCCCTTTACCAACCTGGATGCAGATAAGGTCAGGGCCGGGCTGAAGCTTCTGAAGAAACTGGGCGACAAAAGGCAGATTCTGTATTTTACCTGCCATGAGAGCCGGATCTAGCGCTTGACTTTTTATGGGGAGTTATTTAATATAATTACCGTTGCAGGAATTCCTGCAGCGCATGCGGGTGTAGTTCAATGGTAGAACACCAGCCTTCCAAGCTGGATACGTGGGTTCGATTCCCATCACCCGCTTTCGTGCTATAAAAAGCACATTACAGGTCAGCGCGAGTGGCTCAGTTGGTGGAGCATAACCTTCCCAAGGTTGGGGTCGCGGGTTCGAATCCCGTCTCGCGCTTCTAACTAAAAGACCGGAAATCCTTTGAAATCAAGGGTTTCCGGTCTCTTTTTTATTGCTTAGAATCAAAACAAGCGACAAATAAGCGACAAAAATTGGCGCTTTGTGTCGATCTCTGTCACTGTCAGAGGATGTGGACCTTTTCCAGCCTCTCACGATCCCGCTTCTTCATTCCTTTGGTGACGTGCATGTAGACCTCTCGTGTGATCTTGCTGTCAGAGTGTCCGAGCCTCCGGCTGATCGTCTCCAGGGGCACGCCCGCCTCTGCTAACATGGCCGTGTGTGTGTGCCTCAGGCTGTGCGGCGACAATCTCCTTCCGAGGATCGCCTCCGTGTTCTCTCGAAAATACTTCCCGTATACGTCATAGGTGATATACCCGCCGCCGAACGCGGGCAGGAAGAGATCCGACCGATAGCCAAACTTCAGCTCCTCCCGCTTCACAAAACGCCGGATCCGGTAGATGCAGTCGGCCAGCTCTGGCTGGACGTCAACGTCACGAGTCGAGGTGGCAGTCTTTGTCGTGCTGATCTGTCTCAGCGTCGGGCTGTATGTCTTCGTGACGTGGATCACGTCGTCAACGTCGGAATCTTCGAGGGCGATGGCTTCGCCGATCCGAAGTCCGGAGAGAATCAGGAACTCCGTGAGCAGCCGCCAACGCTCCACCGTCATGCCGTCCAGGAGCTTCGTGATCTCTTCATGCTCAAGGTACTTCTGCGCGTTTTTGACACGGACGGAGTCGGTCTTCTTCGGGATCAGCTTGTCGATGTATCGTATATCCTCAACGAGATCCATACGATACGCCCAGCGCATCCAGGCCTTAAAGCGCTTGAGCCTTTCATTGTATGTTACCGGCTCGGCGTCCAGGCGGTCCGCGACATAGGGCGCGGTGAGCCGGTCCGCCAGTGTGTCCTCGCCGAGCAGGCGGATGAGCGTGTTGAGGTGCTTGCGGTCGTTGTCGGCAGTCTGCGGCTTGAAATGCCTCGCCTGATGCTCCACGTATCGCTCCTGCAGGGCCTTTAGTGTGATGCTGCCCACTTGTCCGGATGCCTCGAAAACGTCCCGGATTTTGGCGCTCAGAGCGTCCTGTGCGGTCCTGTCGTCAACCTTTTTGTGTCCGGTCGGTGTCAGTGTGACGGTGATCCTTTTCCGCTGATCTGTCAGCGGATCCGTGTACCACTCGCCATACTGTACTCGGCCTGATGGCAGTTTTCTTCTAAACATGGTTCTCCCTTCCGGGGATCCGTGCTATAATAAATAGACATGGATTCCCTATTGCTTGCGGGTGTCTGTGTATCCTTCGACTGTCGTCCTGATTGCAGCAGGACGGCGGTCTTTTTATGTGTTTATTTCGTCTTGGCCAGTATGCTGCAGATCTTTGTATACGTGGACCCGTCAATTCCGGGACTAAGATCCTCTGATAATACAGCGGTGGGTTTAATTTTTCTGGCCGACTCCATTCGTTTTACAGATTCGAAATCAAACTCAGTATCCATGTTCCTACCTCCTACTTTGTCTTATGATATACTCCAATCATTTCTCCAACGATAGAGACATTTTCAGGATCTTCAACAATCGGCTTGTAATTCGAATTGCAAGGCTGCAGAATAAGATGCTCTCCGGATCTGTATACCTTCTTGAGCACTGCCTCACAGGAGTCTTTAAGGACGACCCCGCAAACGGCACCGTCCTCAATGGGTATATCTTTTTGTAAGAAAACAACATCACCATCTACAATTCCGGCATCGACCATACTATCCCCATGAACATAAAGGCAGCAATCTGCCCGAATCGAGTGATCTACGAAAAAGTATCCGTCAAAGTTTGCCTCTGCATACACACCATTACCAGCGCATATTGTACCGAGAATTGGAACTCCATGAGCCGCGGGAACGCCGACATTAGAAAGCCCCATGATTTTTACCGGGCTTACTCCGAATATCTGAGCCATCATCTGTATCTTATCGGACGGGATATTCGTTACTATTCCGGATTCATATTTATAGATAGTCTGCTTTGTAGTATGGAGCTTTTCTGCAAGCTCTTCTTGTGTCATATGATTTTCGAGACGAAGCTGTTTGATAATCTTTCCTTTATCCATAGTCGTTAACCTCGATTAGTTTTATTTATAAAGTAACTTCATTATATGCCATATATGGTTAAAAATCAATCAAAAATAGCTTGACAAGTTCCAAAAATGGTTGTAACCTAAGTAACGTATTAAGTTACTGCGGACCGCATAAATATGGAAGGAGGTGCAGCAAATGGCAAACATCAATCTGCTAAAGGGTAAGATTGTAGCCGCCGGATTTACTCTTAACGGCTTCGCCAACAAGATCGGAATGCCTTATACGACATTTTCTAGGCGAATGAAGGCTCGAATTTTTGGATCCGACGAAATTGAAAAGATAGCCAGGGTCCTGAATCTGACAGCGGAAGAAATCCAGGCTATTTTTTTTAACTGAAGAGTAACTTTATAAGTTACTTTCAAGAAAGGAAAACATGGAAGACAAACAGGCAATATGCAATGCCCTAGCAAAAGCATTGCAGCTCACCAGAAACCACAGTGACCTGGTGGCCATAAGTTATGTAGCGGAAGAGGATATGGAATTTGTAATTATCCTCTGGATCGGCGGCACCTCAAAGCGGATCAAGGTCTCGATGGACTCGGGAACTGCAATGATCCGGGACATCCTGAACGGGCTTCGGTGAGGAGGTTGCTATGAAAAAGTACAGCCGAATCAAGAGATTGGCAGAGGATTTCGACGTCAGCACTCGCACGGTCGAGCGGAGACTCGTATGGATCCGGATGCACTCTGACAGATATCCGAAAGATTCCATTAAGTACTTCGGCCGGATCCCTTACACAAGAAATGACGTCTTCCAGGATGCCATGTTAAACGGGAACAAAGTCGATGCCGGAATCCCGGTTGAATTTATCGAGGATGAATGATATGAAAAATAAAATTTTGAACCTGATCACCGAAATCGCCGTTGGAATGTTCCTGGTCTTTTGCTCGGGCCTCGATTCTAAGCCGAAAGGGGTTCTGATCTGCTTGATCGGAATGGCCGCCTGGATGTATTCGATGACATGATCTTGAACATGAATCACATTGATGCCGGGATTCCGGTGGAGCCTTTTCGAGGTGAAAGATTATGAAGAACAAAATTTTGAATGGAATCACAGAGCTGGCCTTGTCCGGGGTTTTTATTTTCCCGTGCTGTCTGGAATCGAAGCCGGCCGGAATTCTGATCAGCCTGATTGGGTTGGGAGCCTGTTTTGCATGGATTTTCCTTTTCCAGAAGGCAAACAGCGAGTTTGAGGAGGGTAATTTCAATGACCTGGATAACTAATCTGATCTGTTTCTTCTCCGGATGTTTTGTAGGCTCCGGCGTGGTGATGTTCGCCGTGGCGCTGGCCTACATTTCCAAGGAAGCGGACCGGCAGAATGATAAATATCCGAAGGAAGGAACGGAGGAAAAGAATGAGCACGATGTTTGAATTAACTGCAACATTGAAGCAGTTTCTGGAGTTTGCTGAATCGGATGATATTGATGAGGAGGCATTTAATGACACGCTGGAAGCGATCACCGGAGAAGTCGGACAGAAGGCCGACACTTACGTCTACGTGATCCAGTCGATGGACGGGAAAGAAAAATCCATTGACAGCATGATCGAAGCCTTACAGGCGAAAAAAGACCAGATCAAGAAAGCAAAGGACCGGATGAAGGAACGGATCAAAGCAGCTGTCGAAGCTGTTCCGCCAGACGAGAAAGGCCGTCAGAGGATCAATGGCGATGTCTACATGTTCGGGATCGCAAAGAATGGTGGAAAGCAGAATCTTGACGTTGATACGCTCCATGTTCCGGACGAGTATCTCAAGGTTGTTTATCAGCCAGATACAGCAAAGATTAGAGAGGCCCTGGATAGTGGCAAGCATCTTTCCTTTGCTCACCTGGAAGAGCGTGGAACACATTTAACGATTAGATAAGGAGATCAGAAATGATCACAGCGGAAGGAATCAAAAGCGTCAATGAGCGTGTAAAGAAGATCGAGGTCAAGGGAAAGAATTACACATGCGTGTCTGCCAGAGTGGCGGCATTCCGGGAGCTCTGCCCTCAGGGGACCATCACAACCGACATCATCAACATGGCGGATGGTGTTGTCACTATGAAGACAACGGTATCTGATGAGACCGGAAAGGTTCTGGCCACCGGAATGGCACAGGAAAAGGAATCATCCTCGTATATCAACAAGACTTCATACATTGAAAACTGCGAGACAAGTTCAGTCGGCCGTGCTCTCGGAATGCTTGGAATCGGCTCGGACGAGCAGATGGCAAGTGCAGAGGAGCTGGCCAATGCCTTGAACAATCAGAAACCGGGACAGAAGGCTGAGCCGAAGCAGAATGCAGAACAGAAACGAAGACCAACCACCATGAGTGATCCGATCAGCCCGGCAATGGTCAACACCTTAAAGGAAATGTGTAAGCACCACAACATGCCGGAATCGGTTCTCTTAGAGAGATATCAGACAGACAGTTTCCAGAAGCTCACAATGGCAAGCTGGAGAGACTGGTCGAACACCGGAAAAGAGTTCTTAGCAAAGTGGGATGCAGAGCATGGAAAAGATAACGGGGAAAGCTGAAAAGATCCTTGTATTTCTCATGCATCAAGACCGGGATAAGATCTGGGATCTGTCAATCCACAGGCAGAAGCGGAGCCTTTCCCAGAATTCCTACTACTGGCAACTACTGGGAAAGACAGCTGCAGCCTTAAAGATAGGCCGGGCGGAGCTCCACAATCGGATGCTCCGGGATTACGGCCAGATCCAATGGATTGACGGCCACCCGGTCACAGTCGAGATCCCGGACACCGACAAGGCGGAAGAGATGGCATTAAAGGCCGATACCTTCCACATCAAGCCAACGGACCAGATCATTGAGAAGGGCGGACAGACCTATCGAGTGTACATCATGCTCAGAGGATCGCATGAGTACAACACCTGGGAGATGTCGGTGCTTCTCAATGGGATGGTCCAGGAAGCTGAAAACGTTGGAATCGAGACCATGACACCGAAGGAGCTGGAAGAGTTACGAGAGTATGAAGAAAAGCATCATCACAAATGATCCCGGCTGTTTCGTATGCGGTTCAATGCCGACAGAGGTTCACCATATCATGTTCGGAAAGAATCGGAAACTGGCGGATCAGGACGGATTGATCGTTCCCCTCTGCCCGGAACACCACAGAGGGACCTTCGGAGTGCATGGAAAGTATGGCCACGATCTGGATATCCGGCTGAAGAAAACGGCTGAGACGGCATGGCTCAAGGAAACAGGGAAAACCACGGAAGACTGGATCAAGAGATACGGAAGGAGCTACCTATGATTACCGATTCGGAAATTATCATGTTATACATTCCGGTTGGACATCAGAACGCAGTTGGCAGGGCTTATCTTTCCTCTGCCACAGGTATGTCTGATCGGGGAGTAAGAAATGCCATTCATAAGGCCAGAAGAATCAGGCCGATCCTGAACATGCAGGATGGACGCGGATATTACATCCCGGATTTAAGCGACGCATTTGACCGGGCAGAATTGAGAGATTATATCCGCCAGGAAACCTCGAGGCTCATGTCTATCGGCTGTGCCTTGAAAGCAGCAAGGAATCAATATCGTGAAATTTGTCATTCAGATAGCACCGAGAACTAAGAAAAACAGCCAGCAGATATTCAGAGGACCGAATGGCCGGATCTTCATCGCGCCCAGTAAAGCCTATCAAGCCTATGAAAAGGATGCGAGGTTCTTTCTCCCAAAGTTGAGAGAACCGATTCGGTGCCCGGTCAATGTGAAGGCGGTGTTTTACATGCCGACCAGAAGACGGGTTGATCTTGTGAACCTGGAAGAGGCCCTATGTGATGTCCTGGTACATCATGGAATCCTCGAAGATGATAACTACCGGATCATCCAGAGCATGGACGGAAGCCGAGTGGAATATGACAAGAACAATCCAAGGACGGAAGTGGAGATAACGGAGGCATTTGATGAATAAAAAGACATTTATTATGTATCAGTCATGGTATGCAGCCTTCAGAACGATGAGTAACGAACAGGCCGGATCTCTCATCAAAGCCATCTATGACTACCAGACTGACAAGACAGCAGAGCCAGATGATGAATCGGTGAAATTTGTCTTTGAAATCATCAAGGAGAAGTTGGATGAGGATTCTGAGCAGTACAAGAATATAGTCTCAGCTCGTTCCAAGGCTGGAAGGAGTGGCGGAAGGCCGAAGTCATCCGATAGTGAGAAAGCAAATGCTTTTTCTGAAAAGCAAATTAAAGCAAAAAAAGCAAATGCTTTTTCTGAAAAGCAAAATAACCCTGATACTGATACTGATACTGTATCTGATACTGTATCTGATTCTGATTCTGATACTGTTTCTGAAGATGAGTGCTCTTCGAGCACATATATCAACTACCAGAAGGTAGTTGATGACTACAACGCCACTTGCGTGTCGCTGCCCTCCGTGAAGTCGCTCTCGAATGACCGGCGGAAGGCAATCAGAGCGAGGCTTCGCGATCACTCAGAGGCTGATCTTCATGAAGCCTTTGAGAAGGCAGAGGCATCACCATTCCTTAGAGGCCAGAACGACCGTAACTGGAATGCAACCTTTGACTGGATTCTGAAAGACCGGAACCTGGCCAAGATCCTTGACGGTAACTACGACGAGAGGTCGGAGAATGCCAGATCAGGGACAACCAGTAAGACGCAGAGCTTGAGAGAGAAATGGGGGATCACTGACGATGACATTTTCTGAAACGCAGAAGATCTTATTCACGATCAACGTCGCTTATCCGAACTACAAGCCTCAGGCCGATCCGGCAGAGGTGGTAAAACTCTGGGCTGTCATGCTGAAAGAGTATCCGTATCCAAAGGTTTCCGCTGCCCTGGAAACATTTATCAGGACAGATGCGTCCGGCTTCGCCCCTTCGATCAGTCAGATCATCAACATCATCCACATGAGTGATTTTGATACAGATATGACAGCAGAAGAGGCCTGGACACTTGTTAACAAGGCCATCCAGGACAGCTCATATCATGCCGAAGAGGAGTTCGAAAAACTTCCGGAGCCAGTCAAGCGGGCGGTTGGATCCGCTGAGAACCTCCGGACCTTAGCCCAGACGGATATCGAAACCATTCAGAGCGTGGAAAAGTCTCACTTTATCCGGATTTACAATGGCCTGCTCGCCCAGGAGAAGATCAAGCGGAAGATCCCTGATCCAGTGAAACAGGTCCTCGGAATGAATCAGAAACCGAAGCCGATTGAGAAAAAGGAACCCGATCAGTTGAAGCTAGCAGCAGAACCGAAACCGATTCAACAAAAGCCTCCGGACTGGTTGGAAGATTGGCTTGTGAGAAATGGCCGGAAAGAAGGGATGAAATGACACGTGATTGCAACCCGTCATATCTGCAGTCGTTTTACGATCACCGAGATTCGGATAACCAGACGGAGATCAATAGCAGAATTTCCGAAGCCGCCAAAATCCAGTATGAGACCGGAAAGACCTATGGGCAGCAGATGGCAGAGGCAGAAATCTCCAAACAGTCCAGTCAGATGGCGACCGAGCGGATGGAACGTAGGATGAGAAAAGCAGACCAGATTTTAACGGATGCGGAAAGCCTCATCAAGAACCTGGAGGAGAAAGGATACTGCCTGGCAGAGGTAAACGAAAGATCTTATTTTTTCGTTCTCGGAGAGGAAACAGCCCAGAAATTGACCAAGCAGGACACGCAGTTCGTACTTGGCAAAGTACAGAAGATGGTAAGGGAGGAATTCGATTCATGAACAAAGTTATCTTTATGGGCCGTCTGACAAGAGACCCGGAGATTCGGTACGGCGGAGAAAACAATACATGCATTGCTAGGTTTGGCATCGCTGTGGACAGGAGGTTCCGAAAGGAAGGAGATCCGACCGCCGATTTCTTTAACTGCACAGCATTCGGGAAACTTGGAGAATTTGTGGAGAAGTATCTCCACAAAGGAGCAAAGATCGTCCTGGACGGTGAGATCCGGAATAATAACTACACCGACAAGGAAGGCCATAAGGTCTACGGAACACAAATTATCGCTAATTCGATTGAGTTCGCGGAATCGAAGAGAGCTGCAGAGGAGAATAGCCAGGGAAATATTGACCAGGCTGATGATGGATCAGATTTCTTGGCAGGATCAGCTGATCTCGATGAAGATTTACCCTTTAATTGATGGTTAGGAGGAGAAGAACACAATGGATATTGATGTTGAGATTTACGACGATCTGAAAGAGAAGGAAGCAAAGTACGAATATCTTTTAGGGCTCATGATGAGAACAGCAGAGCTTTCCTATAGCTTGGAATTTTTACAGTTCAATAGCGAGAAAATCTCAGCTCTCTTGGAGGCCATGGAACCGGAGATGTATCAGAAAAAGCTTTCTGTGCTGAAAGAAACTATGCAGTTGAAGAAAGAAGGAAGAGATGAGCAATGAGAAATGCTCGGACTGAAGAACTAAGGAGAAGTGCGATGAATGAAGAAAAAGAAAGAAGATGAGAAAGATAGCACGATCACACTTTGCGATGACGGCGAATAACATAAATAAGGCCCTTGGAATCACAGAATCCTACCAGATGCCAGAAGCGCTAATGAGAAAGATCACAGGGCCGGAATCAGTCGCCTTCTTCGATCTCTTCCAAGGTGAAGACCAGAAAACGGATTATTTCAGGGATTACTTCCAGGAGAATCAGTCCAACAGGGACAAGATGAAACAGGATTACACTCCGGATCCGGTATGTAAGCTAGTGAATATACTTTCGGGAGATTCAAACAACTGTCTAGATCTTTGCAGCGGAACCGGAGCTCTGACGGTCTCCTCTTCCTGGGATGGATTCCATCGATGTGAAGAGATCAGCAAGCGGGCTATTCCGGTCTTGCTCTTTAACCTTGCGATCCGTGGGATCGAGGGAGAAGTTGCAAGTAGGGACACGATCAGCGGAGAAACTTCTGAAATGTGGAGACTTGAGAGATTCGGAAAGTACAGTCAGATCATACCGACAGATCCGACACAGGATCAGAGGAAATATGACAAGATCATTTCAAATCCTCCCTACTCCATGAAAATCAAAGATGCGAAGGTCTATGAGTCCGATCCAAGATTTTCTTATGGCATCACTCCGAATGGGTTCTCTGACTTCCTTTTCGTTGAAGATGCAATAAGCAGGTTGTCTGATACCGGAACGGCGGTCTTTATCCTACCTCATGGAGTTCTATTCCGAGGAAATAGAGAAGAGGGCATCCGAAAAGCCCTGCTCAATGAAAATCTGATCGATTCGATTATCGGCTTACCGGATCACATGTTTCTAAATACAGGGATCCCGGTATTTTTGATGATCCTGAAGAAAAACAGGGAATCGAAAGACGTTCTTTTCCTTGATGCTTCAAATGAGTTTGAGAAGGATGGGGGGCAGAACGTCTTACGGACGGAGGATATTGAAAAAATCACAGATACTGTAAAGAACCGGAGAGAGATCCAAAGATATTCTCATATGGCAAGCCTGGAAGAGATTGAGGAGAACGGATTTAACCTTAATATTCCGAGATATGTTGACACTTATATTCCTGAACCTGTCAAGCATCTCGACCAGGTTTTTAAGGAAATAGCGGAGATCGAATCTGATATACGAAAAACGAGCCTATCTCTATACCATCAAATGGAGGACATGACCGGAACGGATACGGAATCTGATTTGCAGCTGAGAAGGGCTTTGAAAATCTTTAAGGAGATCATTGATGGACCTGAAGAACAGAAAGAAATGCAGGCTGAAAGAGATCGCGGAAATATCGAGAGCTCAGTCCGGGAAGATCTACCCGGCAGAAACAAATTGGATAGAGCTCTCAGCAACGAAAGGGCGAATCGGAATCACAAAGAAAGCAGAACCAATCGAGAGCCGGAATGCCGTGATCGTTCCAAAGATCGAAATCGATCCCTGGTATCTGCATTTGATTCTCGGCAGATCCCTGGGCAGATTTCTTTCAAAATATCTGACGACAATCAACTTACAAGCTGATGCGGTCGGCCTGTTGGAGATCGAGTACCATACGGACATCGAGACACAAAAGAAAATTTCTGAGAGTCTAAAGACCATCGAAGAACGGATTGATTTGGAACAGAGGAACTTGGATTTTATCCAGGGCCTGAAAAAGACCATGCTAGACGGAATGATGGTAGGAACAAGGGGAAAATGATGAATGAAGAAAAGAAAGAAGCCGAGAAAGAAAGCACGATCACACTCTATGATCTTGTGGAAGGAGTAGAGATTGAGATCTGCGATCGCTACTGCAAGTTCCCGGACCAGTACGGAGATTCACCAGAAGAATACGATGAGATGCTTGAGAATGAATGCAGCAGATGCACAATGAATCGGTTCTGATAGGAGGATCCATGAATAAGAAATATATGCCTCCGAAAGGCTTCCAGGAAAGGCTTTACCGGTCATTTATCGAATCCGGAGTGAAACTTACAGACCTTTCCAGGGATACCGGGATTTCAAGATCATCCCTTTATTACTATTTTTTCAACGGAGCGACACCGAACACGGCTACACTGGCCAGAATTGCCAAATCGCTCAATGTATCGCTGGACTGGCTGGTGTTCGGATATGGCCCGAGAGAGTTGAAAGGAAAGCGGGGGCAGCCATGCTGAGAAGACTCGTTATTTTCTTTCTTACCATCAGCCTTGGGGCCTGGTCAACAGGAGAACCGGCCGAGACGCAAGCCGATCAGACAACCGAACAACAACTGAACAACGACCTAACAACAACCGAACAAACAACCGAGTTGTCCAATCAATCCAACATGCCATCGGCGGAGGATATTGCAGAATCCGATTATTATGATAACCTCTCCCTTCTGGCGGAGCTCGTGCAAGCAGAGGCCGGGAACCAGGACGAAAAAGGAAAGAGGCTTGTCGCTGATGTGGTATTGAACCGAGTGGAATCGGACCGATTTCCGGATTCCATTCCCGAAGTCATCTACCAGGATAAGCAATTCTCGACCGTACTTGATGGAGCCTTAATGGATGCCGGGTGGCACATGGACCAGAGCGATTATGATGCCGTATGGGCAGAGGCGACCGCAGAGCACCGGCTGGATGAAAATATCTTATTTTTCACGGCCGGAAAGTATAACGCCTACTGTACGCCAATGTACAAGTACGGCGACCACTACTTCGGGAAATAGGAGGAAGGAGACACCATGAAAATCTTTATCGCTATTTTGATCATCGTATTCATCATCTGGGTTATCGCAACGGCATAGGAGTGGAAATGGAAAAGAGATCGATGCAGCACACGATCCGGGATGACAAGACGCTCGAGGCATGGAGACAGACGCTGAAGAAAGACGGATATCATCTCATATTAGACAGCTATACCTTTGAAGTATGGACCAAGGACCAGTTTACCGTGAATCTAAAGAAGAAATGGAATGATAATATTGAAGGATAACGATACCGTACAAGGAACGGAAAAGGAATTCATGGATCTCTTCGAAGATCTGACAGGATCATTAAACGATTGGCAGGTGTGGTCGGATCTTATGGCAATGATGGCATGCTCTTTATCAAATGCGTTCGATTGTAACGAAAAGAGAATCAAGGATCGAGAGAAGGAATACAGCGAAAGCGAAAAACGGCTCGGAGGGAATGAAATACCGGCGAAAATATTCGTTGTTGTTACTCAAGCACTCGAGCGAAATCCGGACCAGGATTTTCTCGGAAAGATGTATATGAATCTTGGCCTTGGATCGCATTGGAAGGGACAGTTTTTTACACCATTCAATTTGAGCCAGTTGATGGCCGAAATTGATTTTCAGAAAGACAAAGTTGACCAGGAAATAAAGAAACACGGATGGGCCTCTGTGAATGATCCATCATGTGGAGCCGGCTCCACGCTTATTGCTGCTGCCTCTTCTCTCAGAAGGCAGAAGATAAACTATCAGCAATCAGTTGCATTTATAGGGAATGATATCGACAGAGTGACGGCACAAATGTGTTACATTCAGCTGGCATTACTTGGTTGCCCTGGATATGTTGTTGTAACGGATACTTTAGTCAATCCGGTCACAGGGCCTGTTATTCAGCCGGATGAAAAAGAAACACAGGAATTTTGGTACACGCCGATGTGGTGGTCAGATATTTGGACAGGCCGTAGATTTATGCATCATATTTTCCATAACCGGCATACAGAGGAAAGAACGGCTGAACCATGAACGATTTTTTAAGAGATGAATTAATCAACATCGTTTCTCATTACACAAATCCATCTGATCTGGACAATATCAGAATGCTTTTCGATGTAGCACTTAGTAAATACCAGATATCAAAGAAAAGCACGGACATTGTCCCTTATAGCGGAGATGTGAACGAGCAGATTCTAAAAAAATTTATATATGCGAAGGTCGCGCAGGGCTTGAGCCCGAATACCATCAAATACTACGGAGAGACTGTAAAGAAAGTTTTGCAAGTGATCGGGAAGTCCTATAACGAAGTCACATCGGATGACATCCGGCTATACATTGCGATCCGAGTCCAGCGAGACAAGATAACAAAAACAACGGCGGATAATGAGAGGCGCTGCTTATCAGCTTTTTATTCCTGGCTTCAAAAAGAAGAGATCTTATTAAGGAATCCAATGAGAAAGGTGGAAAGGATTAAGAGAACCAAGGAGAAAAAGAAAGCCTTCACTGTCATGGAATTGGAGAAGATCCGGGCCGCGTGCAAGAACACGCGAGAGAGGGCCGTTGTAGAGGTACTCTCATCAACATGGTGCAGGGTCTCTGAACTGGTAGGAATAAGAATCTCTGATATACACGACGGAAAGTGCGCTGTGCACGGAAAAGGCGACAAGATCCGAAATGTATATCTTAACGCGCGGGCTCAGCTTGCGGTTCAGGCATATCTTAATGAACGATCCGATAGCAATCCGTATTTATTCCCAGGAGCCGAGCCTGATTACATGCTGAAGCGCGGAAAAGGAAAATGCGCTGACTGGTACAAGAATCCGAAGTATGTATCGCCTGAAAAGCCGCTAGACAAAAGATCGATCGAGAGCATGATCCGAAGGCTTGGACGAGTTGCCGGCGTTGAAAAAGCGCATCCGCATAGATTCCGGAGGACCGGCGCAACGATGGCGCTCCGATCCGGAATGCCACTGATTCAGGTATCGAAGCTTCTCGGGCATGAAAGCATTGAGACAACTCAGATCTATCTCGACATCTCTGATAGTGAGCTGGAGGCGGCTCATGAGAAATATGTGATCTGATTTCTGGACAAATATGAAGGCACAGGAAGCAGTCTAAGGGCCATAAACATTGTCGGACGGGCAACATTAAAAGATTTGAAGGAGTGAAATGAGAAGAGCGATGAAAGTATTAATAGCTTGCGAGGAATCTCAGAGAGTGTGTACAGAATTCCGAAAGCGAGGACACGAAGCGTACAGCTGCGACATTCAGAAATGCAGTGGCGGCCACCCGGAATGGCACATCCTCGACAACGCGCTGAACGTATTAGGGGGGGCAGAGTAAAAATGCAAAACGGTAAATGGCTCGACATAGACCGCTGGGATTTGATCATCGCGCACCCGCCCTGCACGTACCTAAGCCACGCGGCAACGCAATGCCATAGCCTGAAGGTTACGCCTGAAAACAGGATAGAAGGAAGAACGATCCAGAGGATCCAAGCGATGGACTTCTTCATGAGATGCATCCAGGCTCCATGTGACCGAATAGCGGTAGAAAATCCGGTAGGCATCATGAACACGGCCTTCAGAGCTCCAGATCAGATCATCGAGCCGTACCAGTTCGCAAGCGGACCGGAAGACAAAGAGAACTACGTAACAAAGAAAACCTGTTTATGGCTCAAAGGTCTCCCGGAGCTTAAGGGCAATGCCCTGCCGAAACCAAATAATGCGGAACTTTATGTAAGAAGAAAATCTGGGAAGGCGAACAACTGGACCGAGAGCGGCCATGGAAGCATAAATAGGAGTAAAACCTTTCCCGGAATTGCAAAAGCCATGGCGGAACAGTGGGGGTGAAATAGCAATGACTGACAAAGTGAGAGACCTTCTCGAAGGACCGGATATTATTGGAAGGAAGATAAGCCGCGTTGACTCTGAAATCAGAGGGCTCAGAGATGTGCTGACAAGTACGGGATCACAGCCCGGAAAAGAACGCGTCCAATCTTCTCCAGAAGATAAGATGTCCAGGACGCTGAGAAAGAGGGTGCACTGGAATGAAAAAGGAATACACAGAAGAGACTCGCATGGTCCACATCAACATGACCAACTTGGGCAGTAGGACACTGATCGGCTGCATTAACAGCGGCCTTGTGGCCATAGCCCCGGGTGAGAGTCAGGCGAGAACCGTGACGGAAATCATTGACAATGTGAAAACTGAGATCTGCGACAGCTACTGCAAGTATGCCGACGGCGTTACCAAAGAAGACCAGGACTCGATGCTGGAAAAGCATTGCAAGAGCTGCCCGCTGAACAAACTGTGAAGGAGAATGAAAATGGAGCTGATCAGCGCAGATGAACTGAAATCATTTTTTTGAAAAATTCGATCCGGAAAGAAAAAGAATGCTTAGCACTGGCGATGTGATAGGCATAATCAAGAATCAGGGAACCATTGATGCCGAGCCTGTAGTACATGCGCACTGGAGAAAATTACTCGGGTGGACAAATCGCAATACAGTGCAGTGCTCGAAATGCGGAAATTTCCTTGATATGAGAGGCGTCAATGCAGGAAGAGGAAAAGCAAAGTTTTGTCCGAATTGCGAAGCAAAGATGGATGAATACTGAAAGAAATGTGGAACTGATGCACCTGCTGGATGAGAGAAGAAAAACATGACCGGAAAAAACACGAGGCACTTTTCAACAAGGGGCACTTTTTCCGGATGGGCTATTTTTGGAGGGCCAGAAAATGACAGGCAAGGAATTTTTAAGCGAGTACGGAAAACTGAAATCCTGCATTCGCAGTAAAAAAGAGCAACTCCTAGAGCTGCAGAGCTCGATGGAAAGCCTGAGAGCTATCAGGTACGATAAGGACAGAGTTCAGAGCTCTCCGTCCGGAGACCCGATGCTCGACGGCATGATAAAAATCGAGGAGAAAAGCAACAGCATCGCAAAGGATATCATGAAGCTGACAGACCTTGGCGATGACATCATTAACCGGCTCAGCCGGATGAAAAGCCCGGCGTTCTTGGATCTTTTGACGCGTCGGTACATCAGAGGCGAGAGCTTTGAGCAGATCGCGGTCGAAATGGGTTACTCATACAAGACCACGCTCAACTATCACGGGGATGCCCTGCTTGAGTTTGAAGATGTCAACGAAGATTTAAAACTGATGGAAAAAATTGGAAACTTCGGGAATAGAAAAATGGTATAGTGATAGTAGTAAAAAATAAGCCGGATGGCAGGAGATGCCGGCATACAAATACTGTCACAGGGCGGCTTATTGCCGCCCTATTTATTTCCTTCCTAATACCGGGGCGGCCCAAATAACCGCCCCGCATTTTATTTGGGTGATAAGATGCACGGTAATCCCAGACGGGCGAACGGAAGCCTGCGGAACAAATATCGAGCAAGACTCAAAGCCATTGGCGGAGAGTGCGGGATCTGCAAGGGAAGGCTTGGACCGATCCACTATGACGAGCCATCCGATTCGAAGCATCCGCTTTCATTTGTGATCGATGAGATCAAACCTGTTAGTCGATGGAGAGAGTTTGGATATGCTTCGGCAAGGGCTGCAGCTGAGGATTGGAACAACCTACAGCCGGCTCATTGGATCTGCAATGCATCCAAAGGAAACCGAGTCGAGACGGATCGGCAAAAGAATCTACATTTTTTTCCAAAAAATAAAAAAAATTTACCTGACGGTGACTGGTAAACGACGAAACCAGGGGGATCACCCCGGCCATGCCACGAGCCCCCACCAAACAGGCGCGGTCAGGGTCGATACCTCCCCGAAGGGCTTTTAGTCCACAGGGTGGACATAAAACAACATAGCCAGATAGGACAGCTACCGAAAAGCACGCTCCTGGGTGCCTGCTGGCTATATTTTTATCAGGAATCATGACAGGAGATGAGAAATGAGGCATAAAAATTACAACAGCCTGAAAAAAGCACTCACAGCATCTGGAATAAAAGACGAGGTTCTGGTTGCATTGGATCCATCACTGAAGAATCTCGCTACGATGGCAAACAAACTGGAGGATCTGCGTAAGATCATCGAGGCAGAACCGGCTGTTATTGACTACGACAATGGCGGTGGTCAGCATGGGAAACGAGAGAATCCATCCTACAAGGCGTATGAAGCATTATGGAAATCTTACCTTTCCGGGATGAACTCTCTGATAAAAATCATGGATACCGATTCGGCGCCTCAGGAAGAAAAACAGGAAAGCAAAACAGCGCTGCAGCTGATCCTGAATAAACACCGTCAACCTGCATGATCGGAAGTCAAGAGCCAAGAATCAAGCTTGAGCCGGAGATAGTCACATCGGACGGCGGTGATGCAGCGCAGTTAATGGCCGCCTATGGCAACACGCTTGACGAATGGCAGCGGAAAATTGTTGACTGCTGGCTTGGACGTGATGCTTCCGGACAATACACGGTTTATTCTGCCGGTCTTTCCGTACCGAGACAGAATGGAAAGAACGTATGCCTGGAAGCAAGGGAGTTTTACGGAGCTGTCGTGAACGGGGAAAGAATCCTGCACACGGCTCACCAGGTAAAGACCGGAAAGAAAGCTTTCCGGAGACTGGTTTCCATGTTTACCGATAAACGACATCCAGAGATCATGGACCTTGTGAAACATATCAGCTATGTCAACGGTGAGGAACGAATCGAACTAAGCAACGGAGCCTCTGTCGAGTTTGCTACCAGAAGCAAGCAGTCGGCCCGAGGCTTTGACGCGATCAGCGTCGTTGTTTATGACGAGGCTCAGGAGCTGACAGACGAACAGCAGGAAGCAATCACGGCTACTCTGTCGGCATCGAATACCGGAACAAGACAAATTATCTATACCGGAACTCCGCCGTATCCTACTTGTCAGGGTACGGTTTTTAAACGTTTTCGGCAGAACTGTTTAAGAGACAGAGGAAAACACAGTGCTTGGTATGAATGGTCTCCAGAAGGTGAAAGCCTGGACGATATTAAGACCGGAAATCATAAACTGTGGTTTTTAACCAACCCGGCATTGGGAATCCGTCTAACCGAAGAATTTACCGAAGAAGAATATAAGTCACTGTCACCGGACGGTTTCGCAAGAGAACGTCTTGGATGGTGGGCACCGGAAGAGAAGCATACGGAAGACATGGCGCTGGATGCCGAAGCTTGGGAGAAATGCGTTTCTGACGAGCTGAAACCTGAAGGGAAAACGGCCTATGGAATCAAGTTTTCGGCAGATGCTACCGAGGTTGTCCTTTGTGGAGCCGTCATCCCGAAAGATGGGAAGGCAAGAATCTCACTGATCAACCGACAGCCGACAGCCATTGGGATTCAATGGTTAGCTGACTGGCTGAATGTCAGATACACGAAAGCGTCCTGTGTTGTGATCGATGGCCGGAATGGAGTCGATGTCCTCTGCGATAAGATCTCGAAGACTTGGAGATATAAGGGAAGCGTGATCCGTCCGAGAGTCAACGACGTGATTGCTTCTGTGGGTCTTCTCACAAACATGGTAAACGAAGGAACGCTGACCTGGTATCGAAAGCAGGAAGGCCTGAATCAGTCAGCCATCACATCGATTAAACGAAAGATCGGCTCCGGATACGGATTCGGAGGAATGGACAGCCTTCCAATTGAGGCCTGTTCCCTTGCTTTATGGGGAGCGACAAACTCCAAGCGGGATCCTGGCAGAAAAATGAGAATTGGATAGAACATGGCAAATTTATTATGTTAAAGGGATAATACCGATAAATGATTTCTCTAAATTTTGGATATGTGGAAGGACTTCCAGAGGAAGAACAGCAGAAACTGAATAATCTGGTTCGGATATACAATTATCACTCAAGCAAAAACGACACAAAACAGAGATATTACAACGGCCATATTCCGCTTTCTGAAGTAAATTTAGGAATTGCGCTTCCGAGAAATATGTCAAAACTTGACATTGGCTGCAGCTGGGGAGCAAAAGCGGTTGACGTGCTGGCGGCACGGTCTATGTTCGATGGTTTTGTTTCTGAAAATGGATATGAAGCTTCTACCATGATTGACATCGTTAAGCGGAATCGCATGGTCGCAGAATATTCTAAGGCCTGCCGGGATGAATTGCTGTATGGCTCCGCGTTTGCTGTGCTCTCTGGTCAGCCGGATGATGCGGTGATCCGTTTCTATTCTCCAAAATGCGCGGCGGCAGCTTGGAACGCAGAGAAAGGCCGCATTGATTGCGGTTTTGCATTCCAGGACGCACGACGGGATGAATCAGATCTTACGTGGTCCCCGATGTATGTAAATCTGTTTACAGATACTGCAACATGGGTGATGTCACGCGAATCCGGTCATTGGGTCGCGGAAGAACACCCTCACAAATTCGGCCGGCCTATGATGGTGGCATTAACATGGAATCCTTCCAGTGACAAACCATTCGGTCAGTCACGGATAAAGGAACCGATTCGAAGAATCATACAGGGATATGTCCGCACCATTGCCAATGCGACTATCGGCCTTGAATTTGCTACAAGCCCGCAGAAATACCTTCTGGGTGTGACAGATGAAATGTACGACAACATCATCAATGAGAAATTCAAGCAGTACGTAGGTTCCATTTTGGCTGCTACATCTAATCCGGAGACCGGACAAAACCCAGTATTCGGACAGCTCCAGCAGGGATCCATTGAACCGCATGTGCAGATGATCCGAATTCTGGCAACGCAGTTCTCTGCGGCAACCGGGCTATCTGTGACAGATACCGGAATTATCAATGACGCCAATCCGGCATCTTCAGATGCAATTCTTGCACAGTCACAGACGCTGGTAGCGCTTGCAACGCAGTTGAATCAGTCCAACGGAGATGCGCTGTATCAGATTTCACAGATGGCACAGGCGATCGAACTGGGGGTTACACCGGATGCGCTCCCGGAAGAAGCCAAAACGGTTGTTGCGCATTTCAAGAATCCGGCAATGCCATCCGTAGCCGCAACCACTGACGCAGCTACAAAGCTTGCATCTGTCCGGGAAGGCTTCGGGGAGACGGATGTTTTCTTGGAAATGTGCGGTTTCGATCAGGCCGACATCCGCCGGATCAGGTCGCAGGAATCACGGGCACGTGGGACAGCTGTTCTGAGCGAGGAATTTACAGAGAATGAAAATAACAGCGAAAGCTTGGGCGGTATACAGGAAACAACTTGCGGCAGTAAATCGTAAAGCTGCTGATCTGATGACACAATATGTGCAGGAAAACGGACTGGACAATGTAGACGATTTAATTCAGTACGCATACGCATTATCTACAAAATATGGTGAGGCGTCGGCAGCATTAGCCTGCCAGATGTATGATCAGACAGCGGAAGCTGCAAAAGCAGGCGTACCGCGTGCGGAACCGGCAGATACAGCTACATATTCGGAAACCGCAGCAGCAGTAAATGGAACGCTAAAACAATCATCGTTGCCGGAAAGTATTGGTAGTTCTGTAGGTCGATTGGTAAAGCAAGCGGCATCAGACACAACACTAAAGAATGCACGTCGTGACCACGCAGAATTCGCCTGGATCCCGTCGGGAGACGGGTGTCCGTTTTGTCAGATGATTGCCGCAAATGGATGGAGGCCCGCGACAAAAGAAACTGCCGCAGGAAATCACGCAGAGCATATCCACCCAAACTGTGAATGTGAATTTGCAGTCCGTTTTTCAAGGGACGATGATGTTTCCGGTTATGATCCGCAGAAATATAAAGATAAATACGATGCGGCTGAAGGAAGAACGGCAAAAGAAAAGCTCCGATCACTGGAACGAGAACATTATGCAGAAAATAAAGATGCAATCAATGCAAGGAAGAGGGATAATTATAGAAGAAATCATGAAAAATCCTTGAACGAACCTTTACAGTTTAATTATAATGGTAATATAAGTTTTATCCCTAATCATACAGTAATATTGAATTCACATGTAATAGCAGGAACAGATAGTAAAACTGAGCTCAGAGTTGCGGATAAATTAGCTGAGAAATATCACAATCAACCAGAAGATTGGAATAAACTTGTCGGAAAGATTGAAAGTGATAAATATGTTTTTGATATTCACTGGTATGAAGATAAAAATGGTGTTATGCATGAACCAAAAATTAAGTATATGAAGGATAAAAATATATGAAATTAAAATATGTCGGTGAATCATTTGGCGTTGATTCTCTAACTAATGGAAAAATATATGAAGCTACTGAAGAGAATGAGATGATGTATAGAGTTATAGATGATAGTGGAGAAGACTATCTTTATTCTAAGACGAATCCAGCACCGTTAGATGGAAGTTCTAAAGGTGGGAAATGGGAAATTGTTGAGAAATAAAAGCACCCGCTTCGGCCGGTGCTTTTTTCGTGGGAACAATGATAACGAAGACGATCAGAAATGATCGTCTTTTTTATTGGCAACACGTGCCTTAAACGCGGGAAACTATTTATTTTTAATCACCTAACATGGAGGGAAACACATGGGAGCAACTGGAACACCGGGAGAAACCGGAAATGCCGCAGAAAACGGAAATGCAGCAGAAACCTTTACACAGGAACAGGTTGACGCAATTGTCAAAGATCGGCTGTCACGTGAGCGCGATAAATACAAAGATTATGCTGATCTGAAGAGCAAGGCGGCTGAGTATGACAAGCAGCAGGAGGCAAATAAAACCGAACTGCAGAAGGCACAGGAGCAGGCGGAATCCCTGAAAAAAGAACTTGCTGGGCTGAAAGAGCAGGAGAAGACTCGCGGAATCCGCAAAAAAGTATCAGAAGACACCGGCGTTCCGGAAGATCTGTTGACCGGAAACAGCGAAGAGGACTGCAAGACGCAGGCGGAGGCTATTCTGAAGTTTGCAAAAGGCAGTAAATATCCGGGAATTAAAGAAACAGGACATAAAAGCAATACGACGTCTCCGACATCGGCCGATGATCTTTCGTCAGCCGACTATCGTGAGATGGCACACCAGATTTTTGGAAGAAAGGAATAAAAAATGCCAACATTAATTACTAGCGATTTTCAGATCCCTAATAACATCGCACAGGGAATTTTTAAGAAGGCACAGACAGGATCTACACTGGCACAGCTTTCCGGAGCACGCCCTCAGAAGTTCGGAACCGAAATTAACTGGGTTCTGACTGCAGCACCGAAGGCTGAGATTGTAGGTGAAGGCGATAAAAAGTCTCCGACCCCTACAGCTTACGCTCCGAAACTGGTAAAGCCGGTAAAGCTTCAGGTAACCATGAGATTCAGCCAGGAAGTTCAGTGGGCTGATGAAGATGTACAGATCGGAGTCCTTCAGGATCTCTCCGATAATGCTGGTATCGCACTTGGCCGTGCGCTCGATCTCATTGCAATCCATAAGATCAACCCTTTGACCGGCGATGTATCTTCTCTGGCACCGGAAGGCCTGATCGATGCAACTCAGTCCGCAACTCTTGCTGACAGCAAGTATGATGTCGCAGTTGAAACCGCAGCAGGTCTTGTTATCAATGCAGGCTACACTCCGACCGGTGTAGCAATGGACCCGACTCTTTCCTTTGGCCTGGCAACCATGCGCGACACCACCGGCTGTAGAATTTACCCGGAGCTTGGTTATGGCACTGGTGTCACTAACTTCGAGGGAATGACCGCAGCAGTATCCGACACCGTATCCGGAAAGAACGAAGCAAAAACCGCCAGCAACCTTCTCGGCATTGTCGGTCAGTTCGATGCATTCCGCTGGGGAGTCCAGAGAACGGTAGCCGCACATCTGATCGAGTTCGGCGATCCGGACGGTCTTGGAGATCTGCAGAGAAACAATCAGATTGCACTTCGTGCAGAGGTGGTCTATGGCGTCGGCATCATGGACCTGAACGCTTTTGCAAAGGTAATGAAGCCGTCTGCATGATCTACAGAGGAACTTACAAGGGATTAAAGGTGGAATCCAGCTTACCGCTGGATTCCATTATTTTTCAGTCTGAGGAAGAGCCGGAAAAGCCGACGCCGGCAGAAGAAAAACAGGAAGAAACAAAGACAGTATCTAAAAGGGCGCCCAGGAAGAGGTGACGGAATTGGCTAATGTTTACGGATCCGTTGATGAAGTGGAAGCTGGTTTCCGCGCTTTATCCGCATCAGAGAAAGAAAAAGCCAGTCAGCTCCTGGTAGAAGCGGCAGAAATCATTGATTCCGTCGCTTTGACTGCGGACGAGGGGAGGAAGGCAATTGTCTCCAGCCGGATGGTCCGGCGCGCACTTGGGGATGGAGATTCTGCTTCTATGTACCCGCTAGGAGCCACACAAGGAAGCATGTCTGCACTGGGATACACGCAGTCTTGGACAATGCAGAACGGATGTTCCGGAGAACTCTATCTCGGAAAGACAGATCGACAACTGCTTGGCCTTGGCAATCGGATCGGATCACATAGCCCGCTGGAGGACATGGAATGATCAAGGGAATCACAGTTAAACTTCACGTGAACGAAAAAACCGGAGAAGACGAGTTTGGAGCTCCGATTTATTCGACAAAAACCGTTGATGTGGAGAATGTTCTCGTCTCTCCAGTATCGTCTGTAGACAACCTCAACAACACTTCTTTGTATGGGAAGACCGCAACCTATCAGCTGGCAATCCCAAAAGGCGACACACATGTCTGGGAGGACACGACGGTGGAGTTTTTCAACCAGACCTGGCACACGTTCGGATTTGAGTTCGCGGGAATTGATGAAAATATTCCTGGACCATGGAATGCGAAAGTGCAGGTAGAACGGCATGGCTGATAAATTAAATGTGAAAATCGAGCTCAATGGAGCCGGAATTCGGGAGCTGTTGAAGTCTGAAGAGATCGTGTCAGAACTTGAAAGCGTGGCAAACGGAATTGCAGAGGAAGCTGGAAACTGTGAGGTCGAAACCGGACACAACTATCCGGAACGAGCTCGAGTCAGCATTCGACAGAATTCCACATCAAGGGACATGGAAGAGAACACTCTACTAAAGGCGGTGCATTTCCAATGATTGTTGAAAAAAAAATTCAAGATTTCTTAAAGGCCAGGATCTCCGTCCCGATTTACATGGAAAAACCACCGAATCCGCCAAAGAGCTACGTCATCATTGAGCGGGTCGGTGGGGCGGAATCCAATTGGATTTCCCAGGGCACATTCGCCATTAAGTCCATCGGGCCGACGCTCTACAAAGCAGCGACTCTGGACCACGATGTCGTGACAGCCATGCATGATCTTACTACGATCGATAACATCTCCGGATGCGTTCTGAATGCAGACACAAATTTTACCGACATCACAACAAAAGAATATCGATACCAATCAACCTATCTCATTAATTACATGGAGGATTAAACATGGGTAATACAGTTTCAAATGTAACGACCGGAAAACCTAAAACCGGCGGTGCAGTCTTTTGGGCTCCTCTTGGGACCACCATTCCGACCGACACCACAACTGCACTGGACAAAGCGTTCGTGTGCATGGGTTATTGTTCCGATGATGGCGTTTCGAACAGCGCGGCGCCGGATACCGATGAAGTTAAGGCCTGGGGCGGAGATACGGTTCTTCGAACAAATAAGGGCAGAAAAGACAGCTTTAAATTCACAATGCTTGAGGCAAAGAATCCGGACGTTTTGAAGCGTGTTTATAACTCGACTAATGTTACCGGCGACCTGAAGGCCGGGCTTACTGTCAAGGTTAACTCGGAAGATCCCGAGGAAGGTATCTGGGTAATTGATGAGATCCTCCGTGGAAACACAGCAAAGAGAACGGTTATTCCGGATGGGCAGGTCACCGACCTTGGAGACGTAGAGTCAAAAGATGGTGACCCGATTGGCTACGAGGTAACGGTTGCTGCATCTCCGGATGCTTCTGGAAACACGCACTATGAGTACCTGAAGGACCCGAGCACAACCTGATGGAGGACTAAATGATTAAAGGGAAAACAACTAGCGGCTTTGAGTTTGAAGTGGATGAGCGCATGTTAAAAGACATGCGTTTTGTCCGTGTCTTCCGTGCTTGGCAGAAAAACAACTTTGCCGAAGCTGATGTACTTGACTACATCTTAGGCGAAGCTGGCGCACGGAAGCTTGAGGATCATCTGGCGGACAAGGATGGCTTCGTTGACTGTGACAAAGTTGCAGGCGAAATCGGAGAAATCCTTGATATTGTCTCGGAGAAAGATTCAAAAGTAAAAAACTAATGTGCCTGCTGTGCTACCTGGAAAACGAGGATAAGCTCGTCGCAGACTTCGCGGAATTCTACCATTGTTTTGATTGGAAGAGTATCCCACTGGAAACAGCAGCAGTACTGGCATCGGAACTCCGGCCGGATTCCAGGTCTTACATGGCAGCACATGGGGTCTGCGTCAGTACAACCGACGCTCTGCTTGCAAAAATCTTTGACGAGCTTCAGTTCCTTGTTTATCAGCACGCAGGTAGGGGAGCACAGAAACCAACATTGATATCCAACGATCTAATTCTTGGGAAACAAGAAAAGAAACATAAAGCAAAGTCTTTCGATAATTCCAACGATTTCGAGGCGGCTTGGAGGAACTTGAATGGCTGATCAAAAAGGAACCGTTGCAACCGCCTATGTGCAGTTGATTCCATCAGCAGACGGCGCACAACAGAACATTGAAAACGCCCTAGTTCCGGGCGCAGAACAGGCAGGCATGCATGCCGGCAAAAAAAGCGGAGAGTCTGCCACCAAGTCTTTCGGTGCAAGCATTCAAAGTGCCGGCGGGAAACTGTCCAAGATTGGCGGCAAGCTTTCAACAGCAATAACCGCTCCGATCGTAGGAGCGGGGACTGCAGCAATCGCGTCCTGGCATGAGATCGATGAGGCGGTGGACACCGTCACCCAGAAGACCGGTGCAAGCGGCGCGGCCCTCACTGACATGCAGAACCGGGCAAAAGAGATCGCTAAGACCATTCCCGTTAGCTTCCAGAATGCTGGAGATGCTATTGGCGAAGTCAACACCCGTTTTGGTCTGACCGGTGACACCCTGCAGGGGCTTTCACAGCAGTTTGTTGAATTTGCAAAACTGAACAACGCCGACGTGTCGAGCTCGGTTGATAACGTGCAGACCGCAATGGATGCCTTTGGTGTTTCGGTTAATGACGCCGGTGCCGTTCTCGATTTGTTTAATTCCGTCGGCCAGTCTTCCGGAATCTCGATGGACGCTCTGGAGTCAGAGCTGACATCGAACGCGACAGCATTCCAGAGCTTAGGGATGGACATTGACGACTCAGCACAGCTCCTCGGTAAGCTGGAGAAATCTGGTGTTGACGCATCGACTGTCATGACGGGCTTAAGCCGTGTCCAGATGAACGCGGCAAAGGACGGAAAGTCCATGTCGGATGAATTGCAGGCAGCATTGAGCAGTCAGACGTCTGCAATTGACATTTTCGGCGCTCGTTCTGGGGCGAAACTGTACGAAGCCTTTCACAACGGGACCCTTTCCGTGGATGATTTCACAGGAAAGGCCGGAGGACTGGACGAAACGCTCGGAAACGTCTCGACAACTTTCAACAACACCCTGGACCCGGCGGATAAGTTCACCGTAAACATGAACAAGTTAAAAGATGCCGCCGGCGGACTGGTTGACTCTGCCGCGCCGATGATCACGGATGTAATGGGCAAGATGTCCGACACAATTGACAAGGCCTCACAAGCATGGAATTCCTTGGACTCCGGCCAACAGCAGACGATTATCAAGCTTGCAGGCGTTGCGGCAGCTGTCGGACCAGTACTGGCAATTGGCGGAAAAGCCATTTCAGGCTTCGGAAAACTGGTAGGCGGAATTACGAAAGCGGGCGGAGCAATCGGCGGCATCATCGGGAAAATAACCGGTTTAGGTGGCGCAGCATCCGTGGCATCCGCACCAGTACAGGCGGCAGGAACAGCAACCGGGGCATTATCTCAAAATGCTCTTGGATTGGTGGCTGCAGGTGCCGGAATCCTTTTGGCATCCGCTGGATTGTTTCTTCTTGCACAGGCAGCGGTCCAGATCGGACAGGCCGGGGCCCCCGCGGCAATTGCCATGGCTTCGATGGTTGGCGTTATGGCACTGATGGCAGTCGGTGCTGCGGCACTTGCACCAGCATTGACAGCTGGAGCGGTCGGACTTGTTGCCTTTGGTGCTGGTGTGGCGCTGGTCGGCGTCGGATCTCTGGCGGCAGCGGCAGGCATATCCATGCTTGCGGTACATCTTCCGACGATCGCGGCTTACGGAGTGACATCCTCAGTTGCAATTCTGCAGCTGTCCGGGTCGCTCGTTGCATTCTCTGGCTCCTCGATCGCCGCTGGCGCATGCGCACTCACGCTGGGGGCTGGTTTAATTGTAGCCGGTGCCGGCGCAACGGTATCCGGAGTTGGAATGGTTATCCTTGGAGCGTCGCTAGCCCTGGTGAAGACTGAGATGTCAAGCATCGCGAAGAATGCAAGTCAAGCAAGCTCAAGCCTGGCCAAGATGCAGTCTTCTGTTAACATTGTAAAAACTGGAGTAAGCGCGCTGAAGTCGAACATTTCTGATCTCGGAAGCAAGATTTCCGGCGCGTTTAAACAAGGAAGCACAAGCTCCGTAGCAAGCGCCAGATCAATGGCTTCCGGAATCAACGCATCCTTCTCAAGCATCAAAGCAGGATCTCATTCAATGGCGTCCGCATTTAACAGCATTCCTGCTGGAGCGGCAAGAAGCATGGCACAGACACGGGCCATCGTTGCCAGCTCCTTAAGATTCCTGCAGAGCATGGTCGGGAGTGTGCGGTTCCAGTTCAATGAATCCATGAAGCTTCCACATTTTTCAATGTCCGGTAACTTCAACGCACAGACCAAACAGGTACCGTCTGTATCGGTGAAATGGTACGCAAAAGGCGGTATCTTAAACCGCCCGATGATCTTCGGCATGCAGGATGGAAACCTGTTAGGCGGAGGAGAAGCGGGACCGGAAGCAGTCCTGCCAATCGATAACCTGAAAACCTACATCAAGGATGCAATGGGCGAAGAAAAACAGTCCCGAGAATCCTACACGCAGAACATTTACGTTTCATCTCCAAAGGCGCTAACACCTTCCGAGATCGCGCGGCAGACAAGGAATGCCACAAGACAGATGGCTCTTAAGATGACAGGAGCGTGACATGCGGCGGAATCGAAAAATCATTTGCAAACGCGGAAATCTGGAGCTCACATTCGGGGAAGATCCACACTCTCCTTTTTTTTTAACTGATGCGGATGGGCTGTACAGCACCGAGGTAGATGTCAACACAACCGACAATGTCTTTGAAGATGGATCCACGTATCAGAGTTCCAGAATCACAGCCAGAAACATAACATTAACAATCCGGGATCGAGGAAAAGATGACCACATCTCTGTCCGGAACATGATCATGAGCCTGTTTAGTCCGAAAGCAAAGGGACGTCTCACGATCAAGGAAAACGACGGAGATACCGAGAACGAAAAAGTTATCGACTATTATGTGGAGAAAATAATCTCAGATGGCCTGAATTCATCTAGAGAATTTACGATTTCTCTGATCTGTCCAGACCCTTATTTCTATGATCCGGATGACAAGGTCGTCCGAATGGCCAGTTATGCTGGCCTCTTTACTTTTCAGCACAATTTCACAGCTTCTAGAGAAGAGATTGGGGCTAGAATTCAGGCGAAGAGCAGTTCTATCTCGAACGAAATCGGAGCGGACGCGGTTGGACTGACCATTACATTTTCCGTTCATGGCGCTGTTACAAATCCATCCGTGACCAGAGTGGAAAGCCAAGAAACGATTCAGATCGGAACAAGCAGCAAGCCGCTGTCACTGGTCTACGGCGATCTTCTCACCGTAACGACCGGAAGCGGTAACAAGCACATCTATCTGACAAGGTCCGGTGTGCAGTCGGAAATCAATCAGTATCTGTCCTCTGACAGTTCTTTCTTCGAGCTGCACCAGGGGGACAACACGATCGGCTTCAGCGCGGATTCTGGCTCTGGAAACCTTGACATCACAATTTCTTACAGAATGAGGTACACGCATGCTTGAGGATGTACGTGTTTATTCCAGAGAAATGGAGCTGATCGGATTTCTTTCAGGAATTACGTCTCTGCAGTGGCACCGCATGTACTACGGCCCGGGAGACTTTGAGCTCCACGCAGCTACAACAGAAGACAACATCCGCTATCTGCAGCTGGAGAACCTGATCTGGATCCCAGGCAAGCCGGAGGCCGGTGTGGTTGAAAGCATCGACATTAAGTACAGCTCGACAGAGAAGGACCTGGTCGTCAAAGGCCGGTTCTTATCATCCTACATGGATCGGAGGCTGATCCGCCCAAGCTACACGGCAGACAACTCTAACACAGAGACCGTCATGCGGACTCTGTTAAGCAATGTGGTCGCCATCCCGAAGGTCGAACTTGGAAGCACGATCGGGATCACGGACACGGTCTCTTTCAACGCCCAGTACAAAGGATTACTGGACTACGAACAACGTTTGGCAAAGTCTGCAGCAGTCGGGTTTCGATTCCGACCGGATTTTGAAAACAAGAAAATCACCTTTGAGATCTTCCAGGGTGTGGACCGATCTGCCGATCAGACGGACCGGCCACAAGTGATTTTCTCCACGGATTTCGGAAACCTAGAACAAATCGAGTACAGCCGGGACAATTATTCATACAAAAATGTTTGCTATGTCGGTCAGATCAACGATGGTACGGTCTCGAGTGTGTACACAACCGGAGATGATACTTTGACCGGACTGGATCGCCGGGAAACATGGCTGGAAGCATCCGATGTGAACAAGGATGATCTGACAACTGCACAGTTTGAATCTTCCATGAAACAGCGTGGAAAGGATGAGCTCCAGAATAATAAATGCAAGTCTTCCACGCTGGATTCAGATGTGGATCCGAATGGGAATTTCCAGTACTTAAAAGACTACGACCTCGGCGATGTCGTAACTGTCCGGCATTTGGAATGGGGCATCGAGAGAGCCGAGCGCATTACAGAAATCAATGAAGTGTACGAAAGCGGTGTCTTTAAGATCGAACCGACTTTCGGAACCAGAGCCCGGATTGCTTTCAAAGCAGACTAGGAGGGACCATGACCATTATAGAAATTAAACCAGAATACGTTTTTTCAACCTTACAGAAGTTGGGCTCTGGAGAAAAGCTCCTTTGTGCAGATTTTAAGAAGAGTGAACTGACCGATACCTATGGCCTAGTTGCGGGAGAGCTTTCCCGAAGACTCCAGCTCCCGGAATGTAAGTTCTTTAAGGTCACAATGACGGAGGCATGACATGAGCAATAAGTATGGATTGTTTTGGAATTCCAATAACGGCGATCGGACCTACGATGCCGATTCTTTCGCTGAGTGGCTGACTCCGTTCTTTAAGAATGGCGTGTTTGTTTCTTCTTTTCCCATCTCTGCGGACGGCGGGATGACCGTCACGATCGGGAAAGGAACCACCTACATCAACGGTAAGGTCCGGACGTTTGATGACAGCACGACCCTGACGATCGGCACCGCATCCGGATCTTATCCACGGATTGATAATATTGTAATCGAACGGAATGACACTGATCGGCAGATCAGCTTGAAAGTAGTTCAAGGCACTTACTCCGGATCCACAGCGACAGCTACGGCTCCGACGCGGTCCGGCGGAGTCTACCAGCTTGTTGTTGCCAGAGTACAAGTGCCCGCTGGTGCGACAAAGATCACAGCTGGAAATCTCATAGACTGCAGGGCAGACACCACCCTCTGCGGGTATGTCTCCAATGCCATTGACAGCCCGGATTTTGATTCCTGGTTTACTTTATGCCAGACAAAATTTGACAAATGGTTTTCAAATCTCAAAACTCAGCTTTCCACAGATGTCGCAGGAAATCTGCAAAATCAGATTGACGGGACTATGGATCGAGTGTTCCCGGTCGGATCCATCTACATGAGTATCAACTCGACCTCTCCGGCGACCTTATTTGGTGGGACATGGGAACAATTGAAGAGTGGATTTCTGTTGTCCGCTGGGTTTCAGTATGAGAAATGGGTCTACGCATGTGCTGACAATGAGACTTTTACAGTCGGGTATAATGACGCTGCTACCGTGTTAGCCAGATTTGGAACCGGTGACAAATTCGTTTATAAATGGCTGGCATCCGGAAGTTACACAGCAAACTCGGCCACTTTTGGATCGGATCCGGATTTCGGCAAAAAGAAACATGTTGATATCTTTAAAACCATCACTGTCGAATCTGGGCAGACTGGCGGTGAATCCAATGTTGTATTAAATACTGCAGAAATGCCAGTGCACCGTCACGATCAGTATGTTTCTGCAAATGTAGTATCCGGACCGGCTGAGAGATTAGATTGGAACGCGGATGCAGGTGCAGGTGGAGCCGCGGCATTTTGGCAGGGAATCCAGACTGGCTCTGCTGGTGGCGGATACTCGCACAGCAACATGCCACCTTACGTTGGTGTTTACATGTGGTCCCGGACAGCCTGAAGGAGATAAAATATGGCGCAGATAATAAAAACAAATCTTAACATTAATCCGGGCGGGACTCACAAAGTGATCCACTTATCTCAGTATGACAAGACATCCCGAACCATGGTCTTTACTCTGACAGATTTCTCCGATAATTTCACCCCGGAATCCGGAGCAATCGCAACGGTCCGGGGAACGAAGCCCGATCACACCGGCTTTGAATACCAGGCGACCCTTTCCGGATCGACTGTGACGGTCCCGGTCGAAGATCAGATGACAGCAGTCCCCGGAACAACACCGTGCGAGATCCGGATCACCGGATCCGATGGATCCATCTTAGGCACAGCCCGATTTGCCCTGGAAGTGGAGCCCTCAGCGTTGTCATCTGACACAGTGATATCAGAGACCAAGCTTCCCTTGATCGAGAAAGCCGGTCAGAATGTCCAGGAAATCGAATCTCTGTTAGCTCAGACAAAGACATCGGAGAGTAATGCAAAGTCCAGCCAGACAGAAGCGGCAAACAGCGCGACCGCTGCAAAGGAATCAGAGACCAGCGCGGCCGCCTCTGCCACATCAGCGGAGAAATCAGCATCGAGTGCGAAAACCTACGCGGAAAATGCCAAGTCTCTGGCCGTAATTCACATCGGAAAAGTAACTTCCGGTGATACTCCGTCAGTAACCAATGTCGGTACCGACACCGAGACGATTTTTGATTTTGTAATTCCGAAAGGTGAGAAGGGCGATACCGGAGCCACCGGACCACAGGGTGAGAAGGGTGATACCGGTGCGACCGGACCAAGGGGTGAGAAGGGCGATACCGGTGCTACGGGAGCCACAGGAGCAACAGGTGCAGATGGTGTTTCTCCGACCGTGGCAGTTACGGAAACCCGTACAGGACATACGGTAACAATCACAGATAAAGGCGGAGCGCATTCCTTTGACGTTGCCAACGGCGCGACCGGAGCAACCGGAGCCGATGGCAAGACACCGGTCCGTGGAACGGATTATTGGACGGCAGAGGATATATCTGCCATCGAAGCCTACTGCCAAAATGCGATTTTGAATGGAGAGTGGTGAGGATATGGCTGACACAATTCAAAGCGTGATGACCGGCATCGCCGATGCGATCCGAAAAAAAACAGGCAGTACCGACAAATTGAAATCTACAGAGATGGCGAGCGCAATCAGCGGGATAATTGATACAGATTTGGTAAAGAGTGTGTGGGACAGGACAGCAAGCGGTGAGCTTGTAGTCCCGGCAGAGATCACATCTCTTGGATCATACTCTTTTTCCTATCTGTCGAAAGTTACGAAAATTACTTTATCCGGCGTGCAAAATTTTACTGGAGAAAATGTTTTTACAGGTTGCACGGCTTTAACAGAAATTGATGCGCCGGAATTCCTTTTCAGTCAAAATGTATGGCATGCATTCTACAATCTTCAAAATCTCGTCACCGTAAATCTGCCGAAAGCAATAACCTTAAAGCCAATCTGCTTTGGTGGATGTAAATCTTTAAAAAATGTCAGTGTTCCGAAAATAACATCGATAAACGGGAATGTTTTTGAAGGTTGCACTTCTCTTGAAAAGCTCGACTTTTCGGATGTTTTTGCTCATATATATTACACCAAAAATTTTGCCGGCTGTACTTCTTTGAAAACCGTTATCCTTCGAAAGTCTGATGCAGTCGTAGGTATTAATGGCACAGACCACTTTACCAACACCCCAATAGCATCCGGCACCGGATACATCTACGTAGCGGACAACTTAGTTGACACCTACAAGTCCGCAACCAACTGGTGCACGTTTGCAGCACAGATTAAGGGAATCTCAGAACTTCCAACGGAGGCATCATCATGATAAAAACCGAAGCAGTTACGATTAATGGCAAAAGTTTTACACATAATTATTCTGACTCAGGCATGCAGATCATCCAGTCAGGCACCGGCGTCTACTACTCCGAAGCCTACGATCCGGCAGGCAGCGGAAGGACGTACACAGAGAGCACGACACCGATTGATTCCGTCAATGGTGAGGACGAAGTCACGGCAGACAACATCGACAGCATAGTGAGCGAGGTGGTGAACAGATGAAGGTATCAGAATTAAAGAACATTATCAAGTTTGCCACGAAACAGGCACAGAGTACGGATGATGGTACCGCGCTGACCGTTCCGAAGCTTTTCCCGGATTGGCAGAGTTCCGGCCACTCCTATAAGACCGGCGACCGGGTTATGCAGGATGGTGTGCTGTACAAGGTACTTCAGGATCACACGTCACAGGACAGCTGGAAACCGGCAGATGCACCGTCACTTTTCGCGAAGGTTCTCATGGACGAAGCCGGTGGAACCGTTAAAGAGTGGGTTCAGCCCGACAGCACGAACGCCTACAAGACCGGTGACAAAGTGACCTATAATGGCAAAACGTATCAATCAACGATCGACAACAACGTATGGAGTCCTGCCGCATACCCTGCAGGATGGAAGGAGATCTAAGAGAAAGGAGACAGCATGATGGTAGACCCTTCAACATGGATAGCTTTGGCAGCCCTGGTTGTCTCCCTGGTTCTTGGAGTGCTCAATGCAAACCACCAGAGCAACGGAGATGTGAAAGCTCAGATCGACGATGCAAGGGAAGAGGCATCAAGGCAGGCGCGAATTGAAACAAGTTTAGCCGGAATCCAGTCGGATACCTCAGACATCAAATCTGAAATGCGGTCGATGAAAACCGATGTTGCGGATATTTCCAAACGGCTGGTAATTGTGGAGCAGTCAGTCAAATCTGCACATCACAGGATCGATGAAATTGTCGACAAGGAAACAGAGGCCGGAGAGAACCGGCCACAGAGTGAAATCTAAGAAAGGAGAAAGACATGAAAATTAATTGGAAAATCAGATTGAAGAATAAGAATTTCTGGGTGGCCATGATTCCGGCCATTATCCTTCTGATCCAGCAGGTCGCTGGTATCTTTGGAGTTAACATTGATCTTGGAAGCCTTGGAGACAAGCTTCTGGCCATCGTTAACACGGTCTTTGTCATCCTGGCATTGGTCGGCGTGGTATCTGACCCGACCACCGATGGAATCAGAGATTCTGACCAGGCTCTTACCTACACAGAGCCGAGAAAGTGAGAAACAAATGGCAAATTTTTACACGAAACATACTCTGATTAACTACTATAAAGGAAATTCCGGAAGAAAGTACATTGTAATTCACTACACCGGAAACCGCTCTGATACCGCCGCCGGGAATGCGGCATACTTCTATCGTGTCAAGCGAGGGGCCTCTGCTCACTACTTTGTAGATGAGAATGATATCTATGAGGTAGTAGGACTTGATAACACAGCTTGGTCTGTAGGGAAGAATTACGGTCACAATAATTTGTTCGGCATCTGCACAAATAAGAATTCTATCAACATCGAAATGTGTTCTACTGACGGACGGATTGCAGACAAGACAGTTGCAAATACCGTCGAGCTAGTTAAATCTCTGATGCAGAAATTTAACATCTCAGCTGACCGTGTTGTCAGGCACTATGATGTTTGCAGTAAACGTTGTCCCGGATGGCCGGGATGGATACCGCCAGAAGAATCTCTGTGGAAGAACTTTAAGGCGGCGCTGGGCGGTTCTGTGCCGGCATCTAAGCCAGTAGCTCAGCCCACTCAGCCAGTAGCTCAGCCCACTCAGAAGAAAAATCTGCTTGTGGTAGATGGTAAGCTTGGACCGGCAACTATAAAAGCATGGCAGAAAAGACTGGGTGTGACTGCTGATGGAATTATTGGCCCGCATACAATTCGAGCCATCCAGAGATGGGCAGGATCTGCGGTTGATGGAAAGATGGGACCGAACACAAGGAAAGCCGTACAGAGAAAGCTGGGAGTCACAGCGGATGGCGTGTGGGGACCGAATACGATCAAAGCGCTGCAGCGCTGGTTAAATAACTGAGCGACAAACGAGCGACAAAATTTGACGTTTACAGTCGCTTTATGTCATAATGTTTGCGTGAAGAACTCAGAAATGACGGGCGCTGTCGGATTCTGTCGTTTCCGACGGAGTCCCGTCTCGCGCTTGCACTTTTCAAATCGTCATGGCAGCGAATGCAGAGGCATTTACTGCTTTTTTTGTACACATTTCATAAGCCGGATGATTGGAAAAGTAAAGGATACTGAGCTTTCGCACGAAGGCTCGGACAAGGCAGTCAAGTATTGATAAAGGAGAGAAAGTGCCGATGAAAATTGCCGCAGTTGTTCTGTTTATTGCCATGTATGCCCTGATGATCATCCTTCCGGAGAAGAGAAGGCCCTGGATTGCCTGCGGGGTGGCCCTGATCTTTCTGATTCTCGGAATCCTGCCCTGGGGCGATCTGGCATCGGTCATCGACTGGAATATTCTTCTTATGATTTTCGGAACGGTCGTTATCGTCGACTATTTCATTCAGTCCAAGATGCCGAATCTTCTGGCAGACAGACTCCTGGATCTGGCGCCCAATGTCATGTGGGTTACCATTCTGATGTCTCTTTTCGCCGGTATCGTTTCAGCCTTTATCGACAATGTAGCAACGGTCTATATGATCGCACCGGTAGGATTGGCCATCTGTAAAAAGCTTAAGATTTCACCAGTTCCCATGATCATCAGTATTGCGGTTTCCTCCAATCTCCAGGGTGCCGCTACCCTGGTCGGAGATACGACCTCCATTATGCTGGCTGGAGCAGCCCATATGGACTTCAATGATTTCTTCTGGTTCCAGGGAAGACCTGGCGTCTTCTTTGCCGTTGAAGTCGGTGCTCTTCTTACCATCCCCATCATGCTTTTCCTTTTCCGCAAGGAAAAGAAACCGGTTTCCGCAGATGAATATACAAAGGTCACAGACTATATCCCGACCATCGCCATGGTCGGACACATTGTCTGCCTGATCGGAGCATCCTTCTTCAAAAACAAGCCGGAGATCACCAACGGTATGATCTGTCTGATCTGGGGTATCGGCTGTATCATTGCAGAGCTGGTCAAAACCGGAGATAAAGACACCATGATCATGAATCTGAAGAATGTGGACTATCAGACCATCTTCCTTCTGGCAGGCCTCTTTGCCGTGATCGGCGGAATCACCAACATGGGAATCATCGATGATATCTCAAAATTCATTATCAGGGCCGGCGGAAACAACTACTTCCTTCTCTATACCATCGTTGTCTGGGGATCAGTCCTGATCTCGGCCTTTATCGACAATATTCCCTATGTCGCAACTATGCTTCCGGTCATCGGCGCTGTGGCAGGAAGCCTTGGTGTCGAGCCCTATCTCCTGTATTACGGACTTCTGATCGGAGCCACCCTGGGCGGAAATATAACCCCGATCGGAGCATCCGCCAATATCGCCGGGACCGGCCTCCTTCGAAGAGAGGGCTATGAGGTCTCCTTCGGCCAGTTTATGCGGATCGGTCTTCCTTTTACCCTGGCCGCAGTGACCGGAGGCTATATCTCCCTCTGGCTCTTCTGGAGATAAGTGCAATATCCTATAGATGCATGCAATAGGATTTGCATTTTTAGATTCCGACTGCGATAATACAGATGATGCGTAAAGTTATAGCAAGTGCGGAAAAGGCTTTTATTAAAAAAATCCATAGAGGAAAGCGGATCCCGTGGCAAGGAGGCATTTGTGAAAGCTTATCAGGAAATGACCAAAGAGGAACTGGAGAAAACAGTTGCAGATCTGAAGAAGGAGTACAGCAGATATCAGGCAATGGAACTGAGCCTGGATATGAGTCGCGGCAAGCCCTGCAAGGAACAGCTGGACCTGTCCATGGGACTTATGGACGCTCTGAACAGCTCTGCGGACATGACCTGTGAAGATGGAACCGACTGCCGGAACTACGGTGTCCTGGGCGGTATTGCGGAAGCCAAGGTGCTCATGGGTGATATGATGGAGAACAATCCGGATAATATTATTATCTATGGAAACTCCTCCCTCAATGTTATGTATGATTGTATTTCCCGGTCCATGACTCACGGTGTCATGGGAAATACTCCCTGGTGCAAGCTGGACAAGGTAAAATGGCTCTGTCCGGTACCCGGCTACGATCGTCATTTCAGCATTACCGAATATTTCGGCATTGAAATGATCAATGTACCCATGACCAAGACCGGCCCGGATATGGATATGGTAGAGAAGCTGGTGGCATCCGATGAAGCCATCAAGGGTATCTGGTGCGTTCCCAAGTACTCCAATCCCCAGGGCTATTCCTACAGCGATGAGACGGTCCGCCGTTTTGCCCGTCTGAAGCCGGCAGCCAAGGATTTTCGGATTTACTGGGACAATGCCTACGGAATCCATCATCTCTATGACAAGAATCAGGATTATCTGATCGAGATCCTTGCAGAGTGCAAGCGGGCCGGAAATCCGGACCTGGTTTATAAATTCGCATCTACATCGAAGATTACCTTCCCGGGCAGCGGTATCGCAGCCCTGGCAACCTCTTCCAACAACCTGGATGATATCCGAGAGCAGATGCGCCATCAGACCATCGGCTATGATAAGGTAAATCAGCTCCGTCATGTCCGCTATTTCAAGGATATTCACGGCATGGTAGAGCATATGAGAAAGCATGCCGATATCATCCGGCCCAAGTTCGAGATGGTTGAGGATACCTTCGAAAAGAATCTGGGCGGCCTGGGCATCGGAAGCTGGACCAAGCCCAACGGCGGTTATTTCATCAGCTTTGAAACCCTGCCCGGATGTGCCAAGGAGGTTGTCAACCGCTGCAGAAAGGCCGGAGTCAAGCTGACCGATGCCGGTGCAACTTTCCCTTATCATAAGGATCCCAATGACAGCAATATCCGTATTGCACCGACCTATCCGCCCATCAATGATCTGAAGACGGCTGCAGAGCTCTTTACCCTTTGTGTAAAACTGGTCAGCGCCCAGAAGCTTCTGGCCGAAGGCGGATACGGTAAGACAAAGGAAGCTAAGGCAGAGAAGGCCTGAAGATTTCCGAGAGAGTTTTCAGGAAGAGACTCAGACCCTGGCAGCAGATCTGAGAAGTACAGAGGAGCTGCCGGTTTAAAAATATGAAGGAGAACCTATGGACAGCGTCTATGTCGTAGGAATTGCGGGTGGATCTGCATCAGGAAAGACCACCATTGTCAGCAGAATCAAGGAGGCCTTCGGAGAGGATATCGTTGTCATCAGCCACGACTCCTATTACAAGGCACATGACGAGCTGCCCTTTGATGAGAGATCGAGACTGAATTACGACCACCCCAATGCCTTTGATACGGATCGGATGATTTCCGATATCAAGCGACTGAAAAACAATGAGGAAATCGATGTTCCGGTCTATGATTACACTATCCATAACCGGACCGACCAGACCATTCATGTGGTTCCGAAGAAGGTCATCATTGTCGAAGGCATTCTGATTCTTGAAAATGCAGGCCTTAGGAATCTGATGGACATCAAGGTCTTCGTCGAGACCGATGCGGATGAGCGGCTGATGCGGAGAATCCGCCGGGATGTGACGGAACGCGGAAGATCCGTGGAATCCATTCTTACTCAGTATGCCGAGACGGTAAAACCCATGCATGAGCAGTTTGTGGAGCCTTCCAAGAAATATGCGGATATTATTATTCCGCGCGGAGGAGAGAATCTGACCGGCATCAATATACTGATGGAGCATCTGAAGAATATGCTGCGCTAAGGGATTCCCCTTATCCGTAACCGGTATGGACAGGAACCGGCAGAAGCCTGTTACCTGTCTGATCATAGAGACATGAAAAGGGGAGAACCACAGATTTTATGGTTTTCCTCTTTTTGTTTTCAGGAAAGGACAGAGCATGATCGATTATGCAGAAGGCAGCGGCAGAGAATATCATATCGGAGTGGCCAAAGGGGAAGTGGGCCGTTATGTGATTCTGCCCGGAGACCCCAAGCGCTGTGAAAAAATTGCCCGGTACTTTGACGATCCTCATTTTGTAGCGGACAACCGGGAGTTTACGACCTATACAGGATATCTGGACGGAGAGAAGGTCAGTGTGACATCCACGGGCATCGGCGGCCCATCGGCCTCCATTGCCATGGAAGAGCTGGTACACTGCGGAGCGGATACTTTCCTTCGGGTCGGAACCTGCGGCGGTATGCAGCTGGATGTGAAAAGCGGGGATATCGTGATTGCCACGGGCTCCATCCGTATGGAGGGAACCAGCAGGGAATATGCACCCATTGAATTTCCGGCTGTCGCCAATTTCGATGTGGCTCTTGCCATGAGAGAGGCGGCGGAGAAGCTGGGCCTGCCCTGGCACATGGGAGTGGTTCAGAGCAAGGATTCCTTCTATGGCCAGCATGAGCCGGAAAAGCATCCGGTCGGCTACGAGCTTCTGAACAAGTGGGATGCCTGGATCAAATGCGGGGCCCTGGCATCGGAAATGGAGTCGGCAGCCCTCTTTATCGTGGCAAGCTATCTGAGAGTCCGGGCAGGTGCATGTTTCCTTGTCATGGCCAATCAAGAACGGGCCAAGGCAGGACTGGACAATCATCAGGTTCATGATACCGATTCCGCTATTAAGACAGCTGTCGAGGCCATCCGTCATCTGATAAAGGAAGACAAGGAGAAAAAGAGGTAAACGTCCGTGAGCTGATAAGGTATGTCGGAAGGACTGAATAGAGGAAAACGACTGCTGCTTTCAGTCCGGCTTGAGGCAGAAATCAGGAGGACAGTCTATATTTATCAGGAGAAATCTATGGCAGTAATTGAGGTAGACATGAAAAGAAAACTGGTGGAAATGGCGCTGGATGCCAGAGATCTGGCCTATGCCCCCTATTCTCATCATAGGGTCGGGGCCGCTCTTCTCGGAAAGAACGGGAAGATTTATACCGGCTGCAATGTGGAAAACGCAGCCTTTACTCCGTCCAATTGTGCAGAACGGACAGCGGTCTTCAAGGCTGTCAGCGAAGGAGAGAGAGAATTTCAGGCAATTGCCATTGTCGGCGGGATCGGAGACCGGTCAGAGCTTTCCATCTGTCCGCCCTGCGGAGTCTGCCGCCAGGTCTTGAGAGAGTTCTGTCCGCTGGATTTTCCTATCCTTCTGGCTAAGGATCCGGATCATATTGAGTCCTATACCCTGGAAGAACTTCTTCCCTTAAGCTTCGGGCCGGAGTTTCTGCCCGGGGAGAAGTGACCGGAAGGAAATAAGAAAAACAGAGGAGCAAAGAGCAGATCGGAAAGAGGGAACTGTCCGCACTGGGAAAGTATTTCCCGGAGGATGAAAAATAGATAGGATTGAGGCGTTACTATGGGAAAGTATCAGAGAATATTTGTTGTTGTCCTGGACTCCTTCGGTATCGGAGCCATGCCGGACGCAGAAAAGTTCGGGGATAGGGGAGTCGATACCTTCGGACATATTGCCGAGCATATGAAGGATTTCTATATCCCGAATCTTACCAGGCTGGGTCTTGTCAACCTGCATCCGGCAGCCGGTCTTCAGCCTGCGGAGGCGCCGATCGGCCGCTTTGCGGTCCTGTCCGAAGCCTCCAACGGCAAGGATACCATGACCGGACACTGGGAAATGATGGGAATCCGGACGGACAAGCCTTTCAAGACCTTTACCAAGACCGGTTTTCCCAAGGAGCTGATCGACGAGCTGGAAAAACGCTGCGGGAAAAAGGTCATCGGAAACAAGGCCGCTTCCGGTACCGCCATTCTGGATGAGCTTGGCGAGGAAGAGATCCGGGACGGCTCTATGATTGTCTATACTTCGGCAGACTCCGTCCTTCAGATTGCAGGAAATGAGGAAAGCTTTGATCTGGCAAATCTCTACCGCTGCTGCAAAATCGCAAGAGAGCTGACCATGAAGCCGGAATGGAGAGTAGGACGTGTCATTGCCCGGCCCTATATCGGAACAAAGAAGGGGCATTTTGTAAGAACAGCCAACCGTCATGATTACGCCCTGAAGCCGACCGGACCGACCGCATTGAATGCCCTGAAGGACGGAGGTCTGGATGTCCTTTCGGTCGGTAAGATCAATGATATCTTTGTCGGAGAGGGAATCACCGAAGCAGTTCGATCCAAGAGCTCCGTTCACTCCATGGACCAGACCGTAGATGCGGCCAAGAGATCTGACTGGAAGGGTCTCTGCTTTACCAATCTGGTAGACTTCGATGCCCTCTGGGGCCATCGGCGGAATCCGGTCGGCTACGGACATGAGCTGGAGCGCTTTGACGTCGGCCTGGAAAATCTCATGAACAACATGAAGAAGGACGATCTTCTCCTTCTGACAGCGGATCACGGCAATGATCCGACTTATACGGGAACAGACCATACCAGGGAGAAGGTGCCTCTGATCGCCTGGTCTCCTTCCTATCAGAGCGGTGGAAGACTTCCTGATGAGGATACTTTTGCTGTGATCGGTGCATCGATTACTGATAATTTCGGCCTTTCCATGCCCAAAGGAACCATCGGTCACTCGATTCTGGCTGAAATCTGAGGCAGGATGAAGGCCGTGGCAAAAGCTTATAATAATGATTCTGTTATGACCTGAGGGAAGATCTGCAGATCAATATTATTAAAAAATTATAAACAAGTTCTTGACAAAAATCGCTGAAAGCCATATATTAACAATCAACGGAGAGCAATGACGTTCTTTAGGAATGGTCCTGCTCTCTGTTTTTTTGTTTCAAAGACTGCAAAGGCGCTGTCTTCACGGGAATCCGGATCCCTGGAGATAGTGCCTTTTCCTTTTTCCTGAGAAGGAAAATAACAGACATCGGAGATTATGATCTTTCCTTTCGGAAGAAAAGGAAGCTGATCAGGAAAGGATGGCAGTCGAGGTGAGGAAATGGAAAAAGAAAGGAGACTTAAGTCATGAAATATGAAATGACAACAGTCATCTGGATGTTGGTCGGCTCAGCGCTGGTCTACTTTATGCAGGCTGGTTTCGCTCTCTGTGAAGCCGGACTTACCAGAGCTAAAAATACCGGTAACATTCTGATGAAAAACCTGATGGACTTCTGTATCGGAACTCCCTGTTTCTGGGTTGTCGGTTTCGGCCTGATGTTCAACGGAACAGGAGCCATCATCGGACAGTTTGATCCCCTGATCCGGGGAAGCTACACTTCTTCAAACAGTGTTGTTCCGAGCACAGTACCCTTATGGTGCTTTGTTATCTTCCAGACAGTCTTCTGCGCAACCGCGGCAACGATTGTATCCGGATCCATGGCAGAGCGGACCAACTTCAAAGCCTACTGCGTATATTCAGCAGTTATTTCCTTGATCGTATATCCGATCAGCGGTCACTGGATCTGGGGCGGCGGCTGGCTTTCTACCCTAGGCTTCCATGATTTCGCAGGTTCTACCTGTGTACATATGGTCGGCGGACTGATTGCCTGCCTGGGCGCTTACCTCCTTGGACCCCGTATCGGCAAGTACGGCAAGGACGGAAAGGCAAGAGCCATTCCCGGACATAACCTGACAGCAATGGCTCTCGGTGTATTTGTTCTCTGGTTCTGCTGGTTCGGATTCAACGGTGCATCGACTCAGGCTATGAACAGCGATGCTGCAGCTGTCAGTGCATCTCTTGTATTCTTCAACACCAACCTGGCAGCAGCCGTTGCAACTGTAACAACCATGATCTTCACCTGGGTCCGCTATGGCAAGCCTGATGTGTCCATGACCTTCAATGCTTCTCTGGCAGGTCTGGTAGCCATTACCGCTCCCTGCGACTGCGTCAGCCCGGTCGGTGCCTTCTTTATCGGCCTGGTTTCCGGTGTTCTCGTAGTCTTCAGTGTAGAGTTCTTTGATAATGTGGCCAAGATTGATGATCCTGTCGGTGCCGTATCCGTACATATGGTCAACGGTATGTGGGGAAGCATCGCAGTCGGCCTCTTCTCGACCGGAGCCGACGGCGTCGGCAAGGGCCTCTTCTACGGCGGCGGCTTCCGTCAGCTCGGCATTCAGGCACTGGGCGTTGTATCCGTAGCAGCCTATGTTCTGATCATCATGCGGATTGCCTTCTTCATTATCGATAAGACCATCGGACTTCGTGTTCCGGCCAATGTCGAGATCGAAGGTCTGGATATCCACGAGCATGGTCTTGCAAGTGCTTACTCCGGATTCGCTATCACCGATGTTACCGATGTATCCCTGGATCCGAATGAAAATACAGACCTTGGCGAAGATGATTACGACAAGGCATCCGAGGCTCAGAAGAATGTAGCCGTCAAGGTTTACAAGGCTCCTGAGACCGCAGCAGTCGGACCGGTTGAGGCGGATACAGAAGCTCATAAGGTATCCATTATCTGCCGTCTGGATCACTTCGACCGTCTGAAGAAGGCTCTGAATGAACTCGGCGTCAGCGGCATGACCGTTACCCAGGTTATGGGCTGCGGCATTCAGAAGGGCTCTACAGAGCGTTATCGTGGTGCTGTCGTTGATTCGACCCTTCTTCCCAAGATCAAGCTGGAAGTTATTGTGGCAAAGATCCCTGTAGACGATGTCATCAATACCGCAAAGAAGGCTCTCTACACCGGTCACATCGGAGACGGCAAGATCTTCGTTTACAATGTTCACCGTGTTGTCAAGGTCAGAACCGGTGAGGAAGGCGTTGCAGCCCTCCAGGATGTCGAGTAAATAAAAATTCAGGCCAGTCAAATTCTGACCTGAAAAGTAAAATTGTTTTGTCGGATCATAAGATCCTGCAAATATAAACCAGTCACTTCTTTCCTAAACTACAAAAAGAGAAGGTCCCGTGAGATTCAAAATCCCACGGGACCTTCTCTTTTGTCTTAAATAGCTTCAGCCAATAATCGATGGGCCCGATAGCATGCTGTGAATCTTCCCTGTATCAGGGAATCACTCCAGTTCGAAGGCTCCGGTATAGAGCTGATAGTAGACACCCTTCTGCTCCAGGAGCTGATCATGGGTACCGCGCTCAATGATATGACCGTGATCCAGTACCATGATGGCATCGGAATTCCGTACGGTGGAAAGGCGGTGGGCGATGACGAAGACGGTTCTGCCCTTCATCAGGTTATCCATACCCTTCTGAACCAGGGCCTCAGTCCGGGTATCGATGGAGGAGGTTGCCTCATCCAATATCATGGCCGGAGGATCTGCGACTGCCGCACGGGCGATGGAGATCAGCTGGCGCTGGCCCTGAGAAAGCTCGGATCCGTTATCGGTCAGCATGGTCTGATAGCCATCCGGAAGACGGGTGATGAAATCATCGGCATTGGCAAGCTTGGCAGCATTGATGCAGTCTTCATCGCTGGCATCCAGATTTCCATAACGGATATTGTCCATGACCGTTCCGGTAAAGAGGTTGACATCCTGTAGAACAATGCCGAGGGAACGGCGGAGATCCGGCTTCCTGATCTTATTGATATTGATGCCGTCGTAACGGATCTTGCCATCCGGAATATCGTAGAAACGGTTGATCAGGTTGGTGATGGTTGTCTTTCCGGCACCGGTGGCTCCGACGAAGGCAATCTTCTGACCGGGCTTTGCATAGAGACTGATATCATAGAGAACCTGCTTGTCCGGTGTATAGCCGAAGTCCACATGCTCCATCTGGATATCGCCGGTCAGTTTCGTATAGGTAGTGGTATTGTCGGCTGCATGATAGTGCTTCCAGGCCCAGAGATCGGTCTTATGATCCGCTTCGATGATATTTCCATTTTCGTCTTCTTCTGCATTTACCAGAGTGACATATCCACTGTCCTGCTCCGGCTCCTCATCGATCAGGGTGAAGACACGGTCGGCACCGGCAAGAGCCATGGCAACCAGGGGTACCTGCATGGACATCTGGCCGATGGTCTGGGAGAGCTGACGGGCGGCTCCGAGGAAGGAAATAATGATACCGGCTGACATGAGGTCGATACCGGTAAAACCGATATTGGTGGCATGTCCGAAGACCATCAGAGCACCGACAAATGCAATGGCGACATACATGAGGTTTCCAATATTGCCGACAATGGGCATCAGTACATTACCGGACCGGTTGGCTTCGTTACTGTCATTGTAGAGTTCTTCGTTCAGATTATTAAAGTCCTTTATCGTTGCATCTTCATGGACAAAGACTTTGACAACCTTTGTACCTTCGAGCATTTCTTCGACAAAGCCTTCCTCACGAGCCAGGGATTTCTGCTGCTTCATCATATATCTCGCAGAGTGAGTGGAGTATTTCTTCGAGACATAGAGAATCAGAAAGATAAAGATAGCTGTGATCAGGGAAAGCCAGAAGCTGTAGGAAAGCATCATGATAATAATGGCAATGACCGTGAGCATGGACTGGAAAATCATGGGGGCACTCTGTCCGATCAGCTGACGGATGGCATCGGTATCGTTGGTGTAGGTGGACATGATGTCGCCGTGGGCATGGGTGTCGAAATACTTGATGGGCAGGCTTTCCATGTGATTGAACATGTCATCCCGGAGATTTTTCAGGGTTCCCTGGGTGACCCCTGCCATGATCCTGGTATAGATAAAGGAGGCGGCCACACCGATTGCATAAATGACGGCCATGACCGTAATATTCAGAGCAATTTTTTCCGCAACGGAGCTCATGCCGTTTTTCAGACCCGGGGTGATACAGTCATCAATCAGACGCTGAAGGAAGACGGTCGCAGCAGTGGAAGAAACGCCGGCCAGGACGATACATACACCGACAACAATCAGCCGGGCCTTATAATGCTGACCGATATAGGCCAGGAGGCGCCTGCCGGTTCCCTTTTTTGCAGTGGTAATTTTCTTTCCCTTCATGATCAGGCCTCCTTTCTGGTTTGTGAATCATAGATTTCGCGGTAGATGCCGTTGGCCTTCAGAAGCTCCTCGTGATTTCCCTGTTCGACGATGGTACCCTTGTCCATGACAATAATGTGGTCACAGTCCTGAACCGAGGAGATTCTCTGGGCAATGATAATCCGGGTCGTATCGGGAATCTGCTCTTCCATAGCTTTTCGGATCAGGGCATCGGTCTTGGTATCAACGGCTGAAGTGGAGTCATCAAAGATCAGGATCTTCGGCTTCTTCAGAAGAGCCCGGGCAATACAGAGACGCTGCTTCTGACCGCCGGAGACATTGGAGCCTCCCCGCTCGATATAGGTATCATATTTCTTGGGGAACTGCTGGATGAATTCATCTGCCTGGGCCAGCTGACAGGCCTTTAAGATCTCATCGTCACTGGCCTTGGGATTGCCCCAGCGCATGTTTTCCTTGATGGTGCCGGAGAAAAGGACATTCTTCTGAAGGACTACAGCAACCTGATTCCTCAGACTGTCCAGATCATAGTCTCTGACATCAATGCCGCCGACCTTGACTGAGCCCTCACTTACATCATAGAGGCGGGAAATCAGCTGGATCATCGTGGTCTTGGAGGATCCGGTGCCGCCGATGATGCCCAGGGTGGAGCCGGAAGGAATGGTCAGAGAGATATCAGACAGGGCTTCTCTTTTCGCTTTTTTCGAATAGCGGAAGGAGACGTGGTCGAAAACGACCTCGCCGTTGGCAATTTCGGTCTTTCCATTTTCAGGAGAAACCAGAGTGCTCTTATAGGAAAGAACATTTGCGATACGCTGAGCACTTTCCGTTGCCATGATGACCATTACAAAGATCATGGATACCATAATCATGGAAGCCAGGATCTGGACTCCATAGGTAATCAGGGAGGACAACTCGCCAGTCGACAGGGCGGAACCGTGGGTATTGATGATGGTCTGTGCTCCGAGGAAGGATACCAGGAGCATGGCCAGGTAGATTGCGAACATCATGATGGGAGAGTTTAAGGCCAGAATCTTCTCGACATGGGTGAAATCCTTCCGAATCTCTTCGGAACGCCGGCCGAATCTCTTCTTTTCATAATCCTCACGGACGAAGGATTTTACGACCCGGATGCCATTGACATTTTCCTGTACGGAGTCGTTCATCGCATCATATTTCTTGAAGATCCTGACAAAAATCGGGTGCACGAATGCGGCGATTCCAAGCAGTGCCACGGCAAGAACGGGAAGAATGGCGATAAAGATCAGAGACATTTTCGCGTTGATATGGAAGGCCATAACTACGGAGAAGATAATCATGAAGGGAGCCCGGATCATGCCCCGTATGATCATGGAATAGGCGTTCTGGACGTTGGTTACATCCGTTGTCATACGGGTGACCAGAGAGGATGTCGAGAACTTGTCCACATCGGCAAAGGAAAAGGTCTGGATGTTGGCAAACATGTCCTTTCTCAGATTCTTTGAAAATCCGCTGGCGGCTTTGGCTGCCTGAATGGCTGCCATACGGCCGCAGAAGAGGGAGCACATGGCCAGAATGACAAGAATGAGGCCGTCCTTTAAGATGGGCTGCATGCTGCTGCCATTCATGTGGTCAATCAGAGAGGCCATGACCAGAGGAATGATACATTCAAAAATGACCTCGCCTGCAACGAAGATCGGCGACAGAATCGACGGCTTCTTGTATTCCCGGATGCTTTTCGAAAGTGTTTTAATAACCATTATGAATTGCGTCCTTTCTACATATATCAGTGTTTGTGTGTGAGTGCCTGCCTAAGGCCTTCCGGATGACAGAGATTTTACGACTGTCTGTTGGAAACTATGCCTAAGCGTTCCTTATAATCGAACATGTTTTTATAGAGCCGGTCCAGAAGCCGGTCCAATTCATGAATTTCTTCCGGACTGAAGCCTGAAAGATAGACCGCATCGGTTTTTGCTCGATTTTCCATCACTTCGGAACGATGTCGGAGAGCATGGTCTGTGATAGAAATGATTTTATTCCTCCGGTCCTTGTCGTCCGTTCTGGATATTACAAAGCCGTTCTTCTCAAGTCTGTGGATCAGTCCGCTGACCGTCGGATGGGAAACGCCAAGCTCTTTTTCAATCTCTTTCTGCGTTGTCTGGCCGCCTGCATCAAAAAGAACCTTTAATACATGGGCCTGAGAAAAGGTAAGACCCCATTTTTTCAGATCCTCTCCGAACAGAAAATTCAGAAGATTGTGGATCTGGCGGATATGGGGAAAAATACTGTTCTCCTCGATCATCCTTCACCTCCTTATTGTTCGTATCGAAAATAGATTTACAGACAAAAAAGTAGCGTGCTTCAGATTAAATCTGTAGCACGCTACAATATAACATTTTGATGAAAACTTGTAAAGCAGAGAAAGGGACTTTCTCACATGCTTTATATAAATTTTAGAATTGAAGCTCCAGAAGCGTCTGTCATCATGCTTCTGCTGCAACGGCAGAATTCTTCTGATCGTGACGGAGATGACCAAGTGTCCGGAAGCAGGTAACTACAACGACAGCGCCGAGGACAATCAGGAAGGCTGCTACAATGAGCTGGAGTCCGTTGATTAAGAAGACTCCGGTTCCGTTCATGAAGGCCTTTACATTACCGATGACATTCAGAATGATGGCAGTATAGGTAACTGCCAGCATGATGAACATAGGAACATAGATCATGCCGTTCTTTCTGTGAGTTGCCTTTAAGAATACAGCGACACCAAGGAGAACGATAGCTGCCAGCATCTGGTTTGCAGATCCGAACAGTGCCCAGATATTCTGATAGCCGCCCAGGCAGAGGATATATCCGGCAAGGAGAGTAACAACGGTTGCGAAATACTGGTTGGTGAAAAGCTTCTCAACGACCGACTTTTCATTTTCAGGCTTTTCGGTTCTGAAAAGCTCCTGCATGAACATACGGCCCAGACGGGCAACAGAATCCAGTGAAGTCAGAGCCAGTGCAGAGATGCACATGGTCATGAAGACATTGGCAACGCTGGTCGGAATACCGAAGATTTCAAGGAATCCGGCAACACCGCTGGCGAAGATCTGGAAGGGAGTAAGTCCTGCAGGGACAGTTCCCTTGACGGCAACCGCTCCGACAACAAGCAGAGAGATAACTCCAAGGAGTGTCTCAAGAAGCATGGCGCCATAGCCAACGAAGAGCATATCCTTTTCATTTCGAATGGTCTTGGAAGAGGTACCTGATGAAACCAGGCTGTGGAATCCGGAAACGGCGCCGCAGGCAATGGTTACAAAGAGGGTCGGGAAGAGATAGCTTGTAACTCCGGTTGATGCATTTGTGATTGCAAAACCATTGAAAGCATTCAGCTTCATCTGAGGATGTGCAACAAGAACACCGAGAAAACCGCCAAGGATCATACCGAGAAGCATGAAGGTTGTCAGATAGTCACGCGGCTGCATGAGAAGCCACATGGGAAGAACGCTGGCCAGGAAAAGATAGGCCATGATGACGAGGTTCCACTGACTGCCGGTCAGGTAGATCGGAAGCTTCATACCAACGGCAAACATAACAACGAGAAGAACCAGGGCGATGACTACCTTGTGCCATTCCTTCTTGGGCTTTACATGCTTTAATACCAGGCCGAAGATCATGGCTACGCCGATAAAGAGAAGGGAAATGGTTGCGGCAGCGGCGCCGTTGAAGTTCTTTGTGACGGAGCCGTCGCTTGCAGCGGTGAAACCGTTAAAGGTAGAGGATGTCATGGAAGTAAAGGCTGCAATAACCAGAAGTGAGAATAACCAGCAGAAGAGGGAGAAGACTCTCCGTCCGGCCTTGCCGATATACTTCTCAATGACAAGTCCGATCGACTTGCCACCGTTTTTAACGGATGCGTAGAGAGAACTGAAATCCTGAACGGCTCCGAAGAAAATACCGCCGAAGAGGAGCCAGAGGAGAACCGGTAGCCAACCGAACATAGCGGCGAGGATAGGTCCCTGTACAGGTCCTGCACCTGCAATGGATGAAAACTGATGAGCGAATACGGTGAGCTTGGAAGACGGAACATAATCCTTTCCATCATTCTTTTCTACCGCAGGGGTTTTGGCCTTGGGATCGATGCCCCAGGTCCTGGCCAGATAACGGCCGTAGAATGTGTAGCCACAGAGGAGCGCGACTACGGCGATCAATAAGATTACCAGACTGTTCATAACTTATACCTTCTTTCTTTTTCCTCCCGGAGAAGATTTCATGGTATGGCCGCCTTTGGCCCGCAGTCCGGCAGATCAATGGTAAGCCTGCCATGGAGTCGTCTCTTTTACATGATCAATTCGTCAGATGATGATGCTCTGTATGCATGATAAAATAGAACAAGTTGACAAAACTGTCAAGTATTAAATGAAAACCATTCATCATAATTGAAAAATAGTCTAATTAACGTTTTTATTGTTGAATAAATTGTATACAAGACATGGGATACGGTATGACTATGTAAGATAAGAAAAAGATTGGCTGTTCGGCTGAGGAGAGGCCAGTGAAAAAAAGACCTTGAAAGTGAAATTATACTGGGATCAGACAGAAACGGGAACGTTTTCAAAAAAGAGGGGAAAAACATGGAAAAATCTCTTTTTATAAGATATAATTCTTAAGGAATTAGCTATTATTTAAAATCCATTCTTATATATTTCAACGGTGGATTTCGTTTGAAGTTCAAGTCAGAATCGGAGGTAATGATTATGATCGAGTGGAAGAATCTGGATACCCTGTCTTCCTTCCATGAACTGGAAAAGGCTGAGCGTGTCAATCTTGTGGATGCAATGTCAGGTGAAAAGGGGGCAGAAAGAGTAAAGAAGTATTCAGTAGACGGCGCCTGCGGATTCACTTACAACTATGCGGCAAAGGCTGTTGATGACCGGATTCTTTCTATTTTAAAGAAGCTTGCCGAAGAGGCTCAGCTTTCCGAGAAATTCGAAGATCTTTATAACGGCGATGTCGTGAATACCGGTGAGAAGCGTCTGGTCCTTCATCATCTGACCCGCGGCCAGCTGGGTAAGACCGTAATGGCTGACGGTGTTGACAAGCGTGCCTTCTATCTGGACCAGCAGAAGCGGATCGCAGACTTCGCAGATAAGGTACATTCCGGCGAGATCACCAATGCCAAGGGTGAAAAGTTCACAACCGTTGTCCAGATCGGTATCGGCGGTTCCGATCTCGGACCCAGAGCCATGTATCTGGCCCTGGAGAACTGGGCCAAGAAGCAGGGCTGCTTCCATATGGAGGCCAAGTTCATTTCAAATGTAGACCCTGACGATGCTTCCCAGGTTCTCGCCTCTACCGATGTCGCTCACGCAATTTTCATTCTGGTAAGTAAATCCGGAACCACCCTGGAAACCCTGACCAATCAGGCTTTCGTCATGGATGCCTTAAAGAAGGAAGGTCTGGATCCTGCAAAGCATATGATCGCAGTTACCTCCGAGACCTCTCCTCTGGCTCACAGCAAGGACTTCCTGGATGCCTTCTATATGGATGACTATATCGGCGGCCGTTATTCCTCCACATCCGCTGTCGGCGGAGCAGTTCTTTCCCTGGCCTTCGGCCCGGACGTCTTCGCCAGATTCCTCAAGGGTGCAGCAGAAGAAGATGAGAAGTCCAAGGAGAAGGATCCTCTGAAGAATCCGGCTATGCTGGATGCCCTGATCGGTGTCTATGAGAGAAATGTTCTCGGCTATCCGAGCACTGCAGTCCTGCCTTATTCTCAGGCTCTGATCCGTTTCCCGGCTCATCTCCAGCAGCTGGACATGGAGTCCAACGGCAAGTCCGTCAACCGTTTCGGCGAGAGACTTTCCTATGTGACCGGACCGGTTCTCTTCGGTGAGCCCGGTACCAATGGCCAGCACTCCTTCTATCAGCTCCTCCATCAGGGAACCAATATTGTTCCCCTGCAGTTCGTCGGCTTCAAGAAGTCCCAGCTTCAGAACGACGTCGAGATCCAGGGCTCTACCAGCCAGCAGAAGCTCTGCGCCAATGTTGCAGCCCAGATCGTAGCCTTCGCCTGCGGAAAGAAGGATGAAAACACCAACAAGAACTTCGAAGGAAACCGTCCTTCCAGTATTCTTGTCGGCGAGGAAGTAAATCCCGAGACCCTGGGTGCACTTCTGGCTCACTTCGAGAACAAGGTTATGTTCCAGGGCTTCCTTTGGAATGTAAATTCCTTCGACCAGGAAGGCGTTCAGCTTGGTAAGACCCTGGCCAAGAAGGTTCTGGCCGGCGATACCGACGGGGCTCTGTCTGAATATGCCAAGCTTCTTGAGATCTAAGTGAAGGATCTGTATTCATACAATCCGAACGAGAAGAGAATCTGTATTGAAATATAGACCGGTTCTCTATGGAGTACAGGAGTCGAAAATAGAAGAGCATCGAAATAAGATTCGTGCAAAAAAAGAGAGCGGGTGGAAAATTCCATCCGCTCTCTTTTTCTAAGCAGGCTTGTTCGGAAGCAATGGGAAGACTCTCCGACCGGCCGCTTTTCGCTTCTTTTGTTTCTCAGGCAAAACGAAAGACGTCCTTGTAATCTTCCTTAAAGACATCGAAGACAGCCTGGAGAATATCCTCGTCCTCTACGCTGTAGAGCATACCTTCTTCCTCCCCCTCGGTGATATATTCGGCTATGACGACGTGGCCGCCGGGAGCTGTCAGTTCTGCCTCCGGAACCAGGACGATATAAGTCCTGTTCTGATAGAAGACTTCCTCGAGATAGTGGTATTCCACATCGTTTCCACTTTCGTCCTTCAAAACGATCATGCTGTCCTTGTAGGCGTCATTTGTACTCATATTTTCTCCTTTTTCTGTTGTTTTTTTGCAGTTTTTTAACTTTGTATTCCTGCTGATTCGTATCAGTATCCGTTCTTATCAATATTCATTTAAATCAGAATCATTTTGTATTCTGACTGGTCACTTCTGCTGTCTGGTTTACATTTCTCTTCGCCTGGCGGTTAACCAGGTTGATTCCGATAGCTATGAAAATGAGGGACAGGAGGTAATTCCAGTTCAGGCCTTCTGTTTCTCCGAGGAAGAGGGCCGATAGCAGAACTCCGAAGACCGGGTTCATGAAACCGTAGACCGAGACCAGACTGACATCATTGTATTTTAACAGGATGGTCCAGATCGTGTAGGCAGCCATGGAAATGAAGGCCAGATAGAGGAAGAGAAGGAAAGATCCGGGCGTCAGGCTCTTGGGCCGGGCGCCGGCAAGCATGGCACCGACCGACAGAATCAGGCCGCCGATCAGGAACTGCCAGCCGGAAAGAAGGACCGGATCCGACTTTCGGGAAAAAATCTTGGCAAAGATCGAAGAGAAGGAATAGGTGATGGCCGAGCAGAGGATCATGCCTTCTCCGATCCAGGTCATATGAAAGTTAAAGCCGCCGCCGTTCAGATTCACAAGAACGACACCGAGAAAACCTAGGATACAGCCTAAAATCTTCCGCCCGGTCAGCTTCTCCATCCGAAAGAGGAGAGAAGCGGACAGGATGGACAGGAAAATCGAAAGGGAGTCTACGATCGAGGTGTTGACGCCGCTGGTGTGGGCGATCCCTATATAATAGAAGAAATACTGACCGACTGTCTGGAAAAGGCAGAGCCAGAGAATGGAGGGAAGCTCCTGCTTTTTGGGGATCAGGGGCTTCTTTTTGAGAAGGCTTCCGACGATAATTACAAGAATTCCGGCCAGGGCAAAGCGGCAGCCGGCAAAGAGGATCTGATCGGCAGTCTGATCCGGCCGGATGGCAAAGAGCTTCATGCCGATTTTTACACAGGGAAAGGCCGAGCCCCAGAGGGCACAGCAGATCATGGCACCGAAGAATACAACGATGCGCTTCTGAAGGAAGGTTTTTCGTTTTAACTGCTTCTCTTCGGAAGACTGCTTTGCATTCTGCCTGGGCAGGGTTTCCTGGGAAGACTGGTATGGATTGCTTTTGGACAGGGTCTCATTTGGAGACATATTGTTTTTAGTATTCATTTGTATTGCCTTATTTGTATTTCTGTTGTCTTATTCTTTTAAAAAGTATAGGATTTTTATAGATTTTATGATAGAGGAAAATCCCGGGAGGTCTTATGAGCAGTTTCTTTGCAACCATTTCCAGAATGAAATATATCGAGCGCTGGGCCCTGATGCGGTCGAGCCGGGCGGAATCCCTGAGCGAACACAGTCTTGAGGTGGCCATGATCGCCCATGCTCTCTGCCTGATCGGCAACCGCCGCTTCGGAAAGCATCTGGACGCCGAAAAGGCAGCGCTGATCGGAATCTACCATGATGCCTCCGAAATCATTACGGGAGACATGCCGACGCCGGTCAAATATTCCAATAAGGAGATCCGGACAGCCTACAAGGAAGTAGAGCATCATGCCGAGGAGCAGCTGACCCGTCTTCTACCGGAGGATCTGCAGGAATCCTTTGACGAAATCTTCGAGGGAGACGGCAGTCCGGACGATGACTATATGCGGCATCTGGTCAAGGCTGCCGACAAGATCTCGGCCCTGATCAAGTGCATCGAGGAAGAAACGGCGGGAAATACAGAGTTTCGGACAGCAAAGAAGACTTTAGAGCAGTCCGTAGCCGAAATGCGAAAGACCTATCCGGAAGCAGAGACCTTCTGCCAGGAGTTCCTTCCGGCTTACGGGAAGACCCTGGATGAGCTGCTGGCCGATTAATGTCTTCTGACCGGGAAAATCAGATGAGCTAACTTACGATTCTTTTCTTCTGCTATGAAAATCTGGATGTTCGCACTCCAGGTTAAAGCTCTCTCCAGAAATCCCGAAGTTCCCGGGTACTGGCTTTGAGAGAACCCTGAATCATGATGGGTTTTCCACCGCCCCGGGCCTGGAAGGCCTGGTTCAGCTTCTTCTGAAGGTCTCTTAAATCCTTCTGGTCAGCGCCGGACCCAATGATATAGGAATAATCCGAAGCTGTATTTTCATCTTCAGCCGGTCCATCCTTTGGAAAGAAGATGGCAGAGATTCCGCTGTGGCTAGAGGTCATAAGATTTACGGATCGGCGGACCAGATTCGGAGCCTGAATCTTTGTAAAAAGAAGGGGATTCTTTTCAGAAGATGGAATTCTTTTAATCTCATTTTCCAGAAGTCTGCTTTCAGCCTCATTCAGAGCGGCCAAAAGAGCAGTCTTTTCTTCTGACAGTTTTTCAACTCTTTCTGCACATTCCAGGGCCGGAACCTTTAAGAGGCGGGAAATCCGATCCAGTTCCTTCTGGCGGGCCCGGTAATCTGCCTCCGCACGTTCGCCGCAGAGGATGGACAGACGGACACCGCCCTTGTAATTCATGAAGGAAATGACCTTTAAGATTCCGATCTCTGCAGTGGATCTGACGTGGGGTGCGCAGCAGGCGCAGACATCACATCCGGGAATAGTCACGATCCGGACCGGGCCGGAAAGCTCCTTCTTGCTCCGGTAGTCCATTTTTTCCAGCTCTTCCGGATCCGGATAGCGGCAGTCAATCCGGACATTCTGCCGGATCCAGTCATTGGCCTCGATTTCCAGCTTTTCAATCTGCTCTGCCGTGAGCTTCCCGTTATAGTCCATGGTGACTTCATTGTCGGATAAATGAAAACCGACATTTTCATCGCCGTAATGCTTATGAACCAGGCCGGAGAAGATGTGTTCTCCGCTGTGATTCTGCATATTGGAAAAGCGGTGGTCAAAATTGATAATGCCATGGACCATGGTGCCGACGTCAAGCTTCTGAGTCAGAACATGACAGATCTCGGCTTCATAAGTCCGGCCATTATTTGAAGAATTATCCGAGGATTCTTCTGTATTCTGCCTGACAGAAGAAAACCCTTCATGGATCTGTACATCCAGAACCGGAAGAATCAGAGAAAAGCCGACCATCAGGACTCCGCTGTCACAGGTCTGGCCGCCCGCTTCCGGGAAAAATAAGGTTTGATCCAGGACAACCTCATAGAAGACATCCGTCTCTGACAGAAGCCCCGGTGCACTTTCTGCTTCCAGGGCTTTTTTCTTCAGAGCCCTGATCCGTTCCGGATTCTGAATTCTCCGGCAGGACAGGACCTTCCCGTCAAAATCAGAAGCATAGGCATCCTTGTCGTATAGTTTAATGGTATTCGTAAGCAGTCCTCCAATCTGGTTTTCATTATTCTTTGTACAGTATAACAAATCCCCGGAAAATTATGGTATAATTCAGATTCGCAATATCACGTATATTTCATCCGGGTTTCTGATATGACCGGGTTTAAGGATTAGGGTTATGGCTTTTACAGATATATTCTTTCTCATGCGGTTTCTGCCGATTTTCCTGATTGTCTATTATGTAGCTCCCAATAAGTACAGGGATGCTATCCTTTTTATCGGCTCTCTGCTTTTTTACGGCTATGGAAATCACAGAATGGTCTTCCTTTTACTGGGTCTTACCATTGTCAATCATTTTCTGGGCAGAGCCCTGGTCAAGCCGAGAGGAATTACCATTATTGAAAATGGCGGCGGAGTCGGCTATGAAAAGGTCAGCATTCTGCCGGCGGACCGGGGAAAGGATACGTCTGCCCGTCGGAAAGTCCTTCTGATTCTGGCTATTGTTCTGGATGCCGGTATTCTGACCTTCTTCAAAGTCAGGGCGCTTCGGGTGGCAGGAGCCGGTCTTCCCCTGGGTCTAAGTTTCTACATCTTTAAGATGATCTCCTATCAGGCGGACCTCTATACAGGGAAAACCCGTGTTCCACCGACATTTTTCCGTACGGCGGCCTATTTCACCATGTTTCCGCAGATTGCGGAAGGCCCCATTATGCGCTATAGCGAAGGCGGCTTTGATGATCTGAGGGAAAGGAAATACAGCTTTTCCAATTTTGAACGCGGCGTGGAGCAGGCGGCTGCCGGCCTGGCCATGAAGGTCCTTCTGGCTGACCGGATCGGTATTCTCTGGAATGAGATTTCAAAGATCGGCTATGAAAGTATTTCAGCGCCTCTGGCCTGGATGGGTGCCTTTGCCTATACTTTCCAGCTCTACTTCGATTTCTGGGGCTATTCTCTGATCGCATCCGGCGTCGGCATGATGCTGGGCTTCCCGGAAATCATCAACTTCAACCATCCCTATGCGGCAAAGAGTATCGGAGACTTTTACCGCCGCTGGCATGCAAGCCTGGGAACCTGGTTCCGGGACTATATTTACATCCCTATGGGCGGCAGCCGGACGGCCACATGGAAGATTATCCGGAACCTTTTAGTGGTCTGGGCCATTACCGGTCTCTGGCATGGCGGAACCGTGAATTTCCTGATCTGGGGCCTGGTCCTGGGCCTGATCATCATTCTGGAAAAATTTGTCTTCAGGAAGGGCATGAGGAAATTCCCGCTCTGGGGCCATCTCCACGTCTGGATCCTGATTCCTCTGACCTGGGTGGTCTTCGCCATCTCGGATCTGAAGCAGCTGGCCATGTATTTCGCCCGGCTTTTCCCCTTCTTCCACAGAGGGAAGACTCTGGATCCCATGGACTGGGCAGTCTATTTGAAGCAGTACTGGCCCTTCTTTGCAGTGGGCATTGTTCTCTGCATCCCAGCGGTCAGCCGCTGGCTCAGGGCCCACAGAAAGAATCCAATTGTAGTGATCGCGGCTCTGGCTCTTTTCTGGATTTCCATCTACTTTACGGTGACAAGTCAGGGAAATACCTTTATGTATTTCAGCTTCTGATTGAAACGATAAATGTCAGGGCTTTGAATCACTGTTTTATCGGATGATCAGGATTTGGGCAGATAAATATAAGAATGTACGGACATGAATTAACGGAAGAATAAGAGTATGGCAAATATCAACCTACGAGATAAGAATATGCTGAATGGAAATCTGCAGAACAGGGAAAAAGGAGACAGGAATCAGCAGAAGAAAAACAGACGGCCTTCCGATTTCGGGGAATTCGTCCGTCTGTGCTGGAAACGGATTCCTCTCTTCTTCCTGATTCTTCTGACCTGCGTCGTTTTCTCCATTGCAGGATGGGTCGGCCTGATAACCAATCTGAAAAGCTACCGGAAACTGGACTTTGTCAAGGAACCTTTCTATTCGGCCCTGATCTTCGACCTGAAAACAAAGCTGAACGGCGGGACAGAGGTAACTCTTCCTCCGGATGCAGTGAAGAAGGGCGCGGAGACAGAGACAAAGAAGGAATCTGTAAAGACACCGAGCAAGCAGGAAATGAAGAAGGCAGAGGATGAGCGGCTGACCATTCCAAAGGGTGTCTGCGATAAGGTTATTCAGGCAAAGGATTACGGAGTGGCCAATCAGTCCCTTCTGGTGGATCCTTCGACTGTTTTCACAACAGATCTGACCGGATATTTCGCTCCGGACGGGACCTACCGCTATCTGGAAAAGGCCAGGAGTGACGATTATTTCAAGGATGCACTGATGATCGGAGATTCCCGGACGGTCGGACTTTCTCTGTGGAGTCCTCTGGCCGGAAAGACCAACTTCTTCTGCAAGGAGTCCATGAGTGTCTTCGGCATCATGACAAAGGAACTGAACTATACAGGCATGAACGGGGAGAGCGGACCTACGACTCTGGATCAGCTCCTGTCCACACATACTTACCGGAAGATCTATATTTCCCTGGGTATCAATGAAATGGGCTATCCCATCATGAAGTATTACAACGGCTACCGGGCTCTGATGGAGAAGATCCATGCGGCTCAGCCCAATGCCATCATTTTCATTGAAGGAAATCTGCATGTCGATGCAGCCCATTCCCAGACAGATGCGACCTTCAACAACACCAGTATGGTCCTGAGAAATACAGCCATTGCCTCTCTGGCAAATGGACGGGACACCTTCTATATCGATCCCAATAAGGAGGTCTGCGACGGGAACGGAAACCTGATCGCCGACTATACGACAGACGGCATTCATCTGAAGGCAGCTTTCTATAAGAAGTGGGTGGATGTCCTCAGGGATAATACCATTGATCCGGATAAGCCGGCCAAGGCTGTCAGCACCGACAAGGCTCAGTAGGACCATCAGCCGGGAGCAGAGTGATCATAATAACAGCGCAGGAAAGCTTATTGAAAATAAGTTTCCCTGCGCTGTATGTTTTCATTAGAAGAAAATTTTTTTAAGACCTCATTGGTTAATCAGGGCTTTCAGTTCCTCGGGTGTGAAGCGGTAGGTCTTGTTGCAGAACTGGCACTTCAGTTCAACGGGTTTTCCGTCATCGATCATCTCCTGCAGATCAGAACGGGATATGGAAAGAAGTGCCCGTTCAATCCGCTCCCTGGAGCAGTCGCAGCGGTAGGCCACCGGCATTTCGGAAAGAATCTCCAGGCCCATGTCACCGAGGATGTGTTCGAGGATGTCCTCCGGCTCCATGCCCTTTTCCAGCATCTGGGTGATGGAATGGATTTCCTTCAGCCGGGCTTCGAGCCTGTCAATATCGGAATCCAGAGCATCCGGCATGAGCTGGATGATGAAGCCGCCGGCATCCTTTACGGTCCAGTCCGTATCGACCAGGACACCAAGACCAACGGATGACGGAACCTGCTCACTGATGGCAAAATAATAGGTCAGATCCTCGGCAATTTCTCCGGAAACCAGGTTGATCTGGCTGGAATAGGGCTCCTTCAGGCCTTCATCACGGATGACGGTCAGGGTGCCGGGTCCGACGGAAGAGCCGACATCCAGCTTTCCGGCATATTTCTCCTTAAGCGGGACCTGGTTTACATTTGGAAAGCCCTTGACATGTCCCTGATTGTCTGCGGAGACAGTCATACCCTGAATGGGTCCCTGAGAACGGACGGAAAGGGTCAGCCGGTCTCCTTCATCCTTCATCATGGCTCCCATCATGGATGCCCCGGTCAGAAGACGGCCCAGGGCAGCGGTGACATTGGGTGATGTATCGTGGGTTTTCTGCATGTCGGATACCATGTGATTTGTCACGACGGCAAAGGCCCGGATCCGTCCTTCGGCTGCGGTGGCTCTGACCATGTAATCACGTTCTCTCATATATAATGATCCTCCTGGTTATCAGGTCTATATTTAAAGCTGAAAATTACTATAGCATATCGGATGAGAAAGTGTAAAATGAGATCATCAGGGCCAGATTCGCCCGCCAAAATGGAAATTCCTGTTGACAGGGGAGATTCTGCCATGATATAGTGGTACGGCGATGGAAATAGGTCTTTTTTTTATGCCCAAAATTCGGGCATAGCAAATTACGAAATTGGAGGTGGAAGTTGTGCGCACGAAGATAACACTGGAATGCACCGAGTGCAAGCACCGGAATTACAATCTTACCAAAGAGAAGCGTCTTCATCCTGAAAGAATGGAACTGAAGAAGTACTGCCCTAACTGCAGAAAGCACACTTTACATAAGGAAACAAAGTAAAGGAGCAGCTGCGATGGCAAAAAAGGGTAAGAAGACCTGGGCAGATCGAATTCAGGGACTCAAGATCGAATGGCAGAAGATCGTCTGGCTTGACCGTTCAACCGTCGGCAAGCAGACCGCTGCGACTGTCATCGTATCTGTAATTCTGGGAATCATCATTGCCGTCCTGGATATGTTTATCCGCCGCGGCGTTGATGTCCTGGTCAAGTTGTAATGGAGGCATTTGAAGTATGGCAGAAGCAGCATGGTATGTTGTTCACACCTATTCCGGCTATGAGAATAAGGTAAAGGCAAATATCGAGAAAGCAATAGAGAACCGTCACCTTGAGGATCAGATCCTTGAAGTCCGCATCCCTATGATCGATACCATGGAACTGAAAAACGGAGCCAGAAAACAGGTGTCCCACAAGATGTTCCCGGGTTATGTTCTGGTCAATATGGTCATGAACGATGACACCTGGTATGTCGTCAGAAATACCAGAGGCGTTACCGGTTTCGTCGGCCCCGGATCCAAGCCGGTGCCCCTTACCGAAGCAGAGATGAGGCCTCTTGGTATTAAACAGGAAGACATCGAAGTTGATTTCGAGGTAGGAGATCTGATCACTGTTGTAGGCGGCCCCTGGAAGGATACCGTCGGTAAGATTATCGATATGAATCCGACCAAGCAGACCGTAACGATCAATGTAGAACTCTTTGACCGGGAGACACCGGTTGAGATCAGCTTCGCTGATGTCGAGAAAATGAAATAAGGAGGAAATTTCCAATGGCAAAGAAGATTGAAGGCTATATCAAGCTGCAGATCCAGGCCGGAAAAGCTACACCAGCACCGCCTGTTGGACCTGCTCTTGGACAGCATGGTGTTAATATCGTTGAATTCACTAAGGCATTCAACGCAAAGACAGCTCAGATGGGAGATACCGTCGTTCCTGTAATCATTACAGTATATACCGACCGTTCTTTCACATTTGTTACAAAGACTCCCCCTGCTGCAGTTCTTCTGAAGAAGGCAGCAAACATCCAGCACGGATCAGGTGAGCCGAACAAGACAAAGGTTGCAAAGGTAACCAAGGATCAGATCAAGGAAATCGCCGAGACCAAGATGCCGGATCTGAACGCAGCAACCGTTGAAGCAGCAATGAGTATGATCGCTGGAACAGCACGTTCCATGGGAATCGAAGTCGTAGACTAAACGACCAATCATTGACGTGGGAGGGCGGCGCTGATATTCCTACAGCGGCCATCGCACACCCGACCGAACCACAGGAGGAAATCTAATGAAACACGGAAAGAAATACATGGACGCCGTAAAGGCGTACGACAAGACCGTTCTCTATGATCCTGCAGACGCAGTCAGCCAGGTCAAGAAGAACGCTGTTGCTAAGTTTGACGAGACAATCGAAGTACACATCCGTACCGGCTGCGACAGCCGTCACGCAGATCAGCAGATCCGCGGCGCCGTTGTCCTTCCTCATGGAACCGGTAAGACCGTTCGTGTACTTGTATTCGCAAAGGGACCCAAGGCTGATGAAGCACAGGCTGCAGGCGCTGACTATGTAGGCGCTGAGGACCTGATCCCGAAGATCCAGAACGATGGATGGCTTGATTTTGACGTCGTAGTAGCTACCCCGGATATGATGGGTGTTGTTGGACGTCTTGGCCGTGTCCTTGGACCTAAGGGCTTAATGCCTAACCCTAAGGCCGGTACTGTAACCATGGATGTCACCAAGGCAATCAAGGATATCAAAGCCGGTAAGATTGAGTATCGTCTGGACAAGGCAAATATCATCCATGTGCCGATTGGAAAAGCTTCTTTCACAGAAGACCAGTTACTTGACAACTTCCAGACCTTAATGAACGCTATCAACAAGGCTCGCCCTTCCACTGTAAAGGGTACCTACTTAAAGAACATCACCCTGGCTCCGACCATGGGCCCCGGTGTTCGTGTAAATCCTCTGAAGACTGTTCAGACTGCAGCAGAGTAAGCGAGTCAGGCGCCGTGAGGCGCCGAAATCCCTCAAGGATTTTGTTGACAGCAAAAATAAATCGTGCTATATTATTATAGCAAATGCCGAAGACAGCAGGTGTCGAGAGACATAACGCATGCTACCTGCCGAGGGATGAGTACATTTATGAAATGTAGACCTCTCTGTCATCGGGCAGAGAGGTTTTTTCATACTTATCCGATTCGGAAAAAATACGATAAGGAGGTAAAATTCGTGGCAAAGGTTGAATTAAAAGCACCTATCGTAGAAGAGATCTCCAAGAGCGTTGAAGGAGCACAGTCCGTAGTTGTAGTTGACTACCGTGGACTTACTGTTTCTGAGGATACTGCTCTTCGTAAGGCTCTTCGTGCAGAGGGTGTAACTTACAAGGTTTACAAGAATACAATGATGAGCCGGGCCTTCGAAGGCACTGAATTCGAAGCCCTGAAGCCCCTTCTTGAAGGACCGAATGCAATTGCAATCTCCAAGGACGACGCAACTGCTCCTGCAAGAGTACTTGCCAAGTTCGCCAAGGACGCCAAGGCTCTTGAGCTCAAGGGCGGCATTGTAGAAGGCAAGTTCATGGATGAGGCAGGCATCAATGAGATCGCCGCTATCCCGTCCAGAGAAGTCCTTCTCGGCAGACTGCTTGGTTCCTTCCAGGCACCGATCACCAACTTCGCTCGCGTTATCAAGCAGATCGCAGAGAAGAACGGCGAGACCGAGACTGCAGCAGAGTAATTTATTACAGCTTACTGTACAGAAGATTGAAACGGAGAACGTTTCAGACAAATTTTTAAAATGGAGGAAAAATCAATGGCAAAGTTATCCAATGATGAGATCATCGCAGCAATCAAAGAGCTTAGCGTAACTGAACTGAACGACCTGGTAAAGGCTTGTGAGGAAGAGTTCGGCGTATCCGCAGCAGCAGGTGTTGTTGTTGCAGCAGCAGGCGCTGGCGCAGCTCAGGAAGAAGAGAAGACCGAGTTCGACGTTGAGCTGACTGAGATCGGACCTAACAAGGTTAAGGTTATCAAGGTTGTTCGTGAAGCAACCGGCCTTGGCCTGAAGGAAGCTAAGGATCTCGTTGATTCTGCTCCGAAGGTTATCAAGGAGCAGGCTGACAAGGCTACCGCTGATGATCTGAAGGCTAAGCTGGAAGAGCAGGGCGCAAAGGTAACCCTGAAATAATTCAGCTCATACCGAATGACGATGAAAAGGGACTGCGAAAGCAGTCCCTTTTTTGTATACAAAAATAAACATTGACAAAGGCCTTGCATTTCTTGTATTATGTACGTTGCGTTATTGTCGCGGGGTATGCCGTACGGCAGGTAACGCTGTATGGTCTGACAGAGCTTCAAATGATCATACAATTGATACTTGTGCAGTAATAAATTTAGAATATTACGAGAGGTGGAACGTCAATGGAGAAAAAGAACATGCGGCCGGTGAAATCCGGTAAGGGCATGCGGATGAGCTTCGCCCGCCAGAGGGAAGTTCTCGAGATGCCAAATTTCATCGCGGTTCAGAAGGACTCTTACCAGTGGTTTCTGGATGAAGGCCTGAAGGAAGCTTTCGATGATATCTCCCCGATCACGGACTACAGTGGTCATCTCAGTCTGGAATTCACCGATTTCAAGCTTTGCAAGGACGATATCAAGTACACGATCCCGGAATGCAAAGCAAGAGATGCTACCTATGCAGCTCCTCTGAAGGTCAAAGTACGTCTCTATAATAAGGAAACGGATGAAATCAACGAGCATGAGATCTTTATGGGTGATCTGCCGCTGATGACCGAGACCGGAACCTTTGTGATCAACGGCGCTGAGCGTGTTATCGTCAGCCAGCTGGTTCGTTCCCCCGGCATTTACTATGCAATTGATCACGATAAGGTCGGCAAGCCTCTCTATTCCTGCACTGTTATCCCCAATCGTGGTGCATGGCTGGAATATGAGACCGACTCCAACGATGTCTTCTATGTACGTGTAGACCGTACCCGTAAGGTGCCGATCACCGTATTTATCCGTTCTCTGGGCATCGGAACCAACCAGGAGATCATTGATCTCTTCGGTGATGAGAAGAAGATCGAAGCTTCCTTTACTAAGGATCCTTCCATTATCCCTGAGAAGGCTCCGAACGGTTCCTATGAGGGAGGTCTTCTGGAACTCTACAGAAAGATCCGCCCGGGCGAGCCGCTTTCCGTTGACAGTGCCGAGACTCTGATCAACGGCATGTTCTTCGACCCCAGACGTTATGATCTGGCTAAGGTGGGCCGCTATAAATTTAATAAGAAGCTTGCCTTAAGAAACCGGATTAACCACAAGATTCTTGCCGAAGATGTTGTCGATGAGACAACTGGTGAGGTTATTGCAGAAAAGGGTACCAAGGTTGACCGCGAGCTGGCTGACCGGATTCAGAATGCAGCCATTCCCTATGTCTGGATTCAGACAGAAGAGAAGAACGAGAAGGTTCTGTCCAACATGGCAGTCGATCTGACCGCTTTCGTTGACTGCAATCCGGAAGAGCTGGGTATCCATGAGCACGTTTACTATCCGGAGCTGAAGTCTCTCATGGACAAGTATACAGACCATGAAGAGCTTCTGGATGCCATCCGCCGTGATGTTCATGAGCTTGTTCCCAAGCACATTACCAAGGAAGATATCTTCGCTTCCATTAACTATAACATGCATCTGGAATACGGCATCGGCAGCAAGGATGATATCGATCATCTTGGAAACCGTCGTATCCGTGCTGTCGGTGAGCTGCTTCAGAACCAGTACCGGATCGGTCTGTCCCGTATGGAGCGTGTTGTCCGCGAGCGTATGACAACTCAGGACATGGAGGGAATCTCTCCCCAGAGCCTGATCAATATCAAGCCGGTTACTGCAGCAGTCAAGGAGTTCTTCGGATCCTCCCAGCTGTCACAGTTCATGGATCAGAACAACCCGCTGGGCGAGCTGACCCATAAGAGACGTCTGTCTGCCCTTGGACCCGGCGGTCTGTCCAGAGACCGTGCCGGATTCGAGGTACGAGATGTCCACTATACTCACTATGGCCGTATGTGCCCCATTGAGACCCCTGAAGGACCTAACATCGGTCTGATCAACTCTCTGGCAAGCTTTGCCCGTATCAACGAGTATGGCTTCATCGAGGCGCCTTACCGTAAGATTGACAAGAGCGACCCTGAGAATCCTCGTGTCACCAATGAAGTTGTCTATATGACAGCCGATGAAGAAGATAATTATCATGTAGCTCAGGCATCCGCGCCGTTGGATGATGAAGGACATTTCCTTCACGATACCGTTTCCGGCCGTTTCAGGGAAGAGACTGCATCCTATGATAAGAACATGTTCGATTACATGGATGTGTCTCCCCGTATGGTCTTCTCCGTTGCGACTGCCCTGGTTCCCTTCTTGCAGAACGATGACCCGACCCGTGCCCTGATGGGATCCAACATGCAGCGTCAGGCCGTTCCTCTTCTGACGACAGAAGCTCCTGTTATCGGAACCGGCATGGAGCCGAAGACTGCGGTTGACTCCGGTGTCTGCGTTGTCGCAAAGCGTGCAGGTATCGTAGAGCGTTCGGAATCCAACCGTATCGTTGTGAAGACCGATGACGGCGAGCGGGATGAGTACATCCTGACCAAATTCGAGCGTTCCAACCAGTCCAACTGCTACAATCAGCGCCCGATCGTCTTCAAGGGCGATCACGTCGAAAAGGGCGAGGTCATTGCAGACGGACCTTCCACATCCAACGGCGAGCTGGCTCTTGGTAAGAACCCTCTGATCGGATTCATGGAGTGGGAAGGCTATAACTACGAGGATGCGGTTCTCCTTTCCGAGAACATGGTCAAGTATGATGTCTACACCTCCATCCACCTGGAGGAATTCGAGATCGAGGCCAGAGATACCAAGCTGGGACCGGAAGAGATCACCCGTGATGTTGCCGGTGTCGGCGATGATGCCTTAAAGAACCTGGATGAAAACGGTATTATCCGGATCGGTGCCGAGGTTCGTGCCGGTGATATTCTGGTAGGTAAGGTTACTCCCAAGGGAGAAACCGAGCTTACTGCCGAGGAGCGTCTCCTTCGTGCTATCTTCGGTGAGAAGGCCAGAGAGGTTCGTGATACCTCCCTCAAGGTTCCTCACGGAGAATACGGTATTGTTGTAGATGCCAAGATCTTCACCGCTGAGAATGGCGATGAGCTTCCTCCCGGAGTCAGAAAGGCTGTCCGGATCTATATCGCACAGAAGAGAAAGATCTCTGTCGGCGATAAGATGGCCGGCCGTCATGGTAACAAGGGTGTTGTTTCCCGTATTCTTCCGGTAGAAGATATGCCTTTCCTTCCGAACGGACGTCCTCTGGACATCGTTCTGAACCCTCTGGGCGTGCCTTCCCGAATGAATATCGGACAGGTCCTGGAGATCCATCTTTCTCTGGCTGCCAAGGTTCTCGGTTTCAATATCGAGACACCTGTATTCAACGGTGCAGACGAGAAAGATATCGGCGATCTTCTGGAAATGGCCAATGATTATGTAAATACACCGCTCGAAGACTTCGAGGCAAAATACAAGGACGTTGTCGAGCCTGAGGTTATGCAGTATCTGATCGACCATCAGGAGCACAGAAAGCTCTGGGCCGGTGTTCCGATCCGTCGGGACGGTAAGGTACAGCTTCGTGACGGACGTACCGGTGAGAATTTCGACGGTCCTGTTACCATCGGACACATGCACTATCTGAAGCTGCATCACCTGGTTGATGATAAGATCCATGCACGTTCTACCGGTCCTTATTCTCTGGTTACCCAGCAGCCTCTTGGCGGTAAAGCCCAGTTCGGCGGCCAGCGCTTCGGAGAGATGGAGGTCTGGGCCCTCGAGGCATACGGCGCTGCCTATACCCTGCAGGAGATCCTGACCGTGAAGTCGGATGATGTCGTCGGACGTGTCAAGACCTACGAGGCAATCATCAAGGGCGAGAACATTCCGAAGCCGGGTATTCCGGAATCCTTCAAGGTTATGCTGAAGGAACTGCAGGCTCTGGCACTGGACATCACACTTCTGGATGAGAACGGCAAGGAAGTTCACCTGAAGGAAACCAGTGAATATGGAAATACCAATATCAATTCCATTATTGCCGGTTCCGATCGTGACGAGAAGAAGCAGGAAGATTATTCTGCCTTCGAGAGCAATGAGGACTTTGCCAAGAATGGCTTTACCAAGCAGGAATTCGATGACGAGAGCGGCGAATTTGTAAATGTTGAGGATGATGCGGATGCAGATTTCGATGCAGATGCATTTGACGATAATAATGAAGAGTAAGGGAAGGGAGATTCACTGATGCCAGACATGAATGAAAAAGAAGTGAATGAAGGCGTAACGTTCGATTCCATCCGGATCGGACTTGCTTCCCCGGAAAAGATTCGTGAATGGTCTCATGGCGAAGTCAAGAAACCGGAGACCATCAACTATCGTACGCTGAAGCCGGAAAAAGACGGCCTCTTCTGCGAGAAGATTTTCGGACCGACCAAGGACTATGAGTGCCACTGCGGTAAATATAAGAAGATCCGCTATAAGGGTGTTGTCTGCGATCGATGCGGCGTTGAAGTCACCAAGGCATCCGTACGTCGTGAGCGGATGGGACATATCGAGCTTGCTGCTCCGGTATCCCACATCTGGTATTTCAAGGGCATTCCCTCCCGTATGGGACTGATCCTTGATATTTCTCCTCGTACACTGGAGAGAGTTCTTTACTTCGCAAATTATATTGTTCTTGACCCGGGCGATACACCTCTGACCTACAAGCAGGTGCTTTCCGAGACCGAGTATGCAGAATATAAGAATCAGTACGGCGATGCTTTCCGTGCAGGCATGGGAGCAGAAGCCATCCAGGAACTTCTTCAGGCCATTGATCTGGAGAAGGATTCTGCAGAGCTGAAGGAAGAACTGAAGAATGCCAATGGCCAGAAGCGGGCAAGAATTATCAAGCGTCTGGATGTTGTCGAGGCTTTCCGTCTGTCCGGTCAGAAGCCGGAATGGATGATTCTGACCGTTATCCCGGTCATTCCTCCGGATCTTCGTCCTATGGTACAGCTGGACGGTGGCCGTTTTGCCACTTCCGATCTGAACGATCTCTATCGCCGGATCATCAACCGTAACAACCGTCTGAGAAGACTTCTGGAACTTCACGCTCCGGATATTATTGTAAGAAACGAAAAGCGTATGCTGCAGGAGGCTGTTGATGCGCTGATCGATAACGGCCGCCGTGGCCGTCCTGTAACAGGACCCGGCAACCGTCCTCTGAAGTCCCTTTCCGATATGCTTAAGGGTAAGAATGGACGTTTCCGTCAGAACCTTCTTGGTAAGCGAGTTGACTACAGTGGACGTTCCGTTATCGTCGTAGGACCGGATCTGAAGATCTTCCAGTGCGGACTTCCCAAGGAAATGGCACTTGAGCTCTTCAAGCCTTTCGTTATGAAGGAACTGGTTCAGCAGGGCCTGGCACACAATATCAAGAGTGCCAAGAAGATGGTTGACCGTGCAACCTCCAATGATGTATGGAATGTTCTGGAAGACGTCATCAAGGAGCATCCGGTTATGCTGAACCGGGCTCCTACCCTGCACAGACTTGGAATTCAGGCCTTCGAGCCCATCCTTGTCGAAGGTAAGGCAATTCGTCTGCATCCTCTGGCCTGCATGGCCTTCAACGCAGACTTCGATGGTGACCAGATGGCTGCCCATCTGCCTCTGACTCAGGAAGCACAGGCAGAGTGCAGATTTATGCTGCTCTCCCCGAACAACCTCCTCAAGCCTTCGGATGGCGGTGTCGTTGCCGTTCCTTCTCAGGATATGGTACTGGGCTGCTACTACATCACCCAGCAGCGTGACGGCGAGCCGGGCGAAGGTAAGGTATTCAAGGATATGGCCGAGGCCATTATGGCTTATCAGAACCATATCATTACCCTGCAGTCCAAGATCAAGGTACGCCGTTCCAAGAAGATGGAGGACGGCTCCATCCGTTACGGAATCATTGATACCTCCCTGGGCCGCCTGATCTTTAATGAGAAGATTCCTCAGGATCTGGGCTTTGTAGACCGTACCAAGCCGGAGAACGAGTTCAAGCTTGAGATTGACTTCCTCGTAAAGAAGAAGGATCTGAAGAACATCCTGGAGCATGTCATCAATATCCACGGCGCAACCAAGACCGCAGAGGTTCTGGACTACGTCAAGGCAATGGGCTACAAGTACTCCACCTTGGGTGCTATGACCGTATCCGTTGCAGATATGACTGTTCCTGCAAGTAAGCCGGTTCTCCTGGATGAGGCCGAGAAGAAGGTTGCCAAGATCAACCGGAAATACAAGAGAGGTCTCCTAACAGAGGAAGGCCGTTACAAGGAAGTTATCGAGACCTGGAAGGATACCGATAACCAGCTGACCAAGGACCTTCTGGATGGTCTGGATCAGTACAACAATATCTTCATGTTTGCGGATTCCGGAGCACGAGGCTCCGATAAGCAGATCAAGCAGCTGGCCGGCATGCGAGGCCTGATGGCCGATACATCCGGACGTACCATTGAGCTGCCGATCAAGTCCAACTTCCGTGAAGGTCTGGACGTACTGGAATACTTCATGTCAGCCCATGGTGCCCGTAAGGGTCTGTCCGATACCGCGCTTCGTACCGCCGATTCCGGTTACCTGACCAGACGTCTGGTTGATGTCTCCCAGGAGCTGATCGTTCGTGAGAACGACTGCATGGAAGGCAGAAACGGCGAGATCCCCGGCATGTATGTCGAGGCTTTCAAGGATGGCGATGAAGTCATCGAGACCCTGGAAGAGCGTATCACAGGACGTTTCTCCTGCTACGATATCAAGGATTCCAAGGGCGAGACCATTGTCAAGGCCGATCACATGATCACCCGGAGCCGTGCAAAGCGGATCGTCAATGACGGTGTCGATGAAAAGGGCAACAAGATCACCCGTGTAAAGATCCGTACCGTTCTTACCTGTAAGAGTCAGGACGGTATCTGCGCAAAGTGCTATGGCATGAACCTTGCTACCGGTCAGCCGGTACAGGCAGGTGAAGCTGTCGGTATTATCGCAGCACAGTCCATCGGTGAGCCCGGTACACAGCTGACCATGAGAACCTTCCACACCGGCGGTGTCGCAGGTTCCGATATTACACAGGGTCTTCCCCGTGTCGAGGAGCTGTTTGAGGCCAGAAAGCCGAAGGGACTTGCCATCATCACAGAGATCTCCGGACGTGTTGAGATCACGGATGTCAAGAAGGCCAAGGAAGCAACCGTCACCAATGACGAGACCGGCGAAGTCAAGAAGTATCTGATTCCTTTCGGATCTCATATCAAGGTTGCCGACGGCGAGATGCTGAATGCCGGAGATCCTTTAACCGAAGGATCCGTAAACCCTCATGATCTTCTCCGTGTCCTGGGTGTACGTGCCGTACAGGATTACCTCCTTCGTGAGGTACTTCGTGTATACCGTCTTCAGGGTGTTGATATCAACGACAAGCACGTTGAGGTTATCATTCATCAGATGCTGAAGCGTGTGCGTGTAGAGAAGCAGGGTGATTCCGATCTTCTGCCTGGTGCACTGATCAGCTGGCGTGAGCTGGATGAGATCAACGAGAAGCTGGAAGCCGAGGGCAAGGAGCCCGCAGAGGCAACTCAGGAACTCCTTGGTATCACCAAGGCAGCCCTGGCAACAGATTCCTTCCTCTCCGCCGCATCCTTCCAGGAGACCACCAAGGTTCTGACCGATGCCGCAATCAAGGGCAAGGTCGATCCGCTGACCGGTATCAAGGAAAATGTTATCATCGGACAGCTGATTCCTGCAGGAACAGGAATGAAGCAGTATCGTGACATCGGACTTTCTACAGATTATAATGATGCCATCCGCCGCAAGGTCAGAGCTGCCAATGAGGAAGCCATGAGACGTGCAGAGCGGGAAGAGCATAAGGAGAACGGACCGGAAGCTGCAGAACATGCAGAAGAGTCCAAATCCGTAGAGACGACAGGAAACGGTGAGGAAGAGTAATTTCTTATAAGAAAGTCTCTTCTCCGTCAAGCAGCTTTTCCTGAAAATGCTTTCCATGAAAATGTTTTCCATGTAAGCAATTCATCCTGGAATCTTAGGCTAAATGAATAAAAACCGCCGGGGAGCCATCGACAGTGCTGAAAAGTACTGAAAATCAGGCTTCCCGGCGGTTTTTGTATTGACAAATGAAATTTCAGCCGATATAATACTTTAGCGTGCGTAAAATACATTGACGATGTGAACCGTCAGGGCGCGCAGCACAAATAATCACAGGAGGTGAAAATAATGCCAACATTTAACCAGTTAGTAAGAAAGGGTAGACAGACAACTCAGAAGAAGTCCAAGTCTCCGGCTCTGCAGAGCGGTTTCAACTCTCTGACCAAGAGACCCATCAAGACATCTTCCCCGCAGAAGCGTGGTGTCTGCACATCTGTAAAGACTGCTACCCCGAAGAAGCCTAACTCTGCTCTTCGTAAGATTGCCAGAGTACGTCTTTCCAACGGTATCGAGGTTACATCCTATATTCCGGGCGAAGGCCACAATCTGCAGGAGCACAGCGTTGTAATGATTCGTGGCGGCCGTGTTAAGGATCTTCCCGGTACACGTTACCACATCATTCGTGGAACTCTGGATACGGCAGGTGTTGCTGACCGTAAGCAGGCTCGTTCCAAGTACGGCGTTAAGAGACCGAAAGCTTCCAAGTAATTCGGTTCCTGCAAAAGCAGACTGGAAGCAACTATACTCAGAATAAGGTTAGTGTTGAGATTTATTTTCCCTTTTTGAAAATACGTTTCGCACGAACACCGTAAAGTGAGTACCAATGAATTAATCCAATGATTAAGGAGGGAAGTAACGTGCCACGTAAAGGACATACTCAGAAAAGAGACGTACTGGCAGATCCCATCTACAACAGCAAGGTTGTAACCAAGCTGATCAACAGCATTATGCTGGATGGTAAGAAGGGTGTTGCACAGAAAATCGTCTATGGCGCTTTCGCCAAAGTAGAAGAAAAGACACAGAAGCCGGCTCTCGAGGTATTCGAGGAAGCAATGAACAATGTTATGCCGGTACTTGAAGTTAAAGCCAGAAGAATCGGTGGAGCTACCTATCAGGTACCTATCGAAGTTCGCCCGGATCGTCGTCAGGCCCTGGGTCTTCGCTGGCTGACCATGTTCTCCCGCAAGAGATCTGAGAAGACCATGGCTGACCGCCTGGCTAATGAGATCATGGATGCCGCTAACAATACCGGCGCATCTGTAAAGCGTAAGGAAGAAATGCACAGAATGGCTGATGCCAATAAGGCATTTGCTCACTATCGTTTCTAATCGTTTAGTAATATTTAGGAGAATAAAATGGGTGAAAGAGAATTCCCCCTCGAGCGTACCAGAAACATCGGTATTATGGCCCACATCGATGCAGGTAAGACCACTCTGACAGAGCGTATCCTGTACTACACCGGTGTAAACTATAAGATCGGTGAGACCTACGAGGGAACTGCTACCATGGACTATATGGAGCAGGAGCAGGAGCGTGGTATCACCATCACCTCTGCTGCTACCACATGTCACTGGACAGAGCAGGAACAGAACAAGCCGAAGAAGGGCGCAAAGCCCAACCGTATTAACATCATTGATACCCCGGGCCACGTAGACTTCACTGTAGAGGTTGAGCGTTCCCTTCGTGTACTGGATGGTGCAATCGGCGTATTTGATGCTAAGGGCGGTGTTGAGCCCCAGTCCGAGAACGTATGGCGTCAGGCAGATACATATAATGTACCTCGTATGGCATTCGTTAATAAGATGGATATCCTTGGCGCAAACTTCGAGAACACTGTTCACGAAATCGTAACCAAGCTGGGCAAGAACCCGGTCTGCGTTGAGTACCCGATCGGTAAGGAAGACTATTTCGAAGGTGTCATCGACCTTTTCGAAATGAAGGAATACATCTATAATGATAAGGCTGGAACAGATATCACCATTCAGGATATCCGTGATGATCTGAAGGAAACCGCAGAGAAGTGGCATACCGATATGGTAGAGAAGATCTGCGATCTGGATGATGACCTTATGATGAAGTATCTGGACGGTGAAGAGCCAACCATCGATGAGATGAAGAAGGCACTTCGTGCCGGCACCATTGCCAACAAGGCAGTTCCGGTATTCTGCGGTTCCGCACACCAGAACAAGGGTATCCAGAAGCTTCTGGACGGCGTTATCGAATATATGCCTGCTCCTACCGATATCCCTGCAATCAAGGGTACCGATCTGGACGGCAACGAAGTAGACCGCCATTCATCTGATGACGAGCCTTTCTCTGCACTGGCATTCAAGATCATTTCCGATCCTTTCGTAGGACGTCTTGCATTCGTTCGTGTATACAGCGGCCACTGCAAGGCAGGTTCCTATGTACTGAATGCAACAAAGGATAAGAAGGAACGTGTAGGCCGTCTTCTTCTCATGCACGCTAACAAGCGTCAGGAACTGGACGAGATCTATGCCGGCGATATCGCAGCCGTTGTAGGATTCAAGAACACTTCTACCGGTGATACCATCTGTGATGAGAATCATCCTGTAATCCTTGAGTCCATGGAATTCCCTGAGCCGGTTATCCAGCTGGCCATCGAGCCGAAGACCAAGGCAGACCAGCAGAAGATGGGCGAAGCTCTTGTAAAGCTTGCTGAAGAGGATCCTACCTTCCGTCAGCATACCGATTCCGAGACCGGTCAGACCATCATCGCAGGTATGGGCGAGCTCCATCTGGAGATCATCGTTGACCGTCTGAAGAGAGAGTTCAACGTTGAGGCCAATGTAGGTGCACCTCAGGTTGCCTACAAGGAGACCTTCACCAAGCCTGTTGATCAGGAATACAAGTATGCCAAGCAGTCCGGCGGCCGTGGACAGTACGGACACTGTAAAGTCCGGTTCACTCCGATGGATGCAAATGCCGAGGAAACCTATAAGTTCGTCAACTCCGTTACCGGCGGTGCAATTCCGAAGGAATATATCCCGGCTATCGATGAAGGTATCCAGGAAGCAGCTCAGTCCGGTATCCTTGCAGGCTATCCTGTAGTAGGTATCCAGGCAGATCTGTATGATGGTTCTTATCACGAAGTCGAGTCCTCTGAAATGGCTTTCCATATCGCAGGTTCCCTCTGCTTCAAGGAAGCTATGGCAAAGGCAGCACCTGTTCTTCTTGAGCCGATCATGAAGGTTGAGGTTACCATGCCTGAGGAATACATGGGTGATGTAATCGGAGATCTGAACTCCCGTCGTGGACAGATTGAGGGCATGGATGATGTCGGAAACGGCAAGATCGTCAAGGCTCTGGTTCCTCTGTCCGAGATGTTCGGTTATTCTACAGCTCTTCGTTCCGAGACTCAGGGACGTGGTAACTACTCCATGTTCTTCGAGAAATATGAACCGGCTCCGAAGAATGTACAGCAGAAGGTTATCGAGGATGTGAAGAAGTAATTCCACAGATCCGAACATATTTCCAAAATCATAAAAAATCCTCTGTGCGTGTCATTAATTTGACTCGCACAGAGAAAATAGTTGAAAAACCTTAGATTCTCGCATATAATCAATCTATCTGAGAGTTTTTTGATAAAACAAAAAATGTCCCATTAGGACAAATGTTTAAGGAGGAAGTTTCAAATGGCAAAGGCTAAATTTGACAGAACAAAACCCCATGTCAACATCGGTACCATCGGTCACGTTGACCATGGTAAAACTACTCTGACCGCAGCTATCACCAAGGTTCTTTCCGAGCGTGTAGAAGGAAACAAGGCTGAGGCATTCGATCAGATCGATAAGGCACCGGAAGAGCGTGAAAGAGGTATTACCATTTCCACCGCACACGTTGAGTATCAGACCGAGAAGCGTCACTATGCTCACGTTGACTGCCCGGGCCATGCTGACTACGTAAAGAACATGATCACCGGAGCAGCTCAGATGGATGGTTCCATCCTTGTAGTTGCAGCTACCGATGGTGTTATGGCTCAGACCAAGGAGCACATCCTTCTGGCTCGTCAGGTAGGTGTTCCTTACATCGTAGTATTCCTGAACAAGTGTGATATGATCGATGACCCTGAGCTCCTTGAGCTGGTTGAGATGGAAGTTACTGAGCAGCTCGAAGAGTATGGTTTCGAAGGCTGCCCGATCATCAAGGGTTCTGCTTACCAGGCACTTCAGGACGATACCGCTCCTGCAAAGCTTGCTAACGGCGATCCTCTGGATCCTGATCATCCTGAGAAGAACTGGGGCGACTGCATCATGGAACTCATGGACACTGTTGATTCCTACATTCCTGAGCCTCAGCGTGATAACGACAAGCCTTTCCTTATGCCTGTCGAGGACGTATTCACCATTTCCGGTCGTGGTACCGTTGCTACCGGCCGTGTAGAGCGTGGTACGATCAAGCTGAATGATCCGGTTGAAATCCTTGGTATCCGTGACGATAAGGAAGAGTCCGTTGCTACCGGTCTTGAGATGTTCCGTAAGTCTCTGGACTTCGCAGAGGCTGGTGATAACATTGGTATGCTGCTTCGTGGTATCGACCGTGACCAGATCGAAAGAGGTCAGGTTGTTGCAAAGCCCGGCACTGTTACCTGCCACAAGAAGTTCAAGGCTCAGGTTTACGTACTGACCAAGGACGAGGGTGGTCGTCATACTCCTTTCTTCAATAACTATCGTCCTCAGTTCTACTTCAGAACTACTGACGTTACAGGTCTGATCACTCTTCCTGAGGGAACTGAGATGTGCATGCCTGGTGATAACGTAGAGATGACTGTAGAACTCATTCATCCGGTAGCTATGGAGCAGGGTCTTACCTTCGCTATTCGTGAAGGCGGCCGTACCGTTGGTTCCGGACGTGTATCTGAGGTTATTGAGTAATCTCTGATCTATCCGTTTCATAGATGAAATAATGAAGCCTTCCGAGGATTTCCTCGGGAGGCTTTTCTTGTTAAAATGAAATAAAGAAATGACCACCAAGGGCTATTACATTTTATATGAATGGAGAAGATGAATGCTTCAAAACTATAAACTGAAGATTGCTTACGACGGAACCCGATATTTCGGCTGGGAACATCAACCCGGACGGGAGACGATTCAGGGAAAAATTGAAATGGTCCTGGCCAGGATGTGCGGACTGGATCTTAAGGATACGGATTTTATGAAACCGGACTGCCCCATTCAGCTGGTCGGAGCCGGCCGGACCGATGCCGGCGTCCATGCCAGAGCCATGATTGCAAATGTGGTTTTGGACACGTCTCTCTCAGAAGATGAAATCCGGGACTATATGAACCGTTATCTGCCGGATGACATCGCCGTCCGTGGGGTCACAGCAGCCTCCGACCGCTTCCATGCTCGTTATAAGGCTGTCGGCAAGACCTACCAGTATACCCTCTATGACGGACCGGTCCGTCCGGTCTTCAACCGCAAGTATTATACCTATCTGGACCAGCCGGTGGATACAGACCTCATGGCAGAAGCAGCTGAATATCTGATCGGAGAGCATGACTTTAGAAGCTTCTGCGGCAACAGTCATATGAAGAAATCCACTGTGAGAAATGTAGACCGTCTCGAAGTCCGCCGTGCCAAGGGCTATATCTATATCACCGTACACGGAACAGGATTCCTTCAGAATATGGTGAGAATCCTGGTCGGGACCCTTCTTGAGGTCGGCTATGGCCGGATGAAGCCCGAGGACATGAAAGGGATCCTGGAGGCCAGAGATCGGAAAAAGGCAGGACCGACGGCAGCCGCCAAGGGACTCTGCCTGATTTCTGTTGATTACTGAAGATTAACAGAGGCAGCCGGAGGAAAAGGTACTTTTCCACAGAAAGACCGCGATATTACGAGAAAAAATAGGACAGGCATTTTTGTGACTGACAATGACAGATTCATAGATAAAAACTGTCAAAATCATTCATAATATTAATCAATAAAACAGACAGAGATGGAATGTTTTCCTCTGGCCGGATGATTGCCTTCAAAAGCCCCGGATTCCAATTTAAGGAATCCGGGACTTTTGCGTATTTATGAAGGATTTCAGGCATCACTGAAGCCTTCGACTTGATGCCTGCTGGATTTCCGCCAGGGTTCCGATTTTGCCGGCAATCTGTCTGACTGGCAATATTACCAAAAACAACAGCCACATTTTGTGAATGATTTTGACGGAAAATGATTGATTCTGATCAGCACAGATCCTATAATTCAGATTGTAAAGAATGATTCTGAACGAACATGACAGAATCTGACCGAAAGATAGGCAGGTGGGAAAGATGCTTACAGAGGAAAGGCTCGGCAGAATCCTGGACCTCCTGGATACAAATGGAAGCGTAACGGTTTCGGAGCTCATGAAGAAGTTAGACAGCTCGGAATCGACGATTCGAAGGGATCTGAACTATCTGGATCGGGAAGGAAGACTGCAGAAGGTCCGGGGCGGGGCCATTTCAGCCGGAAACCCGACCATCTTTACTTCCAGGGACGATGAGGTCCACCTGAGAAAGACCAGGAATGTTGCCGAGAAGAATCAGGCTGCAAAATATGCGGCTTCCCTGATTCAGCCGGGTGATTTTATTTATCTGGATGCCGGGACAACGACCGAATGCATGATCGATTACATTACAGAACGGGACAGCACCTTTGTTACGAATGCTGTAAGCCATGCCAAGAAGCTGGCAGGCCTCGGTTTTACGGTCTACATTTTAGGCGGAGAATTCAAGCATGCGACCGAAGCGATCGTCGGAGAGGATGCCATCTATTCGCTTCGCAAATATAATTTCAGCAAGGGCTTCTTCGGAACCAACGGGATCACGAAAAAAGAAGGACTGACCACGCCGGAACTGAAGGAAGCCATGGTCAAGGAAATTGCCATGAGCCACTCGAGAGAGGCCTATGTGCTAGCCGACAACAGCAAATTCGGCCAGGTGTCCTCCGTGCGGTTCGCGGATTTTCAAAATGTAACGATACTGACGGACAGAGTTGACAGACCTGGCTTCCAGGGCTGCCAGAACATAGTGGAGGTGAGCAGATTATGATTTATACAGTCACTTTTAATCCGTCCCTGGATTATATCGTTGATGTGGACGATTTCAAGCTGGACTACATCAACAGGACCAGAGGCGAGAAGATTCTGGCCGGAGGCAAGGGCATCAATGTCTCGATCGTGCTGAAGAATCTCGGAGAAGAGAGCACGGCGCTCGGCTTTACAGCCGGCTTCACCGGAGAGGAGATCAAGAGACTTCTGAATGTCCGCGGCGTTAAGACCGACTTCATCGAGGTCAAGGAAGGTCTGTCCCGGATCAATGTCAAGGTTCGTTCAGCCAAGGAAACCGCCATCAACGGTCAGGGACCGAAGATCACGGATGAGGATATCAGGAGCCTTTATCAGAAGCTGGATCAGCTTCAGGACGGAGACACCCTGGTACTGGCAGGAGCCATTCCTTCCATTATGCCGGAAACCATGTACATGGACATCCTCGAGCATCTGAAGGACAAGAAGCTCCGCGTGGTAGTCGATGCGACAAGAGACCTTCTGGTCAATGTCCTTCCCTATCATCCATTTATGATCAAGCCCAATCACCATGAACTGGGTGAGATCTTCGGTGTCCATATTCATACCTATGAAGAAGCTATTCCTTATGCAAAGAAGCTCCAGGAAAAAGGCGCACGCAATGTCATCGTCTCTATGGGAAGCCTTGGAGCCATGATGGTCACCGAGGACGGTCAGGTCTTCCATGCGGCAGCAGCCAAGGGCAAGCCGACCAATACCGTCGGTGCAGGTGATTCCTTCGTTGCAGGTTTTATCTATGGATGCGATACCTTCCATGATTATGAGAAGGCCTTCTATATCGGAAACAGCAGCGGCGGAGCTTCTGCTCATTCCGAAGAGCTTGCAACAAGAGAAAGAGTAAAGGATATTCTCCGCGAGTTCGGAAGGAATGATCTGGACTGAATAAAATCCGGCAAAGAAATGATCGATTCGGATTTCAATAAACTCCGGAGAGATCAATCCGGAAAAAGGGATTCAGCAGACTTGCTTCTGCTTGAATATAAATAAACTGGAAATCATAAGTTGTTCCACATGTAAAAGAAAGAGGAAAGGTGGGGTAGAGAATGAAGGTTAGAGATCTTCTGGCCGAGCAGAGCATTGAGCTCAACGGTTCGGCTGCTTCTAAGGAGGACGTCATCAAAAAGATGGTCGACCTCATGGTTAAGCGCGGAAATATTAATGACCGCGCCACATACGAGGCTGGTGTGTTCGCCCGTGAGCAGGAGAGCACAACCGGTATCGGAGACGGAATTGCCATTCCGCACTGCAAGTCCGATGCGGTATCCGCTCCCGGACTGGCAGCCATGGTTCTGCCGGACGGCGTAGATTACGATTCCCTAGATGGAGAGCCGGTCAATCTGATTTTCCTGATCGCAGCTCCCAATACCAAGGAAAATGTACATCTGGAGGTTCTTTCCCGTCTGTCAGAGCTTCTGATGGATGAGACATTTGTTCAGAACCTGAAGAATGCCAAGTCCAAGGCAGAATTCTTAAACATCATTGAAGCCGCTGAATCCGACAAGCAGGCTCAGGATGAGGAAAAGGCCCATGCAGATACCAGTGATGTAGAGGTCCTGGCTGTAACAGCCTGCCCGACCGGTATCGCTCATACTTATATGGCTGCAGAGGCCATTGAGAAGGCCGGAAAAGAGCTCGGAATCAAGGTCAAGGTCGAGACCCGCGGTTCCGGCGGTGCCAAGAATGTCATCACAGAGGATGAAATCAAGAGAGCCAAGGGCGTCATCATTGCAGCCGATGCCAAGGTTCCCATGGAGCGTTTCGCAGGCAAGCACCTGATCGAGGTCCGTGTTGCTGATGGTATTCATAAGGCGGAGGAGCTTGTAAAGAAAGCCCAGGCCCAGGACGCGCCGATCTATCATCCGGCCGGAGATGCCTCCGAAGAGGATAATGCATCCGAGAGCAGGAGCGGCGGAAGCGTCGGACATGCCATTTATACCCATCTGATGAGCGGCGTATCTCATATGCTTCCCTTCGTCATTGGCGGCGGTATTCTGACAGCCCTGGCCTTCCTTCTCGATACCCTGATGGGCTACGGCTCCATCGGAAGTGCCTTCGGTTCGGCTACTCCGATTTCCGCATTCCTTAAGAATGCCGGCGGTCTGGCAATGGGAATGATGGTTCCCGTCCTGGCCGGCTATATCGCATATTCCATCGCTGACCGGCCCGGCCTTGCAGTCGGCTTCCTCGGCGGCCTTCTGGCAGCCAACGGAAATCCGGCCCTCTTCGGCAGCGACGGAAGCGGAGCCTTCCTCTTCTCCGACAAGGCAGTCGGCGGCTTCCTCGGCTTTGTAAAGAACTTCGCCTTTGTCGGTAAGAACGGCGGTAATACGGTATCCGGCTTTCTCGGCGGTATTGCAGCAGGTTTCCTTGCGGGCTACATTGTTCTCCTCCTTCAGAAGTGGACCAAGAACATGCCCAAGTCTCTGCAGGGCATCCGTCCGATCCTGATCTATCCTCTGGTAGGTATGTTCTTTGAAGCAGTTCTCATGTGCTTCATCCTGAACCCTCTGATCGGTCTTGTAAATACAGGCCTTTCCGTAATGCTGAATGCTATTTACGCATCCGGAATGATCTGGCTTCTGGGCCTGATCCTCGGCGGTATGATGGCCATCGATATGGGCGGCCCTATCAACAAGGCAGCTTATGTATTCGGTACCGGTGTTCTGGCAACCGCAGCTGAGCTTACTGCAAACGGCGCATCCATGTCCGATCCCAAGGTTCAGGTATGCTACATCTCCATGGCAGCAGTTATGGTCGGAGGTATGGTTCCTCCTCTCGGCATTGCCCTTGCAACCATCTTCTTCCCGAAGAAGTTCACCAAGGCTGAGCAGGAAACCAAGATCACCAATATTATCATGGGCGCATCCTTTATTACCGAGGGCGCAATTCCTTTTGCAGCATCCGATCCCGGACATGTTATCCCGGCAACCTTCGTCGGAGCAGCAGTTGCAGGCCTGATGTCCGCAGTCTTCAAGTGTACCCTGATGGCACCTCACGGCGGCGTCTTCGTCTTCGCAACCGTAGGACATCCTTTCCTTTACATCCTGTCCTGGCTGGTAGGTTCCATTATCACCTGCGTACTGCTTGGAGTTCTGAAGAAGGATGCAGACGAGCGGTAAAAAATAGACCAGTCTTTCGAAGATGCAGGTCTTTGCAGAAGAAAAAGAAAATAGAAACCTTGGAAATAAAATCGGAAACTGTTCCTTAGATAGGATTTCTTCTGATTTCTATTTCCAAGGTCTGAATGGTAAGTTATAATAAAGAAAAATGGAGACTGCCGCCGGAGATCGCCGACAGCAGATCGAGATCACAGAAGGAGGACTCGACAATATGAAGACTTTTGATTATACAATTACTGATCCCCTGGGAATGCATGCTAGACCTGCAGGACTTTTTGTTAAGGAAGCTGCAAAATTTCCCTGCAAGGTTACCATTGCAAAGGATGGCAAGGAAGTTGATGCAAAGCGTATCCTTGGCGTTATGAGCCTTGGTGTAAAACAGGGCATGTCCATCAGTGTTACATGCGATGGTGATGAGGAAGATGCTGCGGCAGCAGATCTTGAGAAATTCCTGAAGGAAAATCTGTAATTTTTTGGACCAGACTGCTGCAGAGCTCAGCTTTGCAGCAGTTTTTTCTCTATAGAGAGGGTAAAGGAATGGAAATACAGGGAAAGAGTGTTTTTGGCGGGATTGCAATCGGCCCCCTTTCTGTTTATGCCAAGGCAGATAATGTGGTAAAGCGGACGAAGATTCAGGATCCGGAAGCCGAGATCGAGCGCTTCCAGAAGGCCAAGGACAAGGCAAAGGAACAGCTGCAGGAGCTGCACGATAAGGCTCTGAAGGAAGTCGGAGAAGCCAATGCCGAGATCTTTGAAGTCCATCAGATGATGCTAGAAGACGGAGATTATCAGGATTCTATCCGGAACATCATCACCAATCAGATGGTCAATGCTGAGTATGCGGTTGCAACGACCGGAGATAATTTCTCTCAGATGTTCGCAGCAATGGATGACGATTACATGCGGGCTCGTTCTGCAGATATCAAGGATATCTCCAACCGGGTTGTTTCGATTCTGCAGGGAGCAGATAATGGCGGAATCCGTTCTGACAAACCGGTGATCCTTTTGGCAGAGGATCTGGCACCCAGTGAGACTGTACAGCTGGACAAGTCTCTGATTCTCTCCTTCGTCACCCGCGGCGGCTCGACCAATTCCCATACGGCAATTCTGGCTAGAACCATGGGCATTCCGTCTCTGATCGGTGTGGACTATCAGGACGATATCGATGGACATACAGGTATCGTAGACGGATATAAGGGAATCCTGATTGTTGATCCGGATGAGGAAACTCTGGCTGCTTATCAGAAAAAGCAGGACGAGGACAATGAAAAGAAGCGCCTTCTCCAGGAACTCAAGGGCAAGGATAATGTAACCCTCGACGGAAAGAAGATCAAACTCTATGCAAATATCGGCGGCGTAGGCGATGTACCGGATGTCCTTCAGAATGATGCCGGCGGCATCGGACTCTTCCGAAGTGAATTTCTCTACCTGGGCTGTGATGATTATCCCAGTGAGGATCAGCAGTTCCAGGCTTACAAGACCGTAGCAGAAACCATGGCCGGAAAGCAGGTCATCATCCGTACCCTGGATATCGGTGCAGACAAGCAGGTGGATTACTTCCATCTGGATAAGGAAGACAACCCGGCTATGGGCTATCGTGCCATCCGAATCTGCCTGGATCGTCCGGAGATCTTCAAAACCCAGCTCCGTGCCATCTTCCGTGCCAGCTATTACGGCAATATCGGTATTATGTACCCTATGATTATTTCTGTGAATGAAGTAAAGCAGATCAAGAAGATTGTTGCTGATGTCAAGAAAGAACTGGATGATCAGGGAATTCCTTATGGCGATGTAGAGCAGGGTGTCATGATCGAGACACCGGCAGCGGTTATGATCAGTGAGGAGCTGGCCAAGGAAGTCGACTTCTTCTCCATCGGAACCAATGACCTGACCCAGTATACCCTGGCCTGCGACCGGCAGAATGCAAAGCTGGAAAAGATTGCAGATACCCATCATCCGGCAGTCCTGCGTGAGATCCAGATGACCATTGAAAACGGTCATAAAGGCGGCGCCTGGGTCGGCATCTGCGGCGAGCTCGGTGCAGATACCAGCCTGACCGAGACCTTCCTTCGAATGGGAGTCGATGAGCTTTCCGTAAGCCCGTCCCGGATTCTGTCAGTTCGGGAAGCAATCCGAAAGGTAGATCTGTCCAAATAAAAATCAAAAAATACAGCCATTGATTGGCACTGGATCCGAAATCCCTGTGTGGAAAATTTCCGCATGGGGATTTCATTTATCCAGGATCTTTTCATCCGGAAATGGACTTGATGATTAGAAATAAAGAGCTTATAATTAGTTAAACGTTACACCTACAAATTTTCTGCATTTTGTCAGGAGGTTCCCAATGAAGTCCTTTTTGAATCCGGACAGTCCGATTATGTCATTTTTCGGGCTGATTTTTGATTTTATCTGGTTAAATGTTCTGACCCTTCTTCTCTGCCTGCCGATCATTACGGCGGGGGCATCCATCACGGCCATGTATGCAGGCCTGATTCGGATGATACGGGGGAATGATACGAAGCTGACCCAGCACTTTTTCCATGATTTCAAGGTGAATTTCAAGAAATCAACCTTGCTCTGGCTGATTTTTCTGGCATTTGGGATTATATTATATCTGGAGTTCGGGCTGGTCCGGCAGATGAAGGACGGGACCGGATCCCTGCTGCGAATCATGCTTCTTGTAGTGGCAGTTTTTATTCTGGCAGCATCCTCTACGACCTTTATGATGCAGTCTCATTTTGAAAATACGGTAGCAGCGACTTTAAGAAACGGTTTTACTCTGGTTCTTGCCAGATTTCCTATTGTTCTTATCAGTACTCTGATCGAGGTTTTCTTTCTATACTTCCTCTTTCACTATCCGGTTCAGATGATCTTTCTCTTTATAGGGTGCGGGTTTACATTTCCCGCCTATCTGGAGGTCCTTTTGATGAATCGGACCCTTTGGAAACTGGAAGGCAAGGATCCGGATGAGGAAAAGAAGCGGCTGAAACGAGGTGACGATTCATGGTTACAATCCGAGAAATAGCTGAAAAAAGCGGTGTCTCGATCGCAACGGTCTCCAATATTATGAACAACAAGGGAAAGGCCAGTGCGGAGACTGCAGAACGCGTTCGGAAGGTCATCGAGGAGATGAATTATGTTCCCAATGCCGTTGCTCAGAATCTGAAATCCAAGAGATCGAAGAGTATTGGCGTTATCGTTGAGGATATGACCATTTTCTCCATTCCGGATGTTCTGGATGGAATTACAGATTACTGCGACCGTCAGGGATATCAGGTATTTCTGGTAAACCTCCGCCTCTTTAAGAACTATTGTGATACCTATTATAATCAGGATTTTTATTATGAAAAAGTTCACAAGGAAATCCACAAGCTGGAGAACCTTCAAGTTGAAGGAATCATCTATGTCTGTGCCCATGAACGGGAGATTCCGGTGTTCCCGGAAGATATGAACCTGCCGGCTGTTATGGCTTATGGATATTCATGCCGCAGCAATATTCCATCCGTTGTTGTCGATGATTGGGATGGAATGAGCCAGATTACAGAATGTGTCTTGAAGGCAGGACATAGAAAGATTGGCCTGATTACAGGAAAAAGAGACTCTATGCACGCCCAGGCTCGTCTGATTGGCTTCGAAGAGACCCTTTTCCGCTATGGGGGCGTCATGGCACCGGAAATGGTTCAGATTGGCGACTGGGAGAGAAAAAGCGGCTATGACCTGACGGATCGGCTCCTGGATCAGGGGGCAACGGTTATTATGTGCATGAATGACCTGATGGCCGGCGGTGTCTATGACCGCCTGGAGGAAAAAGGATTGATTCCGGGAAGAGATATTTCAGTGACCGGATATGATGACCGTCAGCTTTCTACCTATTACAGACCTCCCCTGACGACTGTCCAGCTGCCGCTCCATGATATCGGCTATCGGGCAGGAGAAGTGCTGCTTGACATGCTGTATGCCCGTTATCATGGAAAAAAGAAAACCACAGGAGATGATAAAAGCAAAGAAGGCCCGATTTATGAGATCCCCTGTAAACTGGTAGTAAGAAAGTCTCTTGTAAAAATTGAATAAAATTAAACGTTTAACTTTGTGCAGGTTTTTGAAGGGATTGGAATTGACTTTGGAAAGGAATCGTATAAAATAAGAATTGTCTTAAGAGAGAAGGCGTTATGAGTCAACGCCTTTTTTAAAAATTGTTTTTGTTAAACGGTTAAGTTAAATTAAACGCTTTACTTAGGGGTAAACAAAATAATCGTTTAACCAAAAAGGAGAAGGAGGAGAGGCACATGAAGAAAAAGTTGTTGTCACTGCTGCTCTGCGGCGTTATGAGCGTCGGGCTTCTGGCAGGCTGCGGATCCAGCAAAAGCAGCAAGAAGAGCGATTCGGCCAGCACGGGTAAGAGCACCAAGACCGAGATGAAGGTAGATGGCGATAATGTCACAACCATCAATGTCTGGACATTCATCGAGCTCCATCAGAAGTTCTACACCACCATGGCTGAGAAGTGGAATGAAGAGCATCCGGACAAGAAGGTTAAACTGGTTCTTTCCAACATGCCTTATGATGACATGCACAACAAGCTTTCCCTGGCACTGGAATCCGGTAAGGGAGCTCCTGATGTTGCAGATATCGAGGTCGGCAAGTTCCCGTCTTTCATTTCTGATAAAAACATCAAGCTTATGGATCTGACTGATGCAATCGCTCCTTATAAGGATAATGTCGTACAGTCAAGACTTGATATTTATTCCAAGGATGGAAAGCCCTATGGCTTCCCTACTCACGTAGGAACAACCGTTGCTTTCTATAATACAGATCTTCTTTCCAAGGCTGGCATTGATTACACAACAATCAAGACCTGGGATGATTTCAAGGCAGCCGGTGTGAAATATCACCAGGCAACCGGTAAGCAGTTCGCCTGCGCCGAGACCACAGCAAACTGGATGGTTGACCTGATGCTCGCTCAGAAGGGCGGCGACTACGAGAAGGAAGACGGAACCATTGATATGACCAATGATAAGCTGGTTGAGGTTCTTACAACCATCAAGGATATGCAGAAAGCAGGGGCTCTGGCAACTGTTCCAGGCGGTCAGCCCGATAACGAAGAAGCTTATCCTCACTATAATAATGGTGAATATGCCGTTCAGATCATGCCTTTCTGGCAGACCTCAAGATTCATCAACTACATGAAGGACCTTTCCGGCAAGGTTGCTATTGCACCCGTTCCGAGATTCAGCGACAGCGATGCTACATGGACCATCGGCGGCGGCGGAACCGGTACTGCAGTCGTTGCATCCAGCAAACACGCAAAGCTTGCTGCAGAAGTGTTCGCTTACATCAAGCTTTCTCCGGAAGCAAGTAAGGAAATCTTCAATGTACTTGGATTCGACCCTGTAAATACTTCTGTATGGACCGATACTTCACTGACCCAGAATCCGGACAACGAATTCGTTAAGTACTTCAATACCAAGCCTTTCGATGCACTTCTTACCATGAAGGATCAGATCGGCTCTCTGAAGTCCATCAGTGATTCCAAGCGTCCTTCTATCAACAACCTGATGACGACACAGGTTCTGACCAATATCTTTGATAATGATGCAGATATCAAGTCGACTCTGAAAGATGCTCAGGATCAGCTGGATAATGAATTTTCCAAGTAATAAAGAAGATTAATTAGGGGCATAGTTTATAAGGGCACGTCTCGTAAAGGCGGGACGTGCCCATTTTAGTAAAAGAGGTATACGACGCATGAAAAAATTGTTTTATTCACAGAAAGCGGCTCCGTATATTTTTGTTCTTCCCTTTGTGCTGACGGTCATTCTTTTCTGGGTTGGACCAATCGCAAATGGTATTAAACTCAGCTTTCAGGATGTTCTTCAGGATCAATGGGTAGGACTTAGAAATTATCAGAGGCTTTTAGGCGATCGGATTTTCTGGAAGGCCGTTCAGAATTCAGTGAAGTACTGTATCTGGACCCTGGTTCTTCTGATTCCATTCCCTCTTCTCTTTGCAGTTATGCTGAACAGCCATCTGATGAAACATGCAAACCTGTTCAAATCCATCTATTTCCTGCCGGCTCTTACTTCAGTCGTAGTCGCAGGTACCGTTTTCCGTCTGATGTTCGGTGAGGCTGACCAGTCTCTGATGAACCAGGTGATCGGTCTGTTCGGACACGCTCCTATTAAATGGCTGAAGCAGTCTGGCACAGCTTATTTTGCTCTGCTGACACTTTGCTGCTGGAGATGGACAGGCGTCAACATCATGTATTTCCTGGCTGGTATTCAGTCCATACCCAATGACCTTTACGAGGCAGCGGAAATTGATGGAGCTACAAAGTTCCAGCAGTTTCTTAAGATCACAATTCCGCTTGTAAAGCCGACGACGATCTATGTCCTTACCATTTCCATCTATGCAGGTCTGGCAATGTTCCTTGAATCCTTTATGTTATGGAAAGGAAATAACTCTCCGAATAATATCGGACTTACCATTGTCGGCTATCTGTATCGACAGGGTATTGAAAAGCGTGCAATGGGCTATGCCTGCGCAGTTGGTATTGTACTCTTGATTCTTGTCATCATTATCAACTTCATCCAGCTTATATTGAATGGCACCTTTAAGAAGGAGGAAGACTAATGGCAGGACGTTCCATAGAAGAAGAGGCAAGAGCTCTTCAGAAAAAGAAAATCAGAAGAGACCATGGCAAAACAGCTGGAATGATGATCATATTCATCATCCTTGCCATTCTGATCATTATCCCGATCTACGTTCTCTTTGTGGCAAGCTTTAAACCCGGTGATGATTTTGTTGCCTATGGTTTGAATTTAAACCCGGAATTTTCCAAGTGGTCACTTGTGAACTATGACCTTCTGTTTAATGGAGATCACGACTATTGGCTCTGGTTCAGAAACAGTATTGTCCTGACAGTCATTACCGTTGTATTGACTCTCCTGGTAAGTTCCTTTGTAGCTTATGGTTTTGCCGCCTATGATTTCAAAGGCAAAAATATCCTCTTTGCCATAGTACTGGCTATTATGTCAGTACCTTTCGAAGTCGTTATGCTTCCGCTTTATCAGCAGATGTCTGACTGGAAGCTGATGGACAGTTATTTCGCCGTCGTAATACCTTTCCTGGCTCATGCATCAACCATCTTCTTCTTCCGCCAGTATCTCCTGGGAATGCCGAAATCTCTGATTGAAGCAGGAAGAATTGATGGCGCGACAGAATACGGCATTTTCTTCAAGCTGATTATTCCAATCATGAAACCGGCCTTTGCAGCTATGGCAATTCTGAATGGCATGAATGCTTGGAACAACTATATGTGGCCCCTTTTGGTATTGAGAAGTTCGGAAAAATATACCCTGACTCTCGGACTGAATACACTGCTGAATCCTTACGGCAATAACTACAGTCTTTTGATTGTTGGCTCCTGCTTCTCCATTATTCCTATTTTCATTCTCTTTGTAGCCTTCCAGAAATACTTTGTAGAAGGTATGACAGCAGGTGCCGTTAAGGGCTGAAGAATGTATGATAATGTTGTAATTCAACTGGCTGCAGCTTTCTGGAATCCGTCCGGAGGATTCACTAGCTGCTGACAATGAATAACTTAAATTCAGAGACATAATATTTAGAGGAGAATTGACATGAAAGGTGATAAGAAAGGAAATGTAAAGCTGGTTCTTGATAAGGACTATCAGCTTTCCAAAGTAGATGAGCGGATTTTCGGATCCTTTATTGAACATCTGGGCAGAGCCGTATATGACGGTATTTATCAGCCGGGCAATCCTCTGTCAGATGAAATGGGCTTCCGTAAGGATGTCATTCAGCTGGTAAAGGATCTGCATGTGCCGATTGTCCGTTATCCGGGAGGAAACTTTGTCTCCGGTTTCCATTGGGAAGATTCTGTGGGCCCCAGAAACAAACGTCCGGAACGCCTGGAACTTGCCTGGAGAAGTACCGAATCCAACCAGGTAGGCATTGGAGAGTTCTCCAAATGGGCTAAGAAAGCGGATTCTTCCGTTATGATGGCAGTAAACCTCGGAACCGGAACCATCAGTGATGCCTGCAATCTGCTGGAATACTGCAACCATCCTTCAGGAACCAAGTATTCTGACATGCGTATCGCAAATGGTGATAAGGATCCCTATAACATCAAAGTCTGGTGCCTGGGAAATGAGATGGATGGCCCCTGGCAGATCGGCCACAAGACCATGGATGAATATGGCCGTCTGGCAGAAGAAACCGCAAAGGCTATGAAACTCATCGATCCTTCGGTTCAGCTGGTATCCTGCGGAAGCTCCAATCTTCAGATGCCGACTTTCCCTCAGTGGGAAGCTACCACTCTGGAACATACTTATGACTATGTAGACTTTGTCTCCATGCATAACTATTATGGCAACCGCAGCGGCGACAGCCTGGATTATCTGGCTCAGTCCAATGATATGGACCAGTTCATCCGCACCGTCATTGCAACCTGTGATTTCGTAAAGGCCAAGAAGCGCGGCAAGAAGGATATCAACCTGAGCTTCGATGAGTGGAATGTATGGTTCCATTCCAATGAAGCAGATGATGACATTATGCAGAATCATCCCTGGCAGCATCATCCTTCTCTTCTGGAGGATGTCTATAACTTTGAGGATGCTCTGGTTGTCGGACTGCTTCTGATTACTCTTCTCAAACACGCTGATCGTGTCAAGATGGCCTGCCTGGCTCAGCTTGTCAATGTTATTGCACCGATCATGACCGATAAGGACGGCGGAAAGGCCTGGAGACAGACCATTTACTGGCCTTTCATGCATGCATCTCTCTATGGCAGAGGAACTGTTCTGGTGCCTTCTATCCACGGCAGCTGCCATGAGACCTCCGAGCACAGCGATGTCACAGATGCTGAGACCGTAAGTGTATATAACGAAGAAAAGCAGGAATTGACCATTTTCGCAGTCAACCGGACACTTGACAAGAATGTAGAGCTGGATGCAGATATCAGAAGTTTCGGCGAATCTTCTCTGATCGAGCATATCGTACTGGAAAATGACGACCTTAAGGCTGTCAACAGTTCGGCCGCAGAGAATGTAAAGCCTTCTACTTCCAATGAGTCTACTCTGGAAGGCGGAAAGCTCCATACAGTGCTTCATCCGGCATCCTGGAATGTTATCCGGATTCATCTGTAATTTAAGAAGCCAATAAAGAAGCTGAAAAGGTCCTCCTTTCAATCTTGGATTTTCCACTGAAGAGGTGCATGAAATGAAAGTCAGAATCACATCCGATTTCTGGAAACGCTATCAGGATATTGTCAGAGAAAACATGCTCCCCTACCAGTGGGACGTCCTGAATGATAGGGCTGATATCCGTATCGAGGGTGAGAGAAGAAATGACGACAGCATTCCGACTGGAAAAAGCCATGCTTTTGAAAACTTTCGGATTGCAGCCGGAAAAAAAGAAGGCCGTTTCTATGGCATGGTCTTTCAGGACAGTGATGCCTATAAATGGCTGGAAGCTGCAGCCTACAGTCTGCGGAATCATCCGGACAAAGAGCTGCAGGCGAAAGCAGATGCCCTTGTAGACCTGATTGGAGATGCCCAGGAAGCAGACGGATATCTGGATACCTACTTTACCATTGAAGCCCCTGAACACAAATACAAGCGGCTGATGGAAAGTCATGAACTCTATTGCGGAGGTCATTTTCTGGAAGCGGCAGTGGCTTATTATGAAGCCACAGGGCATGAAAAGGTTCTGTCAATTGCAAGGAAACTGGCTGATCAGATCTGCCTGAAATTCGGACCGGAGCCGGGGAAAATCCACGGCTATGACGGCCACGAAGAGATTGAGATCGGTCTGCTTCGGCTCTATCATCTGACGGGAGATGCGTCCTATCTTGAAATGGCCAGATATTTTCTTCTGGAAAGGGGAAAGAATCCGGACTTCTTTAAAAAACAGCTGAAAGAAGACGATCTCCCGGCAATTTTCCCAGATATGGGAAAGCTTCCGGATTCTTACTTTCAAAATGATATGCCTTTTCTGGAAGCTGATCAGGCGAGAGGACATGCAGTCCGTATGCTTTACCAATGTACGGCTATGGCAGATCTGGCCTTGATTAGCGGCAATGAGGAAGTTAAGAAAGCCTGTGAAAGAATCTGGGACAATATTACAGAAAAACAGATGTATATCAGCGGCGGAACCGGCCAGACCGCAATCGGCGAATCCTTCACCGGAGATTATGATCTTCCGACCGACAGCATGTACTGTGAAACCTGTGCTGCTGTCGGAATGATTACTTTTGCCAGACAGATGCTCTGTCTGACCGGTCAGGCGAAGTACGCCGACATTATGGAACGGGTCCTGTATAATGGACTGATTTCCGGCATGGATCTGGAGGGAAAGCATTTCTTCTATGTCAATCCACTCGAAGTGCATCCCAAAACGGATCCCCTGGATCCGGGAAAGAACCATGTCAAGGCAGTCCGGCCATCCTGGCTTGGATGTGCCTGCTGCCCTCCCAATCTGGCCAGACTTCTGGCCTCTTTGGAGCAGTACATTTATCTGAAGAGAGATGGGAACTTTCTTATCAACCTTTTTATCTCTTCGGAATGGACCGGATCGGATTTTCATATTGTACAGAAATCGGATTATCCCTGGGACGGGTCGGTTTCAATCCTTGTAGAAAACAGGGGAGAAGCATTTTCCCTGGGTGTAAGAATTCCGTCCTGGTGCGACCATTGGAAGCTTTCCGGAAAATTTGAAGTCCGTGACGGCTATGCATGGGTCCTTTGTCCGTCGGGAGAGACGAAGATCGATTTTACGATGGATATGCAGGCTGTCCGGGTCTATGCCAATGATAAGGTTTCAGCCTGCGCAGGGAAAGCTGCTGTCATGCGTGGCCCTCTGGTTTACTGTATGGAAGGCGTTGATAACGGCAGAGAGATCAGTAATCTGGTCCTGCCGGTTAAGGCTGAATTTACCGAGAACTACAGACCGGATCTTTTAAATGGGATCCTTACTTTACATGCTGATGGCATACGTGAGACTTCTGAAACGAAGGAACTGTATTCCCATCGTAAAAAACAGAAAACACCGGCATCCTTAACCTTCATTCCCTATTATGCCTGGGCCAACCGGGGAGAGAATGAAATGCAGGTCTGGATCCGGGAAGAAAATTAATAAATACCTAATATTTGGTACCCTCTTTTACATACCGCCTCTGCAACCCCTTGACGCAGAGGCGGTTCTTTTCTGCAGGAAGAATTTTCCGGCTTTCCGGCTTACGATGACGGCAGACCGGTATTGTAGCTTGATGTAGGAAAGCCCTGTGAAGTATAGTAAAATCATGTGAACTGAATTTCCTGATCTCATATGAATGGTCTATATTTCAGGAAAGCAGGAAAAATGAAGTAGAAAGAATCACTGATTTCTGGAGGGCTTTTATGGATTTGTCGGGCATTCCGCCCCATATGGCGCAATTATTTGTGGATCATGAACCGGATCCCCTGGAAAGGCTGTCCCACAAGATCCTCAATCTGGTCCGGGACCATCTGGTTTTTAAGATGCCGTATTTCAATAGGGCCATTCTAAAAATGCCGGAATATTACTATCTGCCGGAAGATTTCAGCGGCTGGCTGGATCGGGAAGGTCAGCCTGCCATCCCGGCCGGTATGGGCACCAACGGACAGGTTCTTTTTGTGAATCCGGACGCCCTGATTGAGGGATATAAGGAAAGCCCTGAGCGGATCTGCCATACTTATCTCCATCTTCTTCTCCACTGTATCTATCGCCATCCCTTCCAATATGAAAAGCTGGATATGGAAGCCTGGGATCTGGCCAGCGACCTGGCAGCGGAAGACCGGCTTCTGTCCCTGGAACTTCCGGAGACTGCACTGGAGGATGACGGAAGACGCCGGTCAGTGCTCGGCGAGCTGTCTGAAACGGTAGGAAAGCTTACCGCCGAGCGGATCTATCACAGCCTTCGGGAAAATGAAGACCTTCGAGAAGATCTGCTCAAGAATAAAGATCTCTTCCATTTTGATCTGCATCAGTTCTGGATGAGCAGTCAGAAGGAAGGAAACGGCGAATCCAATCAGGACGGCCGGATGATCATGGCGGATCCTGACACAGAGGAAAGCTGGAAGAAGATCGGCGCCCAGACCAAGCTCAATATTTCCAATAAAGAAGAGAACATGGGAATGACTCCAAATGATCTCGTATCGGAAATCAACGAAGTCAGCCGGGATGATAAGGACTATACGGATTTTCTTCTGGGCTTTGCCCGGATGACAGAAGAGGTCCATCTCGATCCGGATTCCTTTGACTATATCTATTATCATTACGGCATGGAGCTCTACGGGAATTTGCCACTGATCGAGCCTTTGGAATACCGGGATGCACCTAAGATCCGTGATTTCGTGATCGCTATTGATACCTCGGGTTCCTGCCAGGGCAATGCCGTCCGGGCCTTTCTGAACCGGACCTATTCGATTCTGAAAAACACGGAGATCTTCACCCAGAGAATGAACCTCCATATTATCCAGTGTGACTGCGAGATCCAGAAGGATGTGAGGATCGAAGACGAAGAAGACTTTGACCGCTATATGCAGTCTATCGAAATTCACGGCGGAGGCGGAACTGACTTCCGCCCGGTCTTCTCCTATGTAAAGGATCAGGTCAATAAAGGCGAGTACTACGCTCTCTGCGGCCTCCTCTACTTCACCGACGGTCTCGGCATGTTTCCGGAAGAAGAGCCCGATTTCAAGACGGCCTTCATTTTAAAGGAAAGCGGCGGGGTCTACCCCGAGACACCCGACTGGGCCCTGACCTACCAGCTGTCCGGTCAGGAGATGGAGGAGCTTGAACTTGCATCTGACAGCCAGCCAAGACAGGGTGTCCTGATGTGAGAAGTAAGGAATCGAAAAATCCAAGAGTATGCGGAAGCATTGGAAAAATACAGCTGGCAGCAAACAGAATAGATAGTAATCTCGCAGAAAACCCAGCTGAAGCACGATGGATTTGCTGATGATAACAGACGGTGAAATGTCTGTAGAGATAAAGAAAGGAATGACATGAACATTCAGGAAGCGAAACGAGAAGTCAAGCGGTCCGTTGAGATCTATCTTGCAAAGGACGAGTTCGGAAACTACAGAATCCCGGTCGAGAAGCAGCGGCCCATCTTCCTTGTCGGCGCGCCCGGCATTGGCAAGACCGCCATTATGGAACAGATTGCGGAGGAAATGAATATTTCCCTCGTGACCTACTCCATGACTCATCACACCCGACAGAGCGCCCTCGGCCTTCCTTTCATCGTTCATAAGGAATTTGACGGTAAGCCCTATGACGTGACCAATTACACGATGAGCGAGATCATCTCTTCCATTTATGACTCGATTGAAGAAAGCGGCATCCGTGAGGGTATCCTCTTTCTGGATGAAATCAACTGTATCTCGGAAACCCTGGCACCTTCCATGCTCCAGTTCCTTCAGTACAAGACCTTCGGAACCCATCGGGTGCCGGAAGGCTGGGTTATTGTCACCGCTGGAAATCCGCCCGAATACAACCGGTCGGTCCGGGAATTCGATGTGGTAACCCTGGACCGTCTCCGTCTCTTGGAGATCACTCCGGACTTCGAGGCCTGGAAATACTACGCCGAAAAGCGCGGCATCCACAAGGCCATCCTGACCTATCTCGAGATCCGCCAGGACGACTTCTACCATATGGAAAATACAGCACGAGAGAAGCGCTATGTCACAGCCCGCGGCTGGGAGGATTTGTCCGAGGCCATCTATCTCTATGAAGAGAAAGGCTTCCCCATTGACGAAATCCTGATCGGCCAGTATATCCGCTCCCCGCGCATTGCCCGGGAATTTGCGACCTACTACGCCCTCTATGAGAAATATAAATCGGACTATCAGATTCCTGCCATTCTTTCGGGAGAAGAAACAGCAGAAATCAGAGACCGTGCCCTGAAGGCTGGCTTCGATGAACGGTTGACTCTGACCGGCCTCCTTCTCGAGGCCATCCAGCCCAGGATCCGCAAGCATGAGGAAAAGGAAGAGGCCCTGAAGATGCTCCATGGCAAACTGGCAGCCTTAAAGCAGGACGAGAGCCTGTCCGTCCACGATCGTCTGCAGAAGCTGAAAGACGGTATGGAGAGAGAGCAGAAGCAGAAGAAAGCGGCTGGAAACCTGAGCCGGGAATCGAAGAGAGCCTATGCCTACAGCCTGAACTTTATCCGGGCCTGCTGGGACCGCCTGGATCAGGAAGGAAAGGATCAGCCCCAAGCAGACTTTGCCCTGGTCAATCAGGAATTCCAGAGTCGGGTTCAGGAAATGCTATCAGAGACACCGGTCCTGTCCAATCAGCTGGACCATATTTTCACTTTCGTGGAGCATGTCTTCGGCGATGACAATGAAATGCTGGTTCTTGTGACAGAACTGACTGTGGACAAGGACTGTGCCTCCTTCATTGCAGAAAACGGATGCGACGGCTATTACCGGCACAATAAGAGACTTATGGTTTTTGAAAGGAATCAGGAACTGATGGAAGAAATCGAAGAAATGCAGAAGAAGGGGCGAGCTTGAGATAAGGCAGAGTAAAGCCTGAAACAAATCCATACAGGAACATAATTGAGTACCATGACGGGATGCTTGAGACTTGACGCTGATGACAGCAAATGAGACAAAGGACTTAGAGGATGGAAGAGCAGAAAGAGAAATCAGAAGAGAGGGAAAAACAGATCACCTTGCCGGATGGTACAAGCTATCGCTATGAGATTCTTCCCGATCAGACGGTACGCCTCAACGCCTGTACCGGAGGGCAGAACCGTATAGAACTTCCGGATCAGATCGAAGGTTATAAGGTCAGCCGCCTTGGCCGCCACCTCTTCTATGAAGACGGTCTCCTGGTGGAAGAGGTAATTCTTCCGGACAGCATCCGCTTCATCGAAGACGAAGCTTTGGAATTCACTGTCTGCCTGCAGAAGGTCTGCTTAAATTCAGGCCTGATCTATATAGGAAAAAACGCCTTCAATGCTACGCAGCTGACGGAGCTTACCATACCGAATACTGTCGCATGGATGGAAGAACCCGGAGAATGGGGCATTGACCTGCGTCTGGAGGATGGCAATTCGAATTACAGCGATGACGGATTCGGAATCTATTATATAGGAAAAGATGGAAAAAAATACCTGGCAGCAGTGCACGCCATGGATCAGAGAAAAAGCTATCGACTGGCAGAAGACTGCCATGGAATTCTGAAGCACGCTCTTCTTTCAGACAGGCAGTTGGAAGAGCTGATTCTGCCAAAATCTGTACAGAAGATCGCAGAAGGAGCCCTGACGGTAGAAAAGGGCGACGACTGGTATGAGGACAGCCTGGCAGAGGAAGCAAAGGGCGGCCAGCTCCGTCTTCAGGTCCGCCTGGAAGAAGGAAACCCGGTCCTTTCTATACAGGAAGGCTGTCTCCTGGAAAACAGAACCCTCACGAAGGACGAGCCTCAGGACAATGTGATTGGCCGAGAAGATCGTGTTCCCTGGCAAAATACCAGAAAAATACCATCAGCGGTATCAGCACGAACATATACCGCCTTATACGGAAATCCCGGTTTTACTGGCGACTTGGTCCGCCTGTCCCGTGATCTGGATGCACCCTTGACAGCGGTTGGGGCAGAAGCCTTCTATGGTTGTGACATTTCGGAAATCCGCCTGCCCCTGTCACTGAAACGAATCGGGGCAGAGGCCTTCTTGGACTGCCGGCTGAAAAAAGCCTGCCTGGAGGAGAAAGAAGGCTGGACCGAGATCCCCTTCCCATCGGAATACGGCTACCTCATGAACCGCTTGCTGGAATCCTTCGGGAAAAACAGCTATCGCTACGACTACAGCACCTATGATGCCAATCTCCTGAACGGCAGCTGGAACCGGGAAAAACTCCGCATGGCAGTCTCCCGCCTGAAACAGGGCCGACACCTGAAAGCAGACATCAAAAAATCCATCGAAGACCGGATCTTTGCTGATATGGAAGAAATTCTGAAGCTGCTTTCAGACCAGCATGACGGAGAGACATTGGAAGAACTCGCTGCCCTGCATTTCTTCACAGAAGAAAACACCGACAAGGCTATCGCCTATCTCAATCGGAGCAGCTCCAAGGAACTCCTGCCGATCTTATTAAATATAAAGCGAAGCCAGAAAAAAACAATCTTTGATTTTTCTCTATAACATAAGCAGAAATAATAGACCAATATACAAATTTTGGTTCGAATACATTGAAGAAAGGCCATCATCATGGTATAAATACGTAATGCCATGATGATAAAATCAGAAGACTACTGATAGAAGGAGACGCCATGTATTTAGCAGACGGCTGGAAAGATTATGAAGTAATTGATTGCTCGGAAGGAGAAAAGCTGGAGCGCTGGGGAAAGTATATCCTGCTGCGTCCGGATCCCCAGGTCATCTGGGATACCCCGAAGACCAATCCAAGCTGGAGAAAGCTGAATGCACATTATCATAGAAGCAGCCGCGGCGGCGGAGACTGGGAATTCTTCGACCTTCCGGAAGAGTGGAAGATCGGCTACGACCTGAACAGCTGCGGACACCTTACATTTCACCTCAAGCCCTTCCATTTCAAACACACTGGTCTTTTCCCTGAGCAGGCAGCAAACTGGGAATGGTTTTCTTCTATTATAAAGAAGGAAAAGATGAAAAATCCGGACCGTCCGATCAAGGTCCTGAACCTTTTTGCCTATACCGGCGGCGCAACCATTGCGGCAGCAGCGGCCGGCGCAGAAGTGACCCACGTTGATGCGGCCAAGGGCATGGTAAACTGGGCCAAGGAAAACGCCGTATCCTCCGGCCTGGGAGATGCACCCATCCGCTGGCTTGTCGACGACTGCCGGAAATTTGTTGAACGTGAAATCCGCCGCGGCCATCACTACGACGGAATTATCATGGATCCCCCTTCCTATGGAAGAGGACCCAAGGGAGAAATCTGGAAGCTGGAAGACAATGTCTACGACTTTATCAAGCTGACCACCCAGGTTCTTGCCAAAGAGCCCCTCTTCTTCCTTGTGAATTCCTATACAACCGGACTTCAGCCTGCAGTCCTTCATTATATGATCTCAACCGCCCTGAAGAACTTCTCCGGTACCGTAGAAGCCGATGAAGTCGGACTTCCCGTTACCGAATCCGGCCTGGTACTGCCCTGCGGCGCAGCCGGAAGATTTACCGGGATTCAGAAATGACCACCTGCTCCCGCTCGGCCCTCCACTGGGGAAGGGTTCTCCGCTTGAGGGCCGGCGGCAGGACCTTCCAGGAACAAAATAAGAACTTAAAATATCATGTTCTAAAAAAAATACAAGAAAATCGAAAAACCACTTGCACGACCTGAAAAAAGGCTGTATCATATCAATTGCTGTGACATGATAGCGATGAAACGAGAAGTTGCAGTCCTCTGAGGCTGGTAATTCCGCGGAGCGAATGTCAAGTCAAGAAACTGGCGACAAGTCACTGTACGTAACAATTCAGGTCTACTGCAAAGTAGAAACCAGCGTGTGTGGAGAATAGGACACACACGGAGTAGTGTACAGTCACCA
>JAQXVO010000011.1 GCA_029224965.1 Lachnospiraceae bacterium
TTAATTATTAAAATCTGGGATTCTTGATTACAAAACGGGATTTTCATTTACAAATCGGGATTCTCGGTTACAGAATATCACCTCTTATTTACCAAACGGGAGTCTCCGCTTACAAACGGGATTCTCAAGCTACATTTCATCTATTCTTCTTGGATAATCCCTCATTCTTACAGTAGAGAGAAAATAAAGATGCACAAAGTAGGATATAAAATCACAGACTTGAATAAAATATGATTCGGACGAATTCTTCTCCAATATATCCTCAATCATCATATTTAACGGCTGATTATATGCCCCTTGATAGTGTGATGGAATCGGATTGAAAACCTGAAGTCGCCTGGCAGTCTGTCTCATTGGAGCCAGCCTTCCTTCATCAGTAATTACAAGATAATTCCATTTCCTATTGCTGTCATTCTCTATTCTCTGAAGATTATATGTTAATGCCCGATCCAACACCTGATAATCGGCATTCAGAATTTTTCGTTTATCAATAATAACATTAATGGCTTTTCCTTCCATTTTTGAAATGGTGTATGCACATCTCAAAACAATATCTTTCCTTACTTCGTCCGTCCACTCATACCCGGCATAGGGATTCTTATTCGTAAGAAATTGCTTTGTGTGCATTTCTTCCTTGATTTTGAATCCGTAATCATTTCTTAATTCATTACGCAGATCGCGTGCAAGTTGAAAGTTTGATTTCCATAATTCCGCGGGCATATAAAAACTTGTCAATATAAAATGGTCACTAGATTTCTGGTTATTTCCATCATCACCGGTTTCATCGAAATATACTATAGTTGTTCTCATTAATCATCCCCTGTCAGCATTTTTTTTAGTTCATTCAGATTCTGGTCGACTTCTGTTTCTAACCTCCAAATATTCGCCAGAATCTCACTTGTCGGCGGATATTCTACCGGTTTATATTCTACCTTCTTATACTTATTGATAGACAGATCATACTCGTTATCGATGATCTCCTGCTTCGGCACCATAAAGGACTGCTCTGTCCGCTCACGGCTCATCTCCTGATCCCGATGCTGGAAACGCTCAATAATATCCGGAATATCATTTTCTTCAATCGGTGTTCTCTTATCATCCAGACTAAAACCATCCGCCTTCATGTCATAGAACCAGACATTGTCAGTGCCGCCGTGATTTGTCTTCGTGAAAATCAGAATTCCGGTAGACACTCCTGCATATGGTTTAAACACACCGGAAGGCATGGAGATCACAGCTTCCAGCCTTTGATTCTCTATCAGCTCTTTTCGGATTGCCTTATGCGCTTTTGAGGATCCAAAAAGCACACCATCCGGAACGATGCATGCACAGCGTCCGCCGACTTTCAGCATTTGAATGAACAGATCCACAAAGAGCAGCTCCGTCTTCTTTGTCTTGCATAGCTTAAGCAGATCAGTTGAAACAATATCGTAGTCAAGACTCCCCTTAAAAGGCGGGTTTGCCAAAATCAGGGTGTACTTATTCCGGTCCGGATTCTGATCGGACAGACTGTCTCGATATTCAATATACGGGTTATCAATTCCATGCGTCATCATGTTCATGGCACCGATCCGGAGCATCGTCCGGTCCATATCATAGCCATGGAACATATGATTCATGTAGTGATCCTTTTTTACCTTATCAAAGAAGATTTCTTCCCTATGATGTTCCTTCTCGTATTCCCCGACAGAGACCAAAAATCCCGATGTGCCACAAGCCGGGTCACATACAACTTCGTCCGGGCCCGGCTGCATCAGCTCAACCATCATCTTGATGATGTGTCTCGGTGTCCGGAACTGTCCATTTACGCCGGAATTTGCCAGTTTAGACAAGAGATATTCATAAACATCTCCGCGGACGTCTGTCTCTTTCAGGCCGCTCATCTGCTGATAGAGCTCATCCATGGCGTCCACGATCTTGGACAGCATTAGGGGTGTCGGGACCTTGAAGATCGCATCCTGCATGTATTTTGCATAGGCGCTTTCCTTATTTCCGTGCAGGTCCTTGATAAAGGGAAATACCATCTCCTGCATAACGGCATACATTTTCTGCGCCGGGAAATCGTGGAAAACAGACCACTTGAGCTGTGATCCATCGACGACACGATCTCCGATCTTAACTTCCCCTGCAAAAATGCTTTTATATGGAAGGCCCAGCATTGCGCTTTCCTTTGCATGCAGGTTATCACTGTCATCCAGGTCATGAATGAACATGAGATATGTCATCTGCTCAATGACATCCAGTGGATTGGTAAGTCCTCCTGTCCAGAAGATTTCCCATAAGCCATCGATTTTATTTTTCAGTTCACCTGTAATCATGTAGTCCTCCCTTTATTACTCCTCATTGTCCCAATTCCAGCGGTACTTCGTATATCGCCCGCCACCAATTTTAATGATCTTATTCTCCTTCTGAAGTTTGGAAAGCGTTCTCTGTATCGTTGCCTGACCGATATTGGGAAATTCCTTTTGTATCTCAGACTTTGTAAAAGTTCCCAATTTTTTTCGCAGCATCTCTTCGATACGGTCCGGCTTTGAAACTTTCCGTTCTTCCACAAGTTCCGTGCGCTCCATAAACTCGCGGTAAGCAGCTGTTATAAGGCCAAGCATATATACGACAAATGGCATGTAATCATTCTTTCCTTCATGCCATCCTGCCGAGCTTGCCTCAAGTGCATCATAATACTGATCTTTCGTTGTCTCAATGAGCTTCTCAATACTGATATATCTGCCAACGTAGAATCCATTCTGATAAAGTAAAAGAAGCGTAAGCAGTCTGCTCATTCTGCCGTTCCCATCAAGAAATGGATGTATGCACAGGAAATCCAAGATAAACATTGGGATCACAAGCAGCGGATCAACCTGAACATCTGTCAGTATTTCCTGATACGCTCTGCATAATTGTTCCATCGCTTCAGGTGTTTCAAACGCTGAAACTGGTTGAAATCTCACTCTCCGACTTCCATCTGTATCCACTTCTTCAATTCTGTTATCGGAAGATTTCCAGCTTCCGCCGATTCTCGTCTCTTCAAACTTATACATATCACGATGGAGCTGCAATAACAATGCCGGTTTGATGGGAATATGTTCGTAATTTTCATGGATTGTATTCAGGACATCCCGATATCCTGCAATCTCACATTCGTCTCTGGAATGAGGTGTCGTTTTATCCATGACAATTTTCTTCAGACGCTCATCCGAGGTGTAAATGCCTTCGATTTTATTCGAGCTTTCCGTGCTTTGAATTCTGGCAATTTCAACAAGGTTCTGCAGAACATCCGCATGTCTGGTCGCAATCAGTTCCTGTCTCCCCTTATACTCATGAATTGTTGTAAGATAGCTCACAATCCTGGGGGTAAGCAATTTTGTCCATTTATTCTGATAGGAGAAATCGCGCATATATCAAACCTCTATTTTGATCATTTTCAAATAATTGATATATTTAATTTATCATATGATACAATTGAAAACAATCCTTTCAATATGATCAAATGTACATAAATGATCATATTAAAAGGCGGATGATCATATTATACTTGTATTACAGGCGTCAAGAAGAATATGCTTCTTTCCATTCCAGTTGTCTCATGAAAATAAAATTTATACCCAAACTTTACCCAGCAGGCGCAAAAAATCCCTGTAAGCCTTAAAATTCGGGACTTACAGGGATTCGTGTTTTTCGAGCTCAGTAAATAAATCGATTGAGATTTTGGTATTTTCTCGCTCAATTACGACATATTCACCATAAGCCGGCTTCAGCCATTAGTTTTCCATCCGAAATTTCCCGCCTCCCAGATCTGAAAAGCGGCTCTGGAAGAAGGCATGGGTCAGGCGGATCAGATCCAGGGTATCATAGACGCCGGCTGTCTCGTAGGATGAGTGCATGGAAAGCTGGGGCAGGCCGATATCTACCGTATTCAGGGAGATGTGAGCATTGGAAATATTGCCCAGAGTCGACCCTCCAGCCATATCCGACCGGTTGGTGAATTCCTGAAGAGGAAGCTCCTCTCTCTGGCAGAGATCCCGGAAGACTGCAGCGGAAACGCCGTCTGTCGTATACTTCTGGTTGGCATTATATTTCATCACGATGCCATGGTTCATGAGGGGCCGGTTGACCGGATCCGCCTTGTCCATGTAATTCGGATGAACAGCATGGGCATTGTCGCAGGACAGCATGAAGGAATTGGCAAGGGCCCGGCGGAAGGCTCCTCCCTCCAGCCCTGCCGCCCCGGCGATCCGCCAGAGGATATCGGAAAGGAAGGTCGAATCGGCTCCCTGCTTGGTTCCTGATCCCACTTCCTCATTATCGAAGATGGCAAGGACCGGCACCGTGTCCTTGTAATTTCTCTGCCCGTCACGGCAGGCTTTTAAGAAGCCCGTCAGATTCGAAAAGCCGCACTGGAGATCATCCAGATGACCGGCGGAAATATACTCCCTGTCGGCGCCCCAGATACTGCCCCGCCCTCTGACATAGAGGAAGAGGTCATGGCCCAGAATATCTCCGGGCTTTACTCCGGCCGCATCGGCCAGAATCTCCTTCAAATGGCCCTTTGCCGTCTCATCGCCCAGGATTGGCAGAAGCTCCTTCTGGGGATTCAGGTCATGGCCCTTATTGGCCTCACGATCCATGTGAATGGCCAGGCTTGGAATCAGACATAAATCGCGGTCTACATTTACCAGGACTGTCCGAATGCCATTGTCTCCTTCCCGGACCAGAAGGCGGCCGGCAATGGAAAGGGGCCGGTCGAACCAGGGCCGCATAAGCATGCCGCCGTATTTCTCGACATTCAGCATGGTGTAGGCCCCGGCTTCGGTCATCTCTGGATTGGCCTTGATTTTAAAGGCCGGCGAGTCGCTGTGCGAGGCCGCGATCTGAAAGCCGTGCAGGCGGCTCGGATCCTCGGGCATGCGAAAGGCCAGAATCGAAGATTCGTTCCGGAGGACGAAATACAGACCGCCCGGCTGAAGGTTCCAGTCCAGGCTCTCGTAAAGCTCGTGGAAGCCGGCCTCGGTCAGCCTCTTCCGCACCTGATCCACGGCCTGAAAGGCAGTCGGCGAGGCCTGAAGGAAGTCCAGAAGTTCTGCGCTGATGCGAAGGGCTTCTTGTTTTTCTTTCGGATCGCGATTTATTTCTTGATTCTGATTCAATACTCTATTCTGTTCCTGATCTTTTTCCTGATTCATCTTCTGCTCCTGCTGCATTTCCGATAGATTTCTTTCTGATTCTATATAATCCGCGCGCTTTCCTCATTGCACTTTTTATTGCGTCTTTTGATCAGCCTACAACCTTCCAGTGCTTATCCTCGTGATTCAGTACCTCGCAGCCATCCTCGGTCACCAGAACCAGATCCTCGACACGGACGCCGAAACGGCCCGGCAGGTAGACGCCAGGCTCAATGGAGAAGATCATGCCCGGCTGGCAGACCTTATCGCTGGCCGAGCTCACGTCACCCTTCTCATGGTCGGTCTGGCCGATGAAGTGACCCAGTCTGTGGTTGAAATATGGACCATAGCCGGCTTCGGTGATCAAATCTCTGGCGGCTTTATCGAGGTCGGAAAGCCTGATGCCCGGGCGGATCAGACTCTCCGCCTTCTCATTGGCAAAGCGGACCAGATCGTGGACCTTTGCCTCTTCTTCGGTCGGTTGTCCGGCAAAGAAGGTTCTTGTCATGTCCGAACAATAGCGGTCCTTTTTGCAGCCCATGTCAAAGAGAACACACTGGCCTTCCTTTAACACAGTGTCGTCCGGCTCATGATGGGGATCGGCCGCATTGGCTCCGAAGGAAACAATGGTGGTAAAAGAGGGGCCCTGGGCTCCTTCTTTTACATATTCCCGGTCGATGAAGGAGGCAACTTCTTTTTCGGTCATGCCGATCTTCACATAGTCTCTGGCCCTTCGGTTGACGAGATCATTGATGCGGGAAGCTTCCTTCATTTTCTGAATCTCGTCAGAATCCTTGATGGCTCTGCAGTCATCCAGACAGTCTGAAGAAAGAACCGGAGTAAGGCCCGGGCATTTTTCCATCAGAGGAATCAGAAAACCGGCCGGCCAGGTCTTGTCGATTCCGATTGTACCAGTCTTTTCGATCCGGTCCGCGATCATCTGCACAGCATCATCGGAGTCCGTATGCCAGACGACTTCCGGGAGATCCGGCTTTTCTTCGGGAGAAGGAATATGGAAGAGCCGGTTGGCAAAAAGGACTGGTTTACATTTGTCAGAAATATAGAGAACCCAGAGACGCTCATAGGGTTCGTTGGCAATGCCGGTCAGGTACCAGATGGAAGCCGGATCGCTTACCAGGATCTGGTGAAGATTGCGTTTTTTCATTTCATTCAGGACACGTTCGAGTCGGGTCATAAATTCACACTTTCTATGAAACAAAAAGAACCGGCCCGGGGCTTAAAGAAAACCCCAGGGGCCGGCCCCAAAATTTTAACGATTCATCCATTACTTTCCGGGATACTTGATTGCGGAATAGATGTCATACTGGGAGAGACGCTCTCTGCCCTTCAGGCCCTCGAGCTCCATAACGAAAAGCATCTTTACGACTTCGCCGCCCAGCTTCTCAAC
>JAQXVO010000012.1 GCA_029224965.1 Lachnospiraceae bacterium
CGAACGCAAGCGTTCGACGAGTCCGGATGCGTTCCGAAGAGCTTATTCAGCAAACTGCGAGTTATACAGATCGGCATAGAATCCGTTCTTGGCGAGGAGCTCGTCATGGGTTCCCTGTTCTACGATATCGCCATGGTTCAGTACAAGAATGCGGTCTGCATTTCTTATCGTAGAGAGTCTGTGGGCAATGACAAAGCTGGTCCGGCCTTTCATCAGGCGGTCCATAGCGCTCTGGATCAGCTGCTCGGTTCTGGTATCGACCGAGGATGTTGCCTCGTCCAGAATCAGAACCTTCCGGTCTGCCAGCATGGCCCGGGCAATGGTCAGAAGCTGCTTCTGTCCCTGGGATACATTGGTTGCATCTTCATTCAGAACCATGTCATAGCCGCCGGGAAGGGTACGGATAAAGTGATCCACATAGGCTGCCTTTGCCGCCTTTTCGACCTCCTCATCGCTTGAATCCAGACGCCCGTAACGGATATTTTCCCGAATGGTACCGGAGAAAAGCCAGGTGTCCTGAAGGACCATGGAGAAATTATCTCTGAGCTGATGCCGGTCAATGGTCCGGATGTCTTTTCCATCCAGAAGAATGGATCCGCTGTTTACGTCATAGAAGCGCATCAGAAGTTTTACAAGGGTGGTCTTTCCGGCCCCGGTCGGACCTACGATTGCAATCTTCTGGCCAGGTTCTACATGACAGGAAAAGTCCTTGATGATCGTCTGGTCCGGATCATAGCCAAAGCGAACATGATTGAAGTCCACCTCGCCTCGAACATTTTCCAGCGTCTCGGCAGTATTTGCTAATTCATTATCTGTTTCTGCCTTCTGTGTATCTTCGATTTCCTTATCACCAGCACTACTCTCCGCCTTCTCCGGAAGTAGCACATTCGGCTCCTCTTCTTCCTCCAGGAATTCAAAGACTCTTTCGGCTGCTGCCGTCATCGACTGCACCTGGTTCATGACCTGTGCAAGCTGAGCCAGGGGCTGCTTTATATTTCCCACGTACTGGATAAAGGCCTGGATATCGCCGACTCCGATGACACCCTGAATGGCAAGCATACCTCCGGAGATAGCCACGCCGGCATAGCCCAGATAGCTGATGAAGTTCATGACCGGCATCATGACGCCGGAGATAAACTGGGATTTCCAGGCAGAGTCGTAGAGGTCTGCATTTGTCCTGCTGAACTCGTTCAGAGATTCCTGCTCACGGTTGAAGGCCTTGATGATCAGCTGGCCGGAGAAATCCTCTTCGATCTGTCCGTTGATGATTCCCAGAGAATCCTGCTGACGGATGAAGTAATTCTGGGATTTTTTGACAATGAAGGAAACCAGAATACCGGATACCGGGATAACGACGACCGCGATCAAAGTCATCAGGGGCGAGATGGTCAGCATCATCACCACAACACCGACGAGCGTTGCAATCGAAGAGATGATCATGGTGATACTCTGATTCAGTCCGGTGCCGAGGGTATCGACATCATTGGTAATCCGGGACAGAACATCTCCGTAAGGCCGGCTCTCGAAATATTTCATCGGCATGCGGTCGATTTTCTCCGAGATCTCCCGCCGCATCCGGTAGGCAGCCTTCTGGCTGACCGAGGTCATGATCCAGCCCTGAAGGAAGCTGAAGGCGGCCGATGCGATATAGAGTGCCAGGGTCATGAGGAGGATTTTTCCGATCTTGGTGAAATCGATACCGCCGGTTCCCTGGATCTTACGCATGAGTCCGTTGGCCAGTTCCGTCGTCGCATGTCCCATGATCTTCGGTCCCATAACATTGAAGACCGTGGAAAGGATGGCAAAGATCGCGACAAAAATGACGGCTATCCGGTAGCGGCCGATATAGCGCATGAGCTTTCCGAAGGATTTCCGGAAGTCCTTCGGCTTCTCGCCGACCCGGTTTCTGCCCGGGCCTCGGCGGTTGGATGCCGCATTATGTTTTTTTCTGTATTCCGCAAGCTTCTTCTCCCGCGCAAGTTTTTCAGCGTCACGAGCGGAAGCCCTGTCTTTTTTATTTTTCTTATCAGCATCTGATTGGGATCCAGAGGCATCCTGTTTCTGATTTTCAGTCCTGGATTCCATAGCAGAAGTCTTCTTCTCAGCCTCAGCTTCTAAAAGGGAGGCTTTCTTGTTCTGAATATTATCTTCTCGCATGGCGTGTCTCCTCCAGTTCCTTTTCTGAAAGCTGTGAAGCAGCGATCTGCCGGTATACCTCACAGGTGTCCAGCAGCTCTTCGTGTCTTCCGAGTCCGACCACCTGGCCCTCATCGAGAACCAGAATCTGGTCGGCATTCAGAATGGTGCTGACCCGCTGGGCCACGATAATCTTGGCTGCATCCTTTTCCTGCTTTGCAAGCTCTTCCCGGAGCCTGGCATCAGTCTTCATATCAAGAGCGGAAAAACTGTCATCGAAGACCAGGATTTTCGGATTCTTTGCAATGGCACGGGCAATGGACAGTCTCTGTTTCTGTCCGCCGGAAACATTGCTGCCGCCCTGAGAGATATAGCTGTCGTAACGGTCTTCCTTTTCCTCAATGAAATCCTCTGCCTGGGCAATCCGTGCTGCTCTCTCGACTTCCTCATCCGTCGCATCCTGGCATCCGAAGCGGATATTGGATGCAATGGTGCCGGAAAACAGGGTTCCCTTCTGGGGCACGAAGCCGATCTCTGCACGCAGATCCTGAAGATTCCGCTCCCGGATATCGACACCGTCAACCGTGATGGATCCGCCGGTGACATCGTAGAAACGGGGAATCAGGTTGACCAGGGTACTCTTTCCTGAGCCGGTGCTTCCGATGATGGCCATGGTTTTCCCCGGCTCTGCCGTAAAGGTAATATCCTTCAGGGCATCCATCTCCGCACCCGGATAACGGAAACTTACATTATGGAAGCTTATGACTCCGGTCTTCCTTTCCGGAGTCTTCTCATCAGCAGGGCTTTCGATAGAAGGCTTGGTATTGATGACTTCCTGAATTCGTTCCGCTGCCACACCGGCTCTGGGGAGAATGATGGACATGGCGGTCAGAATCATGAAAGCAGAAATAATGATCATGGAATAAGTGATGAAGGAAGTCATGGCGCCGACCTGGAGAGTTCCCTCATTGACCCGGTGGGAAGCCACCCAGGTGATCAGGATGCTGAGTCCTGTCATGACAAACATCATGGCCGGCATCATAAAGGTCATGACCCGGTTGGTAAAGAGCTGGGTCCGCTTCAGATCCTGATTGGCTTCATCGAAGCGCTTCTCCTCTTCCTTCTCCCGTCCGAAAGCGCGGACCACCATGAGACCGGTCAGGATCTCACGGGAAACCAGGTTCAGTCGGTCCACAAGCTTCTGCATGATCTTGAATTTCGGCATGGCAACCACAACAAGGGTCAGAATGATTCCCACGATCACGGCAATTCCGAGGGCAATGACCCAGCTCATGTTGGCGTGGGACTGGTAGACCCGGATCACGCCCCAGACAGCCAGGACCGGTGCATAGAGTACCATGCGGAGAAACATAGTCGTTACCATCTGTACCTGCTGGACATCATTGGTTGCACGCGTAATAAGAGACGAGGTCTGAAATTTATCCATCTCCGCGTTGGAATAGCCGATGACATTGTTGAAGACCTTGAGTCGGAGGTCACGGCCGACGCCGGCGCCGACACGGGAGGCGACGAAGGAAACCGCTACTGCCACCATGGCCATGAGGAGTGCCATCAGCATCATCCGTCCGCCGCTGGCCCAGAGATAATTTTTCTGGACCTTGTCGACATTGACTCCGGCTGCCTCTTCTGCGGAAGATGCATAGCGGATGCCCATGGCCCGCATAGTCTGGCTGCCGATCTTCTTGACTGTCTTATTGATCAGCTTCCTCATCTTATTGATCTGGCTGGTATCAATCTGGCCGCTCTGAATCATCTGCTCCAGGGCAGGACGAACATCGACATAAGTTGCCTTCTTTCCGTCCTCATCCTTAGCTGTGAAGACCTTGACATTCATGTTATAGGCCTTGGCGATTTCCGAAGCAGACATGGAATCGATTTTCTCCAGGGCCGCTTCCATCTGGGCCTTGGCAGCAGCTGCCTGGCTCTGCGCCTGCTCAGCCGCTTCCATCTGGCTCTTCAGCTGATTTTTCATCATGGTCCGGAAATCTGCTTCCGTCATATGTCCCATCTGATAAGTCATAACAATGGGATTCAGAAGGTCATCGTCGAGCCGGTCTAACTTTTTCGAACTCAGATCCTTCAGCACATAGTTGTCGCCCTTGGCCCTGTAGGCATTCTCCCACTCGTTCTTCTGCGAATCGCTCATGAAGAATTCGGCCTGGCTGTATTCCTCTGCCGTGATCTCTGTCGGTAGGATATGCTCGATGCCCTTGTTCTGGATGCCGGTATCGATAATGTTCTGGGTGTACTGGGGCATGGACATCTCGCAGTAGCCCTGCACGATCAAAAGCACAGCCAGAAGCAGTACCGATTTCCAGTACTTCTTCAAATTTGAAAAAATATACTTCATTCTGTCTCCTTTTTTTCTTCCGGGTTCAGGCAGACCCGGTTGATCTGGTCGTAGAGCTCGTTCAGAAGCGTCGTCAGGGTCTGGATTTTCTCCACGCCCATGCCCTCTGTGATCGCATCCACGGTCTGATTGATCCAGGCCCGACCCCGCTCGGTTTCAGCGCACCCACTGTCTGTCAAAGACACGAGCGTATTTCTCCGGTCGGACGGGTCGATGGTTCGAACCACAAGGGCTTCTTCCTCCAGTCCCTTCAGAAGTCTCGACACTCCTGGTGCCGGCATCTGAAGCGTCGAAACCAGATCGCTCACACGCACTTTTCCGTCCGGACTGATCTCAGAAAGCCGCACCACCGTTCCCATAAGGATCATTTTCCCCCGGCTTGTGCCCGTCATGTGGAAGGCCGGGCCCAGCTTGTGAAAGCGGTTCAGCGCGCGTAAGAAATCTTCTTCCTCTTGAATCACAAATCTGCTCCCTTCTTCTATGCCTGGCTGGCAGGCCAAATATAGACCGCGGCCAGCTCTGGCTGATATCACTGTTGTTTGGAATTGTTGTTATGGATAATTATTAACGTGTATAATTATTATCGTTGTTAATAATTGCTTGCGTTAAATAATACGCTGACCATATGGACATGTCAATAGGATTTGGGGAATAAAAAAAGACGAGCGAAAAGCTTTTGCTTCTCACTCGTCCATATACCAACGGAGAGGATGGGATTCGAACCCATGTGGCGTTGCCGCCAAACGGTTTTCAAGACCGCCTCGTTATGACCGCTTCGATACCTCTCCAAACATTGGTATGTTACTATATTCGGTTCTTACTTGTCAATGAATTTTTCAGACCCGCCCTTGCTTCTGCATGCCAAATGAATCTTTTCCATGCAGTCTTCATCTCAGGTCTGGCTTTCCTCCGTCAGGTCATGAATCCACCTTCCGCTCCGGACCATAAAGAAGCCAATGAACATCTTGATGAAGTCCGCTGTCTGCACCAGGGCAAAGAGAGGAATGATCGGCAGGCTGGTAAAGTGTGTCAGAATCGAAGCCAGAGGCAGACTGGCCGCCCAGACAAAGCAGCTGTCGAAGAAGAAGGTAATCCAGGTTTTTCCGCCGCTTCGAAGGGTAAAATAGGCTGCATTCTCGTAGGCATAGACCGGCATGAAGCAGGCACTGACCCGGATCAGACCGGCTGCGACAGCCCGGATTTGGTCCGATGTATTGTAGATCTGCGGAAAGAGGCCGCTGATCGCGAAAAGAAGGGCGCCGGAAAAGAGGCAGAGCACGACAGAAATGAAGGCCAGCCGGTGGGCATCCCGTTTCACCGTATCCGTCTTTCCACTGCCGAGCTCCTGGCCCAGGATAATAGCGGTCGCACTTCCCATGGCGATAAAAGCAATGTTGAAGACATTGGCAATGGTATTGGAAATATTGAAGGCAGCAACAGCCGTCAGACCCCGCAGGGAATACTGCTGGCTTAAGACCGTCTGACCCAGGGACCAGAGAGTTTCATTCAGTAATAAAGGAAAGGCCCGGAAGGAAATGGTCTTTGCCAGTCCCAGAGGAATATGAAAATGGCTGAAGATCCCATGGACAAAGGGAAAGCGCTCGCTATGGCGGAGGAGCCAGATGACCAGATAGGAAGCCTCTGCCAGCCGGCTGATCACGGTTGCAATAGCGGCACCGACAACGCCCAGAGCCGGAACTCCGAATTTTCCGTAGATCAGGATGTAGTTTCCGATCAGGTTGACAGCGACAGCCAGAAGGCCCGCCTTCATGGGCGTCATGGTTTCACCCAGTTCACGAAGGGTATCCGCGCAGACCTGGGACAGGGCAAAGGGCAGAAGACCGATGCACATGACCAGGAGATAATGATGGGCGGCCGTCAGGGTTTCCGCCAGGTCCGCCTTGGATGCTCCGCCCGACAGCCAGAGAGAAGCCAGACGGACACCAGACGTCAGGAAAACGATAAGCCCCACAGCCACCAGAACCGCTGCCAAAATCAGCTTCATACGGAAGGTGATCCGAATGCCCTCCTGGTCTCCCTTTCCCGCATACTGAGCCGTATAGATACCGATGCCGGCCAGGCCGCCGAAAATCATCAGATTAAAGACAAAAAGCAGCTGGTTTACAATCGAGACACCTGACATCTGTGTCGTTCCGATCTGCCCGACCATGATATTGTCCAGCATACTGACAAAGTTCGTAATGCCGTTCTGTATCATGATGGGCACAGCAATATAGAGCGTATGCCTGTAGAATTTCCGGTCATAGAGCCAGCCGAGCTTCTTTGCTCCTGCTTTCTTTTCTGTCATGCCTCCTCCTTAAATATAAACAAAATAATACAGCTTTATAGAATTACATTTTTTATTGTCTTTATTTCCCTTTTGCCTGCTTAAGAATCGCCTTCCCGAAGACCAGGTCCTCCGGTGTTGTGATCTTGATATTGAAATAGTCCCCTTGAATCAGCTGAATCCTGGGATGGCTTCCATCGGGCATCCGTCCGCCCTCTTCAACCACCATGGCATCATCGGTCAGACTTGCCATGGAGCAGTCCGGATCTTCCGAAAGCAGTCTCTGGTAGGCCTCACTGATCAACTGCCGGTCGAAGGCCTGAGGCGTCTGAATCTCCCAGAGCCTGGACCGGTCCAGGGTGCTGGTGACCCAGTGGTCACTGTCGCCCTCTTTGATCGTATTCTTTTCCGGCACCGCTGCGATGGCCGCTCTATATTTCTGAACGGCATCCATCATACGGCCGATGACCTCCTGGCTTAAGAAAGGTCTGGCCCCGTCGTGAATCAGGACATAATCGCCCTGTGCCGCCTCAATTCCATTACGGACAGACTCCGACCGCTCGCTTCCGCCCTCGATAATACGGTCGACTTTATGAAATCCAAACCTCTCGACAATTTCCCTCTGGCAATAATCAATATGGCCCGGATTGACGACCAGAACGATCTCGTCAACCGGGCTTTCTTCAAAGGCCGCGAGGGCATAGTAAATCAGTGGCTTCCCGCAAAGGTCCATATACTGTTTGGGCAGGCCGGCATGCATCCGCTTGCCGGAGCCGGCCGCCAGCACGATCGCACTATATTTCATCACCGCTCTCCCAGCGCCAGATTCGGGATAGCATTGAGATTCCATCCGTCCCGTCTGCCCTTCTTGAAGTCGTAGTAGGCAGCCGCGCCGATCATGGCGCCGTTGTCGGTGCAGAGAATGGGGCTCGGACACAGGAACTCCACGCCCCGCTTCTCACAGGCCTCCTGCATGGCCGAACGGAAGGCCCCGTTGGATGCGACTCCGCCCGCAATGGCAAATTTAGACCCGCCGTAGGTATCCAGTGCCAGCATGGCGTGTTCCACCAGCGCAGATACGACCGCCTTCTGGAAGGAAGCAGCCACATCCGCTTCGTTGACCTTCTGTCCCCTCATCTGCATGCCATTCAAATAGTTCAGAACCGCAGACTTGAGGCCGCTGAAGCTGAAATCAAAGGGATGGTCGGAAACCTTGGCCCTGGGGAAGTCGATGGCATCGGGATTTCCCTCTTTGGCCTTCTTCTCGATCTTGGGTCCGCCCGGATAGCCGAGTCCGATGGCCCGAGCCACCTTGTCGAAGGCTTCGCCGGCCGCATCATCAACGGTTCGGCCCAGGATTTCATAAGAGCCATAATCCAGAACCCGGACCAGATGGGTGTGTCCGCCGGAAACCACCAGGCACAGGAAAGGCGGCTCCAGATCCTTGTGTTCGATATAGTTGGCGCTGATATGGCCTTCGATATGATGAACGCCGATCAGGGGCAGGTCTCTGCCGAAAGCCAGGGCCTTGGCAAAGGACGTGCCGACCAGAAGGGGTCCGACCAGGCCGGGGCCATAGGTCACGCCGACTGCGTCAATATCATCCAGGGTCACATTGGCCTCTTTCAGGCCCTCTGCAACCACCTGGCTGATTCGTTCAATATGCTTTCTGGATGCAATTTCCGGAACCACGCCGCCATAAAGGGTGTGGATGGGGATCTGTGTGGAAATTGCATTGGAGAGAACGGTCCGGCCGTCCTTTACAACAGCTGCCGCCGTTTCGTCACAGGAACTTTCGATTCCAAGTATTAACATTTCTTATTCCTCCGGGAAATCCAGTTCTTTCATGCGTCCGTCTTTTCCAAGCGTCAGACGCGGGAAAATTTTCTGCGCCGCCTTCAGATATCGTTCCGGCCGAACCAGGGACGGGCTGAAATGCGTCAGCCACATTTCTCTGACATCGGCCTTTTTCCCCATTTCCGCCGCCTCGTAAAAGGTCATATGGCGGTACTGCTTTGCTTTCTTTAACTTATCGGGCTCGCCGTACATGCCCTCACAGATGAAGAGATCTGAGTCGGCCGCTGCCTGAACGATCCGGTCCATGGGCCGCGAATCCGTGCAGTAGGTCACCTTGATGCCCTTCCGCTCTTCGCCCATGACCATGTCCGGCGTGTAGATTATTCCGTCCGCTTCCACGGTCTCGCCCTTCTGCAGGGGATTCCAGTATTTGAGCGGAACCTCCAGAGCCTTGGCCCGCTCCACATCAAAACGTCCGGCCCTCGGAATGGACAGAGAGTAGCCGTAGCAGGTCACATTGTGGCGGACCTTGAAGGCATGAATCTTGTAGCCCTTGATTTCAAAGTCTTCTTCGTCCTTCGACAGCTCCTGAAAACGGATCTCGAAGGGCAGTTCCGGCGCCACCACACGGAGCGAATTTACCACGCGCTCCAGTCCCCTCGGCCCGACCATGGTCAGAGGCTCGGTCCGTTCTGCATTTCCCATGGTCAGAAGCAGGCCCGGCAGGCCGCTGATATGGTCGGCATGAAAATGCGTAATCAGGATGGTATCGATGGGCTTGGGGCTCCAGCCGCACTCCTTCATGGCGACCTGGGTTCCCTCGCCGCAGTCAATGACCAGGCTGGATCCGTTGTAACGGGTCATAAGAGACGTCAGCCACCGCCCCGGCAGCGGCATCATCCCCGATGTCCCAAGCAAGCAAACATCTAACATCTGTCTTTCCCTTATCTATTGCTTCATCAGAGGTCGTTTTTCAGCCACCCATAAATCCCATGGATTCATGGAAAAATGTAGACCTCTCTTATATTTACAAAATTTAGCCATCGTCTGATATGACCGTGATTGGCCTCAGCATCATCCGCCAATACTCAAAGCAATTCTTATCTACTGATGATTCCGGAAAGAGTAGCTCATCACAATCGCATCTTCCGTGGGAAAACTGTAAAAGTTCTTACGTATACCACAGGGCAGGAAGCCCCGGTCCTTATATAAGGCAAGCGCCGGCCCGTTGGACGGCCGCACCTCAAGAACAATCTGCTCCAGCTTCTTTTCCCGGCCGAAGTCCAGCATGGCCGAAAGCAAAGCACCTCCGATGCCATGACCCCGATAGCCCTTTTCAACAGCAACGGTCTCAAGCTCTCCGTCGAAATCCGTAAAATACAGGACCAGGTAGCCCAGCAGATGATCCTTCTCATCCACTGCCGCAAAAAGCCGGGCTGTCTCGGGAAGATTCATGGCATCCTGAAAGCCTTTCAGACTCCAGGGTTCCGAGAAATTATCGGCCTCAATCCGGGCCATATCGGGAAGATCTTGTTCTTCTGCCAGGCGGATCCGGATTTCTTCAGCTTCATTTATGAATCCGGAATTTATCCGTGCATCATCCGGTCCAATATTTTTCAATGCATCTTCTGCTCCAGCCCTGATCATTTCTGTTTTATCATCCGGTCCGGCATTTTTCATCGCATCTGTTTTGGCTTTGATCATTGCTGTTTCATCTTCCGACCGGGTATTCCTCATTCCATTTCTGCCTCTTCATTTGTCGTTTTGATGCAAATTGTCAACCGAATTGGAAACTTCCTTCAGATTCTTCTTCCGCTCCCGCTCCGCCTGGGAGTCCCTCAGATAATTGGGCCGATGATCTTCACCCTTCTCCATCTTTCCCTCTGCCGCATAGACAGAAGCCAGGGCAGCCAGGGCTCCGGCTCTCTGCAGACGCTCATGGAAAGGTGCAAAAGCATAAGGCATGGTCAGATGCTCGGCGATATAATCCTTGAAAACCGGAATGCCGTCACCCAGGAAGGTAACCTTCTGGCCACGCTGGTTCAGATCATCGACGATCTCTTCGATTTTGACAGCGCACTCCGGCCGGACAACGTCCATTTCGATTTTATGGTCTACATTTGTATGAAAAGCGTAGATACCCGTATAGGTCTGCTGACGTCTGGCGTCCAGGATGGGGCAGACCAGGCCCTCGGCACCGGCCATGTTGTAGGCGATGGCATCGACGGTCGGCACGGAAATAATGGGCACATTCCAGGCGAAAGCCAGACCTTTGGCCGTAGCCGAACCGATCCGGAGTCCGGTAAAGCTGCCCGGGCCGCCGGCAACTGCGATAGCCTCGATCGACTGCTTGGATTCCCCGGTCAGAGTCAGAAGGGCATCCACCATGGGAAGCAGGGTCTGCGAATGTGTCATTTTCGTATTCATAGTATATTCGCCGAGCAGCTTGTCCCCGTCGGACAGAGCAGCCGAAGCGACATTGCCTGAAGCATCCAGGCTTAAGATTTTCATAAATGTAGTCCTTTCCATCGAAGTTTTTCGGATTCGATCATTGCCGAGATCTATTTGTCTTCAACAATAATTCGCCTATAATCGAATCCCCTGGTCAGATCCTTCTCAATTGTGATCTGCCGATAGTGTTCCGGCATGAGGTCGGAAATCAGCTCCGCCCACTCGATCAGGCAGAGTCCGTCACCGTAGATATAGTCATCGAAGCCGACCTCGTCCATCTCCTCCGGATCCCCGATCCGATAGACATCGAAGTGATAGAGGGGCATGCGGCCGGACCGGTATTCCTGCAGAATTGTAAAGGTCGGACTGGAAACCGGTTCCTTCACGCCGAGGCCTTCGGCGATTCCCTTGGTGAAAACGGTCTTTCCGACGCCAAGATCACCTGTCAGAGCAATGACATCTCCGGCCTGGGCCTCTTCTCCCATTCTTTTGCCAAGGGCACGCGTCTCCTCGGCGGAATTGCTTTCATATATTGTTTTCATAATTTCTTATCTCTGTATTTTCTATTAAACACTTGTCTCTTTGAATCTCATGCAGACTCACAGAATCTGATAAATTCTAATAATTATCAGCTTCTGTCTATTACAAGCTCCGATCATCTTCCATGCTCTTAGGTCATTATGCTCTTAGGCTCTTATGATTTCAAAGCTCCAATGTTCGACTTACTTTCAGCTTTTTCGACTCACTCGTTTGAACTTTGATCACAATTTCAGCTGCTTCTTGCCGAGATGCGCCCGAAGGATCGTCTTCACATCCTCTTCCTGATCTCCCAGAAGCTGCCGCGGAATGATATAAGCGCCAGACTTTCCTGCATAAAGGAGAAGCTGGTTTTTATTCAGCACCGCCTTTCCGATCATTTTCCAGGTCAGAAGAGCATCGGTTCCGGACGCACTATGTTTCTGCCCGGGGAGCTTCAGGGGCGTATGAACCAGAACACCATCCTCCCGGAAGGTATAGGTGATCGGATGCTTCAGGACCTCTGTCGCGCTGACCTGCTTCTTGGCAGATGTCTTTAGGAAAATCGGCTGATAGACGAGAAGCATAACGCCGATGACCAGATACATGGCCGCATAGGTTGTCCCGCCCTGGGCCAGATTCCAGAATCCGGCCACAATGGCAATGACACCAATCAGAAGGGAAATGATTCCGTTCACATGGCTGTAGGTATGATAGAGATGAAACTTATACATATCATCAGCTGTCAGCTGCACCTCGAAGGTCGGGTCTTCTTTTCTGCCTGCCTTCTTCGCCTTCTCTGCCTTCTCTGTCATTTCTGCTTTCTCTGTATTCTGTCTTTTTTCTGACATGAGAGTCTCCGTTATAAATGAAAGATGCCGCTGCTTTCCTGCTCAGTGTGCAAGGTTGCTTCCCTGCTCAGTGTGCAAGGCAGAAGCTCGCATTTTTTAATTCAGTATCCAAAATAGTATAGCACGAAAAGAAAGGCAAAAAAAGGGACCGCCCCAGGCGGCCCCGATCCTCGATTCCTAAATTTTACATCACAGCTTCTCCGCTGATATTCACAAAACAGAAAACTTCCACATCATATTGCTTCGGATTCTCCCTGCAGAAATTTTCTGTTTGGAATTGCTTCGGATTCTCCCTACAGATTTTTTCTGTTTGGAATTGCTTCGGATTCTCTCTACAGAATTTTTCTGTTTGGAATTGCTTCGGATTCTCTCTGCAGGATTTTCCAACAGAACTGCCTTGATCATAGCATGATCTCTGAGGTGACTAACAGAGGAAAAAAGAGTAAAAAATGGCAAAAATACAGGTTCTCCCAGCTGGACGAATCCGGCAGGGAGAACCTGTATTGTTGCAGATGAGACCCATACATCGGGATTTGAAATTTCCTTCAAAATCGTTGTACAAAATCGGGTAATGGGGGAAGTCATACAACGGAATTCGAGTTTTCCTTCAAAATCGTTGCACAAACACGGTAAACTACGGAAATCATACATCGGGATTCAGCTTTTCCTTCAAAATCGTTGCACAAACTCGGTAAACTACGGAAATCATACATCGGGATTTGAAATTTCCTTCAAAATCGTTGTACAAAATCGGGTAATTTGAGAAGTCATACAACGGAATTCGAGTTTTCCTTCAAAATCGTTGCACAAAATCGGGTAATTTGGGAAGTCATACAACGGAATTCGAGTTTTCCTTCAAAATCGTTGCACAAAATCGGGTAATTGGGGAAATCATACATCGGAATCCGCTTTTTCCTTCAAAATCGTTGCACAAACACGGTAAACTACGGAAATCATACATCGGAATCCGCTTTTTCCTTCAAAATCGTTGCACAAACTCGGTAAACTACGGAAATCATACATCGGGATTCAGCTTTTCCTTCAAAATCGTTGCACAAACTCGGTGAACTCCTAAAATCAGGTAAAACGTACCTCGGGATTCAAGAAAGTCTCCAATCCCGAGGTATGGAAGCCGGAAATCAGCATCTGACTGCGGATTTTTCCTCAAAATCGTTATCCACGATCAACCCCGTCTTCCATGAAGAACAGGAGACAGAGGCTTGTAGATCAGCATGGTAATCAGGACACTGATGACACCCTTTACAAAGGTGAAAGGCATGTTGAATACCAGAAGTGCCTGGGTCATATTCTTGATAGAAGGAATGATAGCCTGATACATCTGAAGAACGACTTCCTTGGGCATAAAGTTATAGTAGAAAGGATATACCAGGAAGATGTTCGACGGAAGCGAGATCAGAGCCATGGCTGCTGCTCCGACGAAAGCTCCGATCAGGGCGTTGGTCCTGGTCTTCTTTCTCTTGTAGATCAGTCCTGCAACTGCTACGAATACAGCGCCGAGAATGAAGTTTGAAATTTCTCCGACACCGAAGGACTGGGATACAGCAGAATGCAGAAGGTTCTTGATGAGTTCGATCAGGATACCGGAAACGGGACCCAGTGCGAAGGATCCGAGCAGTGCCGGAAGATCCGAGAAATCAAACTTGATAAAGCTTGGCATAAAGGGAACGGCGATCTCAATGTACTGAAGGACAAAGGCGGCTGCCGAAAGAATACCGGTCACTGCCAGGAAACGAACCGTGCTCTTCTGACCTCTGCTTTCGGTCTGCTCGATGGCCCGGGCACGCTTCTCCAGGTCTTCCTTCTTGACGCGGCGCTCCGCTGCCATTTCATTCAACTGATTGGTCTGATTCATTGTGTTTTCCATCTCTTTCTTCCTTTCCGTAGACGGTTCTGTCTTCGAAACAAAAAGAGAAGTTTCTGCCGTATCCTCCATGCTGTCTGATCAGCTCCTGCCGAATCGAAATTCCGGACGACTTAGAATTCCGCGAAATCGAAATTTCTTTTGACAAAGCCTTCTGACCAAAAAAATACCCCGAGTATAAACTCGGGGTATCTGGAATCGGTTTCTGTCTGTGAGGCATTTCAAATCCTGCTTTCGCACGACCTTTCAGGCCTCATAGAATCTGCTTCTCTTCTTCCATCCAGACTTTAACTGTCGGTACCGGAGTTTCACCGGTTCTTGCAAATGCTCGCGGACTTTACCGCCGATCGGGAATTGCACCCTGCCCCGAAGAACTTATTTTGTTTACCAGTCAAATATAGACCACTGTCGCAGTCCTGTCAAGAGTCGTTGTCTTCTTTTTTCTTACATCATTTGAATTATGAAGCAAAAATGAATCTATAGACTGCCTATCTCAGATGCAGGTCTTACCTGCCACATTCAGAAGCAAAGCGTTCTCTGCCTGCTTACAAAGCTGCTGCCTCAGATGCAGGTCCTACCTGCCGCATTCAGAAGCAAAACGTTCTCTGCCTGCTTACAAAGCTGCTGCCTCAGATGCAGGTCTCACTTGCCACGCTCGAAAGCGAAGTAAACCATGATCGAATCCTCTGCCCGATGGAGCCATACGCCTGTATCTGTATCATCATCCGCGGTCAAAGGGGAAATCTCATAGCGGCCATATTCATGTCCGGGGCGGGGATTCTTGCCATGCTCTGCGGCATCACCATAGTCCTTCTTCTGGAAACGCGTCACAACACTTGTCAGAAGATTCTCCGTCTTCTTATCGCCCAGGAAAACTTCCCGGATGCCGCGCGAAAGATAGACCGGATCGCCGTTGATGTGGTTGTATTCCGTTGAACCGAAGCCCTTCTTCTTTACCAGTTCCTGCAGATCTTTGAATTTCTCCATAGTAATTTCCCCTTTCCGAAAGATACACCAAATCCTTCTATACCAGGATTATACCCCTTTTCCCTCCTGCTTTCGAGGTTTTCAAAGCATATATTCGCCCGGCCGGCGGGAAATTTCGTTCATTTTATTTCTTGAGATTCAGTCCGTTAAGCAGATCTCCTAGAGAGGTCGTTGCCGTATTCCTTCTGCCGGAATTCTGGTTTCTCTGGCCCTTGCCTCGATTACGACCCTGGTCGCGATTCCTGCCCTGGGTATGATTTTTCTGGCCCTGGCCCCTGTCAGAACCGGAGCTCTTCCGGTCCTCCTTTTTTCCGCCATGCTCTGCATCTGCCTCGCCGATCAGCATGGAAAGGGCGATCCGCTGCTTGGCCGGATCCACATCGAGGACCTCGACATCCACCACATCACCAACCGAAACGACTTCCAGCGGGTGCTTGATGAACTTCTTTGTCATATGAGAAATGTGGACCAGTCCGTCCTGATGGACGCCAATATCCACAAAGGCACCAAAGTCGACGATGTTCCGGACAGTACCTTTCAGAACCATGCCCGGCTTCAGGTCATCAATGGAAAGGACATCGGACCGGAGGATGGGCTTTGGCATGTCCTCACGAGGGTCTCTGCCCGGCTTCTTCAGTTCCTTTACGATGTCTTCCAGAGTCAGCTCGCCGACACCCAGGTCTTCCGCCTCCTTCTTCATGTCCGGAATCTCCCGGTCGATGGTCGGGATGCCGCCCTTTGCCAGGTCCTCGGGGCTGTGGCCCAGAGACTTCAGAAGCTTCTCGGCAACCTCATAGGATTCCGGATGGACCGAAGTATTGTCCAGAGGATTCTTTCCGCCGGGAATCCGAAGGAAGCCAGCGCACTGCTCAAAGGCCTTGGGTCCGAGCTTGGGAACCTTCAAAAGGTCGCGTCGGGAGGTAAAGCGGCCGTTCTGATCCCGGTAGGAAACCACGTTCTTTGCAATGGTCTTGGTCATGCCGGAGACGTATTCCAGCAGAGAATAGGAAGCTGTGTTCAGATCGACACCGACCTCATTGACGCAGTCCTCGACCACGTTATTGAGCTGGCCGGAAAGCTTCTTCTGATTCATGTCATGCTGGTACTGGCCGACACCGATGGCCTTGGGGTCTATCTTTACCAGCTCAGCCAGCGGGTCCTGCAGCCGTCTCGCCATGGAAGTCGAGCTTCTCTGTCCCACATCGAAATTCGGGAACTCCTCGGTCGCAAGCTCGGATGCCGAATAGACGGAGGCGCCAGCCTCATTGACGATAACATAGCTGACCTTCTGTGGAATCTTTTTGAGAAGGTCGACGATGATCTGCTCGGATTCCCGGGAGGCGGTGCCGTTGCCCAGGGAAATCAGGGTGATGTGGTACTTCTCGATCAGATGGGCCACAATTTTCTCGGACTCCTCGACCCGGTTCTGGGGTGCGGTCGGGAAAATGACGGTCGTGTCCAGGACCTTTCCGGTCGGATCGACGACAGCCAGCTTGCAGCCGGTACGGAAAGCCGGATCCCAGCCCAGTACGGTCTGATTGGGGATGGGCGGCTGCATGAGAAGCTGATGGAGGTTCTTTCCGAAGACATCGATGGCGCCGTCCTCGGCCTGCTCGGTCAGACCCGAACGGATTTCCCGCTCGATGGCAGGTCCGATCAGCCGGCTCAGGGCATCCGCAATGACTTCCTCCAGCACCGGCATGGTCACCGGGTTTTCCTTTACGATGATCTGTTTTCTAAGGTAGGAAAGGATCTCATTCTCCGGGAGGTTTACCTTTACCTGAAGGATCTTCTCCTTCTCGCCACGGTTCAGGGCCAGAACCCGGTGACCCGGCAGGCCCTCGATTTTCTCCTCGAAATCGTAGTAGTTCTCGTAGACCGACTTGACCTCGGGGTCCTTGGCCTTGGACGAAATCGTCCCCTTCTTCTCGGTCAGGTCGCGGATGTAGATCCGATAGTCAGCCACGTCGGAAATCTCTTCGGCCAGGATGTCCTTTGCCCCGGCCAGCGCTTCCTCCGCCGTCCTCACTTCCTTTCCTTCCTCGGACGAAATATAGACCCCGGCCTCCTTTTCCAGATCGCCGGAGAAGTCCTGGGCCTTAATCAGCTCCGCCAGAGGGGCAAGGCCCTTCTCCTTGGCCATCATGGCCCGGGTCCGCCGCTTCTGCTTGTAGGGGCGGTAGAGGTCTTCGACGACAACCAGAGTCTCGGCTGCTTCGATCCGCTTCTTCAGATCAGCGGTCAGCTTGCCCTGCTCTTCGATCGCAGAAAGAACCGTCTGCTTCCGGTCCTCCAGTCCGCGCAGATAAGTAAGCCGCTCGTCCAGCTTCCGGAGAACCTCGTCATTCAGAGCTCCGGTCACTTCCTTCCGATAACGGGCGATGAAGGGGATGGTATTCCCCTCATCGATCAGCCGGATTGCGGCCTCTGCCTGCTCCGGGCGGATCTTCAATTCTTCTGCGATCTTCATTGTGATTTCCATACTTACTCCTCTTGTTTCTATTTAAACTACTACCTATCCAGTAGACACATAGCTGACAAAATTACGATGCTCTGCTCCTAAAAAATCCCCGGAAGTGTCGAAAATTCTCAATCCCGATCCATGACGCCTTTACCTGATTTCATGGATCGATTTTGAAAGAAATTTCGAATCCCGATCCATCAGGATTTACACCCCGCACTGGGAATGGCTAGAAAGCTGCAGTCAATTGTCCTTGAGATACTTACTCCGTGCAAACCGAATCAGGAAAATCACTCCCCGAAAGGACAGTTCGATGGCCATAGCCGTCCAGACGCCGCGAAGTCCCAGACTCTTCGACAGGATGCTGGCCAGAGTCAGGCGGACACCCCACATGCTGAAGAGGGACATGAGGGCCGGAACGAAAGTATCGCCCGCACCTCTCAGTGCTCCGGCGCTGACAATCGACGCACCGAAGAGAGCCTCTGCCATAAGTTCGATCCGAAGGACTCGGACACCCAGCTTCTGCACCGCCTTAACCGGCGTCAGAAAGCGGAAGACCCAGGGACAAAGGAAATACATGGCTCCTCCGGCCCCGGCCATAATCCCCATTCCAAGAAGAATGGTCATCCAGCCGAAGGATCGGGCCAGCTTCTTCTTTCCTGCCCCGTAGGCCTGGCCGACCAGGGTGGACGCTGCACCCTCCAGTCCGTAGCCCGGCATATAGCAGATGGATTCCGCCGTAATGGCAAAGGAATGGGCCGACACGGCAACCGTACCAAGGGGCGCCACAATCATGGTGGATACCAGCTGGGCTCCGGTTAGGGCCACCTCCTCAAAAGCCATGGGGCTTCCGATCTGCAGAGCCCGGGTCAGAATGCTCTTTTCAAAGGGCTTCTTTTCCTTCCTCCAGTGCAGAGGATCGGACCGGAAGAGAATGCAGTACCACATGGCAAAGGCCGTGATCAGATAAGCCAGACAGGTTCCGAGAGCGGCACCCGTCACACCTAAACCTGCACCGATCCCCAGAGGAGCCGGAACGAAAGACCGGTCTGCATTTGCCCCTGCCGGGAAAATCAGGAGGGCATTCAATATCACGTCCTCCAGACACATGAGACTCTCCAGAATCGAGGGCGTCTTCATGTCGCCGCTGGCCTGGAGAACGGCGCCGCCGAAGTACATCATCTGAACCAGGGGCAGGAAGGAAGCGTAGGTCAGGAAATAGCCTTTTGCCTCCCTGGCCATCTCTCCGGAGCCGCCCAGCCAGTAGGGCAGACGGCCGGCAATCAGGACGCCGAAGATCCCGATCAGAAGGGAGAGGATCAAAAGAGAGAAAACACCTTGATGGACCACCTTCCGGACCCTTTTCTCTTCACCAGCGCCCAAGCCCTGGGCCACCTGGACCGAAAAGCCGTAGGAGAAGGCGTTGGTGACGCCGCCCATCATCCAGACCGCAGCTGAAACTAGGCCGATCGAAGCCGAGGAAGTCGCGCCCAGCTGGCCGACCATGGCCGCATCGATGTACTGCATGGCAATCGAGGAAATCTGGGCCAGAATGGCCGGACCGGACAGGCGGAGGGAGATTTTTGCCATCTCCCCCCTGCTTAGAACCCGGTCACTTTGAATGATGGAGGTTAATTCAATCATGCTGCTTTTCCCAAGACCGAAAAAAGCTCAATGCTCTCACTTTTCGAAGAATCGCCAAAGCAAAGGCATTGAGCTGTTTTTATACTTTTAAACTTGTACTGCTTTTTTACGATTAATTTCTAAATATAGACCGGACTTCACCCGGATTCAGCATCCATAAATGATTTCGTATCGAAAATCAAAGTCCTGAATCAATATCATATCGAAAGAGACAGCTGCCGTCAATTCAGCCTCTTTCATCTTTACTTAATCCTCATCCGTATCATCCGGCTTTGCCCAGCCATAAGAATAGCGGACAGCCTTGTTCCAGCCCTTCCTCTTCATTTTCCTGGTAGCTTCATCCATATTGGGAATGAAGACACGATCCAGAGTGACATTCCGCATGAGTTCATTCTTGTTCTTCCAGAAGCCGACAGCCAGACCTGCCAGGAAGGATGCGCCCATAGCGGTGGACTCGACACAGGACGGACGGTTGACCGTCTTGTTCAGCATATCTGCCTGGAACTGCATGAGAAGGTCATTGGCAGAAGCGCCGCCGTCCACACGGAGAGAGCGGACCTCAATACCGGAATCGGCCTTCATGGCATCAGCCACATCGCAGACCTGATAGGCAATGGATTCCAGGGTTGCACGAATGATGTGGTACTTGTTGGTGCCACGGGTAATACCGACAATGGTGCCTCTGGCGTACTGATCCCAGTGGGGAGCGCCTAGACCGGTAAAGGCCGGAACGACATAGCAGCCGTGGGTTCCTTTGACCTTCTTTGCCATATATTCGGAATCCTCAGCCGAATCAATCAGACGCATCTGATCCCGCAGCCACTGGATAGCGGCACCGGCAACGAAAACCGAGCCCTCCAGAGCATAGGTGACTTTTCCGTCCAGACCCCAGGCAATCGTCGTAACCAGACCGTTCTTGGAGAAGACGGGCTTTTCACCGGTATTCATCAGAATGAAGGCACCGGTTCCGTAGGTATTCTTGGCCTCGCCTTCAGAGAAACAGGTCTGTCCGAAGAGAGCTGCCTGCTGGTCGCCGGCGGCACCGGCAATGGGAATCTCTGCGCCGAAATAGCTCGGATCCGCATAGCCGTAAACCTGGCTGGACGGAACGACTTTCGGCAGCATGGATTTCGGAATATCAAGTTCCTTTAAGATATCATCATCCCATTCCAGGGTATTGATGTTAAAGAGCATGGTCCGGCTGGCATTGGAATAATCCGTAACATGAACTCTTCCCTTGGTCAGCTTCCAGATCAGCCAGGACTCGACGGTTCCGAAAAGAAGCTCGCCCTTCTCGGCCCGCTCTCTGGCACCCTCGACATTGTCGAGGATCCACTTGATCTTTGTAGCAGAGAAATAGGCATCGATGATCAGTCCGGTCTTCTTTTGGATGGTCTCCTGGAGACCCCTGGCCTTCAGGGCATCCGCAATGTCCGAGGTCCGCCTGCACTGCCAGACAATGGCGTGATAAACCGGCTCTCCGGTATTCTTGTCCCAGACAATAACGGTCTCACGCTGGTTGGTAATACCGATTGCTGCAATGTCCTTTGCTGTGGCGCCGATCTTACTCATTGCCTCGACGGCAACACCCAGCTGGGTGGACCAGATCTCGTTGGCGTCATGCTCAACCCAGCCCGGATTCGGGAAAATCTGCCGGAATTCCTTCTGGGCGACCGACTGAATCTTACCATCATGATCAAACAGAATGCAGCGGTTGGATGTCGTGCCGGCATCCAGTGCCATAACGTACTTTGCCATGTTAACCCCCTTATACAAAGCAAGCCCTCTTCCGTCTCTCCTGTCTGTCAGCTCTATCCGCCGGCTGCAAGAGAAATGCCAGAAGATCCTAATACAGTATATATTTTTAAAAGTTTGAATTAATTATAAATCCATCCGGCTTCCATTACAATGTTTTCAAGCTGCCCTATGGTCTGTATTTACTCGGCATCCTGACCCTTCCACTTGGGTTTGCCCAGGCTCAGCCAGCGGAGATAGGCCCGCATGAAAGGATCCAGACCCCCGTCCAGGACCTTTTGGGCATTGCTGGATTCCTCGCCGGTCCGAAGGTCCTTGACCATGGTATAGGGCTGAAGGACGTAGGAACGGATCTGGGAACCAAAGCCGTTCTCCATAACCTCGCCGCGGATGGCCGCTTCCTTCTCGGCATTTTCTTCCAGCTTCTTCATGTAGAGCTTCTGCTTCAGCATCTGCATAGCCTTGTTCTTGTTCATGAGCTGGGACCGCTCATTCTGACAGGTGACCACGATACCGGTCGGGAAGTGGGTGATTCGAATGGCGGATGAAGTCTTGTTGATGTGCTGTCCGCCGGCACCCGAAGAACGATAGGTATCGATTCGGATATCCTCGTCCCGGACCTCGACATCCAGATCCTTTTCAATATCCGGCATAACCTCGCAGGATGAGAAGGAGGTCTGCCGCTTGGCATTGGCGTTGAAGGGAGAAATGCGGACCAGACGGTGAACGCCGTGCTCCGACTTTAAGAAGCCGTAAGCGTTCTCACCGTTGACCTGGAAGGTTACCGACTTGATACCGGCCTCATCACCCTCCTGCAGGTCCAGAAGCTCGGTCTGAAATCCGTGCTGGTCGGCCCAGCGGGTGTACATGCGGTAAAGCATGGAGGTCCAGTCACAGGCCTCGGTTCCGCCGGCGCCTGCATGCAGCGTGATGATGGCATTCTCAATATCATACTCACCGGACAGGAGGGTCCGGATCTGCAGATTCTCGAGCTTGGTCTTGAATTCCTCGAAATCATTCTGGACTTCCGGAATCATCTCCCGGTCATCCTCTTCATTGGCCAGATCAATCAGATCCAGGATGTCATTGTACTGGTTTTCCAGACAATGGAAATCCTGGACATCATCCCTCAGAGCCTTGAGCTTTTTGGTCTTCTCGGTAGACTCCTGTGGATTGTCCCAGAAATCAGGAGCCTCCATAGCCCGCTCCAGCTCTTCGATCTTATGGTCTTTGTTTTCCAGATCCAGCCCTTTTCTGGTCTCTTCCAGGGCCGGCTTATAATTCTGCAGGTCAACTTTGATATTATCTAATTCTACCAAGGTCTTTTCCTTTCTCTTCTTATCCCTTTATCCGTTCTTATTTGTTTTCTGTCCGTCCGCAGAGTTTTCTCTGCCGATCTGTAAATCACGCTTCCTACTGTTCACCCTTGAGGACCTCGATGGCCTTCTGCACCTGATTGTCCTTGGTCCAGTCATAGGCCGAACTGCTGTCACCGGTATATTCCAGCTCCAGCTTGATATCCGGTTCAATGCCCTTGCCCTGGATGCAGACGCCGCTCGGCGTATAGTAGCGGGCAGTGGTCAGCTTGACCGCACTGCCGTCGGACAGAGGCAGGGTGGTCTGCACGATGCCCTTGCCGAATGTCTTGGTTCCGATCACGGTTCCCTTCTTGAAATCCATGACGGCGCCGGTGAAGATCTCGGCCGCGCTGGCTGTATTCTCATTCACCAGAACAGTCATCGGCATATCCAGCTGCTTCTTGTCATCCGAAGTATAGTTGGTCCGCTTGCCGTCTTTATTCTTGGTATAAACGACTGTTCCCTTGGGTAGGATGTCGTCGAGGATGGCAACCACGGAATCGACCATGCCGCCGCCGTTGTCCCTTAAATCAAAGACAATCGATGTCATGCCCTGCTTCTTCAGATCCTCCAGAGCTTCTTCAAATTCCTTCTGGGTTCCGTCCGAGAACTGGGAGATCCGGATGTAGCCGATCTTATCCGTCAGCATCTGATGGGATACCGAAGGCACAATGACCTGCTCCCTGGTAATTTCGACGGTCTTTTCCACTCCGTCCCGAAGATAGACCATGGTGAGCTTTGTTCCCTTCTTGCCGCGGACCCTCTGAACGAAGTCATCCAGGCTTTCCTGATCCGCTTCTTTACCGTCGGCCGAGACAATGGTGTCGCCGGCCTGAAGGCCTGCCTTTTTAGCCGGGGAGTCATCATAGACCTGAACAATGGAAACTGCCTTGGTATCCTTGTCCTGGGTCAGGACCGCGCCGATGCCGGCATAGTCGCCGGACAGGCTGACCATGAGCTCCTGATATTCCTTGGCTGTGTAATATTCGGTATAGGGATCGTCCATGCTTTCCATCAGGCCCTTGTAGAGGCCGGTCGCCTTGGCGGAATCGCTCACGTCCTTATAGTAATAGTCGTCGATAATGGAAGAAAGCATATTGAGCTTGGTCTGTGTCTTTGCACTTAAGAAGCCGTTCGGGCTGATGTGAAGGACCAGACTGGCACCGATACCAATCATGGTCACAAGAACCAGGGCGCTGACAAATCCTGCCAGGAAGGTGTGACGCTTCTTTTTCTTCTCGGCCTTCTTTTCAGCTCTGGCCTTCTCCTCTTCCTGTGAAAGTACTTCTGTCCTTCCGGCTCTGCCTTCTTTCCGGCCGCCGTTTCTGGTGTCAGTTCCGGCTTCGATCTTCATTTCTTCCATCGGATCCCGGTCCGCATTCTGAGCAGAACCGGATTCTCTTCGATCCTGATTTCGTTCTTCATCCATAAAAGCAAACTTCCCTTAGGTCTATATTTCAATCACACCTTCAGATGCCGCTTCAGAGTCACCCGGCTTCCGATATAGCCGATGCCGACACCTAAAAGGAGGGCAATCGGAAGCAGGAAATGGAAGATCTCCTTTTCCGGCACGAAGTCCACCAGATTGCTTAAGAAGGTAAAACGGTTCGAAATATAGGCCAGGATTTTCTGATAGAGAAACCAGAGGATGGTCAGGGGAATCAGCGAACCGATCAGTCCGATGACTACACCTTCGACAACGAAAGGCGCGCGGACGAAGCTGTCCTTAGCGCCGATCAGCTTCATGATGGCGATCTCATCCTTGCGGACGGAGACACCGACCGTGATGGTGTTGGAGATCAGGAAGGCTGCGACTGCAATCAGAATCGCGATGACAGCCACCGAGATCAGGGTCAGGAGGCGGTTGAAGTCGGTCAGAGTCCGGGCAGCCGCCTTGGACTGGTTGACCTTGCGGACCCCGTCCAGCTTCTGCGCATAATTTACGAACTTCTCCTGCTGAGAGACATCCTTGAGATAGACCTGATAGTTGGCGGAATTCGCCATAGGGTTGTCATCCTTGAAGGTCTCGGCCGCCTCGGAATCGCCCTTGAAGTATTCCTTCTGGTACTCGGCCCAGGCCTCATCGGCCGAAACGTAGACCATCTTGTCGACTTCCGGTCTGGCCTTGATTTTGGCTCCGATCGCATCGATCTGGTCCTGGGTCAGGCCCTCGTTAAAGAAGACGGTAACCGATACGCTGGATTCGGCGTCCTTCACCATGCCGCGGAAGTTGGCACCGATCGAATAGAAGAGACCAAGAAGGAAAATGCAGGCTGCCATGGTTGCAATGGAAGCCATGGAGAACATCTTGTTTCGCCAGATGTTCTTGAAGCCCTGTTTGATATTATAAAAGATACTGCTGATTTTCATTATAAGTCCTCATCCTCCGGTTCTACATCACTGATCAGGGAACCTCTCTTGATCGTAATCACACGCTTCTTCATGCGCTCAACGATCTCCAGATTATGGGTGACGACAAGGACGGTGGTTCCTCTCTTATTGATCTCATCCAGGAGACCCATGATCTCCCAGGCGGTATGATTATCGAGATTTCCGGTCGGCTCATCGGCCAGGATGACACGGGGCCGGTTGACCAGGGCCCGGGCTATGGACACACGCTGCTGCTCACCGCCAGAAAGCTGACGGGGCAGAGACCGGTACTTGGCAGCCAGTCCGACCATGGACAGAACCTGAGGCACCTTCTTCTTAATCTCACGATTGGAAGCCTCGACGACCTTCATGGCGAAGGCAACATTCTCATAGACATTCCGGTCCGGAAGGAGACGGAAGTCCTGGAAAACGCAGCCGATATTTCTTCGATATTTGGGAATGGAACGATGTTTGATTCCGGCCAGGTCCTTGCCGTTGACGACAATCCTGCCCTCGGTCGGGGGAAATTCATCCAAAAGAAGCTTGATCAGTGTAGATTTACCGGAGCCGCTCGCACCGGTTACAAAAACAAACTCACCCGGATGGATGTGCAGACTGATATCGTTCAGGGCAGGGACTCCCGCCTGATACGACTTACTAACATGTTCAAGTTTGATCATTTAAATCAGATCTCCTGTCAGAAATTATGGTCCTCCATATAATTCATATACTCTACCACCATCAGGGCAATTTTGAAAGTGATGGCGTCCTCGAAGACACGGAGATCCAGGCCCGTAGCCTTCTGCAGCTTATCCAGCCGGTAGACGAGAGTATTTCTATGAATGTAAAGCTGACGCGAGGTCTCGGATACATTCAGATTATTTTCGAAGAACTTATTGATAGTTGTGATGGTCTCTTCATCGAAATCGTTCGGGGTCTTATCCTTGAAGATTTCCTTGATGAACATCTTGCAGAGCGGAATCGGCAGCTGATAGATGAGCCGTCCGATGCCAAGTACCGAGTAGGCAATAACATTCCGGTCCTTGAAGAAGATTCTTCCGACATCCAGAGCCAGGGAAGCTTCCTTGTAGGACTGGGAGACGTCCTTGATTTCATTGACAATGGTACCGTAGGCCACACGGACATTCCGGTCCGGTACGCCATGGAAGAGATCAACGATCGTATTGGCAATCTTCTGGACATCATCGTAGGTATCTCCGGGCTTGAGCTCCTTTACGATAATGATGTTCTGCTCGTCGACAGCGGTGACGAAATCCTTGGAACGTCCGCTGAACAGAGTTCTGACACGCTCCATGTCGTCTCCGTCCTTGTCATCGCCGACTTCAACAACCATGACGATCCGGCGGGCTTCAATGTCCACATGCAGGCGGGTTGCCCGGTTATAAATGTCGACCATAAGGAGGTTGTCCAAAAGCAGGTTCTTGATGAAGTTATCGCGGTCAAAGCGCTCCCGGTAGGCCACCATGAGTTCCTGGATCTGGAAGGCCAGGATCCGGGCCGCCGTATAGGCTTCCTCGGAATCTCCCTGGGCAATGACAATAAACTCCAGCCTCTGCTCATCAAAGACCTTCATGTAGTGACATCCGAAGATGGTCTGGCTGTCGGCATCGGAGCCTGCAAAGCTTCGCGCCGAATCCACATACCGCCTGGTATCCTCCATAGTTGTAGCAAGAATTCCGCCTTCTGAATCTGTCACAGCAAAGTTTTTCTTTGTGATTTGTGTCAACCCGTCAAGAGTTTTCTGCAGAACCTGATTAGATACCACGATCGCATCCCCCAATTCCATACTCGTAACTATACACATTCAACAATTCCACTGGAATGTTTTATGGTACTTTTACCATATCTTGTTCCAGTTTAATATAAATGCACGAAAAATGGAATACCTCTTTGAATGAATTTATGCATTTTTTACAGTTACACTCCTGTCAAGCAGAATTTTCCGGATTCGGTGAATTTTGTCATCATTTAACAAAACAGCCGTTCTTTTTTCCGCCCTCGTCATTTTTTAACGCTCTCCGGATTTTGTGCATAATGTGGATAATTCTGTGTATAAGTCGGTTTTTCGGCCTTTCTGATGTGGAAAAGTTTTGCAGTTTCCGTGGATAACTGTGGATAAAACCTGACAAATTCTAAAAAATGTATAAACTTTGTGCAGTCTGTATAGACAGCTTTGCCAAGCTTCGGATAGACAAAAAGGGACCTCATACGAGGTCCCCCATTGTTTCAGATGTTAAAAATGGCCTAGTTCAGCACTCTGCGGACAGATACAATCGGCCTGTAGTTAATGTTGGAGTACTTGATACCGGTTCTCGGGTTGGATGCATTGATCATCTGTCCGCCGCCGGCATAGATACCTACATGACCGCTGTAGCATACAATATCGCCAGGCTGGATTTCAGATACACTGACACCTCTTCCTGCAGAACGCATTGCAGAAGAAGAATGAGGAAGGCTGACACCGAACTTCGAATAGACACTCATAACGAATCCAGAGCAGTCCGTACCGTTTGTCAGGCTGCTTCCGCCGTAGACATAAGGATTGCCAAGGAACTGGCTGGCATAGCTTACAACAGCACTTCCGGATCCGCCGCTCGGAGCAGAATAGGTCTTTCCGGCTGATGCACTGCCAGTACTCCTGGAAGAACTCTTTGCTGATGCATTTGCTGCTGCCTTTGCTGCTGCCTTTGCTGCTTTTGAAGCGGCTGCCTGTCTCTGGGCAGCGGCTGCCTGCCTCTGAGCTTCAGCTGCGGCAGCTGCAGCAGCTGCCTGTGCCTGCCTCTGGGCCTCTTCCGCTGCCAGACGTGCCTGCTCTGCAGCCTTGGATTCAGCATATAAGAAGCTGGTTGCTACAGCAGAAACGTACTGACGGCTAACATAGCCATTTCCGGCATCTGTTGCAACGCCAACCCAGTCCGGATTGGAATTATCTACAACAGAAAGTTCCGTTGTTCCAGCCACCATGGTAAGCACCTGGGCATTTTCATCTGCTGCAGTACGAACCCGAAGGGTCGGAGTATTGACTGTTACCTTATTCTGAGCAATGGAATTTACCCGATTTTTATCACCGACAATCAGATAATCCTTCTGAACGTAACCGGTGACATCACCGGATGTGATATTATACCAGTCACCTTCCAGACTGTTGACGGTAGCAACATCATTATAATAAAGCTTTCCGGCATAATCGCTGTTGGCATCCGGAGCAGTCCGGACAAATACGTAATCACTAACATTGGCAACTGCCAGTTTCGAATAGCGGGCCTCCTCTTCGGCTGCGGCATTTGCTGCTGCTACAGCTGCAGCATCCTGAGCTTCCTTTTCTGCAGTGATCTTAAGATCCGCTTTATTCTGGGAAGATACTGTAATCTTCGAAAGCATGGCAGAGACACCGGCTCTGGTAGATACCGATGAAGTCTGGATTACCTTTGCGGCCTTTTCTTTAGTGCTTGCGATGGAAGAAGCTGTCAGACTGGATGCTCCGGCAAGAGGAGCAGCTCCGGCTGTGAAAGAACTTCCAGCAATCATAGCGCTGGCTGCGATCGTAAAAGTTGCCAGGTTTCTAAATTTCTTACTTTGATTCATTATCCCATCCCTTTAAAATACTGTTTACGAATTTTCTAACAAGAGTCTTAATTGACTTTACGAATCTGCAAAAAATGCTAAATTTCAGATTCATTTGTAACAACTTATCATAAATTGTTACGGATATGTTAAAAATCCTAAGTATAATAACATGGACAGGATGCTTTGTCAATGTTCGATGAGATATCTCTGAACGCTGGTTACGGCGTTGGCTCCATCAGCTGCAGCTGTAATGACCTGGCGGAGCTGTTTGGTCCGGACATCGCCTGCAGCGAAGATACCGGGGATGGAAGTAATACCATCTTCTCCTGCAATGATATAACCCTTCTCATCCCGGTCGGGAAGCCAGGCCCAGTCATGGGTATTCGGTTCGGTTCCGACCGCAATGAAAACTCCATTTACTGGAAGCAGCTGACTCTGGCCGGTCTTCTTGTTATGAACCTTCAGGCCATTGACCTGGCCCTCGCCCTGGATTTCATCCGGTATCGTATCATAAAGCACTTCGATCTTATCGATGGAAAGAGCCTCATCCTGAAGAACCTTGGCTCCGCGGAAGGCATCTCTCCGATGAATCAGGTAAACCTTGGAAGCGAAACGGGAAAGGAAGATCGCATCCTCCAGAGCCACATCACCGCCTCCGATCACGGCTGTTACCTTGTTCCGGAAAAAAGCACCGTCACAGGTCGCACAGTAGGAAACACCAGCTCCGGTCAGTTCCTTCTCGCCCGGAATGCCAAGCTTTCGATTGCTGGCACCGGCACAGAGAATAATGGTCCTGGTCAGATAAGTCTCTTTATTAGAAACAACCTTCCACAGACCCCCGTCCTTTTCCACCGACTGCACAGTCTCCACCCGAATATCGGCACCCAGCTTTTCGGCGTGCTTTTTCATTTCCATGCCAAGCTGCATACCGCTGATGCCCGGAAGACCCGGATAATTGTCGACTTCATAGGTGTTTACAATCTGACCGCCGCCCATGGGACTCGGATCCAGGCAGACCATGGAAAGCCCGGCCCGTTTTGCATAAATAGAGGCCGTAAGACCGGCAGGACCTCCGCCAATAATCAGTGTATCGAATGACTCCATAAGAACCGCCTTTCTAATCTGCTATTCAGATTGTGTGTTTTTATATTTGGTCAAATATGATTTTATCACACTTTTCGGATTTTTCCACCCTCTAAAGTAATTTTTCTTTCTTTATAAAGATGGCCGACGGCCCGCTTGAAGGCATTCTTGGAAAGGCCGGTCTCCCGGAAGATGACTTCCGGCTTTGCCTTCTCGGTAAAAGGCAGAACTCCGGCATAGGAATCCAGAAGGTCCAGAATCTTCTGCGCATCCTCAGGAATTTCTTCCGCAGCAGACTTACGAAGGGAGACATCCAGCTTTCCGTCTTCCTTGACGCCTGTTACATGAAGGTCCAGGACATCGCCGATCCGAAACTGGCTGGTTTTCTCAAACTTTGGAATCATGCCCGAATACTTGTCGTCCACAGCCACAAAAGTTCCGAAATCATGGCCGAATTCATAGATCCGTCCACTGACAGAATCTCCCTTCTGATAAGGAGCCTGGGTCGAAAGGAGACGGTAGAGTCCTCTCATAGATGCAGCCAGACGGCCGGACTTATCGATATAAAGACGAACCAGGATTTCATCACCTGCTTCAACCTTTCCCACCATCTCACGGTAGGGAAGGAAAAGATCCTTTTCCAGACCCCAGTCCAGAAAGCCTCCGATTTTAGAGACTTCGCGGACCGTAAGAGCCGCCATCTTCCCGAGCGTAATCTTTGGCTCCCTCGTTGTCGCGATCAGCCGGTCCTCTGAGTCCTTATAGAGGAAGACCTTCAGGACGTCATTCACGCCTGCTGTCTCAGGTACTTCCTTTTTCGGCAGAAGCACGGTCTCTTCGGACCCGTCCTCGCCCAGATAGGCACCGAAGTCCTTGAAGCGGACAATGCGGAGACTCTGTATTTCACCTAATTTCATATCTTTTCCTTTCATATTAAAATTAATCACCTGGTCAGGATACAAATGACAGCCAGGACATCTTTTTGGTCCTTCAGAACGGCCGTCATTTTTTCTTCCTCAGTCTTGGTATAAATATAGACCGTATCCCCTAAGACTGCCTGTCTCCGGTATTCAGTCCGGATGCCCCGGATTTTTCTGCCTTCCGGAAGGACCGCCATGGCTTCCTCCACATATTTCTCATTATTCATATGATGGTTGGAATCCAGGTAGATCCGGGTCACAAGAAAGCTTCCGGCCTCTCTCAGCTCTTCTGCTGGCGGTGCCGGGATCTTTCGTCCGGTCCAGTTTCCTTTGACCGGTTCATCCAGGCCATAGGCGTCTTTCATTTCCTTAGAAGGCAGAGTCGGATGCATCTTTACAAGATCCATAAGGACCCAGATCGACCGGGCCCGGACAAAGGGATCCTGTCCCGAATATTCCATGGTAAAATCACGAATGGCATAGAGGCCCTTATAGGTAACCGGTCGGGTCGTAATCACGATTTCCTCGCCGATTTTCGGCAGCCTGTCGATATCAATCTGCCAGGAAAGGATATACCAGCCCTGCCCGTGATCTTTGAGCCAGCTTACGGAAAAGCCGGTATCTTCGGTCTGAAAGGTCGAGCAGTCCTGAAAGTAGTTAATCAGAGACGGTACCGTGAGGATTCCTTCGGAATCAACTTCACTGTAGCGCACCCTGCCATGCATTTCATACATTTTTCTATCTCCTTTCCTGCAGACTTCTGTCATGGTTTCATCCTTGGAATTCTTCCTATGAATCCCTGCCAGAATGCATCCGCGGATTTCCCGTCTTGAATCTGCAGCAGGATTTCATCTATGAGTTTTCCGTCTTGAATCTGCAGCAGATTTCATCCATGAGTTTTCTGTCTTGAATCTGCAGCAGGATTTCATCCATGAGTTTTCCGTCTGAAATTTGTACGAAAAAAGGCACTGTGTAAAACACAGTGCCTGAAGCTGGCCCAGCAGGATTCGAACCTGCGAAATGACGGAGTCAGAGTCCGTTGCCTTACCGCTTGGCTATGGGCCATTATTGTTCTGCCGCTCTCGCGTCAACAAATGATAATATACAGGACACTGCCTTTGATGTCAAGCACTTTTATGAAAAAAATAATAAAAAGTTTAAGTCTGAAAATTCAGTCAGATTTCTCTGCCAGTCTTCCGAAGTCCAGTGAGAATTTCGGATGCATTTTTAGAGATCGGCTGGAAATTTCAATCAGACTTCCGGGGCTAACAGGATCCCCTTCCCATCCTTCCGTACAAATCGGCAGGGCTCCCTGTTTTCGGCCGACAGGCTGCCTTTACTCAGATTTCTTAAGTCCTCAAAGAAGCGCCCGGCTCTTTCTTCCGGAAGAATTCCCCGGATTTTGACAGCACTGCCGTAATCCTGAGAAAGAAGGATACCGTCCGAATTCCGGAAGAGATATTCCACCTTTCCGGCCATATCATAAGGATAGATGAGATCAAAGACTTCGCCCCTCTCCTCGGCCAGAACCAGACTCTTCTCTACCGCATCCCCCGCCGCCTTGGAATAGGCACGGGTCAGGCCGCCGGTGCCAAGCAGAGTGCCGCCGAAATAGCGGGTGACCACCAGGACTGCATCATGGATTCCCTGACCGGTCAGAACATCCAGTATGGGCCGGCCGGCAGTCCCCTGAGGTTCTCCGTCATCCGCAGCCCGCATCAGATCTCCCTTTTCTCCAATCCGGTAGGCAAAAACGTGGTGCTTGGCATCGTAATATTTCTTTCGGACGGACTCTACGATGACCAGAGCCTCTTCCTCGGAATGCGCCGCATGAAGTTCTGAGAGAAAACGCGATTTTTTCTCTTCATAATAACCCTCGCCGTCTTCGAAGACGATCTTTTCGACTGCTGTTTTTTCGTCCGCCATATCTTTTCCCAGCCCCATCCTGCTCTGCTGTTCTTCTGCCCAGCCGTTCTGCCATTCTTCTGCTCTGCTGCTATGCCATTCTGCCGCTCTGCTGCTCTGCCCGTTCTGCTGCTATGCTGCTATGCCCGTTCTGCTGCTATGCCGCTCTTCCTGCTGTTTCTGATTATTATACATGATTCTGAAAAGCTATGGTATAATTATGATAATTATGACATGAAATAAGTAAGAAGGTATCGAACCGTTTTACGCGGAGGTTTTTATGAATTTAGGAAAAAATAACGTGACCTCGAACCGGACTTCCTCGCGAAAGTCCCTTCGCCGTCGGAAAAAAGCCGGGATCGTCGTCGTCCGATCCATCCTGGTATTTATTCTGGTTCTCCTTGCAGGAGTTATTGCAGCCTTTACCATCTATGCAAGAAAGCTGATCCAGAAGCTGCCGGATGTATCCACAATCAACATTTCCCCGACCGGCTACTCCACCACCGTCTATGACAGTGATGGAAATGCCATTCAGAAGCTCGCAGCCACAGGATCCAACCGCGAATATGTCAGCCTGGATCAGATTCCCAAGGATGTTCAGAACGCATTCATCGCCATCGAAGATTCCCGCTTCTATGAGCATAACGGCGTCGATATCCGGGGCATCTTACGGGCCGGTTTTACTGGTCTTACTTCCGGCGGCCGCATGCAGGGGGCCAGTACCATTACCCAGCAGCTTTTAAAGAACAATTATTTCTCCACCTGGACTTCGGAAAAGACCTTCCGGGACTCCCTGGAACGGAAAATCCAGGAACAGTATCTGGCCGTTCAGCTGGAAAAAATCACATCCAAGCAGACCATTCTGGAAAATTATCTCAATACCATAAATCTCGGTCAGAACACTTTAGGCGTTCAGGCAGCATCCAAGCGCTATTTTAATAAGAATGTCAGCGAACTCAATCTGTCTGAGGCAGCGGTCATTGCTGCCATCACGCAGAATCCAACCCGTTACAATCCGATTTCCAACCCCGACCAGAATGCCGCCCGCCGAAAACTGGTCTTAAAAGACATGCTGGACCAGGGGCTGATCAAGAAATCTCAGTACAAGGAAGCTCTGAACGACAACGTCTACGAAAGAATCCAGAATGCCAACAGCGCTGCTTCCGATGATTCGGTCAACTCTTATTTCGTAGATGCTCTGACTGATGAAGTTGTGAATGATCTGGTCAGCCAGCTTGGCTATACTGAGACCCAGGCCTATCAGAAGCTCTATTCGGGCGGTCTGAAAATCTACTCCACACAGAATACAAAGTTCCAGGAGATTGCCGAGAACGAGATCAACAATCAGGACAATTATGGCTTCCAGCCCAAGATTTCCTTTTCCTATGCCCTGACCGTTACTAAGGCAGACGGAAGCTTTGAGAACTACAGCAGCCAGACTCTCTTAAACTATTTCCGTCAGACCAAGGATCCGAATTACTCGATCAACTATAACAGTCAGGAAGAAGCTCAGGCGGCCATTGATGAATATAAGGCGGCCATTCTGAAGGAAGGCGACACTGTCGCTCCCGGAAACGAGGCCGTCACTTTTACCCTCCAGCCCCAGGCAGCAGCAACCATCATCGATCAGAAGACTGGAAAGGTTCTTGCCCTGGTCGGCGGACGCGGAGACAAGAGTGCAAGTAAGACCCTGAACCGGGCAGTTAATATTACCCGTCAGCCCGGGTCTACATTTAAAATCCTGGCCGTCTATGCACCGGCACTGGATGCCGGCGGCAAGACCCTGGCCTCCGTCGAAGACAATGCGCCCACGAACTACGCTTCCTCAGACAAGCAGATCCGAAACTCCAATGGCAGATACACCGGCTTCACGACCTTCCGGGAAGCCATCAAGGATTCCATCAACGTTGTTGCTGTCAAGGCTCTGACTGAGATCGGAACCAGTCTCGGCTACCAGTACGTCCAGGATTTTGGCATCACAACGCTGACCAGCGGCGATAACAACCAGACTCTGGCCATCGGCGGTATTACAAAGGGTGTCACCGATCTGGAACTCTGCGGAGCTTATGCCACCATCGCAGACTCTGGTCTCTACCATAAACCGACCTTCTACACGAAGGTCGAAGACAATGATGGAAATGTCATTCTGAATAACGAAGCCAACCAGGCATCCGAAGGTACAAGGGTCATCAAAGATTCCACTGCATGGCTTCTGACCAGTGCCATGCAGGACGTTATGACCAGCGGCACCGGTGTCCGGGCCAATCCATCCAATATCACAGTGGCCGGAAAAACCGGAACCACTAACGATAACCGTGATACCCTGATGGCCGGCTTCAGCCCCTATTACACCCTGACCGTCTGGGGCGGTTATGATGACAATACGCCGCAGACAACCACTACCTATTCCAAGAACATCTGGCGGAATATCATGAAGCAGATCAATGACGGATTGAGTGATCCAGGCTTCCCCATGCCTACGGATATCGTCCAGGCAACGGTCTGTTCCGAATCCGGAAAGCTGCCGGTCGACGGAGTCTGTAATGCAGATCCCCGCGGTGATAAGACCATCAACGAATATTTTGCCAAGGATACCGTTCCGACCGACACCTGCGATCACCATATCAAGGTCAAGATCTGCCAGGCATCCAATCTTCCGGCTGGTCCTTACTGCCCGGCATCACAAGTAGCGGAGAAGGTCTTTGTAACCGGCGGAAGCCAGGGGACCGAAGAAGCACCCTATCTCATCGATGATGCCACCCTCCAGAAGACCTGCAATGTCCATACCCAGCCTACCATCGACGTACCGGATAGCAATCATATTACGACCGAAGGCCAGACCGGGACCGGGGAGACCTCTTCCGGAGCAGCCTCCGGCACAGGGGCAGAAGCGGAAGGGACAGCTTCCGGTACAAGCGGAACGGGCTCCGCCAGGGCTTCCGGAAACTAACTGCTGTAAATAAAAAATACTTCAGAGTCAGCCAGAAGCTTTCTCTGAAGTATTTTTTCTTGAAATCTTGAATTTTGAAGCCTTCCCTCCGGCTTACGGGATTTATACATCGATTTTGACGAAAATCTCGAACCCCGTTGTACGATGTCCGAATTTCTGTGATTTTGTACAACGATTCTGAAAGGAATCTCGAACCCCGTTGTACGATATCTGAATTTCTGTGATTTTGTACAACGATTTTGAATGTAATTTCCAATCCCGTTGTACGATATCCGAATTTCAGCGATTTTGTACAACGATTCTGAAAGGAATCTCGAATCCCGTTGTACAATGTCCGGATTTCAGCGATTTTGTACAACGATTTTGAATGTAATTTCCAATCCCGTTGTACGATATCCGAATTTCTGTGATTTTGTACAACGATTCTGAAAGGATTTTCAAATCCCGTTGTATGATGTCCGAATTTCTGTGATTTTGTACAACGATTTTGAATGAAATTTCCTATCCCGTTGTACGATGTCCGAATTTCTGTGATTTTGTACAACGATTTTGAATGAAATTTCCTATCCCGTTGTACGATGTCCGAATTTCTGTGATTTTATACATTGGTTTCAAAGGAAATCCCGAATTCCGACCTTCCTCAGGCCTCAGCCTTCACACCTCAAGCCTCAGATCTCAGACCTCGAACAGCATATCGCCATAGCTTGGCATGGGCCACATATCCTTATCGACAATCATTTCCAGAGCATCGACCGGCTTCCTCAGTGCCTCCATGGCAGTTTCCACAGTCTGATAATAATAGCGGGCCCTCTTCTGATGGTCCCTGATTTCCATGCCGGTAGAGACATCCTTCTCCAGCGCATCCAGAGCTTCCCTGGTCTGGCAGAGGAGATCATCGGTTTTCTTCAGGAGATCCGCCTGGGTCTTGGGTGCGAAGCCTGCAGCCTTCTGGATCTCATTGATCGAAGAAGCAAGCTCTGTCTCATAACCGATCACAGCTGGAATGATCTGCTTTCCGGCCATATCCAGCATGGTCTTGGCCTCGATATTGACCTTCTTGGCATAGGTATCATACTCGATATCCTCACGGGACTCGAGTTCAGCCCGGTTGAAGACATGGAACTTCTCAAAAGTGGCAACGGTCTTCTCCGTGGTCAGAGCCGGGATGGCATCAACCATGGACTGAATGTTGGGCAGTCCGCGGCGCTGGGCTTCCTTGACCCATTCCTTGGAATAGCCGTCTCCATTGAAGACGATTCTCTGATGCTTGATGGCCAGGTCTTTGATCAGGTCATGGATAGCCATGTTAAAGTCATCGGCATTCTCCAGAATGTCACAGGCATCGGAGAAAGCCTCTGCAACAATGGTATTTAAGACAATATTGGGCTCGCCGACCGAATCCTCCGATCCGACCATACGGAACTCGAACTTGTTTCCAGTAAAGGCAAAAGGTGAAGTCCGGTTACGATCGGTGGCATCCTTCATGAAATCAGGAAGAGAAGCCACGCCGGTCTTCATTTTCTTACCGGAAATGGAGTGCGTTGCGGAGCCGGTGCTGATCAGCTGAGCTAGAACATCATCCAGCTGGTCGCCCAGATAAACACTGATGATTGCTGGCGGTGCTTCAGAGCCGCCCAGACGGTGGTCGTTTCCGACATCGGCAGCAGACTCTCTTAAAAGATCCGCATGATTGTCGACAGCGGCCAGGATGCAGCATAGAACCAGAAGGAACTGAAGATTCTCATGAGGGGTCTTGCCCGGATCCAGGAGGTTGATGCCGTCATCCGTTACCAGGGACCAGTTGTTGTGCTTGCCGGAGCCGTTGACGCCGTCGAAGGGTTTCTCATGAAGCAGGCACTGCAGGCCATGGCGGTTAGCTACCCGGCGCAGGGTCTCCATGATCATCTGGTTATGGTCAACGGCGATATTGGCATCCTCGTAAATGGGAGCCAGCTCGTGCTGTCCCGGAGCAACCTCATTGTGCTCGGTCTTGGCCGGCACACCCAGTCTCCAGAGCTCCTTATCCGCATCTCTCATAAAGGAAGCGATACGGGCGGGAATGGTACCGAAATAGTGGTCATCCATTTCCTGACCCTTGGGAGGCATAGCTCCGAAAAGAGTCCGTCCGGTATAGACCAGATCCTTCCGCTTGAGGAAGTTCTCCCGGTCAATGATGAAGTATTCCTGCTCGACACCGACCGAAGGGGTGACATAGTGAGAGGTCTGATTTCCGAACAGGCGAAGGAGACGGATGGCCTGGCTGCTGATGGCTTCCATGGAACGAAGAAGCGGTGTCTTCTGATCCAGGGCCTCGCCGGTATAGGAACAGAAGGCGGTCGGGATGCAGAGAACCGCACCGGACTCATCATGACGGACAAAGGCCGGTGATGAGCAGTCCCAGGTGGTATAGCCTCTGGCTTCAAAAGTCGCTCTCAAGCCTCCGGAAGGGAAGCTGGATGCATCCGGCTCGCCCTTGATCAGCTCCTTTCCGGAGAAGCTCATCAGGACCTTGCCGCTCGCATCCGGAGCCGTGATAAAGGAATCATGCTTCTCGGCTGTAACGCCGGTCAGAGGCTGGAACCAGTGGGTGTAATGGGTGGCCCCCTGCTCAATGGCCCATTCCTTCATTTCATGTGCAACGACATCCGCGGTCTCGAGATCCAGATCCTTGCCCAGACGGATGGTCTCCTTCAGTTTCTGATAGGTTTTCTTGGGGAGGCGGGCACGCATGACTTCGTCATTGAAGACGCTTTCCCCGAAAATGTCAGAGACATTGAAGTATTCTTTATCTTCCATTTGTTTTTCCTTTTCAAAAAACAATAGAGGATGCACCGACTGGAACATCCTCTATTGAATCAGGCTGACAGAAGCTCTGTCAGCTGACATATTCTCTTATGCTCAGGCCTTGTCCTTGGAACCGAAGAGCTCGATCTTCTCCTTGACTTCCTGGCAGATTGCTTCATATCCGGGAAGAAGAAGCTTACGGGGATCATAGCCCTTGCCCTGCTTATCCTTGCCTTCTTCGATGTACTTACGAGTTGCGGCAGCGAATACCAGCTGGCACTCGGTGTTTACATTTACCTTGGAAACGCCAAGAGTGATGGCCTTCTTGACCTGGTCATCCGGGATTCCGGAACCGCCGTGAAGAACCAGAGGCATATCGCCGGTCTTCTGCTGGATGGCATCCAGTGTCTCGAAGGAAAGTCCCTTCCAGTTTGCCGGATAGATACCATGGATATTACCAATACCTGCAGCCAGCATATCAACGCCCAGATCAGCGATTCTCTTGCACTCGTCTGGATCAGCGCACTCGCCCATACCGATGACGCCGTCTTCCTCGCCGCCGATGGCACCAACTTCAGCCTCGATGGACATTCCATTGTCATGAGCCAGCTTTACGAGTTCCTTGGTCTTCTCAACGTTCTCTTCGATGTCGTAGTGAGAACCGTCGAACATGATGGAGGAGAAACCAACCTCAACGCACTTCTTGGCTCCTTCGTAAGTACCATGATCCAGATGAAGAGCTACAGGAACGGTGATTCCAAGAGTCTCATCCATTGCACGGACCATAGCTGCTACGGTAGCAAAGCCTGTCATGTACTTGCCGGCACCCTCGGATACACCAAGGATGACAGGGGAGTTCATTTCCTGAGCAGTATTGAGAATTGCCTTGGTCCACTCCAGGTTATTGATATTGAACTGGCCGACTGCATAATGACCAGCCTTGGCCTTTTTCAGCATCTCAGCAGCAGAAACGATCATAATAATCTCCTTCCAAAATAATCTACTAAGAATTATTAAATTGATACATCGACAGAATACCGCTTTTTCCGGCACACTCTGTCTAAACTATTATAGAGCAAAGGAATTTAGGCTTCAACCATAATTTCCAGAGCCTTGTGACAGAGACTGACCTCAGAGACCTTCTGTGTCCCGCCATACTCGCCGTCCAGAGTCCAGGACACATCCTCGCCAGCCGTAAGCTTGAGATTTGAGGTCTGGAAGGAATAGAGCATATCCGAATCCCTCCGTCCGGTCTGCAGACAGTTTAAAACTTCGGCCAGCTCGATCGGATTCTTTGGCATCCGAATGAGGGTCACCTCGAAGAGGCCGTCATTTAAGCTGACATCCTGTGGAACCATCTGACGGAATCCGCCGATGGAGTTGGAATTGGAGATCATACCGTAGATGAACTCGTCATACATGACATTGCCGTCATATTCGACCTGCATACGGTAAGAAGGCACCTCCCGAAGCTGCTTGGCACCCTCGAGAATATAGGCCAGATGGCCGAGGTTATTCTTCATGTCCTGAGGGGTCGAATAGGAAACCTCGGTAAAGATACCGAAGGCTGCCACGTAGACAAAATGCCGGTCGTTAAAGGAACCGATATCCACCGGATAGGGCTTTCCGCTGACTGCAATCTTTGCTGCCCTGGTCATGTCCTTGTCAATGCCGAGCGAATTTCCAAAATCGTTCGTGGATCCGGCCGGAATGTAACCGATCGGAATCTTGACAGGCGACTGCATCATGCCGGATACGACTTCATCGAGAGTGCCGTCACCGCCGCTGCAGACGATCCGGTCGAACTCTATGGCCCGTTCCTTTGTAACCTCGATGGCATCCCCCTGACTCTGGGTCGTATGAACCGTCACGTCAAAGCCGGCCTTGACCATGATGTCAAGGATCTCCGGCAGACAGGAGCGGATCTGGCCCTTGCCCGATCTGGGATTAAAAATAAACAGAAGTTTTTTCATTCGCCTCTGCCCTCCGGAAACTTAAGCAGTCAGGAACTTTTCCATGGCGTCTACTGCATCGGACTCATCCTGTCCCTCTGCAGAAACCGTTACCTTGGATCCGCTGGTAAGTACCAGGCTCATCATACCCATAATGGACTTTGCATTGACCTTCTTGTTTCCGATCTCAAAGTAAACCTGACTCTGATACTGATTTGCCAGCTGTACCAGATGTGCAATGGGTGTTGCTTCTGTTGAATTTGCCATCTGAACAACTACTTCCTTTTTCATCACCGTTTTCCTCCTGCTTTCTAATCTCATCAGCAACTGCTCCTATTCTTCGGAGCCTGTGGTTCACGCCGGACTTGCCAACGGGCGGGTCCATCATCCGTCCGAGCTCCAGAAGTGAAGCATCCGGATGTAAGAGGCGGAGCTCTGCGGTTTCCCGCAGCTTACCGGACAGAGAGCCCAGGCCCCTGGTATCCCGGATCAGTTTTATGTCCCGCACTTCTCTTACGGCGGCTTCCACCATTTTTCCTATATTTGCCGTTTCGCAGTTAACCTTGCGATTGACGGCATTATTCATGTCCTTTCGGATACGAATATTCTCAAAATCCAGCAATGTGACTGACGCTTCCATAATATTCAGCATATCGGAAATCTCATTGCTTTCCTTCAGGTAGACCACGGTACGTCCCTGACGCGCCACAGTCTTCCCGTGCAGATCAAAGGTCTCCATTACGGAAACGATCTGCCTGGCCTGGGCCGGATTTCTGGCGGCAATCTCAAAATGATAGCTCTTGTTCGGATCAGAAATGGACCCGCCTGCCAGAAAACAGCCTCGCAAATAGGCTCTTTTTTCTTCCCATCCCTCGATCAGGCCGTTTTCCATCAGGCCCTGTCCCATGGGGTGGTGAAGAATGTCCAGAAGCTTTTCAGCCTTGGGACCGGTCAGAAGGATGCTGTCGAGTTCTGGTCTATCTTTCTTCGGATCATTTGAATCCTCTGAATTCTTCCGGCCATTCGCCTTCTTCGGATTTTCTGAATCCTTCCGGTTCTTTGAATCCAGAGCCTTCGAATCCATGGGAATCTTCTCATTCAGAAGCTTGTCCAGAAGACTCAGGATCCGATCCCTTAGTCCGGTCTGGTCCGTTCGGAAGGTGATCACATGACCTGCCTCGAAGACATCATTCGAATCAGAAATCACTCTCACTTCTCCAAGGAAGGAAAAAATTCCCGCCAGTTCCGCGGTCTGGCAGGCCCGATCCTTGGGAAAACGCCCGAGAAGCTCCTGCTTTAAATCTGATGAATAAGACACTATTTGCCAATCTTACGGTCCTTATCGATGTCGCGGTGCTCGATTTTCAGACCATAATGCTGCGAATGCTTGAGAAGCCTTTCGTAAAGCTCGTTCGCCAGTGTCACGGACCTGTGCTTTCCGCCCGTGCAGCCGATCGCAATCACGAGAGAATTCTTGCCCTCCCGGATGTAGTTCGGAATCAGAAACTGCATCAGATCATCCAGTTTGTTTAGAAATTCTACAGACTGAGGATATTTCATGACAAAGTCCTGAATGGGACGGTCATTTCCGGTCAGTGGCCGAAGCTTCAGATCGTAATAAGGGTTGGGAAGAAAGCGCACATCAAAAACCAGATCCGCATCCTCCGGAATCCCGTATTTGAATCCAAAGGACAGGACCATGATATTCATGCTCTTGTAATCCTGGTTTTCAACGAAGATTTTCGTCAGCTCTTCCTTCAGTTCCCTGGTCAGAAGGTTCGACGTATCAATGATATGATCTGCCCTCTCCCTGAGAAATGTAAGGCGCTGCCTTTCTTCCTGGATTCCCGTCTGAATTCTTTCCTTCTTCGAAAGCGGATGATTCCGCCGGGTCTCCTTGTAACGCTTTAAAAGGACCTCATCACTGGCATCCAGAAAAAGGATCTCGATCTGCTTTCCGTCCTGTTTTAATTCATCCAGGATACCCTCAAGCTGGTCTAACTTTTTGCCCGACCGGATATCGATTCCGACCGCAACCTTCTGGTCCTTTTCCGCCTGTTCCAGATCCACAAAGCTCTTCAGAAGCGGGATGGGCAGGTTGTCGACGCAGTTATAGCCGATATCCTCAAGAATCTTGAAGGCTGTGCTTTTACCTGAGCCCGACATACCTGTAAGAAGAAGTAATCCCATACCAGTCCCTCATAAATCTAAACATCTCTTATTGTAACGGCTTAGCCTCTGTGAAAATAAATAATTAATTGTCTATTTTATTAAGAATATTATGCAAAAATACGATTTATTCCGTTTTCGAATCCTGATTCTATCCATTCCTGTCTGGAATTGTTGAATTCGTCCGCTGTTTCATTCAAATTTCAATCCCATTTCGAGGAATGCTCCGGGAATCTTCTTCCATGAAGCTCCCAACCAAGCGTACTTCCGGCTCCAGCTTCACTCCAAACTTCTCCCAGACCGTCTCCTGCACATGACGGATGACCGCCAGCACATCAGCCGCACTCGCATTTGCCAGATTGATGACAAATCCGGCATGCTTCTTCGATACCTCGGCATCGCCGACCCGATAGCCCTGCAGGCCTGCATCCTGGATCAGCTTACCGGCGAAATACCCTTCCGGCCGCTTAAATGTAGACCCTGCGCTTCCATATTCCAGCGGCTGCTTTTCTCTCCGCCGTTGGTTAAAGTCAGCGGAAACCGCAGCAATTTCCTCCGGATCCTTGGAATTTAAGTGAAAATGTGCGCCGACTACGATCCGCTCCTGGCCTTTTGGATCCTCCATAAAGGCACTGTGACGGTAAGACAGGTTCAGCTTTTCCGCAGGAATTTCTTCGAAACTTCCGTCCGGTAGCAGAACCCGGACAGAGGTCAGGACATCCCTGATCTCTCCGCCATAGGCACCGGCATCCATAAAGACACCTCCGCCGACCGAACCCGGAATGCCCGAAGCAAACTCAAGACCTGACAGACAGGCATCCAGAGCCGCATGATAGGCCGCTGCCATGGAGGTTCCAGCCATGACATAGAGGTCTTCATTTTCGACCCTGCTGCCCTTCAGCCGTCCCATGCTGACAACGACACCGGGGATTCCAAGATCGCCGACCAAAAGATTGCTGCCGTTTCCAAGAAGGAAATAGGGAAGCTTCTCCTCCCGGATCCACTTCATGATCTCCGCCAGATCCTCTTCTCTTTCCGGCTGGCAGAAGGCCTCTGCCGGCCCGCCGATCCGGAAGCTTGTATGTTTTTTCATTGGTTCTTCCAAAAGGATAGCATCCTCCGGAATCCGTTTTTTTAAGCGGGACAGGGCCTCCGAAGAGACCATATTGCCCCGCTGGTTTTTCATTTCACTCATATCAGGTTTTCCTTATTTCAGTCTTCCTTCAAGAAAGCCATGTAACCCTTGTAAGCCTCGTAGAGATCGACCTTACTGATGATCTCCCAGGGTGAATGCATGGACAGAACTGCGACGCCGCTGTCGATGACTTTCATGTCATAGTTGCCCAGGATGTAGGCAATGGTTCCGCCGCCGCCCTGGTCTACCTTTCCAAGCTCAGCGGTCTGCCAGGAGACATCGTTCGAATCGAAGATCTTCCGGATCTCTGCCATGTATTCAGCAGAAGCATCGTTGGATCCGGACTTGCCCCGGGCGCCGGTGTACTTGTTGATGACCAGGCCGCGTCCGAAGTAGGCACTGTTGTTCTTCTCCATAACGGAAGGATAGTTGGGATCGAAGGCTGCGCTGACGTCGGAGGACAGAGCGCGGGAATTCCGCATGCAGCGGCGGACAGAGACATTGGAGTCCTTACCCAGCATAGCCAGAATCTCAGCGACTGTATCTTCATAGAAAGTGGACTGCATACCGGTTGCGCCGACCGAACCGATCTCTTCCTTGTCGACCAGGAGGCAGGCATAGGTCTTTTCGCCCGGCTCGACATCCAGGATGGCACGGAAGGAAGGATATGCGCAGGACCGATCGTCGTGGCCATAGCCCATGATCATGCTGCGGTCGAAGCCGTAGTCCCGGGCAGCACCTGCCGGAGTGACCTCGATTTCAGCAGAAAGGAAGTCCTCTTCCTCGATGCCGTACTTGTCCTTCAGGATGCGGAGGATATTCTTCTTGACCAGATCCTTCTTCTCCTCGCCGGCAGCAGACTCGTCCAGAGGAATGGAGCCGATCAGGACGTTCAGGTCCTCGCCCTCGACAACCTTATGGCCATCCTTCTTCATCTGATCTGCAGAAAGATGGATCAGAAGATCACTGACACCGAAGACCGGATCCTTGGGATCCTCACCGATATTTACGGTAACCTTGGAACCGTCCTTTTTTGCAATGACGCCGTGCAGAGCCAGGGGCAGGGTCACCCACTGGTACTTCTTGATACCGCCGTAATAATGGGTATCCAGAAACGCCATGTCGGTATCCTCGTAGAGAGGGTTCTGCTTTAAATCCATGCGGGGGCTGTCGATGTGGGCACCCAGGATGGCAAAGCCCTTCTCCGGGTTCTCCCGGCCGATGACGAAAAGAGAGACGGCCTTGCCGTAATTGCTGCGGTAGACCTTGTCTCCGGCCTTCAGAGTTGCGCCATCTGCGATCAGCTGATCCAGATCGCGGAAACCGGCCTTTTTGGCCTCCTCGATAAAGAAGCCGGCGCACTCGCGCTCCGTCTTATGCTCTGAAAGAAAGAGGCGGTAATCCTCTGCAAAATCATAAACCTTCTGTCTCTTTTCACCTTCCGGGTACTTGGCCCAGGCATTCTTACGTTCCATCTTACTTCATGTCCTTTCTTTTTAGCTTATTTAGACCAATAGGAGGGCTTCCCTCTATTACCACGGGTTTGCCTTCTCTTGTTCTTTCTGCAATCACTCGTCCTCTTCCTGATCTCCGCCAGCCGCAATATTAGCCTGCACTCTGCGGTAGAGCTCCTGCGCAGCATTGTAGCCCATCTTCTTCTGTCTGTGGTTGACCGCAGCGGTCTCGCAAATGACAGCCAGGTTCCGGCCGGGCCGGATGGGCAGGCTGTGGCAGATGACCTTGTGGCCCAGAATATCGATATATTCATCCTGAAGACCCAGGCGGTCATACTCGGCGCCGGGCACATATTCCTGCAGCTTGATGACGAGGTCAATGCTGGTCTTTTCCTTAACGCACTCAACACCGTAGAGGGACTTGACATCGATGATGCCGATGCCCCGAAGCTCGATCAGGTACTGGGTGGTAGCGGGCGAGGTTCCCATCAGGGTGTGCTCGTTGACCGCACGAATCTCAACGACATCATCGGCAACCAGACGATGGCCGCGTCGGATCAGCTCCAGAGCCGCCTCGGACTTACCGATTCCGCTTTCGCCGATGATCAGAAGACCTTCACCGTAAACATCGACCAGTACTCCGTGAATGGTCTTCATGGGAGCCAACTCCCCGTTCAGAAGGTAGATCAGCTCGGCCATGAATTCGGAGGTCCCGCGGTCGGTTCCCAGCAAAGGTACATCGTATTTGTAGGCCAGATCCAGGACCTCGGGCTCCGGCTTGAAGCCCCGGCAGTAGATGACACCGGGAATCTGGTGGGACAGGAAGACGTCCCAGGTCGATACCTTCTCCTGAATCGACTTCTTATTCATATAGGCATGTTCCACGGATCCGATCAGCTGCAGCCGGTCCTTCTCGAAATGCTCATAGAATCCGTTGAGCTGGAGAGCCGGACGGTTGACATCGGGAATGATGACCCTATGCTTGGTCAGATCAATCTTTTCCGTGAAATTAACGAGATGCATCTTGTCAACAATTTTTGAAAGTTTTGCTCCTGCCATATGTCGCCCCCTTTAGCGGCCAGATCGCTAGTTCACACTTCTGTTATCATACCTTTCCCGCAGGAAATCTGCAAGATATGAGCCCTCTGCCATCCTGTCCCGGTTCTTCATCACGAAACCCTCTTTTATACAGATCATTTCTGTCTTTCCGCATGGCCCATTTGAATCTTCTCTGTCTTTCTTCATGATCATGTCTGACCTGAAGATTTATTTTCCGAAGATACCTGCCGATCTTTTGCAAGTTCATTTTCCGAGGCTGCCTTAAGATCTTCTGAAAAACCATTTTCTGCTTTCTGCTGCACGACTTCTGCGGCTTCCTTCCCTTCCGTCTTATGCAGAAATTCATACACCGACTCCGCGGCCCTGGCATTCATCTCCGGGATCTTCTCCAGGTCCTCGATGGAAGCCGCCTTCAGAGCCTCAGCGCTTTCAAAATTCCGCATCAGGGCCTTCCGCCGGGCCGGGCCTATATTTGGAATGTCATCCAGGAAAGAATGCACCTGGGCCTTGCCCCGCAGGGACTTGTGATAGGTAATGGCGAAGCGGTGGGCCTCATCTTGGAGACGCGTGATCAGGCGGAAGGCCTCCGAGTGCCGGTCCATGGGGATCTCGACGTTGTGGAAATACAGTCCTCTCGTCCGATGGTGGTCATCCTTTACCATGCCGCAGACCGGAATTGAGAGTCCCAGCTCGTCCAGGACCTCGAGGGCGATATTGACCTGGCCCCGGCCGCCATCCATCATGATCACATCCGGAAAACGGGTAAAGGAACCGGTCTCGGGCTCCAGGCCCTTCTCCTCCAGCTCCTTCTGCTCCTCCAGACCGTGGGTGAAACGGCGGGTCAGGACTTCCTTCATGGAAGCATAATCGTTAGGACCCGAAACTGTCTTGATCCGGAACTTCCGATAGTCGGACCGGAGAGGCTTTCCCTTCTCAAAGACCACCATGGAGCCAACCGACTGAAAGCCGTTGGTGTTGGAGATATCATAGGCCTCCAGGCGGCTGACATTCTTCATATGGAGAAGGCCGGAAAGCTCCTTCATGGCGCCGATGGTCCGGCCCTCTTCCTTCTTGATCCTCTCCTTGTCCTGGACCAGAACCTGCTCGGCATTCTTCTGGGCCAGCTGAACCAGCTTGGATTTCTGACCCCGCTGGGGAACCCGGAGATAGACCTTATTGCCGCGCTTTTCGGTCAGCCATTCCTCGATCAGCTCCCGGTTGGGGAGGTCCTGAGGGAGGAAAATCTCCTTGGGAATGACCGGTGTCCCGGCATAAAACTGCTGGACAAAAGCCTCCAGCTCCTCGGCCTCGGAATCATCCTCGGGCAGACTTAAAAAGAAGTGATCTCTTCCCAGCATCTTTCCGCCCCGGATGAAGAAAATCTGAACGACCGCATCCTCATCCTGACGGGCCATGGCGATGATATCCTGGTCCTCATCCCCGGTCTGGGTGATCTTCTGCTTCTCGACACAGGCCTCGACTGAGTGAATCAGATCCCGGTAGTGGGCTGCCTTTTCAAAATCCAGCTCCGCCGCCGCATCCTGCATCTTCTTCGTCAGATCCTCGATGACCGGCTTGTCATTGCCATTCAGAAATTCGACAGCACGGTCTACATTTTGCCGGTAGGCTTCCTTGGAAACCTGACCGGTGCAGATGCCGTCGCAGAGTTTCATGTGATAGTTGAGGCAGGGCCGGTCCTTGCCGAAATCGCGCGGGAAGACCCGGTTGCAGTTTCGGATTTTGAAGACCTTCTGGACCAGATCGATGGTCTCGCGGACCGCGTTGCCCGAGGTAAAGGGGCCGAAATAGCGGCTTTTGTCCTTCAGGACCCGGCGGGCGAAAAGCACGCGCGGGTAGTCCTCGCCCAGGGTCACGCGGATGTAGGGGTAGGTCTTGTCATCGCGGAGCATGGTGTTGTACTTGGGCCGGTGCTCCTTGATCAGGTTGGACTCGAGAACCAGGGCCTCCAGCTCGGTGTCGGTGATGATGTATTCGAAATGGTCGATGTGCTCGACCATCTGCTTTTTCTTGATGCCCTCGTCGTGGCTAGCCTGGAAATACTGGTGGACCCGCTTGGTCAGGGACTTGGCCTTGCCGACATAGATGATGGCATCCCGGCTGTCATGCATAATATAGACCCCCGGCTGATTGGGGAGCTTTTTCAATTCTTCCTGTATATCGAACATGGAATACCTCGGTTTATCGTTTGTTAGCTGCCAGGAATGCAATATAGGTAGAAAAAACTCGTCCGAAGACGAGTTTTTTCTTTCTGAGGCTGTGCAGTTAATTTTTCATTTGCAACAGCCCCTCTGATTTCATTGGAAATTCCAGGACTTACATATTCTGTCCGTTGTTGTTAGGATCCTGCCAGTTGTTGGGCTGGTTCGGCTGGTCCTGCTGATTAGACTGGCCGTAGGCCTGACCCGGCTGGCCCTGGCTGTTATTGACATTCCCGAAGGATCTTGCCATCTCTGCCTCATCGGCAGGCGGTGCCTCCCGGCCTTCCTTCTGGCCTTCCAGGAAATCATCACTGTCCGGTTCCTTGGTGTCTTCACTGATGTCGCCGGAATTTTCTCCCATATGATTGACCTCGTCAACCGGATTTCCGTTCTCATCAGTCTCAACCGGAGCCGGTTCTTCCAGACCCTTCATCTTACGGAAGATCTGCATGAATTCCTTACCGGTAATCGTTTCACGGCTGTAAAGATATCCTGCGATATGATCCAGGATATCCCGGTTCTCCTTCAGAAGACGGATGGCTTCATCATAGGAATCCTGAATGATCTCACGGACTTCCTCATCGATCTCGGCTGCGGTATCATCCGCACATTCCATGGAAGCACGGCCTTCCAGATACTGGCTCTTTACCGTAGCCAGACCCATCATTCCGAACTTCTTGGACATACCGAAACGGGTAATCATGTTCCGGGCTATATTTGTCGCCTGCTCGATATCATTGGAAGCGCCACTGGTCGGAGACTCGAAGATCAGCTCCTCTGCAGCACGGCCGCCCATCAGGGTAACGATCTTGGCCAGGAGTTCATCCTTGGTCTGCAGATACTTCTCCTCTTCCGGAGTCTGCAGGGTATAGCCCAGGGCACCCATGGTTCTCGGCACAATCGTAATCTTCTGTACCGGCTCGGTATTCTTCTGAAGGGCGGTAACCAGAGCATGTCCAACCTCATGATAGGAGACAATCTTTCGCTCCTTGTCGGACATGACGCGGTCCTTCTTTTCCTTGCCGCCGACAGCGACAAGCTCGAAGGCCTCGAAAAGATCCGACTGGTTGACATACTGACGGCCCTTCTTGACCGCATTGATGGCAGCCTCGTTGATGATATTGGCCAGATCCGATCCGACCAGGCCGGCCGTAGCCAGAGCCAGAGCGTGCAGATCAACGGTATCATCCATAGGAACATCCTTGGAATGCACCTTCAGGGTATCCTCACGGCCTTTCAGATCCGGACGGTCAACGATAATCCGACGGTCAAAACGGCCCGGACGAAGGAGGGCCTTATCCAGAACCTCCGGACGGTTGGTTGCAGCCAGGATCAGTATACCCTTGCTGGAATCAAAACCATCCATTTCTGCAAGCAGCTGGTTCAGAGTCTGCTCACGCTCGTCATTTCCACCGCCGTAAGCACCGTCACGGGACTTACCGATGGCATCGATCTCATCGATGAAGATAATGCAGGGAGCCTGCTTCTGCGCTTCCTTAAAAAGGTCACGGACACGGGATGCGCCGACGCCGACGAACATCTCGACGAAATCCGAACCTGCCAGAGAGAAGAAAGGCACACCGGCCTCACCGGCAACGGCCTTTGCCAGAAGGGTTTTTCCGGTTCCGGGAGGGCCTACAAGCAAAGCACCTTTGGGAAGCTTCGCTCCGATCGCCGTATATTTCTTCGGATTCTTCAGGAAATCAACGACCTCCTGGAGGGATTCCTTGGCCTCATCCTGTCCGGCAACATCCTTGAAGGTGACACCGGTCGACTTCTCGACATAGACCTTGGCGTTGGACTTTCCGACGCCCAGGACCCCGCCGCCGGAGCTTCCGCCCATCCGCCGCATGGCGAAGGCGAAGATTCCCCAGAGAATCAGAAGGGGCAGAACAAAGGAAAGGATGTTGTAGACAATCGCACCGGTCGAGCTGGTCGGCTTCTCTACAATCTTCACGTCCTGCTTCTTCAGAAGAGGCAGGAGATCCTGATCCTCAACCAGATAGTTGGTGTAATAGGTCACATCGACGGACTGGCCGGTCAGCTCATAAAGCGTGCTCCGTGACGAGTCACTGCTGCCGGTCAGGTCGGAATCCGCCCCATCCTTCAGAGTGAACTGAATCTGATGATTCGAGAAGGTAACCGATTTGATTTTGCCGTCTTCCAGTTTACTGTAGAACTTGGAATAAGATACTTCCTGCTGGGAACCTGTGCTCACACTGCTGTAGATCATCGTCGTGATGAAAATGGCAATCAGAGTAAACAGGATAAACATAAAAATCGGCTGCCGCCGATTGTTGTCCCCATTGTTATTTCCTCCATTGTATGGAGGACGATTTTGATTTTCGTCCATTCGGGCCTCCATTCTTAGGCTGTACTTCCTAATTATATGAAAAGAACCTGCGAAAAGCAACGCGCCCGAAGCCTTTCCACAGATTCTTCATAAAAATTTCATTTTTTCAAATATAAACCGACGCTACACATTCGGCCGAGAGACCATGATCTGCTTCAGCAGAAGGCCTGCACGAAAAAAATCAGATAATCTTGGCTAAGAAACTCTTCAATCTCTCGCTCTCCGGATGATCAAAGATCTGGTCCGGGCTGCCCTCTTCGACAATCTTTCCGTCCGCCATAAAGACCACATGGTCGGCCACCTCACGGGCAAAGCCCATCTCGTGGGTAACAACCGCCATAGTCATGCCGCCCTTGGCCAGTTCCTTCATGACATCCAGGACCTCACCGACCATCTCCGGATCCAGAGCCGAAGTCGGCTCATCGAAAAGCAGAATTTCCGGATCCATACAGAGAGCCCGAACGATGGCGATTCGCTGCTGCTGGCCGCCGGAAAGCTGTCTCGGATAGGAATCCGCCCGGTCCGCCAGGTTGACCCGCTCCAGCAGCTCTCTGGCCTGCTTTTCAGCCTCTTCCTTTGACTTATGAAGCAGCTTCATGGGTGCCAGGGTCATATTTTCCAGAATCGTCATATTGGGAAAGAGATTGAAGTGCTGGAAAACCATGCCCATCTTCTGCCGATGCTTATTGATATTGATCTTCGGATCTGTAATATCGACCCCGTCGACATCAATGCTGCCGGAGGTCGGGAATTCCAGAAGATTCAGGGACCGAAGCAGAGTGGACTTGCCGGAGCCCGAAGGTCCGATGATAACCAGAACTTCACCCTGATGGATATCAATAGAGACCCCGTCCAGAGCCTTGATTTCGCCGTTTTTATAATATTTCTTCAGGTCACGGACCTGAACCAGTACCTTATCGTTCATCGCGACGCATCCTCCTCTCCAGCTTGCCGCCGACATATTCCAGAAGCAGAACGGAAACGAGATAGATTCCGGCGATCAGGAAGAGCGGCATGAAAGCCTGATAGGTCGTGGACCGGATGATATCTCCGCCCTTGGTCAGATCCCGGATGCCGACGTATCCGGAAATGGAAGTTTCCTTAAAGAGGGTAATAAACTCGTTCATCAGAGCCGGGAAGACCGACTTGGTAACCTGGGGAATGATGACGTAACGAAGAGTCTGCACATAGCTGAAGCCCAGCGACCGTCCGGCCTCGAACTGGCCCTCGTCGATCGACATGACGCCGCCCCGGATGATCTCGGAGACATAGGCACCCGAATTTAGACCGAAGGCGAAGATGGCGATAGGAACACCATTCTGGGCCATGGCGAAAATCAGGAAGTAGGAAATCATGAGCTGGATAACCGTCGGGGTACCGCGGATAACCGTGATATAGATCTTCGCGATGAAATTCAGAACGGCCAGAAGATAGTAGCTGAACCCGCCTCTTCGTTTCAAAGCTTCCTTATTCTTGTCGTAGGTTGCCCGGATCAGGCCGCAGACAAAGCCAAGGATCACACCGATCACGGCCGAAAACAGGGTAATCAGAAGCGTTGCCCCGAAGCCGGAAAGGAGAAGCTTATAGCGGCCATTCTCAACGAAAGCCTGTATGAACTGGTCTTTTAAGCTCATAAAATGTCCTCTTTCTACACACGAAGACAAGGGCCGGCCATAGCCGTCCCCTGTCCTTATTTACACGATGCCCGGATCACTTGTGTTTTCGAGCATCCACACGATGCGCCGAATCAACGAAATTCCTCGGGCATCTCATTCTGGTCTAAATTTAGAGCTACGCACATCATTCCTTAATGTACTTAGCGATGATCTTGTCGATGGTGCCATCCTTCTTCAGTTCCTTCAGAGCATCATTAATGTCACCCTTGAGATCGCTGCCCTTCTTAACGCAGATCGCATATTCCTCATCGGCATAGGCAGAATCCAGAATCTTCAGTCCCTGGTTGGCAGCGACATAAGCCTTAGCCGGCTCACTGTCGATGATGACACAGTCAACCTTTCCGGAAATCAGAGCCTGTACGGCGGTCGGGCCATCGTTGTACTTGATAACGGCATCTTCACCGTAATCATCACTTGCATAAATATCACCAGTCGTGCCCTGCTGAACACCGATCTTGTTGTCCTTGGTGATATCGTCAACCGACTGAATGGTGGAATCCTCTTTTACAATAACAGACTGAACAGCCTTTGCATACGGATCGGTGAAGTCAACATTCTTCTTACGATCCTCGGTAACGGTGATTCCGGCCATACCGAAATCATATTTACCCTGCTGAACACCGGCGATGATGGAATCAAAGGAGACATCCTTGATCTCAAGCTTCTTGCCCAGCTTCTTTGCAATGGCATTCGCAATGTCGACGTCGATGCCGACGATCTTGTCATTGGAAACCGACTCATAAGGAGGGAAGGTTGCATTGGTCGCCATGACCAGAGTATCCTTCGAACTTGACTTAGAACCGCAGGCGGTCAGTACGCCAAAAGCCAGAACCGCTGTCAGTGCAAGACTGACGATTTTTTTCATTTTCTTCATAATGTGCCTCTCTTCCATCCCATATTCTTCTGGTAACATTCCGTACTCATCTGTGAATATCACATATTCATCTGAATATTCCTTGTTCGTCTGAGAACATCGCATATTCATCTGATAAATAAAGAGTGTTTTAAAATGGTGAATAAAGTTTTTTCTTTTCCCTGGTCAGATGAATAATTAACCATCTGACTCCGTGATACTATCATAATTATTCATTGTGTGCAAGGGTGAATTGTATTTTTTATCACTTTATCCAAGATTTATATTATTCATGAGAGTTTTTTATATAATTATTCAAAAATCGATTTGCTTTTCTTATTTTTATCCACTATTTGGTTTTATCCACTATTTGGTTCAACTTTAAATTTGAACTATTCATTTCAGCCGGCAGTTTGGCTTTGAATTTGGACGATTCATTTCAGCCGGCAGTTTGGCTTTGAATTTGGACGATTCAATTCAGCCAGGCAATTTGACCTTCAATTGATCATCATTTTGGTTTCTATTTTAACCTTCGTCTCGAACAAGCAAGTCAGGAACCTTGCATGTTTCCAAGGAAAATCTTGAATGAACAACGAGATTCAAGATCTTTCTCAAAATTGTTGTTCAAAATCGGTAAATCAGGCAGTCGTACAACGGATTTCGAGTTCTTCTTTAAAATCGTTGTACAAAATCGGGGAATTTGGAAAGTTATACAACGGAATTCGAGTTTTTCTTCAGAATCGTTGTGTAAAATCGGGGAATTTGGAAAGTTATACAACGGAATTCGAGTTTTTCTTCAGAATCGTTGTGTAAAATCGGGGAATTTGGAAAGTTATACAACGGAATTCGAGTTTTTCTTCAGAATCGTTGTGTAAAATCACAAAAGTTTGAAAAAAATACATCGGAGTCCGATTTTTCCTTCAAAATCGTTGTATGGCTTCGAAAAAACCTGGCCATCATACATCGGAATTCAAGATTCTCTTCAAAATCGTTGTATGGCTTCGAAAAAACCTGGCCATCATACATCGGGATTCAAGATTCCCTTCAAAATCGTTGTATAAGTCAGCAAGCTACGGCTAATCCAATATCAGGGTTCAACTTTTCAAGTACAAAGTTCCATCTCGATAGGAGTCAGAAGCACTTTCAACAAGCCCAAAGTCAGAGCACATTCAACAAGTCCGGAATCAGAAGCACAATCCACAAGTATAAAAAGGTTCTAGATATTATTTGTTAATCTTCCATCCCCGCCATTTGCAAGCAAGGGTAGAAGATTATTACTTCTCCTTCTTCGAAAACGAATCCCCGTACCCCTGGAAAATATTCTCCATCGTCCAGTACTCCGCCGGCTTCGTATAATCCGTCGTCCCCGGATTGTGCGTCAGCTTGAAGACCGCGCAGTTCTTCACTTCCACATTCCAGAAATTGTGAAGCTCCTTGCCCTGAGCGACAACCAGCAGCGCATGAAGGATTCCCCCGTGAGTCCCACAGAGAATGGTCCGCGGATCATCATCCGGATAGTCCTTTGCCAGCTTCTCCAGGAACTGTCTGGCCCGGTCCAGAATCTCCTCATAGGTCTCGGCACCCTCCGGCATCACGCATTTCTCCGGCGTTTCGAAGAAATCATGATGGAATTCCGGTGCCATGGTCCGCGCCTCGACACCCTCATAAGGTCCGAAACAGAACTCGATCAGCAGGGGCTCTTCGATAAATTTAGACCGGTCGATACCGCTTGCGATTTCAACGGTTTCTTTGACTCGATCGAGGGGAGAAACCAGGATGCGGTCTGGCTTTATGTTTGCCTTCTTTAAAAACTCTCCGGCACCGGCTGCCATGGTTCTGCCGGCTTCGTTAAGGTGGGTATTGGTACGTCCCTGCAACATATGGTGGACATTCATATCTGTCTGGCCGTGTCTTATGAAATAAATGGTTGCCATGATTCAATCCTTTCTATTATTCAGTCTGATTCTAGCATCCGCTATGTTGAGTTTATATGGAAAAAATACACAAAAAAACAAGCAGAGAAGGGGGTCTCTGCTTGTGAAAGGGAATTGGTGACAATTCACATTGCCACCTGTATATGAGGGGATATATGAGATAAAAACCGGTACCGTCGACGTCTGAGCTTCATTCTTAAATGACAGTTCATATCTCTTAATAAGGGGGTGAGAATTGGCGTCTCATATATGGGTAGGGGGAGTAATATCAGCTACCGGTTTTTATTAGGTATGTTCCAGGGCCTCCTTTTCGGGAACGTTCCCTGAAACTGTCTATATAATAGACCCTGATTTCAAAACCTGCTTGCCAGATGAAAAAGTTTATTAGCCAAATCTTGCAAAATTCAGTTGCATGTGCTATTTTTGCTTTATCTTATACTGGATTTGCAAAATTAAAGTCGACAAAAAAGAATTAATTTGATTGAAAAACCGAATCAAAGTCAAAAAGGAGACGTTCCCGATGTATGCCATCGATCAGAGCATATCTGGTCCTGATAAATAATAAAGTGAATCAAAGAAAGAAGTATTCCCGATGTATGCCATCTATCAGAATAAACCCGATTTTGAAGTCTATGTAAAATCTGTTGAGCATGTTCCGCCCCATCTGCACGAACCTATGGAGCTGGTCTATCTTCGGAGCGGAAGCATGGAAATAGGATGCGGCACCAATCTCTTCCATATGAAGCAGGGCGATCTGGCCCTGATTTTCCCTCAGGTCATCCACCATTATCAGAATATGTCCGGAGAGGAGGGCCACGCCCTCTTCATCCACTCAACTACCGACCACTGCCCGCCCTTCCGGGATGCGCTCGAGCGCTATACAGCTCAGGATCCGGTCATTCCCAAGGAGCGGGTTTCCGACGATATCATCCAGGCCCTGATCTGCCTGGAAAATCTCGACGACCGCCAGGTCTACCACGATGTCCTCATGGACTCCTATCTGCAGATCATCCTGGGGCGGATTTTTCCCATGTTCCATTTGGTTCAGAAGGATTCCATGGGAAGCGACGACCTGATCTACCGGACTGTCGAGTACATCGCCCGGAACCATACCCGTGAAGTGACTCTGACTTCCATGGCAAAGGATCTCTACGTCAGTCCCTACGCCCTGTCCCGGCTCTTCTCCTCGACCTTCCATATGAACTTCAACCGCTATCTGAACCAGACCCGGCTGCGTGACTTCGTCCATCTCCTCCGCCTCAGCAACCAGTCCATCACCGAGGCCTGCATGAACGCCGGCTTCGACAGCCAGCGCACCATGAACCGGGTTTTCCGCGAAGAATACCACATGTCTCCAAGTGAATATCGGAAAGAAATCATCAAGAACAGGATGCAGTAAAGCTTTCAAGCAAGAGGCGGATTCCATAAGTCTCTCGGGAAAAAACGGATGCAGTAAAGCTTTCAAGCAAGCGGCGGATTCCATAAGTCTCTTGGAAAAAAACGGATGCATTAAAGCATTCGGAGCTATTCTTCCCTAGCTGTCAGACGATGTCAGTATCCGTGCGGCCTACAAAATCACTGCATAGATTTCAGCTCCTGTGCCATCTCAATATCATCCGCAGTAACCCGCATATTGGCTTCAATCGGGTTCTCGCCCGGTTTCTCCACACGAATATCAATGACCGTTCCTTCCGGAAGGCCGCTCAGAAGTACGTTCTGCAAGAAAGCGGCCATCTTGGGATGGTTGTCCTCAAACCTTTTCTTGAGCTGCATAATCTTAAAAACTGATCCTGGATTTACTGCCATATTATTTTCCTTCTTTCTCACCGTAAAACAAATTTCTTGATCTCTGCATAAACCCGCGCCAGAGGCAGGCCGACCACATTGTAGTAGTCGCCCTCGATCCGGTCGATGAACTTGCCGAACGTCCCTTGGATTCCATAGGCTCCGGCCTTGTCCATGGGCTCGGTGCTTTCCGCATAGGCCCGGATCTCCTCATCCGTCATTGGAACGACATGAACAACAGTCTCTTCGTGAAATGTAAACCGCTCCGAACTTTCCGGCAGTGCCAACGTCACTCCGGTATAAACCTGGTGACTACGTCCCTGGAGAAGCTTTATCATCCGAAATGCCTCATCATGAGAATGGGGCTTGCCCAGGATTTTTCCGTCACAGGAAACCACAGTATCTGCGCCGAGAACCAGAGCCTGGCTGGGATTGAAAACCGGGACAAGGTCTATATTTGTCTCGGAAAGGCCTGCCATGGGATCGGAAAAGGAGCTCTCGATCATGTATTCTTCCAGGTGCTCCGCCACATCGCAGGCCTTCTGCCAGGAGAGTTCTTCGACGACAAGAGCCGGGTCCGTCTCGGTGATTTTCTCTTCGATCCGGCTTTTCACCACGATAGGCTGGATGCCAATCTGCTGGAGAAGCTCCAGCCGGCGCGGAGATCCCGATGCCAGAATGATCTGTTTTATCATGTTATGCCTCTTTTTCTAAGAGTCTGTCTTCAAACTCTGGTATAATTTTATAAAACTGAGGAATTTCTTATCGAGTGAACGAAAACTCAAATCGAGCGGGTAAACTCACATCACCGGATCGAGCGGGTAAACTCGTATCAAGTGGACGAAAACCGTAAAACACGAATAAAACCTCTCAGAAATGAGAAAGGCCACAATCGGAATACCTTTTGAAGAAAAGAGTAACACATGTCGGAAGAAAAAGTTACCAACATAAATAAAAATGTGTCGTCGGCAGGCATGAATCCGTCCGATCGGAAGACGTCAAAGTCAGATTCACCCAGCTCAAATACAACAGATTTGGTTTCGTCTAGTCTGAAACCAGGCAATCTGAAGCCAACAGATCCGGAATCCGACCGTCTGAAATCGGGCAATCCGAAGCTATCCGATCCGGAATCCGCCCGTCTGAAGCCGGGCAGTCAGTTAAAAGGCTCCATTATCCTTTTTCTCGCTTCCCTGATCTGGGGAACCGCTTTCGTGGCCCAGTCGGTCGGAGCTGAATATATCGGAGGGCTGACCTTTACTTCCATACGAAGTCTGATCGGCGCCATTTTCCTGATTCCGGTAGCTGTAATCGTCGAAAAAATCAGCCACAGGGGACAATCATCTGCAGCGGCTCCCGGATTGTCAGAAGGAAATTCATCTGAAGTTGCTCCGGACAAACCAACCTACAAAATCGGCCCGGTCACCAAAGCCGAGCTCAAGGGCGCCCTGATCTGCGGAACCGCCCTCGCCGCCGCCACCATCTTCCAGCAGTTTGGGATCGGAAATACCACGGTTGCAAAAGCCGGCTTCCTGACTGCGCTTTATGTTATCCTGGTTCCCATCCTGGGCCTTTTCCTTGGCAGAAAAGTCCGCCCCTACATCTGGTTCTGCGCAGTACTCTCGCTGCTTGGTCTATATTTCCTCTGCCTGGCCGGAAAATCCGGCGTCGGCTTCACCCTGGGCGACATCCAGGTTCTGATCTGCGCTTTCCTCTTTGCCATCCAGATCATGACCATCGACTATTGGTCCATGCGCTGCCGGGGCGTCGTCCTTTCCTGCCTTATGTTTTTCGTCGTTGCCATTGAATCCGGCATTCTCATGCTGATTTTCGAGCATCCGACCTTGCCGTCCATTCTGGAGGCCGGGCCTTCGCTCCTCTATGTGGGCGTCTTTTCCAGCGGCATCGCCTACACCCTGCAGATTATCGGACAGAGAAATCTAAACCCTGCTCTTGCTTCCCTTCTCATGTGCCTGGAATCTGTGATCTCAGCTATTTCCGGCTGGATCATCCTGGGCCAGGCCATGTCTGCAGCGGAGATCCTTGGAGGCGGGCTCATGTTCTTGAGTATTGTGCTGGCCCAGGTCCTGCCATTTCTGAAGAAGAAGGCGTGATTAGTCTTAAGCATCGCGCTGGCCCAGGATTATGCACTTTCTCAAAAAGAAGGCTTGAAATCCGAAATCCAGGTGCTCTGCTCCCCTTGATCATCTCAACCTGATTGCCCTTGGGTTGACCTCTGACATCGAGAATTAAGATTCCCCTTGAAATCGATGTACACATTCGAGGGATCTGGTTAGCATGCAACGGGAATGGAAATTTCTTTCAAAATCGGTGTACACATTCGAAGGATCTGGTTAGCATACAACGGGATTGAAAATTTATCTCGAAATTGTTGTATAAAAATCCGGAAATACGGCCGTCGTACAACGGGATTTAAAATTTCTTTCAAAATCGGTGTACAAAATCGTAGAAATTCGGTCATCGTACAACGGGATTTGAAATTTCTTTCAAAATCGGTGTACAAAATCGTAGAAATTCGGTCATCGTACAACGGGATTTGAAATTTTCTTCGAGATCGTTGTACAGAGTACCCTAAAATCCGGAAATTTCACAGCGCAATTTGATATTTCCTTCAAAATCGTTGCACAACGACCGTAAACTCCGATCATCATACAGCGCAATTTGATATTTCCTTCAAAATCGTTGCACAAATTCAGAAAAAGATATCAAAAAGCAAGTTAGCTATTGAAATCGATATAGAAATTCGAGAGAATGTAAGTACTAAGTTGAGATTCACCCCCCGGAATCGAAGTTAAGGCTTAGCCATATCAACCCGGCATTGAAAATCATAATTTCTGAGCAATCGATGCCGCAACATATCCAATTAACAAATTATTGAGTAAAAAAGACCACAGCTAGAGGCGCTATTCGCAAAGTCATCACTTTTTTGGGAGGGGGGATATCCATGAAGGAATATTCACTAAAACCAACCGGGCTTTATGATGAAGCCAGGCGAAGAAAGAAGGAACTCGAAGACATTTATTCCGCAGTCAAGCAAAGAGTTTCCAAGTATCCTGCGGGGAAAATACACGTTGCGAGCATCAGGGGAACACTGCAGTATTATCTCAGAAATGACCCGTCAGATAAGACCGGACGTTATATTTCCAAAAGGCAGCAGAATAAAATTCAGCATTATCTGCAGAAAAAGTACGATGAAGATGTTCTTAAATTGCTTTCCAATGAGATTGACGAACTGGAGCGATTTCTTAAGAGAACAGGGAGCGGGGATATTCGTATACAGGAAATATATACCAAGGCACCGGAGGAAATCAGAAAGCTTCTCTGTCCCATTGATATGAGGGATACGGATTTCAGGGAAAAATGGATAAGCCTCCCCTTTGAGGGAAAGGAAATTCCTGCTGATGTTCCGTTTTATCAGACAGATAAGGGGGAACGGGTTCGATCGAAATCTGAACTGAATATTTCCAATGCTCTCTTTCGGCTTGGAATCCCATATAAGTACGAATGTCCGCTCCTGCTTTCCAGCGGGCAGATCATTTATCCGGATTTTACTTTATTTGATGCACACCGACGGCAGGAAATGTACTGGGAGCATCGTGGTATGATGGACGACCGGCAGTATGCATCGAATGCGGTTCAGCGGACTAAGGCCTACCAGAAGTCCGGAATTTTTCCCGGTGACAGGCTGATTTTCACAGAGGAAACATCAGGCAGACCGCTTGGTACAGATGAAATTGAATCCGTAATCAGGCATTATTTTAAGCCACAGTAAAATTGACACCGTGAGTGACTAATGCATGAAAATGATGAATGCATGGTCCTATTAGGAATCAGAACAATCAGGATAATGGAAATCAGGATTCCGGATTTCCAGCAAAATCAATATCCAGATCGTCATAGTAAACATTTTTGATGCAAAAAAATTACCTATTCAGTTTTTGCGAACATTAAAAAAGAAGCCCGTCATGGGCTTCTTTTTATCTCATTATATGATTTCGTGTATTTACAAAGCATAACAACAATACGAAGCGTAGCAATAATTAGTCAAACCAGATTGTCAGCTTCCTGCTCTACAACGCCTTCTTCTCCGTCATCGGTCTCGGCTTCCACTTCCTTGATCAGGCACTCGTTTCCGGTGATCAGCCAGGTCTCGCCCGAGCCGCAGTAGGGACAGGTTTTTCCGTACTTTACAGTCTCATAGTTCCTCTCGCAGTTGCTGCAGAAGGTAATGGCCTTGATGGTTTCGAGCTTCAGCTTGGAATCCTTGAGAAGGGGATGCCGGCCCTTGAAGTAGTCCCAGCACTCCTCGAAGTAGTCCGTCATAATACCGGAGACCTCGCCGACGGACAGCGTCACGGAGCCGTATTTTGTAATATGGTTTTCTTTTGCGGCCTGATCCAGCGTATCCGCCAGATGAAGCACAATTCCCATTTCATGCATGTATCTTTACCTCTATATTGTCTAGGGGGCGGGATATGCAGACAGTTTTCTGACTGCGTAACTTTTTCACTGCTTCATTCCAGTATGTCTGGCTCAGTAGAACTAAGCTTTCAGTCTGACTTACTCAGTGCCACTGCGTTTTCCATCTCGTCTGAATCAAAGGCACTATATTTACCATCCTGACTCAGCGATATTGTATTTCCCAGCACGACTAAAATGATTTGTCTCAAACAATTATTTCTTCCAGTCCTCGACTTCCCTGCGAAGATAATCCTCGAAGGCTTCCATGCCCTCACCTGTCTTTGCAGAAACCGGGAAAATCTGGACGTCCGGATTCAGAGCCTTTGCCCGTTCCTTGCATTTCTCCAGGTCGAAATCAAAGTAAGGAAGTGCATCAATCTTTGTGATGACCAGGGCATCTGATTCACGGAACATAAGAGGATATTTGAGAGGCTTATCGTCGCCTTCCGGAACAGAAAGAATCATGACCTTCCGGCCGGCGCCGGTATCGAATTCAGCCGGACAGATCAAGTTTCCGACATTCTCGAGGAAGATCAGATCCAGGCCCTTGGATCCCATGGCATCCAGTGCTCTCTGAGTCATGCCGGCATCCATATGGCACATGCCATCGGTATGGGCCTGAATAGAGACCGCACCGTAGGATTCCATCTTCACGGCATCGACATCGGAAGCGATATCGGCTTCCATGACACCGATCTTCATTTCAGACTTCAGATCCGTCACGGTCTCCGAAAGAAGGGTGGTCTTGCCGGATCCGGGGGAAGACATAAGGTTGATTAAGAGAGTCCCCTGTTTCTTCATTTCCAGACGAAGCGCATCTGCATCGCGGTCGTTGGATTCGGTGACAGATGCATTGAGTTCAATAACTTTCATTCCATTCTCCTAAGATAACGCCATCTGACGTTCTTTATTTCTGGCAGCCTGTTTCTACTGCCTGACAGCCTGTTTCTACTGCCTGGCGGCCTGGTTCTTTTAGATATATTAGGCATTATTCATAAGCTTGCTTATACAGCCTTTATCAACAGACTGGCTTTATTCAGCCCTTATTTCCTCGCTGCCTCAATGGCATCAGTCAGCCACTTGATCCATGCGTCAAAGCCGTCTCCGGTCTTTGCGGAAAGAGGCAGGACCTCCATGTTGGGATTCAGTTCTTTAACATTTTTCTTCAGACGGTCCAGGTCGAAATCAAAGATCTCTTTGGTATCGTACTTGTTAATGAGAAGAACATCCCCAACCGTAAACATCAGAGGATACTTCAGAGGCTTGTCATCGCCCTCCGGAACGGACAGGATGACGACTCGCTTATCGGCACCAACATCAAACTCGGCCGGGCAGACCAGATTTCCGACATTCTCAAGGAAGACGAGGTCCAGGTCATCCAGACCCAGACCGTCGAGTCCGCGCTCAGTCATATCGGCATCCATATGGCAGGATCCGCCGGTATGAAGCTGAATGGCCTTGGCTCCGGCCTCGGAAACTGCTCTGGCATCGACATCACTGTCAACATCCGCTTCCATAACACCGATCCGGTAGCGGTCTTTCAGGGCCTTGATGGTCCGAACCAGAGTCGTGGTCTTTCCAGCTCCGGGAGATGCCATCAGGTTGATGAGGAAGACACCTTTGTCCGAAAGCTTCTTCCGGACTTCGGCAGCTACCTTGTCATTGTCTTCAATTACTCTTTCCTTGGTTTCAAGGATTTCAAATGCACGATCACTCATTTTTTCTGAACTTTCTACAGATAAGCTAACTTCGATTACTTATCAGCTTATTCATCAACATAAGCTACTGAATATTTCTGCTTATTCCACAGTCAACCGTTCTTCATAATTCCGCAGGCCTATCCCGGCCTTTGAAGGATTCTAACTCTTACTGCTATTATATCTCTTACTGCTCACTCGGATATTCCGAATGTCCCCGCATCTTGGTCTTTATGATAGCCATGGTCCGCTTTGGAAGATATGCCTTGACAGCATCCATCATCTGTTCTGCTGTATACATATCAGAGCAATGCGGCAGATCACGGGTCAGATGAATAGCATCGAATTCACAGCGGGTAGTGCAGAGGCCGCAGCCGATACACTTATTGAAGTCAACAGTCGTTGCGCCGCATTTTAAGCAGCGGTTGGCCTCAATCTTGACCTGTTCCTCAGTCAGAGGCAGGCGGAGATCCTCGAAGGACTTGGTGGCAGCCTTGATCATATCTTCCCTGGAGAAGCCGGCCTGGCCTGCATTTCCACCTTCTGCATTTCCACCTTCTGCATTACCGCCTTCCGCATTGAATCCCTTAAAAGCAGACTGGTCTACATTTCCATACTCCTTCGGCATCCGCATGCCAGGCGTCTGTCGGGAAGCGTTGTCATAGCTTTCGATCCGGACATCGTCGCGGTCGAGCTCGATAAAGTTCCGCAGGTTCCGTCCGATGGTCATGGACTGGCCCGGATGGACGAAACGGTTGATGGAAACCATAGCTTCCCGGCCGTCTGCAATGGCATCGATGGCGAAACGCGCGCCGTGGTTGATGTCACCGCCGACGAAAATATCGGGCTCAGCGGTCTGGAGGGTCACCGGATCTGCCTCAGCGGTTCCGTTCCGGCGAAGCTTGACACGGGTTCCTTCCAGCATCTTACCCCACTCAGCGGACTGGCCGATGGCCATGAGAACATGGCTGCAGGGAATTTCTTTGAGCTCGGACTCATCATATTTCGGATTGAAGCGGCCGGTCTCGTCCTTGACGCTTACGCACTTCTTGAAGACGATGGAGGCAATGCTTCCATCCGCATTCTTCCTGATTTCCTTGGGGCCCCAGCCATTGCAAAGATCGATGCCCTCGGAAAGAATCTCCCCGACCTCATCCTTTGCAGCCGGCATCTCATCCCTCTGCTCCAGGCAGAGCATTGTGACATGACCGTCCGTGCAACGGAGCGCAGCCCGCGCCACATCAGCAGCGACATTTCCGCCGCCGACGACAACAACATCGCCGTCCAGGCGCACCGGATCACTGATCTTCTCATCCGACAGACCGGTGCCGGTTGCCAGGTTGACTCTCTTTAAGAAATGTACACCGGACTCGACTCCTTCTGCATCTTCGCCAGGAACCCCTGCCAGTCGTCCGCCCTGCAGACCGATGGCGATAAAGAAGGCCTTGTAGCCTTGGTCGCGGAGGTCCTGAATGGTAACGTCTTTACCGACCTCGACGCCGCACTTGAATTCAGCGCCCATTTTTTTCACCAGCTCGACTTCGGAAGCCAGGACATCCTTCTCAAGACGGAAGTTCGGAATACCGTTTAAAAGCATGCCGCCCGGACGATCTTCCTTTTCGAAGATGGTGACCGGATAGCCTTCCTTGCGAAGGAACCAGGCTGCGGTCAGGCCTGCCGGGCCTGCGCCGATGACAGCGATCGGATACTTGGTCCACTGCTGGCCGTCACCGTTTTCCGAAGGATCCAGGAAGAGATCCGGATTCTGCCGCTCGTACTGGGCCAGGAATTTCTTGATTTCATCGATGGCAACCGGACGGTCGATGGTGCCGCGGGTGCAGCGGTCCTCGCAGCGCTTGTTGCAGACGGCGCCGCAGACAGCCGGGAAAGGATTGTCCTGACGGATCAGGCGGACGGCTTCCTCATAACGTCCTTCAGCGGCCATCCTGACATAGCCCTGAACGGCAATGTGCGCCGGACAGGCCGACTTGCAGGGAGAGGTGCCGGAATCGTAGCACTGGATCTGGTTGTTGTCCCGGTAGTTCCGGTCCCACTTGTCCTCGCCCCAGACATGGTCGTCCGGAAGCTCGTGCACCGGATACATGACCTTGGAGCCATCCTTGTGGCAGAGCTTCTGTCCAAGCTTAGCCGCGCCGGCCGGACAGACTTCGACGCACTTGCCGCAGGCCACGCATTTCTCTGCATCGACATGGGCCCGGTAGGCACTCCGGGACATGTTCGGCGTGTTGAAAAGCTGGGAGGTCCGGAGTCCGTAGCAGCTTCCCGGAGAGCAGTTGCAGATACCGACGATCCGGTTGGGGCCGTCCAGGTTGGTGATCTGATGAACATAGCCCTTCCGCTCAGCGCGCTGGATAATGTCAAGTGCTTCCTCACGCGTAATATACTCAGCGTCCTTGCCGGACTCTACCAGGAACTCAGCAATGTCGCCGACACCGATACACATTTTACCCTCGATATCGCCGACGCCCTCGCCGCGGATCCGCTGGGCTTTCCGACAGGCACAGACCATCTTGCAGAATTTATCGTATTTATTGAGCCAGTGGGAAAGGTGCTCGACATCGGCCGACTGGGAGCTTGTGTCGATGGCAGCCTCAACCGGAATGACATGCATGCCGATGCCGGCGCCGCCCTGGGGAACCAGCTTTCCGGCCAACGCAACCGGTTCCTGGGGAGCCAGATTAAACATAGTGGCAACCTCGGGATGGTCATCGCAAAGGGTCGGATGCTCGACCATGTACTCGCCGGAACCTACAACCCACTTCGGGATCGTATACTGAATGTGCTGGTCTGCATTGTCCCGGTTCTGCTCGATGATGCCGATCCAGAGCAGGTGGTCGATGACCTTCTGGGTCTCCTCCTCGGACATGCCGTTCTTCTCGGCCAGCCACTTGGTCGTCCGGCCGACCCGGCGCTCCTCAAAGCTCAGCATAAACTTAACTTCATCCTTGGTCAGAAGCCGATCCAGGATCCAGAAATCCATATGGTTTTCCTTCATACCACCAGGCAGCTTTCGTGGAATCGAGTCCGTGATCAGCTGAGCCAGCTTTGTGACCAGCTTCTTTTTCTCGGGATCATCGCAATGATAGTCCTCGGTCGGGAAATCCCGCTCGTTGACGTGTAATTTCGGATTTACTTCTTTAACCATAATTTTCCCCCTATGGCGCAGTTTTGGTTGTTGGCGCAATTATGCTGTTACCGCAATCAACTGGCTGTGCTTGGATTGCGGTCTCAATCATGCTGTTACCGCAATCATCTGGCGCGGTCTTGATTGCTGCCTCAATCGCATGGCACAGTTTTGATTGTTGGCTCAACCAATATGGAACAGTTGTGTAATGTTAACTCAATTATACAGGGGATTGGTGGAAAATGAAATTGCAGGAATAGGTTTCTTTTTTGCATATTCGTTAATTTCTTCACGAACTTTGCAAAAATGCCGATGGTTTTTATTTGTATCCATCTGGAGCCTATCAGGTATACGTATGGGGCCATCTGGAGTCTATCTGGAATCCGTCTGGAGTCCATCTGAGGTTTATCTGGAGCCCGTCTGGAATTACAGAATCAACCTTCTGGCAAATTCGACGATGAGGCCGGCCGCCAGTTCGTTTTTCAGAGAGTGGTCATCCTCTGCCGGGTAGAGGCTTCCTGCTCTCATCCGGGTTTCCTCCGGCAGCTGAGAAAGATCGGTCTTCACGTTAAGTCCGACCCCGATGACAACCCACTGGAGGAGTCCCGATTCAAACTCATAGCCTGACTCGGTCAGAATTCCGCCGACCTTTCGCCCATCCAGATAGAGGTCGTTGGCTTCATAAGAAATTTTCTTTCCCGTTACTCGATCCACACAGGCGCAGGCCGCCTCCAAGGAACGGGTCATGATTTCTTTGGGATCGGTGGTAGATAAGACGGGCTTCTCCCCATCTGGTCTTAACAGGAGAGAGAAATAAAGTCCTCCCGCCGGACTTGCAAAAGCATTGGACCTTCTGCCCCGCCCGGCTGTCTGCTGGTCAGCAAGAATGACCGTTCCGCTTTCCGCACCTGCAATGGCCAGTCGCTTGCCCTCCTGGTTTGTGGAATCAATTTCCGGGTAGACCTTGATATGGAAAGAGGATGGACTAGTTAAAACAGGTGAGGACTTATTCTCTTTTGAGATAAAAGAGGTTTTTTCCTTTTCGGTTAAGTTGAGAAAAGTTTCCTTCACTTCGCCATTTTTCTGATCTTTCTCATCTTTCAGAACTTCAGACCAGGTGTCTTCCAGACACTTGCGAATTTTCTCTTCATCCAGTAGATCCGGCTCTGCAACAAGACAATATCCCCTTCTCGTCTCAGCATCGATGGCGTAGCCCTCTGCCCTCAGGGATTTCACAGCCTTCCAGACCGCATTCCTGGACAGACCCAGCCGGTCCGCAATCTCCTCACCGGAAAGAAAAGTCTTCTTGTTCTGCTGCAGTATGGATTTCACCTGTTCCTTAGATGATGATGCCATCTTATCCCCCACAAAATTGACAGAGCTAAAGCCAAATGTACATCGCGATTCAAGGTTTTCTTCAATATCGATGTACAAAATCGGGAAAATTGGGTAGTCATACAACGGAATTCGAGTTCTTCTTCAAAATCGTTGTACAAAATCGGGCAAATTGGGTAGTCATACAACGGAATTCGAGTTCTTTTTCAAAATCGTTGTACAAAATCGGGCAAATTGGATAGTCATACAACGGAATATGAGTTCTTCTTCAAAATCGTTGTACAAAATCGGGCAAATTGGATAGTCATACAACGGAATATGAGCTCTTCTTCAAAATCGTTGTATGAAATCACAAAAGTATGAAAAAAATACGTCGGGATCCGATTTTTCCTTCAAAATCGTTGTATAACCTCGAAAAACCGGGCCGTCATACATCGGGATTCAAGAATTCCTTCAAAATCGTTGTACAAGCGCCCTAAACTACGGCAATCATACATCGCGATTTGATATTTCCTTCAAAATCGTTGTACAAGCACCGTAAATCTGATGAAGCTGACATCGGAATTCAAAATTTGTGGTCCACCACGTTTATGCTTCTTATGCTTCCGGCTTAATCCTCTGATTTTCTCACTTCAGCCCTGCATTCATGCTCCCGGTATGATCGTATGATTCTCTGATTTCCTCAGCTCAGCCCCGCATTCATGCTTCCTGTATGATAGCCGCCCAGATCCAGAGTCACATAGGTAAAGCCCAGGGTATGAAAATGCCGGTCCACCTTGTGCCGGATCTCCGGGCTGGCCAGCCGCGGGATCTCATCGACCGGAACTTCAATTCGCGCAATGAAATCGCTGTCTCCATGAATACGGACGCGGAGCTGGTTAAAGCCCAAATCCAGAAGGTACTGCTCGGCCAGGTCAACCATACGGAGCTTCTGGTCGGAGATGGTTTCCCCGTAGACAAAGCGCGACGACAGGCAGGCGAAGCTCTGCTTGCGGTAGGTTTTCAGCCCCAGCCTCTTCGAAAGTTCCCGGATCTCCGCCTTGCTGAGCCCCGCCCGCCGAAGGGGGCTTTTGACGCCCAGCTCCTCGACCGCTTTCAGGCCCGGCCGGAAATCGCCGTTGTCGTCCATATTGGATCCTTCCAAAATGTAGACCGTCTCGCCATTTACCTCTTTTCTGGCCAACTCTGCAATCCCCGTAAAGAGCTCGTGCTTGCAGAGATAGCAGCGGTTGGTCGGGTTCTGGCGGAAGCCTGGAATGTCCAGTTCTTCGGAATTTGTATAGAGATGACGGATGCCCTCTTCTGTACAGAAGTCATCGGACTCATGCAGTTCCCGCTCCGGAAAGGACTTGGATTTTGCAGTCACGGCAAAGGCCCGGTTTCCCAGGACATCATGTGCAACCTTTAACAGAAGAGTGGAGTCCACCCCACCGGAGAAAGCAACTGCCACCCGGCCCAGAGACCGGATGTAATCCCGAAGGTCCTGATACTTCTCATCCAGAGACTTCTCAACCTGTCCTTCCGGAGTTACCTTACCCGGATCAATCCGATATTCTTCCAATACGTTTTTCTTTACTACTTCCTGAGCTTTCTGATTCATCCAAATAATCTTTCATCTGTCAAACTGGTTTCCCAGTTTATACGCCAAGTAATTTCCAACTATTCTTTCAAACTGGTTTCCCTGTTCATATTCCAAATTATTTTCTAACTTATCTTACAAACTAGCTCCCCAGTTCACATTCCAAGTAATTTTCCAGCTTTTGTTTCTTACCCAAGTTCATGGATCGATTCTGAAGCAAATCCCGATCCTTTGATCCCTGGCTTTCGGGATTTCATGGATGGATTCTCAGCCTTCCATTTTCCAGGCTTCAACAGCCTTCTTCAGTCTCTGCACTCCGTCCTCAACAAAGCTTCTGGGGCAGGCCAGATTCATGCGGAGATAATAGCTTCCGCCCTTTCCGTACTGCTCGCCATTGGATAAGAAGAGTCCGGTCTTTGCACGGATATAGTCTGCAAGAGGAGCCTTGCTGCCGTAATTATGGCTCTGGCCATCAACCGATCCCTCCGCCATAGCCTGAAGCTTCTTTCCATATCCCAGATTCTTAAGTTTCCGTCCATCAATCCAGAGAAGGTAGGTCGCCGGACCGCTGGCAACCGAAAGCTCGGGTATCTCCTTCTCGATAAAATCCCGGACATAGGCCTTATTTCCAGCCACATAGGCCCGCAGCTGATCCAGCCAGTCGCCGCACTCGTTAAAAGCCGCAACCGCCACATCGACTGCGAAGGCATTCGGTTCGGCGCACTCGTCGGTATTGAGGCCGCGGTCTACCTTTTGACGGAGGTAAGGATCGGGCACAGAAATGGCCGAAGTGTGAAGGCCCGCGATGTTGAAGCACTTGGTCGGGGCCAGGCAGGTGATGCTGACTTCCCTGCAGGTCTCGCTTGCCGACACGAAAGGAATATAGGCCGTTCCCGGGTCGGTGAGATCACAGTGAATCTCGTCCGAAACGACGATGACATGGTTTTCCTTTGCCAGGCTGCCGATCCGCGCCAGCTCCTCCCTGGTCCAGATCCGTCCGACCGGATTCTGGGGATTGCAGAGGAAAAACATGGTCGTCTGCGGGTCAGCCAGCCGCGCTTCCAGGTCCGGCCAGTCGATGTCGTAGGTCCCGTCGGGCTTTCGGATCAGCTCGGACTCGGTCACGATCCGGCCGTTATTGATGACCGAATTGTAGAAAATATTGTAAACCGGAGTCAGGAAAACGACCTTCTCGCCCGGTGTTGTCAGCTTCCGTACGACACTGGACATGGTCGGAATCACGCCCGTCGAAAAGATCAGCCAGTCCTTTTCCATGGTGAAACCATGCCGGGTCTTCCACCAGTCGATATAGGCCTGGTACCAGCGGTCCGGGAGGAAAGAATAGCCGAAGACGCCCTGCTTAACCCTGTTCTCCATGGCCTGGCGAATGGGAGGCGCGGCCTCGAAATCCATGTCCGCAATCCACATGGGCAGCTCGCCCGGCTTTAAAATATCCCATTTGTAGCAGTCCGTGCCGTGCCGGTCGATGACCTTGTCGAAATCGTATGTCATATGTGTCCTCGTGCTTTCTTATACTTCTACCGATTTCAGGGAAAAGCTTGATCTCCAACCTCTTCAGAGTTTCGTCAACCTCTTCAGAGCTTCCTCTCCTACTTCTTTACAGCTTCCTCTCCATCCTCTTTAGAGTTTTGTCTCCAGTTCCTTCACCACATCCTTCAGCACCCCATCTTCAAAAGGATTCTGCAGGCCGACCTGCTTTAAAAGCCCGGTGAAGAAATCCGACGCCGACAGGCGGCAGAGCTTCAGATAGCTCTCCCAGGCGCCCTTGAAATCCCGGTCCATCCAGTTTTTGTACTGGAGGGCATCGGTGCCGGCGATGCAGTAGTCGATGTAGTAAAGCGGGCAGTCGTAGATATGGTGCTGCTTCTGCCAGAAGCCGCCCTCCTCAAAATAATCATTGCCCGTGTAATCGAGATGGGGCTTGTACTGGCGCTCCAGATCCCGCCATACCGCCCGGCGCTCCCGGGGCGACAGGCCCGTGTCCTGATAGCAGATCTCCTGGAACTCGTCTACCATGGTTCCGTAAGGAATGAAAATCACGGCATCCTCGAAATGCATCTCCCGGTAGTCATCTGCCCGGTCCCCGAAGAAGAGTTCCATCCAGGGCTCGGTGAAGAACTCCATGGACATGGAATGAGTCTCGGCGGTTTCCATGGTGATGTCCCGGTGCTCGCGGATGGGGTCCTCGTAGGCGAGATAGCCCTGGAAGGCATGGCCGCACTCATGGGTAATGACGTCCACATCCCCGCTCGTTCCATTGAAATTGGCGAAAATGAAGGGCGATTTGTAATCAGGGATGTCGGTCATGTAGCCGCCCGTCTTCTTGGTCTTCCGGCCTTCAACATCGAAAAGCTCGTTGTCGCACATGAAGTTCATGAAGTCTCTGGTTTCCGGTGACAGCTCGCTGTACATTTTCCGGCCCTTTTCCAGAATTTCTTTCGGACTTCCGATGGGCGCCGGGTTCCCGTTTGTGAAATATACACCCTCATCGATATAAGTAAGATGTGAAAGTCCCAGCCGCTTTCTCCGCTTTTCATGCAGCTTCTCTGCGAAGGGAACCATGTCCCGCTTGACCTGCTTTCGAAATTCCTGCATATCCGACCGGCTGTAGCAGTTCCGATTCATCCGGGCATCGCCGAGAGGCAGATAGTTCTCATGTCCCATGGCCTGGCCCTGGGCCGTCCGGTTCTTGACTAATTTGTCATAGATATCATCAAACTCCTCGACATGAGAAGCCAGGAAATCCGAATACTTTTCCCAGGCTTCCTTCCGGACATTGCGGTCTGCTGAATGAAGATAAGGCGTCATCAGAGAAAGATTCAGAGTCTCGCCCTTCCAGTCGATCTTTGCGGTTGCCAGAAGCTTGTTGTAGACAGCCTCGAGCTTTTTCTCCTCTGCCATTAAGCCTAAGATTTTGTCATCCACAGTCTTCTGGGCAATTTCGATATTCTTAAAAGCCACCGGCCCGATCTTCTCTTCGAGATAGGGTCTGAATTTGGACGTCAAAAGCTTCTTCTGATAATCGACGATCAGTTTCTCGAAGATGGGCTCGTGCTCGTCGGAGAATTCCTGCTCCTTCTCGTAATAGGGATCGGTCATATCGCCGTCATTTCGGATCATACAGATTTCCCGCATGGAGCGGACCCGGTCGGTGATCTCGTAGAACCGCTCGTGTACCCGGAAGGCCTCCTCGCCGGACTTTGCATTGTCCAGGTCCTCGCCAAGCTTCTGAAAATCCTTCTTCAACTGGTCAAAATCCACCCTTTTGTAGGGCATTTCACTGAATTTCATATGTGCCTCTTATCTACATCAATAACTTCTCTAATCAATAACTTCCCCAGTCAATAACTTCTCCAATCAATTACATCTGAAGTCAAGCACTTCCCATACTTTTGGACTTGAATTTTGAATTCCGATGTCGGCTTAATCGGATTTACGGTGCTTGTACAACGATTTTAAAGGAAATATCAAATCGCGATGTATAATTGCCGGAGTTTAAGCTGCTTGTACAACGATTTTGAAGAAAATTTCAAATCGCGATGTATAATTGCCGGAGTTTAGGCCGCTTGTACAACGATTTTAAAGGCAATATCAAATCGCGATGTATAATTGCCGGAGTTTAGGCCGCTTGTACAACGATTTTGAAGAAAATTTCAAATCGCGATGTACAATTGCCGGAGTTTAGGCCGCTTGTACAACGATTTTGAAGAAAATTTCAAATCGCGATGTATAATTGCCGGAGTTTAGGCTGCTTGTACAACGATTTTGAAGAAAATTTCAAATCCCGTTGTATGATTACCGGTTTTCTGCGATTTTGTACATCGATTTCAAGAGAAATTTCCAATCCCGTTGTATGATTACCGGGCAGACCCATTTTTGTACATCGATTTCAAGAGAAATCTCCAATCCCGTTGTATGATTACCGGACAGACCCATTTTTGTACAACGATTTTGAACAAAATCTCCAATCCCGATGTTTTTTCTCCGGCCGGGCTGATTTACTAGCGATCCTTAATCCTGCAGCATTTTGGGTATCACCATATCACAGGTCATCTCTTCGAAGGTCTGGGGCTTGATCATCCACTCAGCCTTGCCCTTCTTCACCAGAAGCACACCCGGTGTCGGATTCAGGTTGTAATTCATGGCCATGGAATAGCCGTAGGCACCGGTTGAAAACATGGCCAGAATGTCGCCAGCCTCGGCCTTGGGCAGAGGATAATCCTTGAGAAGAATGTCGCCCGACTCGCAGTACTTACCGCAGACCGTCACTTTCTCAGCTGGCTCGGCGTCCGCCTTATTGGCAAGAACCGCATCGTATTCTGCCTGATAGAGAGCCACCCGGATGTTGTCGCCCATGCCGCCGTCGATCGAGACATACTTGCGGATACCCGGGATATCCTTGATCTGGCCTACCTTATAAAGGGTAATTCCTGCCTCGGCCACAATGGACCGGCCCGGCTCAATGACCGCTGCAGGAAGCGGAATGCCGAGCTCTTCGCTTCTCTTCTTCAGCTCGTCCATCAGAGGGTCAAGGAAGAAGGAATAAGGCTTCCGCTCTTCATTTGTATAGGTGACGCCGAAGCCGCCGCCGAAATTCACTTCGCTGATGACGGCACCGAAACGGTCCTTGATCTTTCCGGCCCAGTCCATAAGTACGTCGAGGGCCTTGATGTAAGCGTCATTCTCAAAAAGCTGGGAGCCGATGTGCATGTGCAGACCCTTGAGCTCCAGCCAGTCAGAATCCAGGATGGACTGGATGACCGGGAAGAAGACATCCTCTTCCAGAGGGATGCCGAACTTGGAATCTTTCTTTCCGGTGACGATATAGTCGTGGGTCGATGCGGCAACGCCCGGGGTGATCCGGACCATGATCTGCATCTTCTTATTGTATTTCCGGCAGGCTTCTTCGATCAGAGGCACTTCCTGAAGGCCGTCGAGAATGATCCGGCCGACGCCGTAACGCACGGCTTCATCAATCTCCGCCGGCTGCTTGTTGTTGCCGTTGAACTCGATCCGCTCAGCCGGGAAGCCCGCCTTTTCCGCGGTGTAAAGCTCGCCGCCGGAGACGACGTCGATGGATGCGCCCTGCTTTTCAACCAGCTTCAGCATGCCGGTCGCACAGAAAGCCTTGGAGGCGTAAGCCACGCGGTTGCCCGGATACTTATCCACGAAGTCCCTCTTCAGTTCCGCAAATCTTGCCTCGATATCAGTAGCTGATAAAACATAGACCGGTGTACCGAACTTTTCCGCCAGTTCCACTGTGTCGCAGCCATCCCAGAAAAGATGTCCATTTCGAATTTCCTTTACAATTGCAGCCATCGGGTACCTTCTTTCTTTTTCCTTTATTTCCTGTTTTGTTTTCTGTTTCCTGTTTTTTTCTATCAATAAGCCTAACTCATAGCGCCCAGCCATGCAAGATGTGTATAATATGGTTAAGGCTTTAAAATAGTTGAAGCCTGGAAACTTTTTAATCGTGAAGTCTATTGTGAAGTTTTACAGCGGAAGCCTTTGTACGAATACCGCTGACCTGCGCTGCAATATACATCCGGATCCAAATTATGGAGGAAGGAGGGCTGTCATATGAATCCCATTCAATTAATCGAACGACTTCTGGCTAACCCCGTCCTGATGACAACCGGCCTTGCCTGGCTCATTGCCCAGGGATCCAAGATCATCATTGAAATCATCAAAGGAAACTTCCATGTCCAGCGGCTGACTGGAGCTGGAGGCATGCCGAGTTCCCATACCGCAACCGTATGCAGTCTTGCCATCTCGAGCGGCATTGTCCGCGGTTTTGAATCGACCGAATTCGCTATTGCTCTGATCCTGGCTATTATCGTCATTTCTGATGCTCTGTCGGTCCGTGCCGAAGCCGGAAAGCATGCCAGAATTCTGAACCGTTTGCGTGAGAGAGAACTTCAGGAACTGAAAGAATCCGCTGAGCAAATTCCAGACAAACATGCATCAGACACCCACTCAGACTCTTCATCGCAAGAAACAGATTCTGACAGTAATTCTTCATCCAGAGAGACAGCCAGAGAATCGAAGCCAACCTACAAGCCACTCTTCGAGAAGCCATTGAAAGAGCAGCTCGGCCACACGCTTCCCCAGGTCATTGTCGGTGGTCTGATTGGAATTGTGACCGCGATGATTGTCACGCCTTTATTCTGACAGCCCAACCTGAATCTTAGTATTCTCTTCCTTACAGTTATCCGGCTCGATGATCTTTTCACCAAGCTCTTTCACACGGATGACGCCGGAGCCCGGATTCAGGATAGAATCCAGCCTCGAAGTCACCTCCGCATCCACATCATAAGCATATTCAAATGCATACTTTGTATTCACCAGCTTGCAGTTGACAAGCTTCAGACCCTCGATATAATCCAGGCCCTGGTTGGACTCGATCGTACAATTGATGAGGGTTAAATTTCTCGTGTTCCAGGCCAGATACTCACCGGAAATATAGGAATCGTAGACCTTGACGTTTTCGCAGTTCCAGAAGCAGTCCTTGGTCAGAAGCTTGGAATTGTGGATCTCGATGTCATGGCCGCCGTCAAAAGCATAGTTTCCGTAAAGTTCGAGGCCGTCCGCATAGACATGGCTGGAATTCATACCGAAATAATCGCCGCGGGCCATGACATGCTCCAGGCGGATGCCGTCACAATTCCAGAAAGTCTCCTGGGCGTTTGGAATGGATGTGTTCCGCAGAGTGATATCGAAGCAGCGGCGGAAATTCTTCGGCGCACCGATCATGGAATCCTCCACCAATAGATGCTTGGTGTACCAGACACCGGACCGGCCCATTTCCTGCCAGACGCAGTCCCTGACCTTCACATCCTCGGAATACCAGAGAGGATATTTCCACTGGAATTCGCAATTATAGAATTCGATGTGCTTACTCTCCTTGAGCGGACTTTCCCCGTCGTGGAAAACCGTGTCAAAAATCTTCAGATTCTCGCCCCGATAGAGAGCGCGCTCGCCGGACAGAGACTCCTGACGAACCTCCTCATTCATACGTTTTACGGGGTTAAATCTATTAGAATTCGGCTTCGTGTTTAATTTTGTATTTGTGTTTGAATCTGAATTCGAATCTGTATTTAAATTAGTATTTGTAACTGTGATCTCAGAATCACTCATGAATTGCCTCCAGAATCTATAAAACCAGCTTGTGTCTGCCAGGCGGTCGGCATTTACGGAACTAATCTTGAGACAGGTCTGATCCTGTGCCATGGACTGGCCTAATCTTCCGCTTCACTCTGACTATGCCTAGTAACTTACTATGAATTGCCTTTATAAGTTTGCACTTTCACAGCTTGTACGTCAATGAATCTTGGGATATTTTAGAAAGATTTTATAAAATATAATTCGTGTTTTCTGTTTTTATTGCACAATACAGGAGCAATTCATTGCATGCCGATTGACATATCGTTTTAAAGAATCAGCAGAAACCATTCATCATTGGCAAATATAAACCTCAGAGATACTCCCCCTTAAGCAGAGTCAGGGCATTATTGCAGAAAATGTCATCGGCATAATCTTCACCGAACTTCTTTGCAATCAGCTGATAAGCATCCCTGACATGAGGCGCCCGCTGGGCCGGATCGTGACAATCCGTCGCCATGAGATGAACCTGGCCGTCGCGGAACATAGTCTTTAAGAACTTCTTGACCTTCCGGTTTTCCGGATGCAGGGCCGCGCCCGTATTGGATTGAATGTAGACCCCCATTTCAGTAAGCTCATATACCCGTTCAGGATCCTCGACCAGGCAGGCATATCTCTCAAAATGGGCCAGGATCGGGTCAAAACCCGCCTGAAGGAGATCCAGGACACCGGTCCGGATTCGGGTCCATTCATCGGTCGGCATAAATTCCACCAGGACAAACCTGGTCTGATTCATGGGGCGGATCCAATCCTTATGCTCTTCGAGCACAAGGCCGGAATACATGAACTCCGACCCCAGATACAGAGAAAGCTCCGGGAATTCCTCCGCCGCCATCTCCTTCACCGCGCGGAAAGCATTTTCCGTATTCTCCGCCGTGATCTTATGCATCCACGGATCTCTTAAATGCGGCGTAAAAACAATCAGCCGGACCCCTTCCTCTGATTCCAGACGAAGAAGCTCCTTCGTCATCTTCATGGAACTGGAACCATCATCCAGCCCCGGCAGTATATGACAGTGTACATCAACAAAACCTGACTGCATGGCAGGGCTCACTTTCTTTCAAAATCTTCTTAGCATCGGTCTTCGTAGAATCGGCCTGCATTGAATCAGTCTTCTTTGAATCGGACTTCAACCCCTGACTCTTAAAGCTGGTCCTTGGGTCAGCCTATCTCATTTCGTCACTTATAAATAAAGATTATAGCAAATAATGTAAAGAGAAGGTAAAGGATCTTGAAAACGGCTCTGATAAAGGTTCTTGCTTCTTATCCCAATCCTGACCATTGAAACCCAGTCCAAACTTAACTACTATAAAGTCATGAGAACCATGATTATAAAAAAAAGAAAACGCCTAAAAAACAGATTCAAATCGTTCGGACTCATCCTCCTTGTCATTGCAGCAATCATGGCAGGTCTTCCGGCATGCGGTGTCCTGAAGGGTCCCGACTCCAACCAGACCAAAGCCATTGCCAACGATGAAACGATCTTCTATATCACCCGTCATGGCGAGACCGAAGCCAATGTCCAGGGACTTCTGGTAGGAAGCGGCGGGGATTCCAAACTCACCGACAAGGGACAGAAAGAAGCAGAAGCCCTAGGGAAAGGGCTTCATGGAATCACTTTTTACAAGTGTTACACCAGCGGCATGGGCAGAACCCAAAGAACAGCCAGAATTATCCTGGATCAGTCCGGCAGCAAAAAGCTTCCGATAGAGATAGACCAGGGCCTGAACGACCTGAACTGGGGCAGTTTGGAAGGTAAATCTGTGGCGGAAGCTGCAGCCGGACGGACGGACTTTAAGATCGAAGATATCATCGGCGACGGATCCGATCCCAATTTCACCTCAGAAAGCGGCTCGGAAACCAGGTACGCCTGCACGAAGCGGATCACAGATACCATGGATCAGCTTGCGAAAGAACAGGATAACAAAGGCAAGCGGATTCTTATCACTGCTCATTCTTCCATGGCCTGGTTCATAGGCAGCGTGACAGGCAAGGCCAGTAAATACGCATCCATCGACAATGCATCCCTCTCCGTTCTGATCTATAAGAATCAGAAATGGAAAGTTGTGGATTTTAACGACACGGATTATAGCACCATGAGGAAACGGCTTTCAAAATATTGATGTCCGTCTTCTCTGTGCCGACCTTATTCCACCTTATAGATATAATTCCTGCTGTTTTTCCCTTGATATAATAATTTCAAATGATTCGAAGCGATGGTGGCATCATCGTATGGGGAAAAGGTATAAATATAGGTCGCACCCATTTTCCTCAGATCACTGGGAGAAAGCTGCAGGATATATACATCCTGCTGATACAATCCAAAAGAGGTACTGGTACCCAATACAATACTGATGTGAGCATATCTGTTCCAGACCTTTTCATAACTATGCCCGGGATCGATCTTATCGATCCAGTCATAATTCGGCCATTCATTGATACCATTCAATGTTTTGATCCCATTCGCCACCAGATACTGAGCATTCACATCCGTCGCACCGATCCAGACCGCATCTTTGTCTTCTGCTGCAATCTGTCTGGCCTTCTTAGCAATATCCGTTCCAGTCAGAGAAGCTGTCCCTTGTGTAAGCGGATTAATCACTGCAGAAGATCCCAGGCTTAGAAGAAGAATGATTAGTGCAAACAGATGCTTTCTCCCCGAAAGGAAAGAGAGACTTAATAAAGCCGCAGCTGTCAGCATGATCAGGACCATTTTCTTACTGGCTGCCGGATAGAATTCATTGGCCCGTATCACCAAAAAGTCAATCCCAATTGTAAAAGCCACCGCACCAAGAACAAAGTAATGGTTCAATTTCTGTCCGTGAGAAAGGTTGGCTGCTAAAACCAGAGTTAATAAGACCACGCCGTATCCAAAGACAACGACCAGCCGGCCCATGGGAGCCACATACAGAAGGGAAATCTTAGACAGGACATGCGGCCATACAAAGAAAAGACGGAGCAGAAAGATGGTAATGATTCCTAAGAGGATCCAAAAATATCCCCTATTTTCAAATCTCAGCTTCTCATGCTTTATTGACTTTGCCCGGATCTGTCTGACTAAAAAATAAACCAATACAAATAAGATGGAGGTATACGGTGCAATATAGGCCGCCATTTCACAAGGATTCTTTATATAGTCACTATAAGGCGTAAACAGGCAGAACAGATCATTCAACAGAGAAGAAAGCTGATAACCGCCGCCGTTTTCAAAGCGCCTGCCAGGATACAGAGTCGCCATGGAAGCACGAATGGCATCTCTGGATTCGTAGAAAAAGCAGGCAAATTCAAGCAGGATAAATACGAATGTGACCATTATTATCAGATAATCCGATTTCCGCAAACGACGAAATGCTTTCACGAAATCCAGGATCAGAAAGGAAATAATTAAATAGGCCATAGGGATCAGCCAGGCCGGGTATAAAGAAAACGCAAAATTACAAGAGGATACGCACATGAGATAGGCAAGAAAAACTTTCTTCTTCCATGATTTCTGGTCTTCGCTGACAAATTCATGAAAAGCGACAATCATTCCCGGGCCATAAACCATAGCGTCGTTCATCGACCACCACATCAATGCGGGTGAACATAACAGCCAGAAGGATGCCGCAAAGGATAAAATCTGATCTCCCTTGGTCAGTATCATTCCAAGATCAAATGACACAAGGAGATAGAATAAGACCTTAAAAATCCAGTACCAGGACAGGCCATAATCATTCCCAAGAAAATAGCCCCAGTACTGAGGCTGAACGATTATTTTCAAATCGGCTACAGGAGCTCCGTAAATTGTCATATCATTGTTGCCGCAATTTAAATTCGAATTTACCAGTGGAAATCCTTCGCTTCTTTGCGTAAACCGGAAGGGTGTCGTCACCATCCATTCATCAGAACGAATGGATCTTGCCTTACCCAGGACCGTAGAATCTACACCCTCACCAATAAAGCCATGCCAGGCACCAATTGATGAGAAACTGAGCTTACATACGACAAAAAGTACAAACACAAGCAGGGCAATGAGAAATCTCTTCCTCACCAGAAAATCAATCCCCCTATCTATAATGTTTCCTCTTTCCTTTCGGCTGTCGTGATTCCGCCCGTTTCCCTTCATTCTTCCTCCCTGGTTCTTCCCTGTTTTTTCAGAACCTCTTTATCTTCCGATAGATCACTGACCATTTTACATAAGTAACAGCAATTTTTCCATGATCCGTCCCCTTCTTCGGACACTTCCAGAATAATTTTCAGAAAATTCTCCAGATTTTTTAATTAAATCTATTTACTAAATGAATTTTCCATGATAAACTTAGCGCATAGGGGTGTTTTTATTTCAATACAATTAGTCCTTCAGTAACAGTTTTATCAGAAAGGAGAAGGATGTATATGAAGGGTAAGGGGAAAGGTATTTGGAAAAAGTTTGGTGCTCTCGCACTGGCAGCCGGCCTTGTGGCAGCTGCATTTGTGCCAGTCAGCGCCAGGGCAGAGACAGGGGGTGAGAATCAGAATTCTGCCACTGCCGAAAACGCGGATGCATATGTGGATCTATCCGGAGAGTGGAATTTCAAGCTCTACCGCACCTACACGCAGATGTTTCAGTATCATGCCTATTTTAACGATGCGCAGAGATTTCTTCAGTGGGAGGATAACAGCCTGGCACTCCTCCCGTCCGAGGAGATCTTCAGCAGCTGGGAGAAGTTTTCCATGCCGTATGATAATTACGCAACCGGCGGACTGCTCCCGATCGAAAGGGCGGGTGCCACAACATCAGCTGACGGAACATTCGATCCGAATTCCGTCATCCTGCCCAAATGGTCAGAGGCCTGGGTGTGCCGCACTTTTGACCTGCCGGCAGATTTTACTACAGAGAAGACTGCGACGCTCCTGATGGGCATCATTGACGACTGCGACGTGATCTATATCAACGGTCAGATGGTGGCTTCCAGCGGATTTGTCGACGGGAACGGCAATAAAACCGCTCCCGGCGCAACCGGTGGATTTAACTATGGCGAGAAGGCAGCAGCTTCTTCCGACGAAAAGACAGCCAGCGACGAGACTGACCAGACATCTGCAGATTCGGTAGACCCTGCTTCACTGTGCAGATTCGAGAAATCCTACTGGGAGGTAGAACGCGAATACAAGATTCCGACGTCCGTACTGAATCTCGGCGGATCCAACACAATCTGTGTGCGTCTGTATAATAACAATGGCAATGGAGGCTTCTATTCCGGCCATCCATACGCCATCTGCGGAAATGACCTTGCAGTACGTAAAGTCAAGGGTCTTCCAGCCGACACCATTCAGAAGGATGCCTTTAACAAAGTCATCAGCCAGCAGCAGCAAGCACTGGAAAGCGGCGATATCAATGCATACGCAGCAACCGTATCGGATAACTACCATAATAACGCAGCCGACAAGGAAGACAGGCTGTCTGAAATCAGAAGTCTGATCGACGGATATACCGATATCACCGTAACAGATGAAAACCCCAGCACCTATAAAGAGGGGGATCAGTACTGGTATAATGCCAAAAGAACGATCACAGGCATACCAACCGCCGGAGGCGACCGCGCAACTCTTATGAGTCAGGAAATCGAGCAGTGTTATGCCCTGGAAAATGGCACCATGTATGAAAAAGGCAACTGGAATCGCTGCTACTCAACTTCTTATAGTTCTTCTCTTCTGAATAAGGAAGCAACTTACAGTGTATACCTGCCGCCAAGCTATTATACCGATAAGGAAAAAAACTATCCGGTTGTATATCTGCTCCATGGGATCAACTCTTCAAGTTCTTCCTTTGTAAATGTCGATAAGATCGGCGATTTCATGGATAAGCTGATTGAAAATGGAAAAATCATGGAGATGATCGTCATCATGCCAGATTCCGGAAAAAACAGCTTCTATCGGAATACAGAAGGCGAGGTAACTGACAGTACCGGTCCCTGGCAGGATCATATCACAAAAGACATCATCCGTATGGCAGACAGCACCTACCGTACCATACCGGACAGCAAGTACCGCGGCATTACCGGTATTTCCATGGGCGGATACGGCGCAGTTATGATCGGAACACAATTTCCGAACCTTTTCTCCAGTGTAGCTGTTCACATGGGATATCTGCCGCAGGATGAGTGCCTGGAAGCAATCAAGAACATGGCCTCTAGTGATATGGACTTCTATGATTTCTATTTTGACTGCGGTCTCCAGGATTCCATGGTAGATTACGAGGATACCGTGGCAATCCATGAATACCTGACCAGCATCGGTAAGGCACACGGATACGACCTCAGAAATGGCGGCCATAACAGCGCTTTCTATATGGCTGGTATGGAAGCTTCCATGACCATGCACAGCAATCATTTCCAGAAGTCCAATACGCAGACGACATACGAATTCCTAGAGGGTAAAAATCAAACCATTACAAAGGATGGTAAAACAGATCTTACCGGAAAAGTGAATGCACCCTACAGCAAATTTCTTTCCGCAGAGGTTGATGGCAATGTTCTGGATCCGAGCAGCTATACTGTAAGTTCAGGATCTACCATCTTTACCCTGCACGCTTCTTATATTCAAAGCCTGGCAGCAGGAACCCATACGCTGAAACTGAACTTCACAGATGGCAGTACCGAAACAACATTTGAGGTTAAGGAGCCCCAGAAGCAGGAAGCAGGCAAAACGGAATCAGCTGCAGCAGTGACGAATACAGTGAAATCTGCAGAAAATACAGCAGCCAGCAGCTCTAAAACTACCTCTCAGAGCCCGAAGACCGGGGATCTGTCTGAGATGCCTCTCTGGGTCCTCATACTGCTGATCGGTGCTGGTGCACTCACCCTTCTGACCATTTATCGTAGGAAAAAGAAGGCATAAAATGCACTGTCAGATGTAATCCATTGGCATCAGGAAAAGATCAGATGTAACCCAATAAGAAAGATTAATTAAAATCTTTAATACCGCCAGCTGAACCATGTGGTATGCACTCTGATTCTGAATGCACATCCCTGTCAGCTGGCGGTATTCTTATAAATCAAGTATGTGATTGAGGACTTACATTAGAACTCCCACTGCCCCGCAGAAATCAAACTTCTCCGACCTCTGTTACATTCACAATGATCTCCTGATGAATTGGCTTCTCGAACTCGGAACACATTATTTCGCATTGCAATGCAAAACTTCCAGATGTTTTCGGAATCATATAAAATCTTCTGAATCTGTTCCCATTGGGATGTAAAACCTGGTCCTTCTCAATTATCAGTTTATTTTTTTTAACATCTGTTCTCTCGTGAATAGGGTCGCCTGCATGCCTTAACATGCTCGGAAGATCATGTGAGATATTATAATAAAACGGCGATATTGAAGCTCCCAGGTTATATAAATCATGATTTATGAGTCCCGTTTGTCTTTTTCTTATTTTTTCTTCAGCCTTTACAATAGGATTCTCTGGCAGTTTCGGAAGTTTTAATTTATCATGCTTTTCTATTTCATCCAAATCATATAGAACAATCTCATCCGAAGATATTATATTAACTCTTACATCCGTTGCCTTGGCTGTACCGGTGTTGTTAATATCGACGTAAAAAGCCACTCCATTATTCACAATCTCTTTAATGGCCGTACTGTCATGATTTATTTCTTGAATTTTCTTTATACTAGGTAAATGTCTATTATATACGTCGATTTCTTCCTGCGTTACACCTAGCTGCCTAGCTCTATCGTCATATTCAAGTTGCGCATATCTGTCAGAATAGTTAAACGGCTTGATATTCTTGATTTGTATATCAAGCCCAGTTCCGTTAATTTTTACCTGAGGAGATGTTTTGAACAGATCCAAGTGTTTCTTATCTTCATCGTCTTCTTCGTCCGCTACGTCAATTCCAAAATTAATAGAAAGAATTGGCTTCCGATCAGAAACCTGCTTTCTTAATTCTCGATTCTCTTCTTCAAGCTCCCGGATTCTTTTGCTGCTTTCAGCTAGTTCTACAGTAATCTTTTCCCATTCGATATTATCTGCTCTTATCCAACCGGGACGTTTCCCTCTATCAATCTGCTTGTGAAGTGCTGTGGATACCTCTCTGGCAAGTTCATCCGCATTTGACCAGAAACTTACAAGACGACCATTTTTAACATATTCCGTGAATGTTTGAAGCTTTGACAGTTTTTCAGGATCCGTTTCTATTTGATTTCCGCTCCTCGATGCATCATCTTTTATTACAAAAGACAGAATTGGAATCCCTGTAGTTTGCGCATATCGGAATTCTTTTTCTGTGTAACTGATCCCTGCATCAGGACCATTCTCCACGATGGAACCATACTTCCTGCCAACAATGATCACATAATAATCGGATGTGTCAATAGCATCCTTAATAACCGTCCATTGATCTTCATCATCCGCAGAAAACATCTCCATGCCAATAGGGAACTGATACATTTCAAGGATAACATTTCTAACGGCATCCCGCTCTGTAATAAGATCTGAATAAGTCGACGAAATAAAAATCTGATACTTCTTGTTATTTAGCATTTTTTATTGACTCTGCTTCCTATATTTTCACCAGCCTTAATGTACCATCTCGCCAAAATTCAGTATATCAGTAATACACTGTGATGAAATCAATTCTTCCTGAACAGATCCCTTGGCAGCAAAGTGTGAGTTCAAGTCCTTGGTTTCCTGGCCTCAAAGCCTTAAGTCAACAGCATTACCAACTTGCTACAAAAAATCTACTGTCAGAAGAACTGTGCTAATTGACCGCGCATATGTAGACTCCCATTTATTTATCATTTACACTTTGAAGTTCTCTTTCGCACACAACGCTAAATGCCTTAGCCAAATTTGCAAGAGATTTTCGATCGATTGATTTCGTTTCTATATCACGATATTCTCCGAGGTATCGCCAGTTTACAAATGCGTTATCATGCCTTTCGAGACATTCCATAAACTCTAGATTGCAATGAATTTTATTATATTCTATTTGCACATCACGTTGTTGGTTTTCACTTAGTTGAGAAAAGAGTTTTTTTTATGAATGGCCATGCACCTTTGCATTATTAATCATAGCCTTCATATATAGTTCACAAGAAAAAGACAAGTTTACAGCGCATGGTCCGACGTAATATCTTAAGAACAGATATCCATCTACTATCATTGCAGCCTTCGCACCAATAACACGAAATCCATCAGCAGTATATTTATATTCTATAGAGTTAATTGTAGTATTTATCGTATCTTTCAATGCTCTTTCTTCCATGTTTGTGATTATTTAGGGCATTCTTAACGGTGCCTGTCACCAACGTGGTCAACCTAAGCCGGAAGCCCAGTAACCATGCGGGTTTCCGGCCTTTTCTCATGTCTAAAATTCCCGCAAAAATACAATAAAACAGTTGACAGGCATCTCCAAATGTGCGGCCGCTTTCACTACTGATGTTTAAAGAGGTAGTGAAAGCGGCCCATTGAT
>JAQXVO010000013.1 GCA_029224965.1 Lachnospiraceae bacterium
GCCATCGTTGAAGAGGTTCTGAAGATTGTCTAACTTACCCTAGAAATACGGCAGAAAGCGATTCTGATATGATCTGAAGAACAGTCAGAAGAATAAATGCTTGCTTCTGTACATCTGTCTATATAATCATTAGAAAAATGAAGGATTTCATTCAGGACAGCTGTCAGAATGAATTTATGAAATCATCATAGGATGATTTGTTTTTGAAAGCAAAGCCGGTAATGGCTTGGCTTAATGGTGTGAAAGAAGACTGCTATGGCCAAAAAGAAGAAAACAAATGCAGAGTATAAAAAGAAGCTGATCGATATGTTCTTTACCCTGCTTCTATTAATTGTGATTTTCGCCCTGCTTCTTTATATCGGATTCTCTTTTAACAGGGAAATTTCAAAGACTGACCAGATCGTAAAGGAAGTGCAGCAGCAGTGAGTAGACAAAAGAAAAGCGGTTTCGGAACCTTTCTTCTCGTATTTATCAGAGCCGTTCTGAAGACAGTAAAATATCTGATTCTGGTCAGCATTATTGCAATGCTGCTTCTGGTCATCCATTTTATGCCGGAGCTGAAGAATGACTATGAGGATGCAGTAAAGACCGTGGCAGCCAGCTCGTCTTCGACTTTCAGTCCGGATATGGCTTCCACAGTCTATGATGCTAACAATCAGGTCATCGCCCAGCTGTCGAACGACAAGAAGAAATATTCCTATCTGACCTATGATTCGATTCCCAGCAATACCATCAATGCCTTTATTGCGGTCGAAGATCAGAATTTCTGGACCAATAAGGGCTATGATCCTCTGGGAGTCTTCCGTTCAGTTTTCCGGTACGTCTCCAGCCGGGGCAAGGTCATCAGCGGTGCTTCGACCATTACCCAGCAGCTCTGTAAGCTGACCTTCTTAAATGCAGATCGGACTCTGACCCGTAAGATCAAGGAAATCATGTATGCCGATCGGATGACGAAAACCTATACCAAGCAGGAGATTATGGAGTTTTATGTCAATAACTGCTGCTTTGCTAACGGAATCTACGGAATCGAGGAGGCTGCCAAGGATTATTTCGGAGTTGATGCTTCCCAGCTCAGCCTGTCCCAGATGGCCTATCTCTGCGCCATCCCCAATCAGCCGGAATACTATAATCCCTGGAAGGACCCGACGAAGGCTCTGAAGCGGAGAAACAAGATCTTAAATGATATGGTAAAGTGCGGCTTTATTTCTGAAGCTGATGCCGCCAGTGCCAAAGCAGAAACGATCACGGTTCAGGACAAGAGTCAGGCATTTACAGATGATTCCGGCAGCGAGTCTACCGTCAGCGGAGATGTCTCCCCGCAGATTGCTCTTGCAACAAAGGATTATCAGACCTCCTATGTTGTAAAGTGTGCAACCGAGGAGCTGATGAAGAAAGCAGGATTTACCTTCCAGTACTCCTTTAATTCGGACGATGAATACAATACTTATAACCAGAGCTATGCGGCTGCCTATAAGACAGCTCACGATGCACTTTACAGCCAGCGTTATGAGATTCATACGTCTCTCGATACCAGTCTTCAGGATACTCTGCAGAGTCAGCTGGATGAAACCCTGTCCTCGACCAAGGAAAAGGGTGACGGCGGTGTCTTTGCTTTCCAGGGGGCCATGACTGTAATTGATAACAATACTGGAAAAGTCATTGCCATCATCGGTGGACGGTCTCAGGACGGAATTACGACAGGCGGAAGCCTGAACCGGGCTTTCCAGGCCTACCGTCAGCCAGGCTCTACATTTAAGCCTATCCTCGTCTATGCTCCGGCCATTGAAACCGGGGATTACGATGCAGACTCGGATCTGAAGAATATCGATGTTACTGCCGCAAAGAAAGCGGATAACGTAAAGAAGATGACAGGTTCTTCAATGAAACTGCGCTATGCGGTTACCCATTCCATCAACGGTGCAGCCTACTGGCTGGCAAGTCAGATCGGTATCGATTATGGCATGCAGTTTATCCATAAGATGTGCTTTTCGCGGATTGTTCCTGAGGACTACACTCTGTCGGCGGCTCTCGGCGGTCTGACCCACGGCACGACTTCTCTCGAGATGGCCAGTGCCTACAGGACCTTCACCAATGGCGGCTATTACCGTTCTCCGACCTGTATCACCTCGATGAAGGATATGAACGGAACTGAGCTCTATACGACGGCGGACGAGGTTTCCGTCTACAAGCAGTCCACGGTCGATCAGATGACCGACATCATGGAAGGCGTATTCTCCGATGGTGGTACCGCTTCGAGTATCGGCTGGGACAACAAGGATATCGATGCCGCCGGTAAGACCGGTACCACCAATGATACCCGTGACAAGTGGTTCACCGGTTTTACGCCCTATTACACGATCAGCGTGTGGACTGGCTACAATGACAACCGGATGATCAGCTCGGGAATGACTCAGTATTCGTTGAATATCTGGAAGGATGCCATGACAACCGCAATCGAGGGTAAGGATCCGGCACATTTCTAAGAAGCAGAGATAGAGATCTGTGAATTGCTTGTAAGAAATTGCTGGTTCGTGAACCATATTCTTCGTAGATTCTGGGTTGAATGAACTGAAGTTTTTTTATCGGATCGATCGAAGAATTACTGATCCATTGATTCTATGCAGATTTAAGAATCAATTGTGGCAGAATTGTTAAATATAGAAGATGACGCAGGACCCCGGGCCGTAAGACTTCGAGGTCCTGTTTTTTGGCCGAAATGTGATCGAAATGTGAATAAATCGTAACAGACTTGACAAAGCAACCCGGAGAATGTATGATTGCACTTGTAACAAGCGTAACAAATTTGTAACAAGTTAAATCGCATTCCTTTGGAGGCTTATTTAAATGAATTTTAATCGTAAAGCAGGTAGACTTACAGCACTGGCTCTTGCAGCAGGCAGCCTGATTGCAGGTTCTGGTATTACTGCAAATGCAGCTCCTCTGGCAGGCGCCACAAAGACGACTGCTTCGACGTTAACAACTCTTTCCGGTTCGGACTTAATGACCGGCACCGATACAGGATCCAATACGATTTCGGGTGTGACAGAAGTCCTTGCCAAGATGGTTTCTTCTTCTGAAAAGACCGCAGATAAGCAGGCCAATGATGACACACAGGTCGCTGCTTCTGAGACAGCTGATACTTCTACAGATACTCAGGCAGCCGATAACCAGACGTCTCAGTACGCAAATATTGGTGTTGCAAATGTTACGGATTTCGCCTATATCCGTACCGCAGCCGATGCCAACAGTGATTATGCAGGTAAGATCTACGCCAACCAGGTAGCAACCGTTGATGGCGAGGAGGCTGACTGGTATCATGTAACATCCGGCGATGTAACAGGTTATATTTCCAAGCAGTACCTGACTGTCGGCGATGCAGCCAAGGTCCAGGCCGCAGCAACCACAACCGCAACCATTAATACCACAACTCTTAAGGTCCGTACCGCAGCAGATCCCAATGCTTCCGTTCTGACCATGGTAGCAGGAACCACAGAGCACACGGTTACCGATACTTCGACTGCCGGATGGGTTAAAATCCAGACCGATGAGGGTGAGGGCTATGTTTCCGCCGATTATGTAAGTCTCGCTGTAAACTACAGCTATGCCGAGTCCAAGGCTGCTGAAGAGGCACGGATTGCAGCCGAGCAGGCAGCAGCTGCCGCAAAGGCCGCCGCAGAGCAGGTTGCAGCAGAAAAAGCAGCAGCAGAAAAGGCCGCAGCCGAGAAAGCTGCCGCACAGAAAGCCGCTCAGAAGGCCGCAGCTTCCACTAAGAAGTCCAGCTCAAGCACGACAACCAAGACTTCAAGCTCCAGCTCCTCTTCAACATCTACAAAGACTGTCAGCGCTCCGTCCGGATCCAGCGGATCTTCCATCGTATCCTATGCTTCTCAGTTTGTCGGCAACCGTTACGTCTATGGCGGAACCAGCCTGACGAACGGATGCGACTGCTCCGGTTTCGTTATGAGTGTCTTCGCTCAGTTCGGTGTCAGCCTTCCTCATTCCTCTTCCGCAATCAGAAGCTGCGGTACAGGTGTCAGTGTATCTGACATGCAGCCTGGTGATGTCGTATGCTACAGCGGTCATGTTGGAATCTATGCAGGAAATGGCAAGATTGTCAATGCTTTGAACTCCAGAGCCGGCATTACCTACACCAATGTAAACTATGCTCCGATCGTTGCTGTAAGACGGATGAAGTAAGAAAATTTTAAATCTTTATAAAATGAAGCCGCAGTTCCTGGATCTGATCCATGGAGCTGCGGCTGTTTTGGTTTATGGGGATGAAATCTTCTCGGGATTGAATTTTCCTATTTGGGACTTGTTCGACGAGAAGCATTTATGTTGAATCGGTTTTCATTTGATCAGCTCACTGGATTTACAAGCAGGAATGCTGATGATTTCAAAACATATATCAGCTTTCGAAAGGACGAATTCGGTAGGTTACACCAAGTTCCTTGCAAATGGCAGCACATCGGTCTTCATCTGCCTTGGAGATTGTGGTGGAAACCGTGGACATGACAACGTGCGGTACATATTTTCTGGCTTCTCTGGCAAAATTCAGCATGGCCTGGAAGGAAGCGGGGCCGAATTTGGGCCGTACAATTCGGTTGTATTCCTCGGCATCTGGTGTGTTAAGGGAAATGGAGATCGTATCTATCCTGCCTTTCAGATCTGGACAGATGTCTCTCTTGTTGATGAGACATCCAAGACCATTTGTATTGAGGCGGATTGGGTTCGCATAAAGAGCTTTCAACTGATCACATACCTCTACAAGGACCGGAAATGCCTCTGTTGGCTCTCCAAATCCACAGAAAACAATTTCATTGTACTCGGACAGATCGTGGCTCTTAACGGCACTCAGGACCTCAGAAGCTGTGGGCTCATGATCCAGCCAGAGCGAATCGGATTCACCGACTCTGTCCGTATTCTGTCTCAGACAGAATGTACAGGCGCAGGGACAGCGGTTGGTCAGATTGAGATAGAGGTTGTTGTAGACCTTATAGGCGATCTCTTCCTTACCAACCCTCTTCTCGCTGGTCTTTTTCTTTGCTGTTTCTTGAATGGTTGCTGTGTTCATATGAAGACCTCCTTTCAAAGTAAGGTTAGAGCGGACAGGCCATCAGAAGTAAATATTATTTTTGCGGTCTATCCAATCAATTTAATATATTCACTGTATAAAATATATACAATACATCAAATATATCATATCTATTTAATCTATAAATGATATCGATCAGCAGGAGTTCAGTTTAATGCAGATTCTTTAATTCTTCTTCAAAGGCGACTCCGTCTTCAGGCGGAATGTTAAGTTCTAGCGATCTTTTGATACACTTCTGGATGAAGGACGAAGCCTTCTGAACGGATTCCTTCAAGGGCCGGTCATTGACCGCGTCTGCGATCAGAATCGATGCGAAGATGTCTCCGGTTCCGTTTCTGGAACCGCCCAGGCGTGGCTTTCGATCGCGGCCGGTTTCGCCTTCATCATAAATATAATTTGTCACGAAGTCACCGTCCGGAATGCCGGAGATCACAACTTTTGAAGGTCCGAGAGAGGCTGTTTTTTCGGCCAGAGAAAATAGTTCATCTTCAGACCAGAATCCATCGTGAAAGTCAGTGCCGGTAAGGATACAGGCTTCCGTCAAATTTGGTGTCGTGAGGTCCGAAAGCGCAACAAGTTCCCGGATTTTCTCACAGTGTTGATCGGAAAAGACCGGATATCTCTTTCCATTGTCACCCATGACAGGATCGACAAGAACAAAGGTGGTCTTATCGCGGAAGCGGCGGATAAAAGAGGCTGTCAGATCAGCCTGCTGCATAGATCCTAAGAAACCTGTTGCAATTCCGTTGAACCTGAGTTTCAGTTTTTCCCATTCCCTGGCATAGGCCTCGAAATGATCGGTAAAATCATAAAGGTAGTAGCTGTCAAAGCCGGTCTGATTACTGAGAACTGCGGTTGGAAGGAAGCAGCATTGGATTCCCATTTCAGAAATAATAGGCAGGGATACTGCGACAGAACAGCGGCCGAATCCGGTCAGATCGTTGATAACAGCAATTTTTTTCTGATGATTGTGGAGATCGTCGGGAAGAACCGTCTTCTTTTTATTATTTGGATCATTGAAAGGCATGGATTATTTCTCTTTCGTATACCTACCGCCGGAATCTGATAATTTTCGGTTTTCCGGCAGATTTCTCTCTTTTTTATTTGATTATATCCAAAAACTGAATATATAATATATCCAAATGATAAATGAAAGATAAGACCAGACAGGGCTTGGAAATGAAAAATACAGATGAGAGAGAAATAGAATCAATAATAAAAAAAACAGAAGAAGAAAAAGAAGCAGGAGAAGCAAAAAGAAGCCTGGCTTATATGGAACTCTATCGCTTTCTGCGCAGCCAGATTATATCGGGTGCTTTTCCTTATGGCAGCAAGATCCCGTCCAAGCGTCTTCTGGCGTCAGACCGGGGAGTCAGCGTCATTACAGTCCAGCATGCCCTGGCATTATTGGAAGATGAAGGTTTTCTTCTGGCGAAGGAAAGAAGCGGCTATTATGTAAGTTATCAGGCAAATGAATTTCTGACTTCAAAAAAGAGAAAACAAAAGCAGAATCCGAGTGTACAGACAGCCTTTCAGACAGATGCCCGGCAGCTCGTTCATACAACTGCACAATCAGCGGATCAAAATGAAATTTCAAAACCTGGTAAAACAGAAGAGATTGGAAACAGCACTTATTATAATGAAGAAGAGGAGTTTCCCTTTCCAACTTATGCCAGAACGGTCCGCCGGGTTTTAAGTGAACGCCAGGAAGCGATCTTTCAGAAGTCGGATAATCAGGGCAGTATAGAGCTTCGAACTGCGATTGCCCTTTATCTGGAACGGGCCAGAAATATGCAGGTAAATGCAGACCAGATCGTGATTGGATCCGGAGCAGAATACCTTTATGGGCTGATATCGATTCTGATAGGACCCGGGAAGACGATTGCAGTCGAAGATCCTTCCTATCAGAAAATCCGCCGTGTTTATAAAACCCACGGTCTGAAGATCGAGCCTCTTCGTATGGGAGTAGAAGGTATTTTATCCGGTGAATTACGGCATTCACATGCTGATGCCATGCACGTTACACCTTTTCACTCCTATCCGACCGAAATTTCGGCAACGGTTTCCAAGAAAATGGAGTATCTGAGCTGGGCCAGAAAGAGAGGTGCTCTTCTGGTGGAAGATGATTATGATTCAGAATTTTCTATGCTGGGAAAAAGCGAGGACACACTTTTCTCTATGGAGCCGGAAAAAACGGTGATTTATCTTAATACATTTTCCCGGACCATATCTCCATCTGTCCGGATTGGATACATGATCCTGCCAAGGCAGAGAACTGTGGAATGTCTAGACCGGATCGGATTCTATTCCTGTACGGTGCCGGTTCTCGACCAGTATGTGCTGGCGGAGCTTATAAAACAGGGTGATTTTGAACGTCATCTGAACCGAGTCCGCAGGAAGCGCCGGAGGGAAAAAGCCTTAGAGAAGCAGTAAAATCCATACAAGTACAAATCGGAATGGCTGCCCTTGTCAGAAATGATGCCACAAGAGTGAAGAAGAGGATCAGGATGGATTGACGTTATGCTCCTCAAAATAGCCGCAAGCATGGATATTGGTGAAGCCAGTCTTTCGAAGTTTCTTCACAATAGCACGAGGTTTATGGTAATAGCTTCCGTAAACATAGACCAGTAGATCTTTACTCCGAATCCTGTGCTCGGCCAGATCCAGTCGGTTATAGGGAATGCTGATGGCGCCGGCTACATGATGCTTGTCGTAATCTTCCTTGGAACGGACGTCTACAAGAACGGCATTTTTTGTGGTTCGTACGATATTGATTGCTTCGTTAATCGTTTTCTTTTCTTGGCGGTCGAACAGAGACATAGGCTTCTCCTTTTCAAAAATAACGATGGAAATAGCTTCTGTGTGACTGACTAAGAAGACGAATCTTAACACAAGACCTTTGACAGAAGCCTGATATCAAATACAAATTAACAAAAAACGCACCGGAAAATCCGATGCGTAAAATGCGTAGTTCGTAGGGGAGTCGAACCCCTGTTTTCGCCGTGAGAGGGCGACGTCTTAGCCACTTGACCAACGAACCATGACCCAGTCTATAAATAGACGACCCTTTGTCATGCCTTGGAATGATTTCCCAGTGACACGACAAAGATTATAATAAAGGATCTTCTTCTGAAATGCAAGTATTATTTTCGTGCACTGAAATAAAATTTTAACTTCCATCTTAAAATAAGGGGGTATTGATGTATTCTGTGACAAGTCAAAAAAGTACAACACGAAGTTTGAAAACAGATTGATCGAAGGCAGGCATTTGTATTGCATCTCGATTGAAAACTGAGATAATAAAAGCATGGTATGACTTCTATAAGAAATGGAAAAAGGGATTGATAAGGAGAAAGCTATGACTTGCGAAAATGTTTCCGAAAGAGAAAAGAAAATAATCAAAAGCGAGTGTCAGAAACACTCACATCAGCTCTACTATTGTCTGGGAAGAAACGGGGCAGGACGGCTTCTTGTAAAGTTTTTTGATCTGGAAGAAGATGCTGAAATCTGGGCTGAAATCAATGCATCCAAAGTCGAAAAAAATCCGCTTTATAAAAAACTGGTCAAGAAATAAAGAGCAGGATAGGACCGGAAATGGAACAATAAAAAACCGAGGCTTTCATGCCTCGGTTGAGATTTCGGGGAGTGCGGCGAGATTCCCATCTCGCCGCGGAGTTATGAAAAATTATATTAGCCTGTCAGCTAGTACATTTTCTATATATCATGACTTGTCTATACATGCAAGAGATTTCTGCTTATTTTATAAAAAATTTATAATTAACGGAGGAAAAGAAAGATGAGTCTTCAAATCCCTACTACAAGGAATTTTATGCAGATCCGGACGATAGCAGAGAAATGAGCGAAGACTGCCTGTATCTGAATATCTGGATGCCAGACGATGCTGAGGAGAAACAGCTCCCGGTGGCGGTCTATATTCATGGAGGCGGATTCGGCGGCGGCTACAGTTCAGAGATGGAATTCGATGGAGTTGCTTATTCCAGAAGAGGAGAGGATCAAAGAAGATGAGATCTGTCTCTTGCGGAATAGAAATCTATGCGGTAAGATATAAGCTGTTATGAAAGAAGGGGTGAATTGCCCCGCAGAAAAACGCAGAGTAGATGTCAAAGCGTAAAGTGCCCGGTGAACAGGGAGTTGTCATCGGGACGAAGGAAGAATCCGCGGTTTTGATGTCGCATCCCGCTGCTACATCAAGGCCTTTTGATTCAGCCGGATCCGTTGAATCTTAAAACCTCCGATGTAGTCCAAAGGAACTGCAAAGGAGGTTTTTTTATGTCCAGATTAAAAAATGTACAGACACTCACAATCAGCGCCATGCTGACAGCTCTGGCCATCGTCCTCGGCTTCTTTAAAATCCCGATTTCCAATCTGATCGAAATTCATTTCTCTTTTCTTCCTCTTGCTTTGGTGGGTCAGCTTTTTGGACCGGTTGTGTCAGGAATTGTGGGCATTCTGTCTGATCTCGGAAGTTATGTCGTAAAACCGACAGGCCCCTTCTTCCCGGGCTTTACCATCAGTACTATGGTATCCGGTCTGATTTACGGTTTCGTTTTAAAGGGTAAGAAAATCACTGTCTGGAGGGCTTTTCTGAGCAAATTCCTAAATACCATTTTTGTCAGCTTCCTTTTAAATCCACTTTGGCTGTCCATTCTTTATGGCAATGGCTTCTGGGCTATTGTAGCAGCACGCCTGCCAGGCGAGCTTGTCATGCTTCCCATCAATACAGCTATGATTTATCTTTTCCTCAAAGCTCTGGAAGCTGTCCGGCTTCAGCAGCGCTTCGGACTCTTTGCAGGAAAAAATTATAAAATAAAATAACAAATATTTAACGAAATAATAAGAGGGAATATAAAATGAAAAACATTTCTTTCCAGGAAGCTGAACGACTCCTGACCGGCCGGCTTATGGGAATCTACGGCATTGGTCAGGGCAGAAAGGCGGCAGGGGTCCTTCTTCCGGCTATTTTCAGAGACTTTCGAAAGGTATTAAAGGATCATGAAGGAGAGGAAACCTCGGAAACCTATAAATCAGAGGATAGAAAAGCAGAGATTATTCTGACCGGAATTCGATTAGCAGGGAAGAGCAGTCTTACAAGGATCGTTTTTAATGGACTGGAGATTGAAATCTGAGAAGCCGTTTCTATATTGTATATTTCTATAAAAAGCAGTTTCCATTCGGTTAGATCGGCCAAGTGAAAACTGCTTTCTATTTTTTCTTAAATGGATATAGCAGCTGATATAAGAATTGCCTTGTTTTTCATATCTCTACATCAAAGTATTACAGGATCAAGGCTTCCATAAACCATGAATTTCATGTGTGGATTCGTTTTTGCCATATTCTGTATGCCGTCGGCATAAACCGGGAAGGGTTCATCGCCATGATTGCCACTGTCAAGAATATGCTTGGCAGCTGCTTCCATGGTTGGAAAGATTTCAAGTACTCTGTCTCCATTGGAGAGCTGTTCGATCCGATAGTAGAGACGGTCATTGTCGGCAGGAATCCGGGCAGCATAGCCGGGGAGAATAGAACCATAGAGATTCCGTTTGAGGTTCAGGTGGAGATCGTGGCGGATGGCCTTAAGGTCTTTTAAACTGTAATGGGATGGATCCATCGATCCTTTGTTATCTGAGTGGCTGCTGCTGGGATTTGAATCTAGGCTTTCTACAAGTGCAGAAACACTGCAGTAAGCGTCTGTCAGAGCCATTCTTCGAACATTTTTTAGACGCAGCAGAGAGCCCTTGGCAAAGCGGACAATCTGACCATATTTGCTGGCTATGCCCTTCGATGCATAGGAATAAACATCGTAATCGGTAATTGTGTCAAAAAGATTTACATTTTCTACAAAATGAGCCTGACGGGGTGTCTTTTTTTCAATAGTAAAAGATGCCCAGGCTGCGTTTTGGAAATTGCCATGAAGATCAATGGCTGATACTGTGACATAACCCATGACACTGTTTCCTTCCATATAAGCCTTGAGAGGGAGTGCCGGAGGATTGATCAGGTTATATCCGCGGATGATGCCTTCGAGCTCTGTGACGGAGCCCAGGGGATGCTTTTCTATAACAGTGAAGTAGAACATATGCCTTTCCTTTCTATTATTTCAATCTGATTTTTCAGACGGAATTCGATCAATGAATCAATGTTATCTGAAGACTTTATTTGAACTTTCGGAGTCAGTTTTTCAAATCAGATTCCGTTTTTCTCGCAGAGACTTCCTGCATTATCTTTCGGTCAATGATTCCGCCCAGCTTTCCATCTTCTTCAGGATTCTCGGCTGGCGGATCAGGTAGTAGACGATAATGACGGCCGCGGTCAGGAAGTAGCTAATGGGGTAGCTGGCTAGGATCAGCTTCAGTGAACTGTTTCTTACGATGACCAGGAGCCAGACGGCACGGAAAGCGCAGATGCCGACCAGGTTGGCGATGGTTGAGAAAAGGACGTCATTTTCGGCCCGGAGAACCGATGACAGGATCTCGATAAAGCAGAAAACCCAGTAGAAGGGTGCAATGGACATGGCCATGATCCGTCCGATCTGGATGACATCCGGGCTGGAGTCAAAGAGACGGACCAGATAGGGCGCCGTCAGAACTACGATAAAGCCTGCGACAATGGCAGCAATGATTTCGATAACTAGGACCTCGCGGCTGGCCTTTTTAATCCGGTCAGCCTTCCGGGCACCGTAATTCTGACCGACGAAGGTTGTGATCGAGATGCTGAAGGCCTGGTTGATGAGCCACCAGACGACATCGATTCGGCCATAGGCTGTCCAAGCGGCGATGGTGTCCACACCAAAGCTGTTGATTGATGACTGTAGGATCATATTGGAGATCGAAAACATGGATGATGCGATGGCTGTCGGGAAGCCAATTCGTAAAATGCGGACCAGGATGCTGTAATGGATGCGGATTTCCCGGAATTTAAGCTCCATGCCAGGTGTCTTTTTCTTCAGAAGATATGTCACGGCAGCGGCAGAGAAGGCCTGAGAGATGACGGTTGCGATGGCCGCACCGAGAACGCCCATGGAAAAGCCTGCTACAAAGAGCAGGTCCAGGACGATATTAACAAGGCTTGCCATAATTAAAATATAGAGCGGCCGCCGGGAGTCTCCGATGGCGCGAAGGATGCCGGTTCCCATGTTGTAGATCAGGGTGAAAATCAGACCGGCCATGAGGATTCTGACATAGCTGGCGGAGTCCTTCATCAGAGTATCCGGCGTCTGCAGAAGACGGAGCAGGGGATTGCAGAAAATGATTCCCAGGATGCCGAGCACAATGCCGCCGATCATGGAGAAGGCATAGGCTGTATGCAAGGTGCTGTTGACGTGCTCCTTGTCTTCCGCACCGAAATACTGGGCGATGATGACGCTGGCACCGGAGGACAGACCGGTAAAGAAGGTGAAGATGAAATTCACGATCTGGCCGGAGGATCCGCCGACAGAAGCCAGGGCCTCGGAGCCTGCAAACTGGCCGACGACAACTGCATCGACGGTGTTGTATAATTGCTGGAAGACGGCACCGATCAGGATGGGGAAGAAAAAGAAGAGGATTTCTCTCCAGATGGGGCCGGTGGTGAGTGTGATATTTTTTGCTTTCTTATCGGATGGATTCATAATTTAGAAGGATCCTTTCGAATTTCATATTTATATGAAAAGACAACGACTCTATACTATCGCGTAGTCGGATAAAATAGCAAGCAGAAGACAGGGAAAACAAGGAATTTCTTAATGATACATGATAAGGATATGAGGGAACCCCTCTTTGACTATCTGGATGAAAAGCTGGGGAAGAGCCGGATTTTCGAGGAAAAGGTCATCGGAAAGGCCCGGGCGGACCTGATGGTGGTCCTGCCGGAGGAGGTCTGGGGCCTGGAAATCAAAAGCGATGCAGACAATTACAGCCGTCTTGCCGATCAGGTGACCGAGTACGACCGCTATTTCGACCGGAACCTGGTCGTGGTCGGGTCCAGTCATGCCAGCCATGTGACCGAACATGTTCCGGATTACTGGGGCATTCTGTCCGTAGAATTTCTGCCAGAGGAAGACCGCTTTGACTTCTATCTCCTCCGCGAGCCTCAGAAGAACCCCCATCGGAGCATGAAACGGAAGATGAGTCTTCTATGGCGGCCGGAACTTGCCCATATTCAGGAGATCCACGGCATGCCGGCTTTAAAGAATCTGAGCAAGCTTCATGTCCGAAACCGGATCCTCGAGGATGTGCCGGAGGAAATCCTGCAGGAGGATATCAGTAACGAATTATTTGAACGCGATTATTCGACCATTCAGGAGCGGATTGACGACTACCGTGTAGAAAACGGACGGAAACCGCGCCAGAAGAGGCCCGTAAAGAAAAGAAAATACAGACCGAAATTCAAGGTTTAGAAAGATCATAAAAAAGTTCACAAACCCTTAAGGGAATGAACACAATTTGAACACAGAAATTTCCTATCATTATCAATGTCGAAAGGAACAAATCCCTTTCAAATTTTCATAATCCTCCCCCATACGAACCGGTGCAGTGATGCATCGGTTTATTTTTTCATTTCATTGACATAAAACTTGAATGATGCTAGTATGAACTAAATTAATTCGATGACAAAGGAGCCATTGCAGATCTTGCAGTGGCTCTTTTTTATGGACAAAGGCGTCCTTTCCTGTCCGGGAGAGGGCGCCTTTTTTCATGGAGTTCAAAAGATTCTCTGGAATTCGGAAGGATCTTTGGAGCCATGAAATATTTGAAAGGAGCAGGCTATGACATTTGATGATCTTTCTTTTGCAGAGAAGCTGGAACATCTGGAACGGGTTGCCCACAGGGCGCTTCCTCTCTGGGGATTTCCCAAGGATTCCCATATTCGTCTTCTGAATTTTACCGAGAATGCGACCTATCTCATTGAGCCGGGCGACGGCAGCAAGGTCATTATGAGAGTTCACCGTCTGCCCTATGTCTCCATGGATTCGATCCGGACCGAGCTTTCCTGGATGAAGGCCCTGCGGGAGGAAACCGATCTGTCTCTTCCGGAAGTCATCCCCATGAAGGATGGAAATCTGATCGCTACGATTGCTACCGAGAAGCTTCATGAGGAAAGACATGTGGTCTGCTTTACATTTGCCGAAGGGAAACCGCCGGTCGACTCATCTGACGGGAACGGCGATGTCGGAGCCATGATCGCAAAGATCGAGAAGATTCCGGATTCCATTACCATTCCCGTATTCAAGGGCGCAGCGGTGCTTTCCGATGCCATCGGTCTCCATCAGCACGGGAGCAGAATGCAGGAAGCGGATCGGCAGGTTTATCGGACCGTCGGTTCCATTATGGCGAAGATGCATCTGCAGTCTTTGGGCTGGAAGAAGCCGGAATTTTACCGGCGGATAACCTGGGATTTCGACGGGACTTTCGGAAAGAAGAATAACTTCTATGATGTCTCCTATGCTGACCGGAAGTGGCTGTCCGCCCATGATATCGATATCCTGGACCGGGCTCGGGAGACCATTCGCTGCCGGCTTGCTCTCTACGGTGAGGGACGGCAGCGCTACGGCATGATTCACAGTGATCTTCGAACCGCAAACCTCCTCTATGATGGAAAGACCATGACCGTCCTCGATTTCGATGACTGCGGCATGGGCTGGTACATGTACGATATCGCCGGAGCCGTTGCCCTGATGGAGCACCGGTCAGACCTGTCCGAGATCGTGGATGAAATTCTGAAAGGCTACGAAAGCATCCGTCCTCTGGATGAGGCTGACAAGAAAGAGATCCCGACCTTTATTATGATGCGCCGGATCGGAATGCTGCAGAGTCTGATCTGCCGGATTGGCTGCGTGATGGGAGGAAGTGGAGAGGCCTGCGAGCTGACACCGGAAATCCTGGCCTTCTATGCCAAGGGAACGGTCCGCCTTGCTGAGCGCTATATCGAGGAATATGGCGAGAGGGTTTACAAGACTTATGCAATTTCGGCAAGGCAGAGAATGCAGCATGTACTGACACCTTATGTTATCTGATTGGATCATGGCAGAGGCCGTCTGTGAAATATAGACCGGAGGCAGAAGTATGGTAAGGCCTCGAAGAAGGAAGGGGTCTACATTTGAAAATACGCCAGAGACAGTATTACAGATCATATCCCGATAGGAAAACTGGTTTAAATTTAGAAGCATTCAAGAAGGAGACTGGTTATGAAAAGCGCACATGAAGTATATGACGAAGCAGCAAAGGTCTGGAATCCCAACAAGGTCGACATCTTCCGGGGCTTCGGTCTGGAGATGGCCATGGGAGAGCGGGGCGGCTGCCGTTTCAAGGATCTGGACGGAAAGACCTATATCAACATGCACAGTAATGGCGGCGTCTTCAACCTGGGCCACAAAAACCCGGAGATCATGCAGGCCATCATTGACGGTGTTCAGAAGGTCGATGCCGGGAACCATTATTTTCCTTCCGAATACAAGAACCGGCTCTGCGAGCAGCTCCTGGCGGTTTCTCCCTCCTATATGAAATACGTCTACATGAGCTGCGGCGGCGGAGAATCCATTGATGCAGCGGTCAAATTCGCCCGCTATGCGACAAAGCGGAAGAGGGTCATTTCTCTGGACTGCGCTTTCCACGGGTCCACCGGCATCGCCATGGCCTGCTCCAACCCCGTATTTTCCGAGTTCTGGAATATGCCGGCCGATCCGGACCTCTACAGCAAGGTTCCCTATAACGACCTCAATGCCTTGGAGGACATCCTGAAGAAAAACGACACCGCAGCGGTTCTGATTGAGAGTATCCCTGCAACGGCAGGTTTCCCCCTGCCCCGTCAGGGATACCTCCGGGGAGCCGCAGAGCTGGCCCACCGCTACGGCGCTCTCTACATCGCTGATGAGGTCCAGACTGGCCTCATGCGGAGCGGTCAGATGTGGTGCTGCGTCAAATACGGAGCCGAGCCGGATATGATTGTCACCGGCAAGGGCCTGTCGGGCGGATATTATCCCATGTCCGCCGTCATCATGAACGAAAAGTCCGGCAGCTGGCTTCACAAGGACGGTTTCGCCCAGGTCGCTTCCTTCACCGCATCGGAGATCGGCTGTATCGTCTCTTCCAAGGTCATGGAGATTCTGACCCGGCCGTCCACCAAGGAAAATGTAGACCATCTGACCGGGCTTTTTGCAGAAGGCCTTCCGAAGATCCAGGCCAAGCATCCGAACTTTCTCACAGAAATCCGCCAGTGCGGCGTCATCATGGGCCTGAAAACCAGCCATCCATACGGCGGCGCGGCACTGATGGTCAGCCTGATCCAGAGAGGTGTCTGGGCTGTTTTTGCCGACTATGACAAGGGAGCCCTTCAATTCAAACCGGGCCTTCTGATGGATGAGGAGACAGCAAGAGAGGTTCTGGCAACCCTGGATCTGGCCTTGTCGGATGCCGAGGGGCTGATTCAGAAGGTGCCTCTGGAAGAAATGGAAAAGAGGGCAGCAATATGAATGGGAGAAATCTAAATGCAGGAAAGATGTCTGTAGGAAGCGTTGGCCTGGGAAAGACCGGATCGGCTGCAGGTATGGAGAAGCTGGCTGCTGATAAGGGCACCGTACGAAAGGAACTGCTTCGCACCATCAAATATTTTATGATTGCATCCTCGGCTGGGCTGATCGAGATTTCGCTTTATACACTTCTCGATTTTGCGACCCCCCTTCCTTACTGGCCAGCATATCTGATTGCACTGGTGGCAAGTGTTCTGTGGAATTTCACCCTGAACCGGCGCTATACCTTCCGGGCAGCCAATAAGATTGCTCCGGCCATGCTGAAGGTGGCCGCCTATTATGCGGTCTTTACACCGCTTTCTACGATCCTTGGCAATTATCTGGCAGAAGATCTGCTCTGGAACGGTGTCCTGGTCACACTGATCAATATCCTGATCAACGGTGTGACCGAATTCCTCTATCAGAGGTTCTTCGTCTTCGGCAAGGCCGTGGATACCCGGCCGACAGTGATTTCGGGGTGAAGTTTTTTTGGGAGATTATGAAAAATTTAAACGGGGTCTGACTCGGGGTCTTGAATCAAAGAGCTCTTCTATGGAAGGATGAGATGTATTTGCCTTTCATAGAGAGCTCCTTTTTTCATCTTGGTCTATATTTGTATAAAGAAAAAACCGTCGGAGGTCGGGAACAAATTGAAGATTCTTTTTTCCGAGCTTATAATAGAAAAAATTAAGTGTTTATTGAATTTAGGAGGAAAATAGAATTATGCGGATGAAATGGATGGCCCGGTGGGGTTTTTATCTTCTTGGACTTGTTATTCTGGCTTTGGGAATCATAGCAACAACGAAGTCTCAGATGGGCGCATCCCCGATCATTTCTGTAGCATTTACCGCATCGCAGATCTGGCATCTGAATTTCGGAAACGCATCCCTGGTGATGTATGTTGTCATCGCAGGGATCGAATACCTGGTCAAGGGGAAGAATTTCAAGCTTTATGATCTCCTGCAGATTCCTCTTTCCATTCTTTTAACCCGTCTCTTCAATTTCTTTGGAAATCTGCTTCCGGATGTGCATAATATCGGAGCCAGCATCTTCTTCCTGCTTATTGGCATTGTCTGCACCGGTATCGGCGCTTCCATGAGCATGAATGCCCGCCTGGTACCGAATCCCGGTGACGGCATCAACCTTGCTCTGGCCGACCGTACCGGAAAGAACGCTGGCCTGGTCAAGAACTGCATCGATGTCTTCTGTGTCAGCTTAAGCGTTGTGATCTGCCTGATTGCAACCCATCCGACGCATGTGGTCGGCGTCGGCATCGCAACGGTCTGCGCCATGGTCGGTGTGGGACGTGTCATTGCTGTCTACAATCATTTCTTCCTTCAGAAGACCAATGAGATGATGGGTATGGAAGCGGCTGCAGCCTGAAGCAGCGGATTTATGAAGTAACATATTTATATCGATAGGAGCATACGGGATTTAAGAAGAAATCCGGTAGGAAGCCTTCTGTACACAAAAATCACAATTCTTAGGAGGGAGAACAGCATCATGGAAGCCATCAAAAACTTTTTTACAGGCATCGCGCGGCGCTATACGCACACGAGCCTGATCCTCCGCATCGTGATCGGCCTTGTCATCGGCGCGATACTCGGCGTCTTTGCAAAGGACTGGACCTTTCTTTCGATTCTGGGAGATCTCTTTGTCGGCGGCCTCAAGGCGATGGCCCCGATCCTGGTCTTTGTCATCGTGGCAGCTGCCCTTGCTCAGTCGAGGTCCCACCTCGACCGGCGCTTCGGCACCGTCATCTTTTTGTACCTTCTGACCACGCTGGATGCAGCCGTGCTCTCGGTCTTTACGAGCTATGCCTTCCCGCAGAAAATCGTCCTGCAGACCGCAGAGTCGGATCTACAGCCCCCGCAGGGCCTCGGTGAGGTCTTCTCTAATCTCCTCAACAACCTGGTTGCCAATCCCTTCTCCGCCCTCACAAGTGGAAACTACATCGGCATCCTGTTCTGGGCCATCCTGTTCGGCCTTGCGATGAAGCGCATCGCAAGCGAGGAGAGCAAGACCTTCATGATGAACGTCTCGGATGCCATCTCCCAGATCGTGAGATGGATCATCGGCTTTGCCCCGTTCGGCATCTGCGGCCTCGTCTACACGAACGTGTCCACGAACGGCCTTGCAATCTTCCAGGACTACGGAAAGCTCCTGCTTCTTCTTGTTGGCACGATGCTCACGCAGGCCCTTGTCATTGCGCCGTTCATCGCGTTCCTGTTCCTGCACCGCAATCCCTACCCGCTGCTTTTCCGGTGCCTGAAGGAGTCCGGCTTGACCGCCTTCTTTACGAGGTCCTCCGCAGCAAACATTCCTGTCAACATGGCTCTCTGCGAAAAGCTGGGGCTCGATAAGGACATGTACTCGGTTGCCATTCCGCTGGGCGCTACCATAAACATGGACGGCGCTGCGATCACCATCACGATCATGACCCTCGCTGCAGCCAATACCCTGGGCATCCGGGTCTCCATCCCCGCAGCCATCCTGCTCTCGTTTGTCTCCGCCCTCGGCGCCTGCGGTGCCTCCGGCGTGGCAGGAGGATCCCTGCTTCTCATCCCCATGGCCTGCTCCCTGTTTGGCATCTCAAATGATGCCGCCATGCAGGTCGTCGCCGTCGGCTTTATCATCGGCGTCGTGCAGGATTCCGTGGAGACTGCGCTGAACTCCTCCGGAGACGTCATGTTTGCGGCAACCGCCGACTACGCACAGCGCATCCGGGAGGGCAAGCCCCTGCCGGAGTTCATGATGACGAAGAAGGAGAAAGCTGCCCTGAAGAAGTCCTGATCCCCTGCACGGGATGGAACATTTGCATTCCGGCAGGCAATCCCCTACAATACCGAATGAAACGCGCGAAAAACCAAAGAGAAGAGTAGTCTCGGAAACTCCGAGCAGATTATTCAAATCGATTTTGTGCAGGATTTATGTGCACGACAGAAGGATGATTCAAGTTTTGTGTATAAAAATAAGCCTTCCACTCAAAAAAGTCTGAGGGAAGGCAAGTAAATGAACGATGAAAAAGAAAGGAATTTCGGATCCTTCGGGGTTTCCGAGAGAACACTTTTTAATAAAAGGGGATAGTCGTATGCAGATTTTAAATTTCGGCTCCTTGAATATCGATTATGTCTACAAGGTTGACCACATGGTAAAGCGCGGGGAGACGCTATCTTCGACCGGACGCGGTGTCTTTACCGGCGGCAAGGGCCTGAATCAGTCGATCGCCATCGCCCGGGCCGGCCTTCCGGTTTTCCATGCGGGAAATGTGGGGCGTGACGGGGATCTCCTTTTAAAGGAGCTGAAGGATTCCGGCGTAGATATCTCTCTGGTCCGCGTTCTGGACGATCAGCCAAGCGGACATACCGTTATTCAGAATGATAAGGACGGAGACAATTGCATCCTCCTTTACGGCGGAGCCAATCAGGCCGTGACAAAGGACCAGGTGGATGCCACTCTGGCAGAGTTTTCCGCCGGAGACTGGCTGCTTCTTCAGAATGAGATCAATGAACTGCCCTATATTGTAAAAAGGGCTCATGAGCTCGGAATGAAAATCGTTCTGAATCCTTCTCCCATGAATGAGAAGATTCTGGATCTGCCTCTCAAGGATATTGAGCTTTTCTTCGTTAATGAGATCGAAGTCATCCAGCTGATCCGGGGCCTGTCGGGCCGGGATCCGGAGAAGGAGCTTCTTTCGGAGACAGAGGGACCGGACTGGAATAAGATCCGTGCCGAGCTTTTAAAGCTTCTGCCTGAGGCACATTTCGTATTGACCATGGGATCCTTCGGTGCGGTCTATCTTTCCAAGGATCTGGCTCTGTATCAGCCGGCGGAGAAGGTCAAGGCTGTGGATACGACTGCGGCCGGTGATACCTTCACCGGATATTTCCTGGCCGGAATGCTGCGGGGACACATGGCTGGATCTTCCGAGCCAACCGGACTGGCGGCAGAGGCTGCAGAGAAATCTGAAAGAGCTGGATCAGCTGAAAGAGCAGGAGAGCCCGAAAGGGCGGATATCCTGACGGATGCCGACCGAATCCAGGTGAGTCTGGCCCTGGCCAGCCATGCTGCAGCCATTGCAATTACAAAGCAGGGCGCCGCGCCGTCCATTCCGAAAATTGAGGATGTTGAAACCTGAAATCTGTAAATCTGTAAATCAGAGAAATTACAACGGGATATGAGTTCTTCCTCAAAATCGTTGTCTAAAACAGGGTAATCTGGAGGTCGTACAACGGGATTCGAAATTTTCCTCGAAATCGTTGTATAAAAATAGCGAAATCTGGGGGTCATGCAACGGGATTCGAGGTTTTCCTTGAAATCGTTGTATAAAAACAGCGAAATCTGGGGGCATGCAACGGGATTCGAGATTTTCCTTGAAATCGTTGTATAAAAACAGCGAAATTTGGAGGTCGTGCAACGGGATTCGAAATTTTTCTCGAAATCGATGTCCGATTATGAAAAAAACGGGGAATCGTACAACGGGATTTGAATTTTTTCTCGAAATTGTTGTACGGATTTGAAAAAATCGGGAAATCATACAACGGGATATGTGTTTATCCTCAAAATCGTTGTATAAAATCAGGGAAACTGGAGGTCATACAAGGGAATTCAGGATTTCCCTCGAAATTGATGTACAAAGAAGAAAAATGAAGTTAGAGCATTAAAGTTAGAGGCTTAGAAGGGAAGACCGTTTTCAATGGAGAAACAGACAGGAAACAAGATCATCGACATGACATGCTTTCTTCTTGTCGTTTTTCTCATGGTTCTTCTGTCCCTTCTGGTGCATGAAAAGGAAGTGATCTTCCCCGAGGTCGGGGCTATTGCGGCGGGCATGTTTCTAACGCCCCACCGGTCCTGGATGACCAACGGGAAGCGGCTTTTCTTCTGCCTCCTTCTCTGTGGCATTGCCGGCATGGCCATCGTCCGTTTTCTGCCCCTGCCTCTGGCCCTGCAGATGATCGTGGCCTATATTCTGGCTCTTCTGATTCAGTCTCTGTCCGGGACTTCCTTTATGCCGATGATTTCGGCTCTGGTTCTTCCGGTTCTCCTGCAGAGCCGGTCCATCTGGTATCTCTATTCTTTGATCATCTTTTCTCTTCTGATTCTTCTGATTCGAAAGATCCTGGTGAAAAAGGGCCTGAAATATGAGGAGGAATTTATCCCGGTTCAGAGGGAGCTTCCATGGAAACTGACGTTTTTCCGGATTCTGGTGGCAGCTCTCATGATTCTTCTTGCCATAGGAACAGGCTGGCGCTTTATGGCAGCTCCGCCTCTTCTGGTGGCTTTTACCGAATTGTCCGCCTATAAAAATAAGGTGATCCGTATGCATCCGATCCGGGTCATCCTTCTTCTGACCCTGTCTGCAGCTTCCGGAGCCTGGGTTCGTCTGGCCTTCGGCGGTCTGCCGGAAGGATATCTGATCTTAAGTCTATTGATTTCTTCTGTATTATTTCTCTTTATTTTCTATCATACGGGTCCTATGGTTCCGCCTGCCGGAGCAGCAATGGTTCTGGCTTATCTGGCTCCCAGGGAGTCGCTCTATATTTATCCCTTACAGATCTGCCTGGGAATTTCCGCCTATGTGGGTATTACCTGTCTCAGGAACTACCTGATGCAGAAGAAAATCAAATAATTCCATTGCTTCGATACAAGACATCTATCCAAGACAGAAAAGGTGGAATGGACATTTGTCATTCAATGAGGGATGGGATAAATACCGATGGGATAAATATAAATCGATACCATATTCTCAAAAAAATCTTCAAAGCAGATTCAGAGCATAAAAAATCCTGCCGCGGGGCAGGACATGCAGTGATTTCCTTATGAATTATTTCTGCTTTTCAGTGGGTCGCTTAAGAGTTCTTTTCGCTTTCTCAATGATATTCTTAAGAGTTCTTTTCGTTTTATCAGAAGCTCTCGAAAGATCTGTCAGCGGTTTCCGCCGACAGGCTGGTATCGGGGATCATCTCGACATAGACATCGCTGTATTCGATGCGGAGGTCGTCTGTGATTTCCCAGACGATCTTTTTAACTTCACCGTAGTCAATCTGATTGCTGTCGGGCTTGAAATAGATGCCGATCCAGAACATGCGGCCGGTTTTTACGACATCGAGAAAAGTCATCCGATAGGGCGTTCCAGTCAGATGACGTTCAGTGACGGTCCGGATTTCCGCCATAATTTCCGGATCAGGAGCGAAGAGAACGAGGTCGTGGAGATTTTCCTTCAGCATGGAAAGGGGCTCCTTGACCAGGCTGGCGGTCACGATGATGGCCAGGACCGGGTCAATGTAGGGCGTGATCCAGGAAGCCTTCGTATTCCGTAAAATAAATTCCAGAGCGAAGCCGGCGCTGATAGCCAGGGTGCTGTAAGAATCAAGCTTCCAGGTATAGACCTCCGTCGCAATCATGGGCGATTCAAAATCATGCTCCATCCGTTTTAAAACCAGATAGAAGACCATGCAGAAGAGGCTGACCAGGATTTCATAGATGGAGATCAGGCCGCCGTCAACGGCGTTGCCTCCGTGGAGGATGGCCAGGACATTTTCAATGATCAAGACGATCGACAGGGCAATCAGGACAAAGGTTTTCGTTACAACGAGAAGAGATTCAACCGGATAGAAGCCAAAGGAGCGCTTTTCCGTAACTTTCTTTCTGGAAAGTCGGGGTGAAAGCAGAAGCATGGGTAAGAGAAGTATGAGATCGACCGAATCCCAGAGACAGTCGGACAGAAGAGTTCGGGAATGTGTAAAAACAGCCATGAAAATCTCGGAAGCCAGAAATATGATGCAGCCGACCATGGACGTATTCAGGATGTGCTTTTCAATTTTCTCATGCTTGAGCTGGACCTTCTTGGCATCGATCAGCCTTCGGGTCTGCTTGGATTTTGCTTCGGGCATAAAACCTCCACTGCGCCGGAATGGTTTACATTTTCTCGTATTATAAACCCGGTTCGGGAAATGAGGCAAGGGAAGGAATATCCTGGAAAGTCCTGCAGGCCGGATGATTTCTCGGCTTGCTTGCCAGGGAATACAGATTCTACCCTAACGCGGCCAATCTTCTGTAATTTCTAGACAGACCGGTCAAACTGTCGTCCCTTTTATTGACACGCCAAAAGCTGCGGCGTAAAATCTCTTCATATATATTTAGCTTAATTTAATTTGAATCTGTTAAAATAAATTTACCATAAACGAACTTGCGAATACGAATATTCAAAATCATTCAGAAATAAAAAAGAATCTGCAATCTATCTGTAGAAATTCCGTTTTCATTCGAATACTCAACATAGAAATACTTACGATAGAAGTACATATGATCGAGGAATTACATGCTCCAAGTTAAAGATCTGAGAAAAGAATATAAAACCGGCAGTTTCGTCCAGAAGGCTCTGGACGGAGTCAGCCTGAACCTGAGAGACAACGAGTTTGTTGCCATCCTCGGTCCATCCGGCTCCGGAAAGACCACCTTCCTGAATGTGATCGGCGGTCTGGACCGCTATGACAGCGGCGATCTCGTCATCAACGGTGTCTCCACGCGGAAATATAAGGACCGGGACTGGGACGCCTACCGCAACCACACGATCGGCTTCGTCTTCCAGAGCTACAACCTGATCTTGCATCAGACCGTTCTGTCAAATGTAGAGCTTGCCCTGACCATTTCAGGTATTTCCGGGGCAGAACGAAAACGCAGAGCGGAAGAGGCTCTGGTAAAAGTCGGTCTGGGTCAGCATCTTCATAAGAAACCCAACCAGCTGTCCGGCGGACAGATGCAGCGGGTTGCCATTGCCCGTGCCCTGGTAAATGACCCGGATATTGTTCTGGCCGACGAACCGACCGGTGCCCTGGATTCGGAGACCTCGGTTCAGGTCATGGAGCTTCTGAAAGAAGTGGCCAAGGACCGCCTGGTGGTCATGGTTACCCATAATCCGGACCTGGCTTATCAGTATGCGACAAGAATCGTAAAAATCAAGGATGGAAAGATTGTTTCCGACAGCGACCCCTATGAGCCCGAAACGGTTCTGGAGCCGGTGCACAAGCGGATCGGCCGGGCGTCCATGAGCTTTCTGACTGCCCTGCATTTAAGCTTCAATAACTTAAGGTCCAAGAAAGCCAGAACCTTCCTTGTGGCCTTTGCCGGATCCATCGGTATCATCGGTATTGCCCTGATCCTGTCTCTTTCCAACGGTGTCAACAAGTATATCGAAAATCAGGAGTCGGATGCTCTGTCCAGCTATCCGGTGCAGATTCAGAAGACGGGTTTTGATTTTGCCAAGCTTCTCTCCGGCGGATCTGACAGCTCCGGCGACTCTTCTTCGTCATCTGCGGATTCTTCGAGCTCTTCGAGTTCCAAAAAGAGCACAAAGTCTGCAAAGACTTCCAGGTCTTCCAGTAAAAAGAGACAGACCTCGAACAAGGAGAGCCTGGACACCAATGTCCCGATTCAGACCGAAACCCTGGATCTCATGAATCAGATTCAGAGCAATGATCTGGGTTCGCTGAAGAAATATTTGGAAAGTAAGAAATCCGGTATTGAATCCCATGTGGATGCCATCGAGTATCACTATGATGTGACACCCCAGATCTACCGGCTGACGACAGATTCCACAGGTTACAGCCAGGTCAATCCCAACCAGACCTATGACGGATTGAATCTGGGAACCAGCCAGATGAGCTCCATGATGGGAACGGCCATGAATACGGATATTTTCTCCATGCTGCCCGAGAATTCCAGCCTTTATAAGGATCAGTACACCCTCAAGGCCGGCCACTGGCCCAAAAACAAGAATGAGATGGTTCTGGTTCTGAACCAGAGCGGAAGTCTGAACGATACCGTCCTCTATACTTTGGGTCTTCGGCCGGTGGATGAATTGCAGTCGGCGGTTTCCAAGGGATTGAGTGCTGCATCGAATAACAGTGCTCTGTCCGGTCTTACCTCCGGGACAGGAAACAGCGGCACTACGGATTCTGCGGACGGAAACAGTATGGGAACAGGTAGCGCAGGTGATTCAACAGCATCCGGCAGCTCTGGCAGTACAGTTTCCGGAACTTCCGACAAGAAAAACTACAGCTACAAGGATTTTATGGACCTCGATTTCTATATGATCTATCCGTCCGATCTCTACAGCTATGACAGCACCTATCAGGTCTGGTCCAGCAAGGCCAATGACAGTGCCTATGTCAAGAATCTGATTGGCCAGGGCCAAAAGCTGAAGATCACAGGAATTGTTCAGCAGAAGTCCAGCAATTCCTCCTCCATGCTGCAGAGCGGAATCGCCTATACCTCCGACCTGGTCTATGACATCATGGACCATGCCAAGGACAGTGAAGTCGTGAAGGCACAGATGAAGACGCCGGAGATCAATGTCCTGACCGGCAGGCGTTTTGACGAAGAGACCTCCGATAACGAGATGGACTTAAGCAAGCTTTTCACTATAGACCCCTCGGTCATGGCCAAGGCCTTTTCCATGGGAGATCTCAGCGATCTGACTTCCGCCTTCTCCGGGGCAGGTGCCAATATTGACTACTCGAAACTTTTCTCGGGTCTGGATTCGTCTGCTCTGACTTCGGGCTTAGGAAATGTAAACCAGGACCTTCTTTCGGCGCTCGATCCATCGGTTCTGCTCGACGGAGTTCAGGTGACGGCCTCATCCGAGGATCTGCAGACCATGTTCTCGGACCTTCTGACCAAATATCTGGATTACGGGGCAAAAGCTGGAGCTTCCACCGACTATCGGTCCTTTGACACGGCTCTCCAGAGCTATCTGAACAGTGATGAGGGACAGGCCCTTCTGGCCGATGAACTGCAGAAGATCCTGGCAAAGAACCAGGATGCCATGATCACCCAGGAGGACTTCCAGAACTTTGTCAAAATCATCCTGCCGGATATATTAAAGAGCTACAGCCAGTATGAGACCCAGTACAAGGCGAGCCATCCCAATGCCACGGATGAGGAGATCGGTCAGGCTTATATGGCAAATCAGGCTGTGACAGATATTCGTGCCGCCATCCAGAACCATCCGGATGCGGCTGAGACGATCCGGAACCGTATCTCGAATTTCAAGTTCTCAAGCGAGGATCTGCAGGAGATCGCTTCGGCCTTCCTTTTCGGCTATGACAGCTATGCCAGGAGCAAGGGAAATCTGCCAGTCATTAGCAACCTGCCGGCTTCCTTTACGGCCTATCTGAATTCCAGCGAGGGCCAGGCCGAGATCCGGTTCATGGTGGAGAAGTCCGTCAATACCAAGCGCCTTCAGACCAATATCGAAAAGGCTCTGACAGATGCGGAGGGAAAAGCGGCAGAGGCCGTTTCCAGCCAGCTTCAGAAGGCCATGGAGAATGTCATGACCCAGATGATGAAGCAGCTTTCGGCATCTATCGAGTCGTCCATGAAGAAGGCCATGTCCTCCTTTACGGTCGATCCGACGGCCTTTGCCAGCGCCATCAAGCTCAATATGTCGGCAGAGGATCTGCAGTCGGTTCTGACCTCCATGATCAGCGGGAATAACCAGGCCAGCTATGACAATAATATGGAGGCTTTCGGCTACGCGGACCCGGATGATCCGGAAGAGATCGATATCTATCCGAAGAATTTCACCGAAAAGGACAAGGTCCTGTCGATTCTGGACAATTACAATAAGAAAATGAAGGCCAGCGGCGAAAAGGACAAGGTCATCACCTATTCGGACACCATCGGAACCCTGATGACCAGCGTCACCCGGATCGTGAATACGGTAACGACGGTTCTCGTTGCCTTTGTAGCCATCTCACTAATCGTATCCTCGATCATGATCGGTGTCATTACCTACATCAGCGTTCTGGAGCGGCGGAAAGAGATCGGTGTCCTTAGGGCTCTGGGAGCAAGCAAGCGGAACATCCGGAATGTTTTCAACGCGGAGACCTTTATCACCGGCCTTCTGGCCGGCCTGATCGGAGTCGGCCTGACTGTGGTCATTCTGATTCCGACCAACCTCTTCCTGATTCCTCACTTCGTTCCGGAGATGTCGGTTCATGTGAGCCTGCCGATTCTGAATGCCATAGAGCTGGTGGCCCTGTCCGTCTTCCTGACTCTGATTTCCGGCCTCCTGCCTGCCCAGAAGGCATCCAAGAGCAACCCGGTTGCAGCACTGAGGACGGAGTAAGACAGACCAAAAGAGAGCATCGTGAAAATCGTTTCACGATGCTCTTTTGACTAGGTCTATATTTTACTTACTCGCGGCTCTTGACTTCTTCAACCAGTGCAGCGGTCTGACGGGCGATGGAAAGCTCCTCGTCGGTCGGGATGACATAGACGCTGATGTGAGAATCCGGAAGGGAGATCAGGGCCTCGCCGCGGGCATTGTCGTTTGCGACATCATTGATCTTGACTCCCAGGAAGGAAAGCTTCTGGCAGACCAGCTTGCGGACGAAAGCGGAGTGCTCGCCGACACCGGCGGTGAAGGTGATGGAATCCACGCCTTCAAGGATGGTGACATAGGCACCGATGTACTTCACGATGGAGTAGACATAGGTGTTCAGCGCGCGGATGGCATTGGGATCATTCTTTCCGTAGGCAACGGTCAGGTCGCGGATATCGGAAGAGAGGAAATCACTCAGACCATAGACACCGGACTTGTAGTTCAGGACATCCATAACACCCTGGGTATCCAGGTTTTCCTTCTTTGCGATGACGTTGATGATCTCGGGGTCGATGGAACCGGAACGGGTTCCCATGATGATACCTTCCAGAGGGGTATATCCCATGGAGGTGTCAACGGATTTGCCGTTCTTTACAGCGGTAATGGATGCACCGTTTCCCAGATGGCAGATAACCTGCTTGCAGCGGTCATAGGGAACACCCATGACTTCTGCGGTTCGGCGGGAGACGTATTCATGGCTCATACCGTGGAAACCGTAACGGCGGATCTTATACTTCTTATAGTACTGATAGGGGATACCGTAAAGGTAAGCCTCTTCGGGAAGTGTGTGATGGAAGGCGGTATCGAAAACGCCGACCATATGAACATTCGGCATATATTTCTGACAGGCGCGGATGCCCATGAGGTTAACCGGGTTATGAATGGGAGCCAGAGCGGAGCATTCTTCAATGTCCTTTATGACTTCCGGTGTAAGACAGGCCGGACCATGGAACTTGTCGCCGCCATGGACGATACGGTGGCCGACGGCATCGATCTCATCGACGCTCTTGATGACGCCGTGATCATCGCTGATCAGAGTTTCAATGACCATCTTTACAGCGGCATCATGATCCGGGAGATCACAGTCCCTTTCCAGCCGCTCGGCATTGGTCGGCTCATAACGGAAGTGGCCGAACTTGGATCCGATTCGTTCGCAGAGGCCCTTGGCCAGAATGCTTTCGTCTGCCATATCCATCAGGCGGAATTTTAAAGAAGAACTGCCGCAGTTGATGACTAATACTTTCATGAACTTCCTCCTTAATACTTGCTGTATGCGAATCTCTCACGGGGGAATTCGATCGAAGGATCAGAATCACATCGGAGATGGCCCGCCGATAAACCAGGCTTTTTGCATGGCGTGGTCTGTCATAGATTGTTAAATTATTAACATTAAATGTATTATATCAAATACAAATCAAAAGAAAAGCAAGAAATTGAAAAAGGGAAATCTTTCGGCGATATCACCAAAAGACGGAAAAGAAGAGAAGAGGACATCGGTATTAATTTCTGATTGTGGATTGTAGAATGGCGACTGTATACAATATTTGGTGAGCTTCAGCCGAATCAGGCGCTGGTCTATATTTCTGAGACAGGAAATTGGTTTATTTACAAAAAAGCCAGCCGGAAATCCGGCTGGCTCGTGAAAGAAAATTAGAATTGCTACTGCAGAAAATTCTGGCTGATCAGGAGAAATGCCTCAGGCCAGCTCCCTCTGTACGAATCCCTGGAGGAGCAGGAAGGTGTTTTTGACGCCGTCCATATGGGACCGCTCGTAGTTGTGGGAAGCATAGACACCGGCGCCAATCAGTCCGTGGCGAATATCGTAGCCGGCATGCAGAGTGGCTTCCACATCGGAACCGTAATGAGGATAGATGTCGATGGCATAGGAGAGGCCCAGAGCCTTGGCTGTGGAAGCCAGCTCGGAGATCATGTCGTAGTTGTAGGGGCCGCCGGAATCCTTGGCGCAAATGGAGACCATCCGTTCGGTACAGCCCAGATCCGCACCGACACAGCCCATATCGACAGAAAGCATGTCCTCGGTATCCTCCGGAACGAAGCTTCCGCCATGGCCGACTTCTTCATAGACGGTAAAGATCAGAGTGATCTTTCTCTTCAGCTGGATTTTTTCTTCCTTTACCCATTTGGCAAAGCCAATCAGAATGGCAGCGGAAAGCTTGTCATCGAGGAAACGGCTCTTGATATAGCCGGACTTGGTGATCATGGTTCTCGGATCCATGGCGATGATGTCGCCGGTCTGGATGCCCAGAGCCTCGGTGTCTTCCTTACTGTCGACATTTTCATCCAGAAGGATTTCCATGTTCTCTTCCTTGGGTTCGACCTTTTCATCTGCCACATGAACGGAAGGTTCTTTATTCAAGACGACACCGGTATAGGATATGCCGTCGCGGGTGAAGACAGTGCAGTTTTCGCCGTCAGCTGTGGACCACTGATGACCGCCAAGGGTGGTCGGGCGGATGCGGCCGTTGTCCTTGATGGAGCGGACCATAGCGCCCAGGGTGTCGACATGGGCAGCCAGAACCAGGGGATGGCCCTGTCCGCCAATTTCGCAGTGAACATTGCCCTTGCGGCTCAGGGTGGGTTCATATCCGAGGCCCCGAAGCTCTTTCATGACATAGTCCGTCGCATGCTTTGTAAAGCCGGTCGGGCTGGCGATTCCGGTCAGAGATTTCAGTTCATTTCCTATATAGGTAAGATATTCCTTTGTTTCCATTAGGGGTCCTTTCTATGTGGTCTATGTGATCTGTCTTATTTCGGCAGATGTTCCGCGGGTTCTGTCACGGGGATGTCCGGAATGACCGGTTCATGCTCCGGCGCAAATCCCTGACTATTTTAGCTTATTCATGGGACGAACAAAAGAGCCATTTCAAAGCCTGTTTTCCTTTCCTTCTTGTGATATTATAGTAGGCAATGTACTTTATGAACAAAAAGAACAGATGCGGTTCCCTGCCGGGAAATCAGCAGGCATGGAGCTGAATAAATAAAGAAAGAAGAAATACGCTGAAGCAGATACTTTGAGGCATAGATATTAAAAGCAGGGATTTCTATGATTACTGTATTAAAGAAAATCTTCATAAAACCGGGCACGAGCGAAGCGGACCAGCGGGCCGCCTACGGGAAAATCTGCGGCATTGCAGGCATTATCCTGAATCTATTCCTTTTTATTGGGAAAATTCTGGCCGGCATCTTCTCCGGATCTATTTCCATCATCGCTGATGCCATGAACAACCTGTCGGATTTCGGCTCATCGATTGTGACCATGGTCGGTTTTCGGATGTCAGAAGAAAAGGCAGACCCCGAGCATCCCTTCGGTCACGGACGGATTGAGTACATCGCCGGATTTATCGTATCCACCCTGATTCTGCTCATGGCCTTTGAACTTCTGAAGGAATCGGTCGGACGTCTGATTCATCCCAGGGAAACTGTCTTTTCCCCGGTCCTGATCCTGATTCTTGCCCTGACCATCCTGGTCAAATGTTATATGGCTTTCTATAACCGGTCGATCGGAAAGAAGATCAGCTCCCCGACCATTCAGGCGGTAGCCGTAGACTCCCTTTCCGACTGCATTTCCACCGGAGTTGTCATTTTAACAACGGTGCTGACTCATTTTACCGGCATTCCCTGGCTGGATGCGGTCGGCGGTCTCTTTGTCGGCGTCTTCGTTCTTTTCGGCGGTGTCAAGTCGGCAAAGGAGACCCTGAATCCCCTGCTTGGCACGGCTCCGGATCCGGAATTTATCAAGGAAGTCCGGCATATCATGGCCCATCAGGACAAGCGGATTACGGGCATTCACGATCTGATCGTTCATGATTACGGCCCCGGTCGGCGGATCGTCTCTCTTCATGCAGAGGTTCCGGCCGATGGCAATATCATCGAGCTTCATGACATTATCGATAAGGCGGAGCGAGAGCTCGAGGATAAGCTCCACTGCACGGCAACGATCCATATGGATCCTATAGTTACGGACGATCCCAGGGTATTAAAACTCCGGGATCAGGTCCTCTCCATCCTTCAGGAGATCAGCCCCAGCCTGTCCATGCACGATTTTCGGACTGTCCCGGGGTCGGAGCACACGAACCTGGTCTTTGATGTCCTCATGCCCTTCGGCTTTGAGCTTTCGCCGGAAGAACTGAAGAATGAAATCCAGGAAGAGGTCAACCGGACCATCGACGGCAAATACCACTGTCACATCCATTTCGATACCGACTACACGGTGCAGACGGTGAAGAGGAGATAGGAAGTAAAAATTCAGAATCTATACAGAAAAGCTCATCTTGTAGTAGAATAAGAAATTGAAAGTGCTTTGACAATGAAGCATGACAATCAGAGACTCAGGATAAAGACTCTGAAAATGTCATAGTTAAAAAGGCACTGCAAGCAGGAAATAAGAAAGCAAAAAGTCAAGAAAAAAGATCACGAAGACAGCTTAAAAAAGCTCAAAGAATAGCGAGGACGACATGAAGACTGTAAAAATCGGAATGCTCGGCATTGGAAATATAGGCCGCGGCACTTATATGACTCTGGAGACCAACCGCCATAAGATCGAAGAAGCTACGGATCTGGATCTTCAGATTGTAAAGATTTTAAACCGCCATCCGGAAAAGGACCGCGGTATCGATATTCCCAAGGAAAAGTATGTTACTGACATCCGGGATATCCTGGATGATCCGGAAATTCAGATTGTAATTGAGCTGATCGGCGGAGTCGAGCCGGCCACCACCTATATGGCAGAGGCTCTGAAGGCCGGAAAGCATGTCGTTACCGCCAACAAGGCTGCCATTGCCAAAAACGGCAGGATGCTTCAGGAGCTTGCAACCGAGAAGCAGCTTATGCTTCGCTTCGAGGCCAGTGTTGCCGGTGGTATTCCTATTCTGAATGCCATCACCAGCGCCCTGATCTGCAATGAATTCTCCTCTGTTCAGGGTATCCTGAATGGAACCACGAACTATATCCTGACACGGATGACCGAGGACGGCGCTTCCTATGAGGATGTCCTGAAGGATGCCCAGGCCAAGGGCTTTGCCGAAGCGGATCCGACCTCTGATGTCGAGGGAATCGATGCAGCCAATAAGCTTTCGATTCTGATCTCTCTGCTCTTCGGTATCGGTGTTGCACCGGAAGACATTCCGACCCGAGGTATTTCCGATATCAGCAGTAAGGATATCAATTTTGCCCGGGAATTCGGCTATACAATCAAGCTCCTTGCATCTGCGGAGAGCCATGACGGCACTCTGACCTGCAATGTCGAGCCTTCGCTTGTTCCTCTGGATCACCCGCTGGCCAATGTCAATAATGAGTTCAACGCGGTCTACATTACCGGAAATGCCGTGGACAATCTCATGTTCTACGGACGCGGTGCCGGTCCTTATCCGACCGGAAGTGCGGTCATCGGCGATGTGATTGGCGAAGCCAGAAAGATCGAGAAGGGCGCAGCCTATGATCTGACTCCGCATCTTCGTTACGATGCCGATCTGGATTTCCGCGGAGAAGGCCAGAATCCATACTATGTCCGCCTGCGCGCAGAGGACCGGCCCGGTGTCCTGGGTCAGATCGCATCCACGCTTGGCACCTATGAGATCAGCATCCGGACCATGACCCAGCAGACCGATAAGGAAGAGGATGGCGTCGTTTCCATTATTATTATTGTTCACGATGTGGAGCGGAATGTTCTGGAGACTGCACTGAATGTCCTGCTGAAGAATCATTCGGTCAAGAGCATCGACAATGTGCTGAGGGTGCTGGAGTGAGATCAGAATATAGAAAACATGAAATCCGGCTGTGATGGGTGTTTCACAGGCCGGGAATGCACTGGAGTATGACATGAATTTAAATCTGGAAAGTTTAAGAAAACATACCCTGGAGCCGGTAGCCTGGGATCATAAGAGAGCAGCGGTCCTGATTCCGCTTCTCCACGATACGCAGGTGCCGAAAGAGCTGAAATATCAGGAATCCAAGGACGATCCGGAAGAGGATTTTCATCTTCACAAGGGAAATGCCTATGCCGGCTTTGCTCAGCTCTTGCAGAAGGCAGCGGATGATGACAGGTCGACCGGCTATAATCTGATCTTTGAAGTGCGTTCCGAGAATATAGCTCAGGGCGGCGATATCTGCTTTCCGGGAGGCCATGTGGAAGAGGGTGAGAATCCCGAGGACACAGCGGCCCGTGAAACTGAGGAAGAGCTGGAGCTGAACCGGGTCAATGGTCACAGGATCCGGGTGATCTGCCCCATGCATGCTCTGCAGGGGCCCGGAGGAATCCAGGTTACTTCTTTTCTTGGAGAAATCCAGAATTACAAGGGCACTTTCTCGAAGGATGAGATTTCCAGGGTGTTCGTTCTTCCCCTGGACTGGTTCCTGGAGCATGAACCTATTGTCGCCGGCGTAACCGCCAAGACCAGTCCGGATGCGGACTTCCCCTTTGATAAGATTCCGGGCGGAAGAGACTTGAAATGGCGCGATGTCCATCGGCCGGTCTACTTCTATGACACGCCCGAGGGCCTGATCTGGGGGCTGACAGCCGAAATTATCTGGAATATGATCGAGGTCATTAAGCCCAGGCTGAAGTAATTACTTCCCGAGAATATGATCCGCCATCTCTTCGGGTGTATCTACAATGACTTTAGAACCCAGATTCTCAAGGAATTTCCTGCCTCGGAAGCCCCAGGTGACAGAAATGCAGTCCAGGCCGGAATTCTTGGCAGTCCGGAAGTCAATCTCCGTGTCACCAATGTAGACCGCATCCTTAGGATCCACACCCAGCGCCTTTAAGGACTGAAGCGTCATATCCGGCGCCGGTTTTCTGCGGGTTCCGGCCTTTTCACCCAGAGCAAAGTCGAAGACACCCGGAAAATCCGAAGCGACAAGGGACTGAACGGCCGGATCCGGCTTGTTGGAGACGACTGCGCAGCGGATTCCGGCAGAGCGAAGCTTCTGAATGGATTCCGGGATGCCGGCATAGGGACCGGTCTTATCTCCGCAGTGTGCTTCATAATAAGGCTTATAAACCGCCTGAATGCGATTGACCTCATCTTCTGAAATGCCATCAACTGTCTCGTGGCCGGCGGTTCCGATAACAAGCAGATCATCCTCTGTCATACCGGCCTCAATCGAAAGGGCTCTCTGAATAGCGACATGAACGGCGCTTCCGAAACAGTGAGCGGTCTGTTCCCGAGTCAGGGTGATTTCGTGACCGCATTCCTTCAAAGCCCAGTTCAGAGCATCCTTGAGATCTTCCAGTGTATCTAGAACCGTTCCGTCCATATCGAATATGGCTGCTTTGTAGCGGGCAGAAGCAGATGCTTTTGATTCTTCGTAATTCTTTCCTGTGCTTGCAGTATTTTTCTCCATCATTTTCGGGTCTCCTTCATTAGCTTTACATTTGAATCGCAGAATCTTTTAAACCTGCGAAGGTTTACCAATACTCTTTTATAACACTTCTTTTAACAGGTGATAACAGATCAATCCGACATTCCCCATTTTTATACAAGTACATCTTTGCCGGAAATTTTATTCGATATGCCCATCAGCTTGTCCTTGATAATTGCCAGCGATTCCCGAAGCATATTATTGGGCAGGTAAAAGGGTGCGGTCGGCGCCGGAATGCCCGAAATATGGCGATAGCCCTGCTTTTCCGCCAGTTTTACGCTCCGAAAGACATGGAAGTTATTGGTGACAATGGAAATCCGGTCTGTCTCTGTCTCCAGAAGCTTCTGACTGAAAAGAAGGTTTTGATTCGTATTTCTGGATTTATCTTCAACCTGGATTCGGTTCGAATCGATGCCGTGGTCCACAAGCCAGTCCTTCATGACAGCAGCCTCCGCCCGGGTCTCATTCGCTCCCTGGCCGCCGGAAACAATGCAGTTTGTATCCGGGTGCTTCTTAAGATAAGCCTCAGCCGTATTCAGCCGGTAAAGAAGAACCCGGGAAGGCTGATCGCCGCGGATCTGAGCACCCAGAACAATGATCGTATCCGCACTGGTCTTAGATACCTTGCCAAAGCCGGAAAGACTGCAGGCAATGCCGATCCCGATCAGGATCAGAATACATACCAGAAGTAGCCGGCAGATCCGCCGAATCCAGATGGGCACAGGGTCCAGCCAGTGGAAATGTAGAGCGAAGCCGAAGAGAATCAGGAGGCCGCCGATCAGGAGCCAGACCAGAAAAAAATTCGAGCCTGACTGGGCTGAACCAACCAGGATTCCGTAAATGATCAGTATGATTCCGGAGATCAGAAAGAGGATAAATGCCATATAATACCCTTTTTATTTATAATTTTTTGCTGCAGGAGCGGGCTTGACTGCGAATAGGTCGTCATCTGTCTTTCAAGGACACAGTACAGGCAGGCCCTTAAATCCGCTACCATCATAGCATAGAAGAAATATTTATGATATGGAAGAAACAATGGACTTGGTTATAATGATAATAGTGTCACCGAATCTGAGGGAGGATCGCGGGAGCACGAAGTGCCCAGCGAATCCGCTGATCATAGTATCAAGACAAATAAGGGGGTCATATGAAGCTTATCCATCTATCCGATCTTCATCTGGGAAAGAGGGTCAATGAATTTTCCATGATCGAGGATCAGAAGTATATCCTGCTTAAAATTCTACAGATTATCGATGCGGAGAAGCCGGACGGCATCCTGATCGCAGGGGACGTCTACGACAAATCCATAGCATCGACCGAGGCCATGGGCCTTCTGGAGGATTTTCTTCTGAAAATCGCAGAACGGAAGATCCAGACCTTCATCATCAGCGGAAATCACGATTCGGCGGAACGACTGTCCTTCGGGTCTAAATTTATCGATCAGAGCGGGATCCATATCTCCAGGGTCTATGACGGAAGAGAACCAATAAATCCGCTTGTCCTCAAGGCCGGGGATCAGGAGGCGGACATCTACATGCTTCCCTTCATCAAGCCAGCCAGTGTCAGAGGGGCCTTTGCGGAAAAGGGGATCGAGCTAGGGACCAATGACTACACCGGGATGATGCGAGAGGTCATTGACGAGATGGCGGTTGATCCGGACCGGGTCAATATTCTCATTGCCCATCAGTTCGTCGCCGGTTCCGTGACCTCGGATTCCGAGGAGCTTACCGACTTAAGCATCGGAGGCCTCGATAATGTAGCCCCGTCCGTCTTTGCTCCCTTTGACTATGTCGCCCTGGGGCATCTGCACGGTCCGCAGAGGATCGGGAGAGATACGATCCGCTATGCCGGTTCGCCGCTCAAATACTCCTTTTCCGAGGAGCATCAGCATAAATCGGTAACGATTGTTGAAATTCAGGGAAAGGCTGATATTCAGATCCGGACCGCGGACCTCATCCCAATGCATGACATGCGGACCATTAAGGGAAAATACAATGATCTCATGGCAAGGGAAAATTACGAGGGCACGGCGACCGATGATTATATCCAGGTCATCCTGACCGATGAGGAGGATGTGCCGGATGCTATTGGTAAACTTCGGGATGTCTATCCCAATCTCATGCATCTCTCCTATGACAATACCAGGACACGGAGCAATCAGAGACTGGACCGGGAGATCGATGTCGACCACCGGACTCCCCTGGAGCTTTTCGAGGACCTCTATGAACAGATCAATAACCAGCCGATGAATGAGGAGCAGAGGGCCTTTGCTTCTTCTCAGATCGAAAAAATATGGGAGGAAAACTGATATGAGACCTTTGAAACTGACTATGCAGGCGTTCGGCTCCTATGCGGGGCAGACGACACTGGATCTGGACCGGCTGGGAACCAGCGGCCTCTATCTCGTGACCGGAAAGACCGGAGCCGGCAAAACCACCATTTTCGATGCTATTACCTATGCGCTCTATGGCGAAGCCAGTGGCAATAACCGCGATGCAAACATGCTTCGTTCTCAGTATGCCCTGCCCGGAATGGAGACCTATGTCGACCTGACCTTTTTACATCAGGGAAAGATCTACCGGATACGAAGGAATCCGGAATATGAGAGACCTAAAACAAGAGGTCAGGGCCTGACGAAGGAGCCGGCTGGCGTGGAACTGACCCTTCCCGATGGCCAGATCATTACGAAATCAAAGGAGGCCGACCCGAAGATTACAGAGATTCTGGGCCTGACCAAGGAGCAGTTTTCCGGAATCGAAATGCTGGCTCAGGGAGACTTCCAGAAGGTCCTCCTTGCTGGTACCAAAGAACGGGAGGATATTTTCCGGAATCTTTTTAAGACAGGGAAATATCAGACCCTGCAGAAGAGGCTGGAAGACGAAAAAAAGGCTGTCTGTGGAAAGAAGGAGGATGCAAAGAAAAGCATCCGCCAGTATATCAATGAAATCACCTGCGATGAAAGCGATGAGCGGAATGTCGAACTGGATAAAATGAAAGAGGGAGATCCTCTGACTGGCAGCGTTCTGAATCTTGTGGGAGAGCTGATCGACAAGGATCAGGCTTTGGATGAGAAGCTTTCCGGAGAAAACAGGACCCTGGCGGATGAGATTGAGGCGATCAACGGAAAGCTGGGTGAAGCGAAGAAGCTGGAGGAAAACCGTCAGCATATCCGGGAATATAAGGCAGCAGAAGGTGAGAAGCTTCCGGCAATAAAGAAAGCCGAGGAGGCCCGGGAGGCAGCAAAGCTTGCCATGGACGATCAGGATTTCGGCCGGGATCGAAAGCTCTCGGAGGCTGCAAAGCTGGAAGAATCCCTGGATGACTATGATGCCTATGACAAGGTGGTCAAGGCTCGTAAAACCCATATCAAAGAACAGAAAGGACTGACCGAAGAGATTCGGCAGGGAAAGGAAAATCTTGCTGCTCTGGAAAAGGAGATCAAAGACCTGAAAACCGAGCAGGAAGGCCTGAAGAGCTCTGCCCTGAATCTGGAAAAAATCAAAGCGGACATTGAGAAGCTGAAGGACAAGGTAAATGCCTTAAATGCTCTGAAGGAAAAGTATGATGCAATCCTTCAGGCCAAAGAGGAGCTGTCGACTCTGAAGGCGGATCTTCTGGAAAAGCAGAAAAAAGCCCAGAAGGCAGAGGATACTTATACAAAAAAGCACAGGGCTTATATCGAAGGCCAGGCCGGAATTCTGGCAGAGGGGCTGGAAGAGGGTCAGCCCTGTCCGGTCTGCGGCTCCACCCATCATGAGCATCTGGCCGTAAAGACAGAAGATGTACCGACTGACCGGCAGCTGGAAAAGGCCAAAGCTGACCGGGACAGCAGGGAAGAAGAGGAGAAAACCGCCAAAGGAACTTTTGACAGGGCTCAGGCTGCGCTCGAAGAGAAGACCAGAACCTTCCAATCCGATGAAGAGAAGCTTCTTGGCGTGAATGACTTTGATGGAGCGGAAAGCCGGATCCAGACGGAATTGGCGGAAAGCAAGGCAGCCGGAAGAAAGGCCGTTGCGGAGCTGAAAAAGGAGATGAAGAACCAGGCTCGTTTAGAGGAGCTGGAAAAGTGGATCCCCGAGAAGGAAGAAAAGCTGGACCAGGATAAGACTGCCGAAACAGACAAAGAGAAGAAGCTTTCCGCCCTGGAGACCACGATTGCAAATGATGCCCGGGAAGAGGAAAGATTAAAGACCGGTCTAACTTTCTCCAGTAAGAAGGCGGCGGAAAAGGAGATTGAAAAGCTTAAGGAAGAGGCCGAAAAGCTGGAAAAGGACTATAAGGACCGGGAGGAGACCTGTAAGATTCTTTCCGAGGACCTGACAAAGCTTGGAGGAATGATTGCTTCCCTGGAAAAGCAGGTTAAGGAATCGCCTCAGTATGACACGGAGGCTTTGACCGCCGATCTTCAGAAGCGGAAGGAGGCCCGGGACGAGAATCAGAAGAAGCTGAAGGAGATCGCTGCACGACGGAAGGTCAATCAGGATGCCAGGGACAATATCGAGAGCGTATCGGAGGAACTGACAGAGATTGAAGGGCGTTATCAGTGGGTCCGGGCACTTTCCGATACGGCTTCCGGCAATGTGACCGGGAAGGAGAAGATTACTCTGGAGACCTATATCCAGACCACTTATTTCGAGAGAGTTCTGGTTCGGGCAAACCGGCGGCTTCTAAAGATGTCGGACAGCCAGTATGAACTGCAGAGGAAGAAGGGCAGCGATGCCAAGAACAAGAAGACGGGTCTGGAGATCGAGCTGATCGATCACTATAACGGTTCTGTCCGCGATGTCAAAACCCTGTCCGGCGGTGAGATGTTCCTGGCTTCCCTGTCCCTGGCCTTAGGGCTCTCGGATGAGATTCAGGCCTCGGCCGGCGGCATCCAGGTGGACACGGTCTTTGTGGATGAGGGCTTCGGAACCCTGGATCCGGACACCCTGGAACTCGCCTATGAGGCTCTGGCCGGTCTGACCGAGGGCAATCGCCTGGTCGGCATTATTTCGCATGTTGAAGAGCTTGAGAACAAGATTGATAAGCAGATCCGGGTCACCAAGGATCGAACCGGCGGAAGCAGAGCGGAGATTGACGGGGTGGAATGAGCAGATCCGCTGATTCTGACAGAGCTGCGTCAGACTGTATTATTTCCGAAAGCAGAGTAAATTTAGACCGGTTTAAGCTATAATAGAGAAGAATTTTCTATATTGAGTAATACGGAGGTGGACAGAACATGGAAAATCTTACCAGTGAATTTGCCAAGGAACATGGAATCTGTGTCCGTTTCGCAGAAGCCGCTGATATTCCGAGAATTGATGAGCTCTTAAACCAGGTCAACAAGGTTCATCATGACATCCGGCCGGATCTCTTCCGCCTAGGCAGAAAGTATTCGGATGAGGAGCTGGTAGCAATCTTAAAGGATCCCAAGAGGCCGATCTTCTGCGCAGCAGATGCGAAAACCAATAAGCTGCTCGGCTACTGCATGACCGAATTTCAGCAGATCCTCGGAGACAGCATCCGGACAGAAATAAAGACCATCTATATCGATGACCTCTGTGTGGATGAAGAGGCCCGCGGCCGTCATCTGGGCCAGATCCTTTATGATACGGTCAAGGCTTACGGTAAGGCTCATGATTTCTACAATATTACCCTGCATGTCTGGGAAGGCAATGACAGGGCTGCCGGTTTCTATGCAGCCATGGGTATGAAGACTCAGTATACCTGCCTGGAAGAGAGATTGTAAGAGAGGAAGGAACCTTGGCAGAAGAAATACAAATCCGCCCGGCAAGTCCGGAGGATGCGGCAGACCTCCTGGAGATCTACCGCTATTATGTAGAGAAAACAGCCATCACCTTCGAATGGGAAACACCGTCTCTCGATGAATTCCGCGGACGGATCGAGAAAACCCTGGAGCGCTATCCATATCTTGTCGCTGAAGAAGAAGGAAAAATTCTGGGCTATGCCTACGCCGGCCCCTATTACGGAAGAAAAGCCTATGACTGGTCGGTGGAGGTGACCGTCTATCTGGCAAGGAATGCCAGACACAAAGGCCTTGGCAGGAAGCTTTATATGGCTCTGGAAGATGCTCTTCATAAGATGCATGTTCTGAATGCCTATGCCTGTATCGCCTATCCGAGAACTGAGGATGAGACCCTGACCAGAAACAGTGCTGATTTTCATGCCCGAATGGGCTACCGTCTGATCGGAACCTTCCGGGACTGCGGTTATAAATTCGGCCGCTGGTATGACATGATCTGGATGGAGAAGATGCTGGGCCCGCATCCGGACAAGCCGGAGCCTGTCATAGCGTGGAAGCCTGAGAATAAATAAGAATCACAGATATCCATCAGCATAGATTGATAGTAAAATATTTCTGGAGATGTAAGCAAACTGGAAATCAATATAAAAACAGGAAATAAAAGGCAGTCTGTATGAACTGCCAAGAGGAAAGGGGTGTACGCCAATGCCAGCAGGATTTGCACATACTTTATTTGGAATCCGTGTCTTTCAGACGCTGCCGGAGAATCTGCAGGATGTCATTCGAAGAAACCGCGATGTCTTCCTGGCAGGTCTGCAGGGACCGGATATTCTCTTTTATGATCATCCCTTAAAGGCCAATACGGTTTCCCATATGGGAAATGCCATGCATAATCAGAGTGGAAGGCGCTGGTTTGAGAGCGCCTACCGGATTTTGGACGGAGAGCAGTATCCGGCCAGAAAGGTCTATCTTTACGGTGTGCTCTGTCATTACACACTCGACGCTTCCTGCCACAGATACATCGATAACTACAGTGAGGCCAGCAGTATCAGCCATTATGAAATCGAGGGCGAATTTGACCGGAGTCTTCTGGTAAGAGAGAAGAAGGATCCCCTGTCCTACAGCAGGATTCCGGGCTTCCCATCCGATCCCTACACGGCGGATATCATCAAGCCTTTCTATCCAGGACTGACAAAGGAGACGATCGAGGAGGCTCTGAAGTCCTTTGTGAACTTCCATCGTCTGCTTCTCTGTCCGACGGACGGAAAGCGGGACTTTATCTATACCGGTCTCCGCGCATTGGGCAAGTATCATACCTTAAAGGGCCACATTATCAATAAGACTCCGAATCTGTCCTGCAATGCCTCCAACCAGGAACTGACCAGGCGTTTTCAGGAGGCTGTTCCCAAGGCAAAGGAGCTTGTCACAGGATATGCAAAGGTTCTTTCCGGCAAGGAAGATTTCGACGAATGGGCCGGAGATCCTTTCCTGGAGCGAAATTTTTCCGGGGTTACAGAATGAATTCACTGAAATGCGCTGAAATCATAAAGTGATGTGATGACAGAGAGACAGCCGACCCGAAAATTCTGCTGTGGATGCCGGAAATCTATGGAATAAGCGACATTTTAGGTGAACTGTATTCACTTTAACGTGTTGACACATAAAAGAATTATAACTATACTTGTGCATGGTGTACTTGTGATACCAGAATCTAAAAAACCGCTTTTCGAAGCGGTTTTTTTATGTGAAGTTCGGACCTTGCCATATGGAAATCCATAAATGCAATTGGAAAATCTATGAAGGCCTCTGACTCAGATCTGGTCATCACGCGGGAGAATGATCAATTTAGAAAGGTTTTTAACAATGAGTAGTGAACAGAAGGACTTTAAGCCCTTTGTTTCTGCGGATACCGCCATGCGGGAACTGTCGCCATTTTCCATTATTGTCGGCATTCTTCTGGCAGTCATTTTCGGAGCTGCAAATGCTTATCTTGGTCTTAAAATTGGTATGACGATTTCTGCATCCATTCCGGCTGCAGTTATTTCCATGGGTCTGATCCGTGTCATTCTGCACAGGGATTCGATCCTTGAGAATAATATGGTCCAGACCATCGGTTCTGCCGGTGAGTCGGTAGCGGCAGGTGCAATTTTCACACTGCCTGCCATCTTTATGTGGGCCAATGACGGAAAAACCGCGTATCCGTCCTTTGCTTTAATCGCCGTTATCTGTATGGTCGGCGGTGTCCTGGGTGTGCTTTTCATGGTTCCTCTTCGGAACGCTTTGATTGTCCAGGAGCATGGAACCCTTCCCTATCCGGAAGGAACGGCCTGCGCAGAAGTCCTTCAGGCCGGTGAAGAGGGCGGTTCCAATGCCAAGACCGTTTTCTCCGGACTGGGTCTGGCTGCCGGCTTTAAATTTCTGGCAGACGGTCTGAAGATCTTCCCCAGCGAAATTACCTATGATTTCAAGAATTACAAGGGTGCCGGTATTGGTATGGATACCCTGCCTTCCCTTCTGGGTGTCGGATTTATCTGCGGTCCCAAGATTTCATCTTATATGCTGACCGGCGGTCTCCTGGGCTGGCTGGTTCTTATGCCTCTGATCTATGTTTTCGGCGGACAACAGACCATCTATCCGGGATCTGATACGATTTCTACCATGTCGGCTGCTGTCATTTGGAAGAACTACATCAAGTATATCGGTGCAGGTGCCGTTGCCTGCGGAGGTATTATCAGCCTGATCAAATCTCTTCCTATGATGATCAAGGCTTTCTCCGGCTCCATGAAGGACTACGGCTCCAAGGTCGGAGCTTCTGTCCGTACCAATAAGGATATGCCCGCAAAGGCTCTGGTTATTGGTATCGTGATTGTGGCTCTGATGATCTGGATTCTTCCGGTATTCCCGGTTGGTCTGGGCGGAACCATTCTGATCGTTATTTTCGCTTTCTTCTTCGTTACCGTATCGGCTCGTATGGTTGGTATTGTCGGTTCTTCCAATAACCCGGTTTCCGGCATGACCATTGCAACTCTTCTGATTGTCACAGCTATTTTGAAGGCCACCGGAAATATCGGTATGAAGGGCATGACCGGCGCTATTATCATTGCTTCCATTATCTGTATCGCATCCGCTATCGCTGGCGATACCTCCCAGGACCTGAAGACCGGTTACATCATCGGTGCAACTCCCTGGAAGCAGCAGGTCGGCGAGATCATCGGTGTTCTGACTTCATCCCTTGCCATCGGCGGAACCCTTTACCTCTTAAACAGCGGTATGGGTTACGGCAGCCAGGAGCTTCCGGCACCTCAGGCCGAGCTTATGAAGATGGTTGTCGAGGGCGTTATGAAGGGCAATCTGCCCTGGGCTCTGATTTTCGCCGGTATCTTTATCGGTGTTGTTGTTGAGATCATGGGCATTCCGGTAATGCCCTTTGCCGTAGGTCTCTACCTTCCGATCTATATTTCCCTGCCTATGATGGTCGGCGGCCTGATCCGTCTCTTCGTGGATAAGAAGAAGGGTATGACAGAAGAGGAGCGGAAGGCTGCCAATAACCGCGGTATTCTCTATTCCTCCGGTCTGATCGCCGGCGAGGGCTTGGTTGGTATTCTTCTGGCTGCATTTGCGGCAGCGAAGCTGAATATAGATCTTTCCTCGTCCTTCAGTCTTGGAAGTATCGGTTCCCTGATTCTCTTTGCTCTTCTGGCAGTTTCTCTTCTCCGCATGGTCATGAAAAAGGAAGACAAGCATGAAGAAAAGTGAGAATCTTCTCGATTATAAGCCTCACAGGAATGCGCTTTTTCCCTGGAAGATCGGTAAAAACGGCCATGTTCTGGTCGTGGTTGAGCATAAGGGACTGGCAGATAAGCTGGTCCAGGTCCTTTTAAAGAAACCCCGCTATTCCGATATCGAGCTTGATGATCTGGGTTCCTTTGTCTGGCAGAAGCTGGACGGAGAGACTACAGTCTATGAGATTGGACAGATGGTGAAGGAAGAGTTCGGTGAAAAGGCAGAGCCTCTCTACGAGCGGCTTGGCAATTATATCAAGATCCTGCATGAGAACAAGTTTATTGTCTATAAGAACCACTCAAATGAATAGGAAATAAGGCTTTGGTTTATATTTCCGCGGCTTAAAGACTCCCTCAGTCGTCAATCAGATGGCTGGAGGAGTTTTGTATTTTTGCTCATAATGGATAAGAGCTCTGTCAGTCCTCTGACAGAAGCGTTTTCTGATCGTTCAGATTTTTTCCGGGATTAGAAGTGTGGTTTTTATTAGAAGCAAAATCTATGTTGAAAGGAAATCACACCTATGTGTATTGAAATTCACTCAACATTATCTATATAATAGTAAAGCTGACGCAATTAACTTTAACTATGAAATGGAATAGAAAGTTGCAGCAATTAAGTCTGGAAAGGAATGGGAGGATCGAGCGGTTTTGATTTCTCATCAGAACCGGCCCTTCAAAAACAAATGGAAACAAAAAAACGCAGTACTTTCACTGGTAAACTTGGTTATGTTCTTTCTGCCGCCGGCGCATCCGTCGGTCTGGGAAATATATGGCGGTTCCCTTATCTTGCCGCTGAATACGGAGGAGGCATCTTCCTTGTCATTTATATCATTCTGGCACTCACCTTCGGCTATACGATGATCGTTGCGGAGACGGCCATCGGCCGCATGTCGCAGAAGAGCCCGGTCGGGGCCTTCAGCCACTTCAGTAAGAAGCCTTGGGTCATTTTCGGCGGCTGGATCAATGCCATCATTCCGATTCTGATCGTTCCCTATTATTCTGTCATCGGTGGCTGGGTCATCCGTTATTTTGTGGAATATGTGGGCGGAAATGCCCGCGGACTGGCTAAAGACGGGGCCTTTTCTACCATGATTACGAGCGGCATGACATCGGAAATCTGGTTTCTGGTCTTTTCCGTTTTATCTCTGATTATTATTTTCATGGGTGTTCAGGGCGGAATCGAACGAGTCAGCCGGATTATGATGCCGATCCTTGTTGTCCTGGCGGTTATTGTCTGTATTTATTCCATGACCCGTCCGGGAGCCGGAGCAGGAATTCTCTATTTCCTGGTTCCAAATATGAAGAATTTCTCCTGGATGACTGTAGTCACGGCCATGGGACAGATGTTCTATTCCCTGTCCATTGCCATGGGTATTCTGATCACCTTCGGTTCTTATATGAAGCGGAATGTTTCGATCGAAGGAGCTACCCGTCAGGTGGAATTCTTTGATACTTTGATTGCCGTCATGGCCGGCCTTATGATTATCCCGGCGGTTTTCGCTTTTTCTGGTGACAAGGCTGCACAGAATCTCCAAGCTGGACCTTCCCTTATGTTTATTACCATGCCGAAGATCTTCGATTCCATGGGATTCGGAAATGTTATTGGTGCTGTTTTCTTCCTTTTGGTTTTCTTTGCTGCACTGACCAGTGCCATCGCCCTGGAAGAGAGCGCTGTCGCAACGTTTGAAGATCAGCTGGGCTGGTCCAGAAAAAAGGCCACTGTTATCATTGGCCTTATTATGATTGCTCTTGGATCTCTTTCTGCTCTGGGCTATGGACCATTTGCCAATGTCAAAATTCTGGGCATGAATTTCCTAGATTTCTTTGATTTCATTACGAATTCTGTTATGATGCCCATTGCTGCTTTTACCACCTGCATGCTGGTCGTTTTTATCATCGGCCGAAAGAAGATTGCAGAAGAAGTTCTGGAAGGCGGCGGCTTCCGCCGTCAGGGCATCTTCAATTTTACGATCAAGTGGCTGGCACCGATTTTTGTCATCATCATCCTGATATCCAGTGTGGCCAATGCATTTGGGTTGATACATATGTAATAAAGTGTCAAAATTCCTTCGTCCACGATGCACTTGTGCAGCAGTGGACGAAGGAATGATTGACACGCCCCTCAGCGAAGGTGAAGTGATGCGAAGCAGCACGGGAGCCCGAGCTGAGGAAGGATCGCGAGAGTGCGGAGCACGAAGCGATCCGGTTATTACATCGATATGAAATACATAGAAAGAGAACCATATGAAAAACGGAATCGTCGCAATCGGAGCTACTTTTGTCGATATCAAGGGCTATCCGATCGGCCAGTACGTTCCCAATGGCCGGAATGCCGGCAATGTTATCGAAGTCCACGGCGGTGTCAGCAGAAACATTGCTGAGGACATTGCAAATATAGAGCTTCGCCCTACTTTTATCTCCATCGTTGATGAAAGTGCCCTGGGACAGGAAGTCATCGACAAGTTAAACCGCCATAAAGTCAATACAAAATATATTCGGAAAGTTCCGAACGGTCTGGGAACCTGGCTGGCCATCTTCTCAAACGAGGGCGATGTGGTTGGATCCATTTCCAAGCGGCCGGATCTGACCGAGATTCTGAAGATTCTGGAAGAGGACGGGGATGAGATTTTCTCCGAAGCGGACAGTATCTGCGTTGAATTCGATATCGAGGCCCCGATCTTAAAGAAGATCTTTGAGCTGGCCGAGAAATACGACAAGAAGGTTTATTGCCCGATTTCCAATATGTCCATTGCCATCGAGCGCCGGGATCTGATCAAGCGGTCCGGAGTTCTGGTTTGCAATGTCCAGGAAGCCGGTCTCCTTTTCTCGGATGACTACTGCAGTATGACGCCGGAGGAGCTGATGCCTATCATTGACCAGAATGTCAAACGGGCCCATTATCCAAGGATGGTTGTTACTATGGGCGATAAGGGCGCGGTATATGCAGAATTGAATGGGGAACCCGGCTACTGTCCGCCAATCAATGTCGGCGTCGTTGATACAACTGGTGCCGGCGATGCCTTTTTCTCCGGGGTTGCCATCGGATTGACTTATGGAAAGACCCTGGGCCAGGCCTGCCGGATCGGAACCCGGATGGCAAGCTCGGTTATTTCAACCACTGATAATGTCTGCCCCAGATTCCTGCCCAGTGAATTTGACCTGGATGTGGAAGTCTGAGCAGATCCTGCGATTCTTCACAAACTTATACTTCGATTTCCCCTTACAGTCATGAACTCTGATCTTTTGGTGAATCCGAACCTTACTTCTGCTATAATTGAATAAATCTTTCAGACGGATGCATGTAATTTACTTGCATCCGTTTTAAGCATATAAAAATATAAGAAGAGCCTGCTCCAAAGATCTGCTGTCAGGCATTTTCCCGTAAGGTATCTGAAAACAGCGATAATACAGAAAGCTGAAAATTATGACCTATTTTACAACCTTCGCCCTGGACAATGAGAAGGACATCCTGGTGAATCTCTACTGGGACTTAGACCAGCTGAATTATGAGCTTGAAACCCCGAATCATCATTCCGGGAACCTGATCCGGAACCTGGCCCGCCTCTGCGGCCTGCCTCTTTCGACCAACGACGATGGGCTTTTTGTCATCCGGGGCAATATTCCCTGCTTTATCGATGGAGAGAACCGGGAGGTCTACATTTTCCATATGGGCTCGACCAAGGTCGCAAATATCTACCGGGACGGCCGGGTGGAGCGGAAAGCAACCATTCCTTCGATCGCGAAGACTCTGATGAGTCAGACCCGGGACTATGAGCTGGGCCTCTATGAGACGATCTTCAAGACCTATATCCCGCGGGATCTGAAATTCCGGTCCGACCTTCATACCCACATGAATGCCAATCTGCCGGGCGATATCCTGATCGCCCTTGGCATTTTCCACCAGATCCGCTATCCCCTTTATTATATCCGGAAACTGGATCTGGCGCTGACGCCGGCTCAGGACAAGCTCCTTCAGGAGCGTCGGGCCAAGGTCGAGAAGCAGTTCATCCATTCCGATCTCAAGGGCAAGTACTTGGACCGGAAGATCAATGACAATACTTTCATCAACTTCGCCAGCCTCATCCTCGAAAATCTAGACCATGCCGCCGAAAATATTGTGAAGATCCGGACTTCCCTTTCGATTCTGAAGGACGGCCAGGCCGTCTTTACCAATCTCGAGAAGGTTTACCTCTACCGCTATGTCTTCTGCAAGGGCCAGCCCAGCGAGGATCCGATTTCTCTTCGAAATGTAGACCTGATCCCCGATCATGAGGTGAAAAGGGCCCTGATTCAGATGCAGAAGGATCACGAAAATCCGGACTATGTCGAGAACAGCCTCTTCCAGGACGGACTCCTCTGGATTGCCCGGAATTACCAGCGCCAAGGCATCTGCTATGCCGAGATCAGTGACACGACCCTGGTCAAGAAATACGAATCTCTTCGCATGCTCGAAGAGGTACACGCGGTTATGCCGGCCATTTTCCGGGAAACCGGGGTCATGCTCCGTTTCCTGGCCGCTATCCGCCGTATTCCTCTGACCATTGTAAAGGATCGGGTAACGCCGAGCGACTACCTGGCTCAGAACATCTCGGTTCTCCATGCGACAGCCCTGGATCCCTATGTGGCTGGTGTCGATTTCGTTGGTGAAGAGATTAATGACATTATTACACTGAAGCCGGTATTCAAGGAAATTGCAAAGATCGCGGCCAAGGATCCGGATTTTGTCATCCGTGTTCATGCCGGTGAAAATGACAGTCAGAAGGACAATATCGCCCACAGTATCGCCTGTGTCCGGGAATCCCTGGCGCCGGGCCAGGCTATGCCCCACATGCGGATCGGCCACGGCCTCTATACCTACAGCCTGACCTCGAAAAAGGGCCGGGGGGTTCTACGGGAGCTTCGGGACAATCACATTGTCCTCGAATTCCAGATTACATCGAATGTCCGGCTCAACAACCTGAATTCCCTGAAAAATCACCCTCTGAAGCAGTATCTGGAGGCCGGCATCTCCTGTGTTCAGGGTACCGATGGCGCAGCTATCTATGGAACAGATGCCATGGAAGAGCAGCTGTCCCTGGCCCGTTTCCTCCATCTGACACCGGAGGAGATGTCCAAGATGAAGTCAGCTGAATCCGCCATCATCGAATCCAGTCAGGCTGCTTACCGGAGAAAGAAGAGAGCCTATGAGCAGGCACATTATACGGAAGATAAGCTTCTGAAGCTGATGCCGGAGATTCTTCCGGGATCGGGCATTCACGGTCTTTCCGGAGCCCGGAGCAGGCACTACGATGCCAATACGGAATTAAAGGACCAGATCTGTGAGCTTCCTTGGGACCGGACACCCATTATTCTCATGGGCGGAAGCTTTAATACCGAGCGGAGAACGACAAGACTTCGGGTTGACGGCATGGCTGAGATCGACAATCTGCTTCGTAGGATCCGTCCGGACGAATATTTCTTCGTGATCGGCCATAAGCTGACAGGCTATGAGGGTTATCTCTTGGAAGCCCTGGCCAATCTACCGGAAGACAGACATTTCGATGTCTTTGCCATGGTTCCGACCCTTCTGACCGCAGATGAGAAGAAACGGCTGAAGGAAGCGGACGTCAACATCCGTGTCAGCCCGGATCTCGAGGGCATGGGCATTTATAAGAGCTTCAACTATGAGATTTTCGAGCGTCGGCCTTCCATCCTTCTGGCATTTGACGGTAATTCCGCCGGCGAAAACATGATCCAGGAAGCGAAAAACGGAAAAGGACGTGCGAAAATCGAGGTCTATCTTCATGCCAAGTCTTTACTGAAGAAGGCCAAGTCCCTGGCTGGCTATGTGCACTACTTCGGAGACGGGGAGAAGCTGGAGATCTAGTAAATTTTATTAGAAAGGGGTGACAGATATGGATCAGAATGGAAATCTGGAAAATTCAGGAAATGAAAGATCAAAAGCAGGAGGAGAACTTCCCGAAGAGGTTCAGGCCCTCCAGGATGCAATCGACCGATCAAAGAAAATTGTCTTCTTCGGCGGTGCCGGTGTCTCAACTGAAAGCGGCATTCCGGATTTCCGGAGCAAGGACGGCCTTTATAACCAGCATGATGTCAACTTCGACAAATATCCTCCTGAATATCTGCTCAGCCATTCCTGCCTTATGGACAATCCGAAGATCTACTTCGAATTCCACCGACAGAAGATGGATACGAGAAAGGTTCAGCCCAATGCGGCCCATCGTTATCTGGCCGAGCTGGAGAAAACAGGAAAGCTTCTCGGCATTGTGACTCAGAATATCGATGGACTTCATCAGAAGGCCGGCAGTAAAAAGGTCTTTGAAATTCACGGATCTGCGCTTCGAAATTACTGCATGAAATGCGGGAAGGTCTACCCGTCGGACTATATTTTCGAATCCAAGGAGCCTATCCCTCACTGCAGCTGCGGCGGTGTCATCCGGCCGGATATCACCCTCTATGAGGAATCCCTTCCGGAAGATGCGGTCGAGAAGGCGGTCCGGGCTCTATCCGAGGCGGATCTCCTGATTATCGGAGGAACATCTCTTACGGTTTACCCGGCAGCATCCTTTATCAACTATTTCCATGGGGATACCCTGGCAGTTATCAATGAGAGCAATCTGTCAGTGCCAAGGGCCAGGAACACCATTGTCATCCATGACCGGATCGGGAAGGTGTTCTCTATGCTGAAGACCTGAAAGACCTGCACCAACGGATCCAGTACTGATTTTACAGACATCTATGGTGAAAAAGAGGGAATCCATGATTGGTTGTAAGATGACTTCATGCATATGCAGTTGATTCTGAAAAAGATTCCGCGAATCCATCCGGCACGAGCAGGAAATCGTGATAAAATAGGAGAGTAAAAAAGCAATGAACGATCCCAAGGAGGACTGCGATGAAATTCTACATGCCCGCAAAGCTGTATCAGGAAACAAACTGCGTAAAGAACCATGCCAAAGAGATTGAGACCCTGGGCAGCCGGGCTCTGATTATGACCGGCGGAAGCTCTTCCCGTAAGAACGGATCTCTGTCTGATATCGAGGAAGTGCTCGAGGCTGCAAAGATCCCTTACACTCTGTTTGATCAGGTCGAGCAGAATCCTTCCCTGGATACAGTTATGAAGGCCCGGGATCAAGGCCTCGAATTCGGTGCGGACTTCTGCATCGGCGTGGGCGGCGGATCCTCACTGGATGCGGCAAAGGCGGCAGCCCTGATGATTAAAAACAAGGATAAAGGCCGAGATTTCCTTCTGGAAGCCGGAAATTCCAACGAGGCTATTCCTATTATCGAGATTCCGACCACCTGCGGCACGGGTTCCGAGGTTACGGCGGTTTCCGTTCTGACCAATCCGGATACGAAGAAAAAGGGATCCATTCCTTATAAGATTTTTGCTGATCTCGGTTTGGCTGATCCCAACTATCTCAAGTCTCTGCCTCTTACCATCCTTCGGAATACGGCGGTCGATGCCCTGGCCCATCTCTGGGAGAGCCTGATCAATGTCCATGCGGACCGCTATACCAAGATGACGGCAGAGGCCGGCCTCAAGGTCTGGTCCGAAAACCGGGACATTCTTCTTGGAGAGCGGCAAGCGGAGGATGCAGATTTCTCAGCCTTTATGACCGCATCCGTTATGGCCGGCATGTCGATTGCTCTGGCTGGCACCTCCATTCCCCATGGCCTGTCCTATACCCTGACCTGTCGGAGAAATATAGCCCATGGCCGGGCCTGCGGCTATTTCGAGGCTGGCTATCTGTCGCACGCGGACAAGGAAGCAAGAGATGAAGCACTTCATCTGGCCGGCTTCCGCGATCTGGACGACTGGAGAAGTTTCTATGATGTGGTCAGTGATCATCTGAAGGTAGAAGAATCCTTACTGGAGACCGCAGTTGAAGAACTGCCGGAAGCCAAGCTGGCTCTGGCTCCTTTCAAATGTGATAAGAAGGTGCTGAGAGAGATTGCGATGGACCTGTAATCCTGACGGTCTGGTTTGTAAAGCAATTGTAAAAGGTGCTATACTGAATACGTATCGGGAGGGTGACGAGTTGCATTCTCCCGATCTTTTTGTGCCTTGTAGGGCAGACTGGCCTGGTGAAGCCGGATTTCTTCTGTCTTACGGCTTGGCCCCGAAAACTTTGAAAACCATGGCTCAGTTTATGGATTTTCAGATCATAAGAAAAGATGTAAATAAATAATGAAAAAGGCAAATGCAGAAACCCAGAAGGAAGCCTACGAGAAGCAGTATCACCGGATGACCCAGGAGCCTGTGGGACGCCTGGTCCGTGAGCTGTCCCTTCCGACTATTATTTCCATGCTGGTCACCAATATCTATAACATGGGAGATACCTTCTTTGTCAGTCAGATCAACACCAGTGCCAGTGCGGCTACAGGTGTCGTTTTCGGACTCATGGCTATTCTTCAGGCCTTCGGTTTCATGTTCGGACATGGATCCGGGACCAATATTTCGAGAAAGCTGGGCCAGAGGGATCTCAAAGGAGCGAAAAATTTCAGTGCCTGCGGTTTTTATCTGGCCCTTCTGACCGGTGCTCTTATCGGTGTCCTTGGTCTGATTTTCCTCGATCCTCTGATGCTTCTTCTGGGATCGACAAAGACCATTCTTCCTTATGCAAGAATCTACGGGGCCTATATCCTGATCGCCGGACCGGCCATGACCCTCGGCTGTGTCATGAATAACATTCTTCGCTATGAAGGCCTGGCTTTCTTCGGAATGATCGGCCTGACAAGCGGCGGCATCCTGAATCTTTTCGGCGATGCCTTTCTCATCAATGTCTGCCATATGGGAATTGCCGGCGCAGGCCTGTCCACGGCGGTCACCCAGTATTTGAGCTGTGTCATCCTGATCATTCCCTTTCTTCGGGGAAAGACACAGAGCAGCTTCCGTTGGAAATATTTCACCTGGAAACCGGCTATTGTAAAGAAAGTGATCTTCAATGGAACGCCTTCTCTTATGAGAAACCTCCTCAATGCCCTGTCCACCATGCTGATCAACCATCTGGCCGGTGGCTACGGCGATGCGGCAGTCTCTGCGATTTCCATCGTCAACCGGATTGCCTTCTTCCTGAACTGTGTTACTATCGGTCTGGGCCAGGGCCTGCAGCCCATTGCCGCCTATAACTATGGCGCCAGGATCTATTCCCGCCTGAAGAAGGCCTACTGGTATGTCTGGAGACTGTCGACCGCATTGCTTGTCGTTCTGGCCGTCCTGGCCTTCCTTTTTGCTGATCAGGTTGTCGGATTCTTCCGGAATGACCCGGAGGTTATCGAGATCGGCGGAACCATGATGCGTTATATTGCAATCAGTATGCCCTTCATGGCCATGTCGGTCTTCGGCGATATGATTTTCCAGTCGATCGGCCAGGCCGCCAAGGCAACCCTTCTGGCCTCTCTTCGGAGAGGTGTTTTCCTGATTTCCTTTGCCTACCTTCTGACGGCCATCTTCGGCATCGCCGGCCTGGAGTGGGCCCAGAGTATCGCGGAGATGAGTGCCAGCGCCATCGCCTTTCCCATGACCCTGCACTTTCTGCACACTCTGCCGAAGGACAAGGTGACAGAAGTACCGGTAGAAAATACTGAGAAGAAATCGGAGTAAAAACAGGTAAGCTGAAATCCCCGGTCAATCTATGACGGGGCAGTAGGAGGAAGAAAAAATGATTCCAATCGTTTGTCTGTCGGATGACAATGGCATGGCCTTCAATCACAGGAGGCAGAGCCGGGATGAGAAACTGATTGCTTATCTTATGGACCGGATCAAGGATCAGACCCTTCGAATGAGTCCCTATTCCGCAGAATTATTTGAGAAATATAGACCGATGCCGGAGGAGAATGTTTCCTTTTTCAACAGAGGATCGGATGAGAATTCATCAACATCAAATTCGGTATCGAAAGTAGAGCAGAATGCAGGATATGATCTTATTGTAGAAGAGAATTATCTGAAGAATGCCGGCCCTTTTGATTACTGCTTCGTTGAGAAAGAATCTTTGAAGCCCTATCAGGGGCAGATTCAAAAAATCATAATCTGCCGTTGGAACCGGAAATATCCAAGTGATATTAAATTTGATCTGGATTTATCGGCTTTTCAGATGACTTCCACGGGGGAAATCCAGGGGAAATCGCACGATAAGATCACCATTGAAGTTTGGGAGAAGGAATAAGGATCAGATCATCGAAAGAGGAAATGTCCGATCTTATAAAAGGAAAAAGCAGAATGTTTGTGAAAAATTCACCATTGCACTCAAATAATAGAAAAAAAATCAACAGAAACTTTATTCTGGCACCGCTTCTTGCAATCCTGATCGCTTTAAACGGGCTGACTATGACTTCCTGCGGAGATCTGACCTCTGAAAGCCAGAAGACCGAGTCCAGTGAAAAGACCGAATCTTCGAATCAGTCCGCGGATTCCGGTCAGACCGGCTCCGATCAGACTGCGGACCAGGATAATCAGACCAGCGACTCCGGTTCAGCAGCTTCTGACAGTCAGAGCAATGAGACAGATGCGGCAGCCAGTGCCGGAAATACGGCTTCTACAGTCGACCTCTCCTCTATACCCGCCTACGATGGAAGGGCCTATGTTTCTATTAATAACAATGTCCCGGCCTTCTCGGATGCCGACAAGGCCAGAACGGATGCCTTTGAGACCTATAGTGATCTTGACGATCTGGGTCGCTGCGGCGTGGCTTATGCCAATGTCTGCAAGGAAATCATGCCGACCGAGAAGCGTGGGGCCATCGGAGCGGTCCGGCCCAGCGGATGGCATACCATTAAATATGACATCGTGGATGGAAAATACCTCTACAATCGCTGTCATCTGATCGGCTATCAGCTTTCCGGCGAAAATGCCAATGCAAAGAATCTGATTACCGGAACCCGCTATCTCAACACCGAAGGCATGCTGCCCTTTGAAAATATGGTTGCGGACTACGTCAAAGAAACTGGACATCATGTCCTCTATCGGGTGACGCCGATTTTCCAGGACAATAACCTGGTGGCCAGTGGCGTACAGATGGAAGCCTGGTCGGTGGAGGATCAGGGTGCCGGCATCTGTTTCAATGTCTACTGCTACAATGTTCAGCCGGGAATTACCATTGATTACGCAAGCGGAGCCAGCGGACGGAACGGTCAGCCTCTGTCCAATCAGGGTGCTCGGTCTCAATCGACCGGAGACAACAGTTCCTCCGGCGGATCATCCGGATCCTCTTCCGGTGCGGTTTCACAGCAGTCACAGGCGGCCCAGCAGTCCTCTCAGCAGGCGGCGCAGTCTACCCAGCAGGCTTCGCAGGATACTGCTTCGGCAAATTCAGGAAGCGAGCGGACGGTCTATATTACCGGAAGCGGCAAGCATTATCATCTGACGACCAGCTGCCGGGGACTGAGACAGGCCAAGTCGATCACGCCGATCTCGGAGAGTGATGCTATAGCTCGGGGATATACGCTGTGTGGATTTGAGAAGTAGTTGTTGAAGAGTGTTTTTCGAACCTCTCAGTGCTTCTTTTCCATCCACTCATAGGTCAGATCGCCCAGGATTTTAATTCCTTTCTCAATCTGCTCATCTGAAGGAGAGGAGTAGTTGAGACGGAAGCCGTTGGACTTTGCTTCGGTGTCTGCAAGGAAGGCGGAGCCCGGAACGCAGAGCACGCCGCGGTTAATGGATTCCCGGACAAAAGGATAGGCATCCATTCCCTCGGGCAGGAAGGCCATGACGAAGAGACCGCCCTCCGGATTGCCGTAGGTGACTGCCGGATGGAAGCATTCCTTCATCTTTTCGATCATGAGGCCGGCCTTGTGGCGATAGACCTTCCTGGAATTCTCCAGATGAGCGTTCCAGTCGTATTTTGTCATATATTCGTTGCAGATGTATTGGAAAAGCACGTTCGAATGGACATCGGTGCACTGCTTGGCAACACTGATGGGACCGGTCAGGGACTTGTCGAAAACGAGAAAACCGATTCGGAAGGCCGGTGCCATGGTCTTCGAGAAACTGCCGCAGTAGAGCACCCGGCCGTCGGTATCCATGGATTTGATGGTCGGAACATTCTGGCCGGCAAAACGAAGCTCGCCGTAAGGGTTGTCCTCTAAGATCATGATGTCATATTTCTGGCAGATCCGGTAAACCTCCTGGCGCTTTTCTTCGGTTGAAGTGATGCCGGTCGGATTCTGGAAGGAGGGAATGGTATAGAGGAAACGGACCTTTTCTCCTGCATCGGTCAGTTTTTTTAAGGTGCTCTCAAGGGCCTCAGTGTCAATGCCGTCCATCTGCATGGGAATACCCAGAAGCTTTGCCCCGTAGGAACGGAAGGTATTGAGACAGCCGACAAAAGCAGGCTCCTCGGTCAGAACCACATCGCCCTCATTGACCAGGATCTTTGTTGTCAGATCTGCACCCTGCTGGCCGCCGGACACGATAAAGAGATCATTTTTCTCGAAATCAAAACCTTCCTTTTCGGCCAAATATTTTTTCAGGGTCTCCCGGAGAGGGGTATAGCCCTCGGTCAGACCGTACTGAAGAACGGAAACAGGATTGTCGGTCAGAACCTGGGCTGCGATTTCCTCGATTTCATTGATCGGAAAGGTCTCAACGGAAGGATTTCCGCCGCCGAAGGAGATCACACTCGGATCTGAGCCAAGCTTAAAGAGTTCACGGATCATGGAACCGTGGAGATTTGCCATTTTCTTTGAAATTTCAACTGCCATGTTTATCTTTCCTTCCTTTTCCCTGCATTCTGTCAATCGATGTTCTGGATTCCTGTGAAATTTTCAGATTTTCAATGTCACTATGGATACTTGGAACCGACACTGAAAAATCAGCACATTCATTTGGAAATCAGCCGATTCCACCGAGGATTGCACCAGCGATCAGGGCAAGCAGAGCAGCTCCGCAGTAAACATATTTACCAAAAGTATACCACTTTGTGCCCCGCGCTTTCGATGCACTTTGATTGACAGCGGCCAGAGCATATTTCTTCCCGAAGACCCAGAAGAACATGATGCCTGCGATCAGGGCGCCCAGAGGGCAAATATAGATCGATACCACATCCATCCACTGAGATACAATTCCCTGAATCAGTAGAGACACGACAAGACCGATGCCGCCGATGATAAGGACCGCCGGAAGGCGGTGCATATGCAGCTGCTGCTGAAGGGTGGCAACCGGAGCCTCGAACATATTGATGAGAGAGCTTAAGCCGGCAAAGAGAACGCAGACGAAGAAGATAATTCCGATCAGGCGTCCGCCGGGCATCTGATTCAGGACATTGACGAGATAGATAAACATGAGACCGGGACCGCCGGAGGAAAGCTTAGCTCCTGAGGTTGCCATTGCCGGTATGATGACAAAGGAGGCCAGAAGTGCAGCAATAGTATCAAAGAGGGCTACATTTCTTGCTGCAAAGGGGATGTCATCCTCATCCGGCAGATAGGCACCATAGATGACCGTGCCGTTTCCGGCAACGGACAGGGAGAAGAAAGCCTGGCCGAAGGCGAAGATCCAGAGACGGGGATCCAGAAGTCCTTTGGGATTAATTGTAAAGATGTAGCGGTAGCCGCCGCTGGCACCCGGCTGGAAGGCCACATAGATGGCCAGAATCACAAGGAGGAAGAAGAGGATCGGCATCATGAATCGGTTGGATTTCTCAATGCCCTGGGCAACACCGAAGGCCATGATGAAAAAGGTAACGACCAGAGCGATGGTCAGCCAGAAATTGTTGCCGAAGGAGGAGGCCGTCTTTCCGAAGGTGCCTCCGATCTTGTCCAGATCGCCTCCCATACCGATTAGCTGGCCGGAAAGGGCCATGAAGACGTATTTAAAAATCCATCCGACAACACAGGTGTAGCCGATAGCCAGTGACAGAGAGCCGATGACAGGGACAATGCCGATCCCTTCACCGAGTTTTCTGCCTTTTTCGGCGTGCTCCGTGGCAGCGCCGAAGGCTCCGATGGGGCCGGATTTGGTGCTTCGGCCCAGGGCAATCTCTTCCGCAACACCAGTCGAGCCGATCAGAATAACAAATAAGACGTAGGGGATGAGAAAGGTCATTCCACCCCAGGCAGAAACCAGGACCGGAAAGCGCCAGAGATTTCCCATGCCGACAGCCGAGCCGATGCAGGCCAGAATAAATCCGTATCGCCCCGAAAAATGGTCACTTTTTTCTTTTTTCATAATCTTCCTCGCTTAAAATAAAGGGCGCCGGTCCTGTCAAGAATCTTTTTCCAGTAATTTTCGAGCTTTTTCCACATCTTCCTCATATACAGACAGATGATAGACCATCCCTTTTATGACGCCGGGAGGAGTCTTTTTTCCGTTCCAGTCGGATGGACGAATGTGAGCGCCGCAGCCGGCCACCGGCACAGGGTCGGAGCCCCAGGTTTTGACATCCAGGCCGGCATCCGTCAGAATTTTTCCTGCTTCCTTTACTACTTTTTCATCTCTGGATTTTAGAATCAGAACACGCTTATGAATGTGAAACATGGCATTCCCTCCTGCTTATTCCTTCTGATTTAAGATTGGTCTCAGCACTGAGATTTGTCAATATTTTTCAATTACTATATTTTCAGTCAATCTGTATCCGGTAATAATGTATCTCGTAAAATGTGGTTCCACACGTTTGTTTTTATATCAGGACCTGGTCTCTGAGCCGGCTTCGCATGGTATTCAGCACTTCTGAGATGGTTTTATGCATGGGATGCCTCTGCTATAAATTACTGCCACAATCTAATTCCCGATCATGCTATAATTTTATATCATCTTACGGAAATCTCCAGAGGAATCGGAGAATCCGAAATAAATTGATTGATTAACTGTCAGAGACGAATAAGTAAATATTAGGTTTTCAATCAACAATGAAAGATATGGAGGAAACACAATGCAGTACGTATGGACAGGAATTTTAATACCCTTTTTAGGTACTTCCCTTGGCTCCGCCTGCGTCTTCTTTCTGAAAAATGAACTGAAGGAAAATGTACAGCGCTTTATGACAGGCTTTGCAGCAGGCGTTATGACGGCAGCATCGGTTTGGAGCCTTCTGATTCCAGCTCTGGAACAGGCCTCTGATATGGGACGCCTTTCCTTTATTCCGGCGGTGATCGGCTTTTGGGCCGGTGTGATTTTCCTTTTACTTCTGGACCATATCACACCCCATCTCCACCGCTTTGCAGCTCAGCCGGAGGGTCCTCATACCAAGCTATCCAATACAACACTTTTGCTTCTGGCAGTGACCATACATAATATTCCGGAAGGCATGGCAGTCGGTGCGGTCTACGCAGGCTATCTGTCTGGATCGGCAAAAATCATGGCTTCCGCTGCCTTTACACTTTCTCTCGGAATTGCGATTCAGAACTTCCCGGAAGGCGCCATTATCTCTATGCCATTGCATGCCCAGGGCGAGCCTAAGATAAAATCTTTTATCGGCGGCGTCTTTTCCGGGGTGGTAGAACCAGTCGCAGCTTTTATTACCATTCTTCTCGCCGAAGCCGTTGTTCCGCTCATGCCGTATTTCCTGAGCTTTGCAGCCGGTGCCATGCTGTATGTTGTTGTCGAGGAGCTGATTCCTGAAATGATGGAAGGAAAGCATTCCCATATCGGAGTTCTGTCCTATGCTTTTGGATTCACGCTTATGATGGTACTGGATGTGGCTTTGGGATAAGGAGAGGAGTCAATATGAATTATTCTATGATCGCAGAACAGATCAGAGCCTTATGTGCAGTTGAAAACGGCTGGGTTCCGGTATTTTCCAATGCATCTGCCGTGCTGTTTCAGGAGATGCCGGATGTCAGCTGGGCCGGCTTCTATGTGGAAAAGAATGGGAGTCTTCTGATCGGCCCTTTTCAGGGGAAGATGGCCTGCATTCGAATCCCTCATGACAAGGGCGTATGCGGCAGTGCCTACGCAAAGGATACCGTCATGCTGGTCCGGAATGTTCATGAATTTCCGGGACATATTGCCTGTGACGCTGCTTCCAACTCTGAAATTGTTCTTCCAATCCATGGGAAAACCGGCATTGTGGCAGTTCTTGATATCGACAGTACCTCCATAGGGAGGTTTACAGAGGAAGACAGGGAGGGTCTCCTTCAGGTGGTGAAGGTGTTTGAAGAATGTGTGGATTTAAATATCTGAAAATAAAAGAAAAATTTTAGAATTGAATATACATAGAAAGAAGCTATAATTTGGATAGAAGAATCTTATAAATCTGGGGTTAAAGCTATACTCGGAGGTGATTTTTATGCTTTATGAGGATTCTTTTCTATCTACTAACCAGAGAGATCAGGTACAGTACTGGATTTATGTGCCGGCAGCAAAGCCGAAGGGGGTCATCCAGCTGGTACATGGTTTCGGGGAGCATTCCCGCCGTTTCCTGTACATGATCGTCCGTTTCCTTGAGGCAGACTATATTGTCGCAGCAGATGATCATGTCGGACACGGTAAGACGGCAATCGCAAATCCAGGTACCTGGGGTGACTGGGGCGATGGCGGATTTGAAACCATGGTAAAGGATGAGCATCTTCTGAAGGATGAAGTTCAGAAGAAATTCCCGGATATCCCTTATTATATCTTTGGACATAGCATGGGATCAGTCATTGTCCGTGAATTTATGGCCAGATACGGTGAAGAACTGGAAGCTGCAACCATCTGCGGCACCTGCGGTGATTTCCCGACCGAGAAGGCAGAGGAAATCCTGAAGAAAGATATTGCCGAGGGCAAGGGCAAGGAAAGCGATCCCGAAGCTGCCGGTGTGGCAATGGGCTGGATGGGTGAACGATGCGGAGAGATCAAACTCGGAAACGAGTGGATCTGCCATGATCCCTATGTGCAGACCGATCACGCCAATGATCCCTTTGATGCTTTTACCAAGCCTACAACGAATCAGTCCATGCTTTATTTCATGGAAATGATCGATGATGTCAAAGGTACAAAATGGGCTGAAAAAGTTCCGAAGGATCTGCCGATCTACAGCATTGCCGGTGATCAGGATCCTTTTGGCAGCTATGGAAAAGGCGTTTATGAAGTTGCAGACTGGCTTTATAGGACAGGCCATGTTGTAACAACAAAGATGTATTCCGGCTATCGTCATGAAATCCATAATTACAAGGAAATCAAGGGTGAAGTAGTTGACGGAATCATTGAATTCTTTGATGCGCACTGATACCGCTCCATCAATAGAAAAATAAAAATACCCTCCCGGGCATGTAGGAGAATGGAAATGCCATTCTCTTGGATAGCCTGAGGAGGGTATTTTACTAACAATCATGAGATACTGCCATATAGAAAATATAAGAATCTGAAAGAATATTAGAATTGAAAAAGGAGTGCCTGGAGTGAAAATATGTATCAGACAATGTCAGAAGACAAAGGGCCAGTCAATTGCAGACAGATATCGTGAGATTTACAGTGAGGTGTGATATGGCAAGAATAATGAAATACGAATTTATTAAAACAGATTCCGCTATCTGATCATGGCTGCAATTCTGCTTCTGGTCGAGGTCGGATTCCTGATCACGAACGCGGCCAGCTACCATATCTCGTCAGGAATGCTTCTCCTTCTGATGGTTGCTGAGGTCGGTACACTTCTGATTGTGATTTTTGAAGGCATTGCCATGCACATCTGTGCCATACCGAGCTTCATCGCATTTTCCCCTTGTGGTTTTCAAAGTGGTCAGACCCTGTATACTGCAGGAAATAAATCTCCCGCGGCCGTTGCTGAATTGTTATGATTATCCTACATACTAGCACATTGCGAAAAATGGTACAGATGTCCCCATATTGAATTGACAGATTTTTCGTACCGTATTACCCCAGCCGCAAATTAATCCGGTACCTGTCCTGCCTTCTTATTTGCCTGCTCGACTTTGAGGCGGACGAGCACAAGCGTGATCAGAAAATTAAAGACCATCGGGAGCCAGAGATACATGACATGCAGCATACGGACTGTGGATGCGCTCTGCACAGCCGCGTTCTTTACATAGCCGCTTCCGGCCAGCATCCAGCCGGCGATGGCTGTTCCAAGACCGCTGCCGACCTTCGTTCCAAATGATGTGCAGGAATACATTGTGCCGTCGACCCTTTTGCCCGTTGTGAGGCGCGTGTACTCAGAGGTTGTCGCGATCAGCGCATTCATATCTCCTTGGAGCGGACTCATGCCAAGCGCGGCGACTGCCGTGAACACGAGCATAAGCGGCACACTGCCGATATATCCTGCAATGACGACACCCAGCCGCCCGGCTGTGCCGATCGTGTAGCCCGTGAGGTTCAGGCGATACATGCCATGAAATTTCTGCACAAGAGCCGGCGTAAGCACAAGGCCCGCAATCATCGGGATATTGATCGCCCACGAAAATGTGCCGAAAAGCTTCTCATTTCCGAGAACGTATTTCATGTAGTAGATCCCCATGCCGAGCGTCGCCGTATAGAGCTGCATCAGGAGATAGACGCCGCAGATCATAAGAAAATATTTGTTGCGGACAAGGATTCGAAATGCATCGGCAAGACGATAGTTTTCCTCGCGCCTTATTTCCGTGCCGCCTGCCAGCTCTTCATCGGAGAGCTCATGTACGGAAAATACAGACAGCGTGTTGGCGATAACGCCGATCCCTGCGTAGACGATAGCAACGGTCCGCCAGGCAGCGGCTCCTCCGCCAAGCTTTGCCACCCAGCCGACAGTCAGGGCCTGAATCAGCATATTTGTCCCGAACGCGAACATGAACCGGATTGAGCCCATCTGAACGCGCTCCTCATTGTTTCTTGTGACAAGCGCAGTGAGCGCTGAGTACGCGATGTTGTTTGCAGTGTAGAATCCTGCATTTAGCAGTGTATATGCGATAAAAAACCAGATATATTGGGCCAGTTTTCCCATGCTGGCCGGGACGCTGAATATCGCGATGAGACATACCGCGCATCCGAAGTAGCCATAGAACATCCATGGTCTTGCTTTCCCCATCCGGCTCTTTGTCTTGTCAATCATCGCGCCGAAGAAAATGTCACTAATTCCGTCGAACACCTTGGACACCGCGATTAGTACGCCGACGATTCCTGCATTCAGACCGACCGTGTCGGTCAGGAAAATCATGACAAACGCCGCCAGAAGCGCATACACGACATTTCCTGCGATGTCACCGCAACCATAGCCAGCCTTGTTGTACCATTTCAAGTATCTTTTTTCTTCCATGATCCGTTTCCTCATATGAACTTTTTATCTCTTGACAGAAGTGCCACGCGCTTCTTTCAGGCCTGTTTTTGCGGTTCTTATACTATCGTATCAGAGAAAATTTGTACATAAAGGATACTGGACAGGATATGCATAAAATGATACAATTTTCCATATATGAATTCCGTCCTCCGTGCGCGGGATGCGGAGTGCCTGCACGTCGGTACGTATACATCTGCGGAAGAAGGAAACAGGGGGAGTTTCATGCGGAGTGGAGGTTCGGCGTATGTATCTGAACTCAGGATATCTGCACAATTCTGCCATTGACTTCAAGGATAAGAGCCGCCCGCTGATTGTCGGCAGCTGCGGCACCTATCGCCTGAAGACGCGCCCGAGGCTTCCGACCTACCGTCCGCGCGGCCGCGTCGACTACCAGATCATTTATATCAGCTCCGGGAAGGCACATTTTCATTTCGGAAATACAGAAAATGAGACGATCGTCACGGCTGGCAATATGGTTCTCTATCGCCCGAAGGAGTTTCAGAAGTACGAATATTACGGCGCGGATAAAACAGAGGTCTACTGGGTTCATTTTACAGGAGGAAATGTCAAAAATATCCTGCGGGCGTACGGCATATCCGACGATATGCGGGTGTTTTATGTCGGAACCTCTCTAGTGTATGCTTCTCTATTCAAGAGCATGATCGAGGAACTGCAGCGGTGCCGGGATAACTATGAGGAAATGCTGACAATTTTGCTGCGGGAACTTCTCATTACCGTACACAGGGAACTGAAAAAGGAGCGGCACCGTTCAGATCCGTATCTCGACCATGAGATGAACCTCGCGGTCCGGTACTTCGGCGAACACTACAGCAGCAATATCAGCGTGGAAGATTATGCGAGATCGCGCGGCATGAGCATCAGCTGGTTCATCCGCAATTTCAGAAAATATACAGGTACGACGCCGATGCAGTACATCGAGTCCGCCCGCATGACCAATGCACAGATGCTCCTCGAGACGACGCAGTACCCCGTATCTGAAATTGCACGCATCGTCGGCTATGATAATCCGCTGTACTTCAGCCGGCTGTTTCACCGGCAGCGGGGACTCTCTCCGTCTGCATTCAGAAAACAGATTTTGAAACGGACTGATGGTACAGCAGGAAACTAACGCATTGCAAGCGTCAGTGTAGTATACGTGTGCTGTAAATTCAATAATTCAAAAGAGCCAAAGGCACAGCCTTCAAGTATAATGAGAATCACGACATTCAACATAGTACCGAAAGGAGAACCAATGGCTCAACTCAATATTACGCTGGATCAGGACGAAATTCTGCAGAGTCAGTTTCACTTTTCAAAGAACATCGCTGATAAAGCACCGAAGAAGATGCAGGCGGGGCTCCGAGCGGAATTGCAGGAAATGTTCAACTGCAAGAAAAGCGAGGATGTCAGGAAAAAGCGGGACCAGGTAATCCTCGAGTTTATGAATGAAAAATGCCAGGCTCGGCAGTCTGCATGACTTGCCGAAACCTGGCATTTTTTCTATCGCTGATATTTATGCCCGGCCTGCATTTCTATCACCTTTACGGTTCATATAAGTGAAAATCCCGAGAAGCATGGCAGGGACAAGAGCCAAAAGGCCGATCATTGCAGATGCCTGTTACATATGCAACACAATACAGAAAAATGTTTGCAAACAGTGGGGCTGGTCTACATTTCATCCGGAAATAAAGAAGAACAGTAACAATAGGGTGATCTCTGGATCGTTTTTACTGCATCCGGTATGCTCAAACATACCGGTATCATGAAAAATCGTACTTGTCTGTATCTATTTGCGGTCGTATTATTGAACCAGGTAAATAAAATAACCATAAGGAGGTTATAGCTATGACGAATGTAGAAAAAGTGAATCAGTTTCTGGATGAAGCCAAGGTTTTTGATTTTCTGACAACCGATGGAGATCAGCCTAAGGGAAGACCCTTCGGATTTCATCTACTGGACGGAGACAAACTATATTTCGGCTGCGGAACTTTTAAGAATGTCTACAAGCAACTGACGGCAAATCCGAAAGTAGAGATTCTGGCTCTGCATGATAACAAGTTCCTTCGTTATGATGGAAGCGTTAAGATTGTTAAGGATGATGCACTTCTTGAGAAGGTTCGCGAAGCGATGCCGCAGATTATGGATCTTTATGATAAGAATGGCTGGGAAATGGGGCTTTTTTATCTGGAGAACGGTCATGCGGAAATCCGCGGAATGCTGGATTTGATTGAGGAATTTGATGTCTGAGAAAGTTTATCTGGAAAATACGGATGATTCTTCTACAATGGAAGACCGCTTCGGAAAGTGCCCGTATGCTACAGTACAGGAACTGATTTCTGGAAAGTGGGCGGTTTTGATTCTTTACTATCTCGAAGACGGGCCTGTGAGATTTAATGAACTTCAGCGTCTGATGCCGAAGATGAGTCACGCGACCCTGTCTGTTCAGCTGAAAGCGTTGGTAAGTAAAGGAATCGTCAAAAGAACGGAAGATCCTGATGTTCCTCAGAAAGTAGAATATGCCCTGACGGACATAGGAGAGAAATTCAAACCGGTCCTTCAGGCAATTTCTGAATGGGGAAGGGAATACATCGAATATCTGAAAAAGAATGGAGACTGATAGAGATGCGTACACCGGTTATAGAGATCAGGTGTTCTCCATCGGCTGCAATACACTCTGCAGCATATTTACTATTTCCGGTTGCGGAAAAATAAAAAATCATTATAATCCCTCTTCATTTTTTGTCCTTATCAGTCGTCAATTCATAGGTATAATTTTCCGCGATAACCTATGGATGAAATACTTGACGAGATGCTCTAATTATGATATCAATATGATATCAAATAAATATCTGCACTGCTTATTCCATGAAAGGAAAGGAGGAAAGGAGAGTTCTCAAATGAAAGAGAAGGTTATTTCGAATCGGAAAAATGGTATGCTGTTTCTGGTTTTATGGATTGCGCTATACACTGCAGCTGTAGTACTTATGATAGCTGGTATTGCCAGAGGCGGAGAGGACGCACCGGAACTTCTCCTTTTCCTTCCGGGTACCATCTGGATCTGTATCGGATGGATCCCTTTTGCCGGACTGAAGATCCTTAAGCCGCAGGAAGCTTTGGTTCTGACCCTGTTCGGAAAATATATTGGTACACTGAAGGGAGAGGGCTTCTATTATGTCAATCCTTTTTGTCAGGCAGTAAATCCGGCAGCCAAAACTCATCTTGGTCAGAGCGGAGATGTGGATGACACAGATAATAGCAAAAAATATTTTACTCAGCCTGCTGCCAGAGCAGAGAATGCGGTTTCCAAAAAAATTTCCCTGAAAGCAATGACCCTGAGCAATGCAAAGCAGAAGGTGAATGATGTGCTGGGAAATCCGGTTGAGATTTCTGTGGCAGTGATTTGGAAGGTCAAGGATACGGCAAAAGCTGTATTCAATGTAGATAATTACAAGGAGTATCTGTCTCTGCAGGCGGATGCAGCTGTACGCGATATTGTTAAAATTTATCCTTATGACGTAGCTCCCAATATCGATACTACGGGAGATGGAAAGGCTGATGACGGCAGCCTGCGCGGCTCAACGACAGTTGTAGCTGAACGAATTCGCGCGATGATTCAAAGCAAGGTTGAGGATGCAGGACTGGAAATTACCGAAGCCAGAATCACATATCTGGCCTATGCTCCGGAAATTGCCGCAGTGATGCTGCAGCGTCAGCAGGCATCTGCAGTCATCGATGCCCGGAAGATGATCGTTGACGGCGCGGTCGGAATGGTGGAGATGGCTCTTGATAAACTCAGTGAGAACGGAGTCGTCGAGCTTGATGAGGAGCGTAAGGCAGCCATGGTTTCAAATCTTCTGGTTGTACTCTGCGGAAACCGTGATGCACAGCCGGTTGTTAATTCAGGCAGCCTGTACTGATATCCGGAACTGGCATGAGGGCAGTTATTTTTCTGTCTGTGAAATTTCTGATATATATTGAGGCAAGGTAATGGCGAAAAAGCAGGTGCCGCTGCGGCTGAATGAGAAACTTTATAATGCGATTGCTGCCTGGGCGGAAGATGATTTCCGGTCTGTGAACGGTCAGATCGAATATCTCCTGACAGAGTGCGTAAAACAGAGGAAAAAAGACGGAAAATATGTCTCGGAGCATCTGGACGAGCCGCCGAAGCTGGACATCTGACCGAGATCGTACGGCTGTGACTGTAATTATGCCTGGCTTTCAGCAATTTGCTGAAGGCCAGGTTGTTTTTATAAAATAAAATCCACTTTTTCGGTAAGAAAATAGAGTCCTATTATGATAGAGTTTCATTGAAACGATGGAAGATATACATAATGGCCCCTAGCACTAATGTTGGAAAATTGGTTAGACAAGGGTGTCCAGTGTAGGAAATACGGCATTTCTCGCTTTGTGTCGTGTTCACTTATGCCCTGTGATTGTATTCTGGCACTGAAAGGAGGCCAAGGATGGATCAGGTCAAAGTCGGTTCTTTTCTGAAGAAGCTGAGAAAAGAGAAAAATCTGACACAGGAAAGCCTGGCCGAACAGCTTCATGTATCAGGAAGGACCATCTCTCGTTGGGAGACCGGCACGAATATGCCGGACATCGGCATGCTGGTCGAGATCGCTGATTTCTATGATGTAAGCATACCGGAGATTATTAATGGAGAAAGGAAAAGCGAGAATATGAATCAGGAAACAAGAGAAGCGGCAGCAGCGATGGCTGCATACAGTAAAAATGAAGTGAAGAACGGAAAGCAAATGATAACAGGAATTTTGCTCTCATTATTCGGCCTGTTTATCATAGTTTCAGCTCTTACAATCTTCCCTAGTGAGAGCAGCTGGGGAAGCATTTATTCCATATTAGGAAGTATCTTTCTGCTGGTTGGTCTATATTTCCTCGTTCGAAAGCTGATTGTGAAGCGGATGATACGAATTTTATCAATGGTTGGATGTGTGCTGATACTCTTTGCTGTCTTTTCCGTATCGGATTTTGTTGCAGTGAAATATTTTCACCAGGTGCCGAGATTCCGTTATGAAACCACCTATAATTCCGGAAAACCGGATCAGCTAGTGCATAAGACGATCTTTTTCACGGCAGTACAGAAGAATATAGGAAAAGAGAACGAGACCGTAGATATCGAAAAATGAAAGGAAGGGAGAAAAGTGTCAAACTCCCGTCATCTGGAATCATTCTCCGGTAAGAGTTATAATTCTTTAAAAGAAATTCGGTTCCAAAGGCAGAGAATCAGAATCTTTAGATTCAAGAGAGACCATGTATAAAATCTTTATCGTAGAAGATGAAAAGAGTATCGTTTCGGGGATTACCGAACTTGTGAAAAAGTGGGGAATGGAAGCAAAAAGCGCAAAAGACCTGTCTCAGGTGACAAAGGAATTCCTGGACTATGCTCCCCATCTGGTCCTTATGGACATCTCTCTGCCTTTTTATAACGGCTACTACTGGTGCAGCGAGATCCGGAAAGTGTCGAAGGTCCCGATCCTTTTTTTGTCTGCCATGTCCGATAATATGAACATGGTCATGGCCATGAACATGGGAGCCGATGACTTTATCGCCAAGCCTTTCGATGACCAGATCCTTATGGCAAAGATTAATGCCATACTCCGGAGAACTTATGATTTCTCCGACAGCGTTCATGTGATCGAGCACAGAGGAGCCATTCTGAATACCGGCGATCAGTCGCTTATTTATAAAGGGCGCACCATTGAGCTGACCAAAAATGAGTACCGGATTCTGCTTACTCTGATGGAAAACAGGGAGCGCGTGGTCAGCCGGGAAAAACTGATCGAACAGATCTGGAAGACGGAGAATTTTATCGACGAGAATACCCTGACGGTAAATATAAACCGTCTTCGAAAGAAGCTGGATCAGGCTGGACTGGAAGGATTTATCGAAACAAAATTCGGAGAGGGATACATCGTAAAGTGAAGACCTGTCAATTGTTTGTCCGCTGTTTAAAAGACATGATTTCCTGGATTCTGCTCTATCTTGCACTATCCGGGATTATTTTTCTTTATGCTTATTTCACCGGCGCCAATTTCGGGAAGATTCTCTATCCCTTTCTCCTCTGCACGTTGATTTTCTTTTGCTTTCTTCTTGTCAAATTCCTGAAGGTAAAGGAGAAGCATGAGAGTCTGTCCGCTCTGAAAGACCTTTCGGCGGATATCGGAGAGAATCTGCCTCCTGCCAGGACGCTTCCGGAGGAAGATTATCAGGCCATTCTCCGAAATCTTGAAAACAGGACGACAAAAGAATTGAATGCCGAGACAGAAAAATATAATGACATGATCGACTATTACACCATGTGGGTGCATCAGATCAAGTCCCCGATTGCCGGCATGAGCCTTCTTCTGCAGAACCAGGACAGTAAAGAGTCCAGGGAACTCTCGGTCGAGCTTCGAAATATAGAGCAATACGTTCAGATGGTTCTGGCCTTTACAAGACTGGGCTCTGCATCCAGTGATTATGTCTTCAGAAAGCAGCCGCTGGATCCGATCATCCGGGAATCCGTCAGGAAATACGCCTGTCAGTTCATTGAAAAGAAAATCGCATTAGAGTACGAGGGCACGGACGCCGAGCCTGTCACAGATGAAAAATGGCTAGCGGTCGTCATCGAGCAGATTCTGTCCAATGCGCTGAAATATACGAAAGAGGGCGGAAAAATCAGGATCGAAGTCAGAAAACCGGTGACGCTTGTGATCAGTGACAGTGGAATCGGCATTTCGCCGGCCGATCTTCCTCGGGTGACAGAGAAAAGCTACACGGGAAGGAACGGACGGCTGGATAAGAATGCAAGCGGAATTGGTCTATATTTGTGCAAGACCATCCTGGACCGATTGGGCCATAAGATGTCGATCGAATCGGAAGTGGGAAAGGGCACCAGCGTTAATCTGGATCTCTCTGCCAGCCTCTACCGGGATTGAATTTCTTAGATGGCATTTCTTAGATGGCATTTTTCAGATGGATTTCCTTGGATTGAATCCTTAGATAAAAACTTCTTACGAAAATGTAAGAAATCCGTCTTCAGACGTAAGAAGATCCGATAGAATGACCTTCTTTAACAGGCTACAATATCCCTGCAGTTGAAGGAGGAACAAAAAATGAGCATACTGGAAGTCAATTCTTTAAAGAAGACATATACGACGAGGTTCAAGGCAAGCCAGGTAGAGGCGCTGAAAGACGTGACTTTTTCCGTAGAAGAGGGAGAATACGTTGCGATCATGGGAGAGTCCGGCTCGGGAAAGTCCACGCTTCTCAATATGATCGCGGCGCTGGACACGCCGACCTCGGGGTCTGTAAAACTGAACGGCGTGGATTTCTCTTCGGTGAAAGAGGATGACCGCGCAGCCTTCCGCCGCGACAATCTGGGCTTTGTATTTCAGGAATTTAATCTTCTGGATACTTTTAGCCTCGAGGAAAATATCTATCTCCCTCTGGTTCTTTCCGGAAAAGACCCGAAATATATGGAGGATAAATTAAGACCGATCGCCGGCGAACTTGGCATCAGCGATCTTCTGAAGAAGTATCCCTATGAAGTTTCCGGAGGACAGAAACAGAGAGCGGCAGTGGCCAGAGCCATCATCACGGATCCGAAGATCCTTCTGGCGGACGAGCCGACCGGAGCCCTGGATTCCAGATCTTCCAACGAACTCTTAGGACTCTTTGACCGGATTCATGAGAATGGTCAGACCATCCTGATGGTGACGCATTCGGTCGATGCGGCCAGCCATGCCGGACGAGTGCTTTTCATCAAGGACGGCATTGTCTATCATCAGATCTACCGGGGCGAAGACAGCCAGAACCGCATGTATGAGAAGATTCAGGCTTCTCTTGCCATGCTCTTAAGAGGGGGTGAGATCCGATGAAAAGAGGACTTTATTCCCGCCTGGCCAGCCGTTCCCTGAAGAGTAACCGCAGGTTTTATCGGCCTTATCTTTTGACGGGCGGAGCTCTGGCCGCCATTGCCTACATTCTGATCTATCTGTCGGGACTGAAGATCCTGAAAAATGCGCAGGGCGGAAAATTCGTGACGGGAGTCATGGAATTCGGATTCTATGTCATTATTGCTTTCTCTGTTATTTTTCTGATCTATTCCCATTCCTTTGTCATGAAGACCAGGAAAAAGGAACTCGGGCTATACAATGTCCTGGGGTTCGGGAAAAAGCAGCTGTCTCTTGTCATTTTTCTGGAGAATGCCTATAGCTGCCTCATAATGCTTGTAGGAGGCCTTCTGTTCGGCATCCTCTTTTCCAGATTTTTTGAACTGATTTTACTGAAAATCATGCGGATGAAGGACGGCGGGGGATTTGTGATCAGCCTGAAGTCTGTCCTCTTCGTTGCAGGATCCTTCCTTGCCATATCGCTTGTAATCTCGATCCTGTCCGTGAAGGACGTGTATTTTAACGATCCCGCGGAAATCCTCAGGGAATCGGAAGGCGGAGAGAAGCCGCCCAGGGCAAAAGCATTGCTCGGCCTGATCGGAATTCTCCTCCTGGCAGCCGCATATATCATTGCTTTACGAAGCGCAAAGCTTTCCGATGCTTCACTGAACAGCTTTTTTCTGGCGGTCCTTCTGGTCATTGTATCGACCTATCTGATTTTTATCGTAAGTTCCGTTACGATTCTTCAGGGCTTAAAGAAGAACAAGACCTATTACTATTCCGAGAAGCACTTTGCATCTCTATCCAACATGGCCTGCCGGATGAACCGAAACGGCGCAGGCCTCGCTTCCATCTGCGTCTTAAGCACGATCGTTCTGGTCCTGATTTCCACGGCCGCAGGCATGTACTTTTACGGCCTTCGGAGATTTACGAATAATCATTATCGGAGCGAAGTCGTGTCCGGATATTATAATTCAGCATCGGACATGAACAGTAACTTCAATAAAGAGGCGGTAGAGAAAACCAAAGGGTTATTAAAGAAATATAAAACAAAGCCTGAGAATGCAGTCGAAACCAGGGCCATAGCTATGGGAGGCAGTCTGGATCAGGGAAAATTTGATCTGTTATCGGATCAAAAGACAAAGCAGAACGAACATAAGACCCTGTGCGCGCTCTACATTCTGCCGTTGGAGGATTATGAGGCATATACCGGGAAAAATGTAAAGCTTTCTCAGGATGAGGCCCTGATTTATAAAAAGGCCAGCAGTTTTAAAGGAAAGAGTCTGAAACTGGGCTCCGGTCTGACCTTTCAGATCAAAGGAACTGCGGATGATTTTGATATCGACGGGATCTATGGCTTAAATGCAGACCCTTCCTCCGAAGGCGGGAATCAGGCGAAGATCTATCTGATCGTTCCGGATTTTGAACATGTCCTCGAAAAGACAGGCCTGACGGGCGAAGAAAAGGAAAGCAGCTCCATCCGGTACTACTGGTTCTACAGCTTTGATACCGGTTTAAGCAAAAAGGAAAATATCAGCTTCACCAGCGATCTGTATCAGATTCTGGCCCTGAAGACCGGTGAGAACGGAGAAGCATTGATCGTGCGGAATGCCAGAGAAGAACTTCAGAAGGCGACCGTCGGCATCGGAAGTCTCTTCTTCCTCTCTGCCATGCTCGGATTGATTTTCATTATTGCCATGGCCCTCATCATGTACTTTAAACAGGTGATGGAAGGCTATGAGGACCGGTCTCGTTACGAGATCATGCAGAAGGTCGGCATGACAAAGCATCAGATCAAGAAGGGAATTCAGTCGGAAATGCGGATCCTGTTTTTCTGTCCGCTTCTCATGGCTCTATTGCATCTGATCTTTGCTTTCCCGATGATTCACCTCGTTGTCTCTGAATTTACGAGCGTGGACAGAATGGCATCCATTCTGGTAACACTGATCTGTGCCGGTCTGTATTTCATGCTCTATTATCTGATCTATCGCTATACATCCGGGACCTACTATGAGATCGCCGGCGGGGCAGACAGGCGGTTGGATCACCGGGAGGAGTCTGCCGACCCGACCAAATGAAACCGGCAGGATTTCTTACCGGATCAGTCCGTGCTGGCTGCGGTATCTGCCGGGCGTGATGCCGGTCTTTTTCCGGAACATCTGAACAAAATAGCTTTGTGAGTGAAAGGCCAGATATTCGCTGATCTGACTGTTGGAATTTTCTGTATAGATCAGCAGAAATTTGGCCTCTTCGATTTTCAGATCCAGAAAATGTCCAGTCCTTTGACATTTTCTCTCAGATATGGATATTCATCTAAGACAAAGACCAGATTGTCGTCTTTCGAGAGCGTGAAGACATAATTCAAGAGATCTTCAATCGATGTATAACCCAGCTTTGGCAGTTTGAAGGATTCAGAAATGATATCACAGATGCTCTGTACATTACTGGCCTCAGTTACCTGCTTGCATTCATAGTAAATACTTTTGATATCGGACCCTTTGATTGCTTCTTTAACAAGCTCACTCTTACCAACCCTGCGTCTTCCGTAGATTAGAGCCATACGCATTTCATCCGAAGAAAATTCTTTTTTCAGACGTTTTAGCTCTGCAGTTCTTCCAATAAATTTCATTTTACACGGCTGCTTCCGACTCGGTTTGTCTCGAATTAACTGATTGTATGAAATGAATGCTGTTTTGTAAAGATTATCGATAACGTTTAGACATTATTCCACTTTCAGTTTCAGAGTAAAAAATGTGATATCTTAAAATAGAAAATTTGGTGATAGAAATTTTTTGAGCATGATGAAAATGAATGAAAAAAACCTTACGGAAGGCGGAATTCTGAAAACCATGCTGCTGTTTTCCATCCCCATGATCCTGGGAAATGTACTGCAGCAGATCTATAATATCGCAGACACAGCGGTTGTCGGGCGTTTTATCGGTTCAGAGGCCCTGGCTGCCGTCGGATCCGCATATTCTCTTATGACATTCATCACATCAATCGTGATCGGTCTCTGCATGGGAAGCAGCGCCGTGTTTTCGATTTCCTATGGAGCCGGCGACCGGGCCGGACTGAAGGAGAGTATGTGGGTTTCATTCTGGTTTATTCTGGCTGTAACCCTTCTTCTGAATGGACTGGTCGTCATTTTTAACCGGCAGATTCTGCATCTTCTGCAGATTCCGAAGGCTGTTTATCCCCTGATGGATCACTATGTGGAGATTATCTACTGCGGAACCTTCTTTGTCTTCATCTATAATTATTTCTCCTGTCTGCTGCGGGCTCTGGGCAATTCCCTGACACCGCTGATTTTCCTTGCGGTTTCATCGGTATTGAACATTGTCCTGGATATTCTCTTCGTCGCCGGCTTCCGTTTTGGTGTTGAAGGAGCAGCAGCGGCAACGGTCATATCGCAGATTCTGGCAGGGGTCGGAATTGCGATCTTTTCCTTCCGGAAAATGCCGGAGCTTCGTGTGGAGAAGGAGTACCGTCATTTTAAAAGATCGACCATTCAGAGGGTGATCTCTTATTCATCGATCACCTGTGCTCAGCAGTCGGTGATGAATTTCGGTATCCTCATGATCCAGGGTCTGGTTAACAGCTTTGGCGCTGTTATTATGGCAGCCTTTGCGGTTGCCGTGAAAATCGATACCCTTGCCTACATGCCAGCTCAGGAGTTCGGCAATGCCTTTTCCCTTTTTATTGCCCAGAATTTCGGCGCCCGGAAATACGACCGGATCCGAAAGGGGGTCCGTCAGGCTTTTGCGGTATCTATCATTTTCTGTCTCCTTGTATCAGCAATCGTATGGATATTCTCTGGACAGATGATCGCTGCCTTTCTGGATCATCCGGATCCAGAAATTATTGAAGCTGGAAAGGAATATCTGCACATCGAGGGGGCCTTTTATTTGGGAATCGGCTGTCTCTTTCTTCTCTACGGCCTCTATCGGGCCGTCAATAAGCCGGCCATGTCCCTGATTCTGACTGTCATTTCTCTCGGGACGCGAGTCGCCTTGTCCTATCTTCTGGCACCGAATCCGGCATTCGGGGTGACCGCCATCTGGTGGTCAATTCCAATTGGATGGGGATTTGCTGACATAGTTGGGATTCTCTACTTTATCCGACATGAGAAAAGAATCAAAACTTAGAAAAGTGCGTGAAAAGTGTTCCTGGCGCTGTTAAGAAGGATTCATAATTCCTTCGAAAAGGGTGCCAGACACTGGTAAGAAGATTCTGAAAAAAATAGCAGGGCAGCTGGCTTTGTGACGGCTGCCCTGTTGAAATATGGAAGGGTATGTTTTCCTTTGTGATTCTATTCTGTTCTTATACAATCTTATACTGAATCAGATATTCTGCGGTATCAAGCACGGTTTCTTTGCCGGACGAGGATTCCAGCCGAGCAGTTTTCTGTCCCCAGTGAATTGTATAGTGATATTATAACTATATCTTTTGTGGTACGTGAGAATATAAATCGTATAGAAGTTTTGTTTATTGCACTTGTGTGATTCACATCAATGCTGCTGGTTGATGGGATGAATGATTAGACATTATTTTCCGGAGGAAAATAAATTGAAACAGGAACATTCCAAGGATATGACGAAAGGATCGCCGCTGAAGCTGATCCTTTCCTTTTCCCTGCCCTTATTACTGGGCAATATATTTCAGCAGACTTATAACATGGTCGATACGGCCATTGTCGGACAGACGCTGGGAGCAAAGTCTCTGGCGGCGGTCGGTGCTTCGACCTCGGTCCAGTTTCTGGTGCTGGGCTTCTGCCAGGGCCTCTGCCTGGGCTTCAATGTGCCAATCGGCCAGCGTTTCGGTGCCAAGGATCCCGATGGCATGCACCGTTATGAGTATGTCGGATCCATCATGGCGGCAGTCTTTGCCCTGGTTCTCACTGTGATCACGGAGCTTCTCTGCGGGCCGATTCTGCATGCCCTTCAGGTTCCGGCGGAAATTTATGACAAGGCCTATCAGTATCTCTTTGTCATCTTTCTGGAGATTCCCTTTGCCATTCTCTATAACTGGCTGGGCGGTATGATGCGGGCCATCGGAGACAGCCGGACGCCCTTCCTTTTTCTGGCCATCGCCTCGGTGACCAATATTTTTCTGGATCTCTTATTTATCCTGATCTTCCACTGGGGCGTGGCCGGAGCGGCCATTGCAACGGTTCTATCCCAGGCTCTGTCCGGTCTTCTCTGCCTCATTGCCATCCGCCGGCTCTTTCCCATTCTTTCGATTCCAAAGAAAGACCGTCACTTTATCAGGCGCGATGCGGTGGCTCTCATCAACATGGGCATTCCCATGGGGCTCCAGTGGTCCATTGTTGCGATCGGCTCCATGATCATGCAGAGTGCCAACAATTCTCTGGGCACGCTCTATGTTTCCGCCTTCACGGCGGGCGCCAAGATCAAGCAGTTTGTTCTCTGTCCTTTCGATGCACTGGCGACAGCGGTTTCCATGTTTGTCTCGCAGAATTACGGGGCGCGGAAGATCGAACGGATGCGGAAGGGCATCCGGCAGGGTACTATGATTGGCATGATTTATGGCCTTCTCGCTGGCGTGATCATGATTTTCCTGGGCCGGACCCTCTGCCTTCTCTTCCTGAGCAGCAGCCAGACGGCGGCTCTCGATGCAGCGGCCCTCTATCTAAGGCGGATGGGCTACCTCTTCTGGGTCTTAAGTCCTCTGAATGTGCTCCGGATGAGCATGCAGGGCATGAGCTTCGCCAACCGGGCCATGTTCGCAGGCGTCATGGAGATGGCGGCGAGGACCTTTGTATCGCTGGTCTTTGTTTCCTTCTTCGGATTCGATGCCATTACCTGGACAGACCAGGCGGCCTGGATCAGCGGTGTTCTCTACGCCCTGCCGATGTGCCTGCATTCGCTGAAGCAGGTGGAGATGAAATTCGAGCAGGAGAAAGCGGGTACGGAAAGCCGCTGAGATTGGAGAAGTTTGCTGTATGAATTTGCTAAATGTAGACCAGAGTGAAGAATATATTCAAAGAAAATTTTGGGCAAAAGCACTAGAATGATAGAAGAACGATGAGATCAGAGAAAGATAAAGTCTGCAGGAAAGAAGGACAAGACATGGCTGACAGTGGATACTTTGCAAAAACTATCATCGGGCAGATTCTATTGATTGTCTGCTGTATTTTCTATCTGATCTGGTGGAGTATTTCCTACCGGCCCGATGTGGAAGTCAATCGGGCAGGAGGTCTGAACGGGATACTGCTTCTGATTACGGCAGCCTGCGGACTTCTGGGGACGGCGTTTTCGTTATTGGGAGCCAATGGGCTTCCGAAGAACGGACATCTGAAGCTTTCCGGCTTTCAGATCATCATCGGAGGAATCATTGCCTATGTGCTCCTTCTTCTGATCACGGTCTATATTTTCCATAGACAGGTGACTACGGAGTTACTTCTCATTACAGGCTGGGCTATGATGGAACTTACGGTGATCAGTTCCTTAAATGGGGCGGGGCGGCTGTCGGATCCGAGATTCTGGATTCTCCTTGCAGTAATTGCAGTCGCTTTCGTTATCAGCATGGTTCTCTATGTCCTCTATTACCGGATGGAAGCCATGAAGGCCTTCTATGCGGCCATGATTCCGCTCATTACCGAGGCTGTGAGCATGGGAGTGGGGCTGCTGGTGATCCTAGTATAAGCGATGCAGATCCAAAACCGATGGATAAAAATTATTGAAGAAATATGAAGACACTTGTTTAAGCAGCAGTATTTATTGAGAATTTCGTTGGATTTTAATGGATCAAGCTAGAGGAAGGATAGGAAAGATGGAATACATATTAAAAAATGATGAAATCGAGCTTAGAGTTGACACCTACGGCGCTGAGGCCGTCTCTCTGAAGAAAGATGGGCAGGAGTATTTGTGGAGTGCTGACCCGGATTTCTGGAACCGGCATGCACCAGTCCTTTTTCCCTTTGTCGGAAAGCCCCGGGATAAGAAATACAGATATCAGGACACGGAATATCCTATGGGCCAGCACGGTTTCGCCCGTGACTCTGAATTTGTCCTGACCAAAGAAAAGAAGGATGAGCTCCAGTTTACTCTGATCGACAGCGAGAAAACCAGGGCTGTCTATCCTTTCCATTTCATGCTGCAGGTCCAGTATAAGCTGAAGAAGGATACGGTTTCTGTCACATGGAAGGTCATCAATTCAGATGTAAAGAAGCTCTGGTTCTCCATCGGCGGCCATCCGGGTTTCCTTTGTCCGAGAGAGGGCAGCAAGGATTCCTGGGCCGATTACCGGATCTGTTTTCGGAAGGAGGGCAAGGCCGTTGATTCTCTGAAGGTCACGGCTCTGACAGGGGATGGCCTGGTTTCCAAGGAGAAACCCTACAGCCTTCAGACTGAGCACGGCTTTCTGACTCCGACAAATGAATTGTTCAGCGGGGATGCCCTGATCTTCGAGGATCATCAGGCGGACTCTGTTTCTCTGACAGACAAAGACGGCAGGCCTTATCTTACCGTGGATTTTGACACACCGCTTTTCGGCGTCTGGTCGCCGGTCGGCAAAAATGCTCCTTTTATCTGTATCGAACCCTGGTACGGCCGGGCCGACCGGGAGGACTTCGATAAAGACCTGACCAAACGTGACTATGAGATGAGTCTTGCTCCGGGTAAGAAATTTAAGGGCGGATTTTCGGTTACCCTGAACTGAGAATATAGTTATTACGACAACCAGCCTTTAAAGGCCAGTATCTGCAATATGCTGGGTATCCTTTTCTGTATCGTAACCATTCCGCTGATTATCGCATTCTATGGGGCCTTGTTTGCCTGAGAAAGGATTTTGATATGTCTGAAGATTTAAGCCGGAAAGAGATTCATTTCACCGAGGATATGGTAAAGCCTCTGCTGGATACAAAATTCATTAAGGTGTATGACCTCCAGTATCAGGAGGGCCGGCATTATTATGATGCAACCCGCCGGGAGGAGAAAAATCTGACGGTTCTGCAGTCGGATGAGGAATTTAAGAAGGGAATTCCTGATGCAGTCAGCTGTTATGTGATCCTGAAATTCTCTGAGGAAGAGGCGAAGCTTCTTACTTTCTATGAATTCCGTTATCCGACAGGACGGTATCTTCTGAGCATTCCTGCAGGACTGATCGATCCGGCTGACTGTGAGACAGAGGATCCGATTCTAACGGCTGCCCGCCGTGAAATCAAAGAAGAGACCGGAATTACCATTAAGGATTCCGATATTTTCTATACTGTAAATCCCATGGCCTTCAGCTCGCCCGGCATGACCGATGAGAGCAATGCCCTGGTCTGCGCGGTTGTAACACTGGAGGATCCCTCCAGCCTCAACCATAAAGGGATCGAAGGATCAGAAAGAATGGAGGGCTTCCGCCTTCTGACAAGACAGGAAGCCCTCGAGATCATTAAATCCGGCAGGGATGAATTCGGAAATACCTTTTCACTGATGACATGGTCGGCTCTGATGTATTTTATTTCGGATCTATGGGTAAGATAGAGGAATATCTTCAGTTTTGGTATAATCATACTAAGAATTTATTAAACGAAACGAAAATGAACGAAAAAGCAGGAATCCATCTTAAGTGGTCGGATTCCTGCTTTTTTTTGGCGGCAACCTGTATCTTTATAAAATCTTAACACAAGAAGAAACGGCTTAATGCCTTCTTATCAGAAATCAAATTATACTATCTCGAAATAAAGGAGAGATGATTTATGAATGCGATCAAGATTTTTGATAAGAAACTAACTTCCTTTCAGATCATCCTGATTGGATTCGCAGGAGTGATATTACTCGGATCACTTGTTCTCATGCTGCCGGTCTCCTCTAAGACAGGTACGGTTACGAGTTTCAGGGATTCACTTTTTACAGCAACTTCAGCCGTGTGTGTGACGGGTCTTGTAGTAAAGGATACGGCAAGCTATTGGTCATATTTCGGACAGGCTGTGATCCTCGCCCTCATTCAGATCGGAGGGCTGGGAGTGATCACCGTCGCATCGGTGCTTGCTTTGCTGGCAGGAAAAAAGATCAGCTTCATGCAGAGACAGACAATTCAGAATGCCCTCTCAGCGCCACAAATTGGAGGCATGGTAAAGCTTACCAAATTCATAGTCAAGACATCTGTATGTATTGAAATGTCAGGAGCAGCTCTGCTTATGCCTGTTTTCGTACCAAGATATGGTGCGGAGGGAATATGGATGGCAGTCTTCCATTCTGTATCTGCATTCTGCAATGCAGGCTTTGATCTTATGGGATCGAAGACGGGAAGGTTCAGTTCTCTGACAGCCTTTTCAGGAAATCTGTATCTGAATCTAATTATTTCCCTCCTCATCATCATAGGCGGCTTAGGATTTCTTGCCTGGCATGATATCGCGGAGCATGGTCTTAGATTCAGAGAGTACAGTATGCAGACCAAGGTCATACTTGTTACAACCGGAATCCTGATCATTCTTCCGTTTTTGACGTTTTTTTTAATTGATTTCTCCGGGGAAAAAATGATGGAAAGGGTATGTTCTTCACTGTTTCAGGCAGTCACTCCGAGAACGGCCGGTTTTAATACAGCCGATCTAACAAAGATGAGTGAGGCTGGAAGGGCAGTGATCATGATCCTGATGCTGATTGGAGGATCTCCAGGATCGACAGCCGGAGGCATGAAGACTACAACGGTAGCTGTCCTTCTTGCAAATTCCGGAGCTGTCTTTGGAAAGAAGAAAAATGCCAAATACTTTAACAGACGGATAGACGATCTCGTGGTAAAGAATGCGACAACCATTTTCTTTATGTATTTTGTTCTCTCTATCAGCAGTGCATTGATCATAAGCCTTATAGAAAAGCTTCCCATGGAGAAATGTCTTTTCGAAACGATCTCAGCTATTGGCACTGTGGGGCTGACGCTAGGAATTACGCCGGGTCTCGGACTCTTATCCCATATGATACTAATTTGTCTGATGTTTTTCGGTCGTGTTGGCGGTCTTACAATTATCTATGCTGCCGTTTCTCCAAAGGATACAGATATGATGAAATATCCGGTCGGAAATATCACAGTCGGTTAAAAAAAGGAGGAAACTTTGAAATCGGTTTTAATCATAGGATTGGGAAATTTTGGATTACAGCTTGCCAAAAAGGTACATGAACTGGGCCACCAGGTACTTGCTATAGATAAAAATGAAGAAAGAGTAAATGAATCGCTTCCCTATGTGAACGATGCCATGATCGGTGACAGTACGAATGAGACCTTTCTGAAGTCCCTTGGAATCAATAATTTCGACGTATGTATCGTTACGATCGGAAATGATTTTCAAAGCTCACTTGAGACCACTTCACTCTTGAAAGAGCTTGGCGGAAAGCTTGTTATTGCAAGAGCAAACCGGGAGGTTCAGGAAAAGTTTCTTCTCAGAAACGGCGCTGATCAGGTGGTGAACCCAGAGAAACAGATCGCTAAATGGACGGCAATCCGATATACGTCCGATAACATCCTGGATTACATCGAACTCGATGGATCCCATGCGATTCTTGAGGTCCTGATGCCTGATTCGTGGATTGGAAAAAGTGTGAGAGAAGTGGACATCAGGAAGAAGTACGGAATCAATATCCTGGCGATAAAGGAAAATGAAGAGATGAATCTTAATATTTCACCGGATCTTATATTTAAAGAAGGAGAAACACTTCTGGTTCTGGGAGAACAGAAATTGATACAGAAATGTTTTCATGTTTAGAATTGAGGCGGTTATCATGCGCGATGTGCTATTATTGTTAGCAGTGATTCCTCATTTTATTGCAGGATACTTTCTTATGAAAAAAGTAGACAGATTTCTTGATGAAATTGAGAGGCATAAACATGAAATGTTCTAAGCCTGTCCGGTGATTATGAGATAAAATGGAAAGGCGGGCTGGAGGCTGATCCGGAATCGAACCTGTACCGAAAGACTCATGCTTTATGGAGGGATAATGTGGATTCGGTAAAAAAGAGAGAGCATGTGCTCGTATGTATTTCGCCGTCTCCGACGAACAAGAGGATTGTCGATGAGGCATATGGACTTGCTCATGCATTTAATGCCCAGTTTACAGCCCTGTATGTTCAGATATCGGAAAAAGACGGGCTGGATGAAGATGATGAGAAACGCCTGAGGGACAATATTAAATATGCAGAAGATAAAGGCGCTGACATTACAACCCTTGTTGGTGACAATTTATCTGTTCAGATTGCTGAATTCGCAAGGATTTCCGGCGTGACTAAGATTGTTGTAGGGAGAAGCAGAGAAAAGGAGCACAGATTCAGCAGAAAGCAGACCTTTATCGAACAGCTGATCACCCTTGTCCCGGATATCAATATCTACATCATCCCTGATTCCAGAGCAGAAATCAAGAAAGCCGGAAGCAGCAGTTTCGTGGAGCAGATTCTGCCTTCGTGGAAAGATCTCCTGATCACGGCTGGACTTTTGGCTGCAATGACATTGCTGGGAAGTCTTTTCTATAGATTTGGATTCACAGAGGCAAATATCATAACCGTCTATATACTGGGTGTCCTTTTAGACGCGATTTATACAAAAAGCCATATGTGCAATGTCATCAGTTCTCTTGGCAGTGTACTACTTTTTAATTACTTCTTTACAGAACCAAGACTGACTTTTCATGCCTATGAACCAGGCTATTATGTTACATTTTTCATAATGCTCACTGCATCGCTGCTGACCGGATCTCTGGCCAACAGGCTGAAAAACATTGCAAGTGAATCTGCAAAAACCGCATACCGTACCAAAGTGCTCTTTGATACAAACCAGCTTCTGCAGCAGAGCAGAACAGAAGAGGAAGTCTTAAAGATCTCGGCCAGTCAGGTAAATCTCCTTCTGGGCAGAGATGTGATCATATTTCCTGTTAAAGAGGATCAAATTTTAGGCGGCTACCTTTATACGAACGATAAGCAGGGCAGTAAAATCAGCCACATGGATGATTCTGAAGCAGAAGTCATCCGATGGGTACTCAGAAATCAGAAGAAGGCAGGTTCGACTACAAAAGTTTTCCCCAAAGCCAAGTGCCTTTATCTTGCCATAAGAATCAATGGAACTGTCTATGGCATCATGGGAATAAGGATTGGGGAAAGTGCTTTGAAGACCTTTGAAAACAGCATTCTTCTGTCTATCCTGGGAGAATGTGCCCTGGCACTTGAAAATCTGAATAATGCAAGACAGAAAGAGGAAGCCGCCCTTCTCGCAGAAAATGAGAAACTGAGAGCAAATCTGTTAAGATCGATATCTCACGATCTAAGGACTCCGCTTACATCCATTTCAGGTAACGCCAGCAATCTTTACTATCATTATAAAGAACTGAATGACGAGACACGGCAGCAGATTTTTTCCGATATTTATGACGATTCGGAGTGGCTGATCAATCTGGTCGAAAATCTGCTTTCAATAACCAGAATTGAAAATGGTCAGATGAGAATCCATACCTCCTGTGAGCTCGTGAGTGATATTATAGATGAAGCTTTGAAGCATATTGACAGAAACAGCTGCTTTCATAATATCAAAATCAAGGCCGGATCTGACATGCTGTTTGCAGAAATGGATCCCCGGCTGATCATCCAGGTGATCATAAACATTGTGAATAATGCCATTAAATATACCGATAAGGGTTCTGATATCGTGCTCGAATACGGGGAAAAGGGCAAAAATATCTTCGTAAGTATCAGCGATAACGGGCCCGGTATGGATGATCAGACCAAGGCACATGCCTTTGACATGTTTTATACAGGGAAAAATACAATCTCCGACAGCAGTCGAAGTCTGGGCCTTGGATTGGCTCTATGTAAATCAGTGATCGAAGCGCATGGCGGCAGAATCGATCTAAAGGACAACCATCCTACGGGATGTATCTTTACATTTTATCTTAAAAAGAAGGAAGTTGACCTGAATGAACAAATTCCAGATATTAATCGTTGAGGATGATCCTCCCATCAGGAATCTGATCGCGACCACGTTAAAGACGCATGATTATCGCTACATAACAGCTTCAAACGGTGAAGAGGCGATCATGCAGGCATCTACCTATAATCCAGATGTCATGTTTCTTGACCTCGGCCTCCCGGATATGGATGGAGTCTCTGTGATAAAGAAAGTCAGAGAGTGGTCCGTTATGCCGATTATTGTAATCAGTGCGAGGTCAGAGGACTCAGATAAGATTGAGGCTCTTGACGCCGGAGCAGATGATTACCTGACGAAGCCTTTTTCTGTAGAGGAACTTCTGGCAAGACTTCGTGTTATGCAGAGAAGGATTGCCCTTCTTAATTCTGACGGTGAAAACGGATCCGGAGCCATCTACAGGAATGGCAATCTGAAGATAGATTATGCTGCAGGTTGCGCCAGTATAGGTGATCAGGAGCTCAAACTGACTCCGATCGAATATAAGCTTCTCTGTCTTCTTGCGAAAAATACAGGAAAGGTTCTTACCCATACTTATATCACCCAGCATATCTGGGGCAGTGCATGGGAAGGAAATCTGGCTTCCTTAAGAGTATTTATGGCTACCTTGAGAAAGAAGCTCGAACAATATGACGATTCGGTTCAATACATACAGACACATGTAGGAATAGGCTACAGACTTCTAAAGGTAGATGTAAATCATCACGAAGGAAATCAATGAACCAGGAAGTTCCGTCAATGCGCAATGCAGCTGCAGGAAGCGGCAGCGGTTTTTCACATATAGAACAAATAGATTGTATAGATTAGATAGATTTTCGTACTGACAACAAACCTATATTTTACCCGATTTTATTCAATCGTAAAGAGTCTAGAAGGAGCCGTATTACAGCATCCCAATGCACTTCTCACTCCATGCGATCCTGCTCATTCCGACCTGTCATTCTCTCCTCAGCGCATCAATCGGGTTCAGCTTGGAGTCCTTGCTGGCCGGGGCCACGCCAAAGAAGATTCCGATAGCAAGAGAGAAGGCGAGGGAAATCAGAACCCAGGGCAGCGGTACGGCAAATTCCAGCTGAAGCAGCATGGAAATGATCCGGGCTATGATAATTCCGATCAGAAGCCCGATCAGGCCGCCGACACCGGTCAGAACAGCAGATTCTGTCAGAAATTGGGCCAGGATGTCCCGCCGTTTGGCACCTAGCGCCTTCTTCAGTCCGATCTCCGCCGTTCGTTCAGATACCGATACCAGCATGATGTTCATGACGCCGATGCCTCCGACCAGAAGGGAGAGAGAAGCGATGGAAACCAGCATGGCCGTAATGGCAGTCGTGAGCGTCTTCAGGGAATTGTCATCCGCTGCTGTCGTCTGTGATTTGTAGGCATATCCGTCAGGAACAGCTTCCATGTTCAGGATGTCGGCAGCCTGGTTTCCGACCGATTTCATGAGCTTCGTATCGCTGACACGGATAGCGACGCTCTGGGCCGCATCGAAGCTGACCGGGATGGCGAATGTCTTCATGGGGAGATAGATGCTGGTATTGTCGGAGTAGAGGCTGGATTGATAGTCATCCACCGACTCAAAATCCTGCTCCTGATCATCAGAATTCTTTCCGATTACGCCGACGATGGTAAAGGGCTCGCCCTTGATTTCCAGCACCTGACCGGTCGGGTCATTGCCGTCAAAAAGGGCCGTGCAGACCTTGTCATCAATGATGCAGACCTTGTCTGCAGAGTCATATTCCTCCTTGGTAAAGTTCCGCCCATAGTCCAGCCGGCTTTCGATGGTCCGGAAATAATCCTTGGAGACACCGTAGACATTGACCGTGGAACTGTTGAAGGCCATATCCTTATAGCTGATTCCGTCATACATCTGAGTCGAAATATAGACCGATGCGTCCTCAACCCCGGAAATGCTCTTGATTTCCTTCATCGAAGAGGGGGAGACCGGCGTCAGACTTGTGATCAGGGAATCGCTGTCATAGGATTCGTCGCTCCCATCTTCGGAATGCTGCAATGTCACATTGGTCACGTTGTTTCCGGCTCCGATCAGGCTTTTCTGCAGCTTTCGCGATGTCCCCTCAACGATGGAAACAATGGCCAGAATCGATGCGATTCCGATGATGACTCCGAGCATGGTCAGAAAAGAACGCATTTTATGGGAAAAGATGCCCTTCAGAGCTTCTCTTAAATTTTCAATCATAAAGCAGTTCCTTTCATTAATAAAGAATTCTCTCGACAATGGACCGCTGGGATTTCCTGGTGGTCTTGTTCCCGACATAACCGGTCTTCGAATACGGGAAAGCGATGAGATCACTGTTCTTCAGACCGGAGACAATCAGAATCGTACCGGGATCCATGGTTTTCTGCGTTTCCACATAGACCTTTTCCAGACGGCCCTTCCGGCTGACCAGGCAGTAGGAACCCTTTTTATCCTTCCGCACATAGCCCCGGCTCAGGGCAGATGTCTTCTTACTGCTGATCCGAGAAATGGATACGCCGTCATCGGGATTGAAACCATTTCCATCCTTCAGATAGGCATCGAATTCATAATAGGATACGTTATTGATGGAGGAATACTGAGGCGTATTTTCGTCCGTAGACGGGAAGTCGGAAATATAGGTAACGGTCGCCTTGGAATTCGAATCATTCATATAATTCGTGACCTTGATCTGATCTCCGGTCTTGATTTTATTCTTAGTAAATTCATCGACATAGCCCCTGACGGCAGTTCCAGTCTCGGAACTGATCGTGATAAAGGGAGTTCCGGAGGAAACCGAAGTCTCGGCATCATGAATGGATGCGATCTTTCCATCGACCAGAGCCTTGACTGTGCAGTCATCGATCTGCTGCTGAAGGGACTGGAGGTCGATTTTAGCGGAATTAATGCTCTGCTGGAGATTATTGATGTCCTCGGTCGTACTTTTGATCAGTTCGGCCTTTTCTTCTTCGGTGACGGTGTTGGGATTAACAACCTCGGATTCGTCGGAAGGGATGGTATCATCTCCTTCTGACTGGGTGGTTTCATCCTGATCATCGATATCTGTATTCGTATCCTCTTTTACTGGCTTCAGGCCTTTGTAATAGGCGAGAAGCTTGTTCTGGATGTCCAGCTGAGCGGTGGAAGAGGAGATAACCTCATTCTGAGCATTGAGCTGGCTGGTCAGATCGTCGGCATTGTAGGAGAAGAGGCGGTCGCCCTTTTTCACCGTATCGCCGGCCTTGACATAGACCTGTCCGACCGTTTTTTCCGGATCCAGAGTAATAGACTGGGCGTTTTCATTGGTTACTGTTCCGTCCAGAGTGTCTGAGAAATCATCCCCGGACATCTTCAGATCGGAAAAAGTCTGAACATAGGCATAAGAACGCTGCCTCTGGATCGAAACCATTTTTACAATGAGAAAAATGACCAGAACAGCGACAATGCAGAGAAAGATAAAGAGTTTTTTATGCTTTCGAAGGATCTTCATTTTCTACCTCCTCTGCCTTGATAATTCTTCCGTCGATGATGTGAATGGTTTTCTGGGCATGCTTTGCGATATTGGCGTCATGGGTAATCATGATGATGGTGATCCCGCTTTCGTTCAGCTCGGAGAAGAGATCCATGATCTCAGCGCCCGATTTCTGGTCCAGGGCTCCGGTCGGTTCATCCGCCAGGATGATCGATGGCTTGTTAATAATGGCACGGGCAATAGCAACACGCTGTTTCTGGCCGCCCGAAAGCTGGTTGGGAAGGTGATTCACCCGATCCTTCAGACCGACCCGCTCCAGAGCTGCCTCTGCAATGTCCCGCCTTTCCTTTCTGGGAACTTTCGCGTACATCAGTGGAAGGACAACGTTGCTTAAGGCCGATTCCTTGGGAAGAAGTTCAAAATTCTGAAAGACGAAACCGATCTTTGTGGCCCGGATATCTGCCAGCTTATTTTCGCTCATTTTCCCCACATCCATGCCATCGAGAAGATAGGTCCCGGCCGTCGGCATATCCAGACAGCCGATAATGTTCATAAGTGTTGATTTTCCGGAACCGGAAGGGCCCATGATCGAGAGATACTCGCCATCCGATACAGAGAGAGAAATATCATGAAGAACCGGAACCGGATTGGTATCGAGCTGATAGCTTTTATCAATATGGCTGAGTTCTATCATTGTTCTACCTCTGTATTTCCGTCTGCAGTATTTCCGCTGTCTGCTGTTCCTTCTGATGTAGATATACTTCCTTCTGCAGTTCCTTCGGTAATATCTGCTGAATCATCTGTTTCGGGTTCTACAAAAACATGCTGGCCGACGATCAGACCGTCCGGATTATCAATAGATACATAGAAATAATATTTGGAGGCCGGCGTATTGCTATTCTCACTGTCGGACGAATCCGTACCGGAGTTTCCATTGTCGGCCGTCGATTTGGTATCGATTTTAGTGATTTTTCCGGTGTATTCCTTGTCATTGACACGGGTTGTGATCTTCGCAGCCATGCCTTCCTTCAAGGAACCTACATTCAATTCATCTACTGTTGCCTTTATCCGAAAGGTGGTGTCGGACAGGATAGTGATAAAGGAGCCGTCAGAAGATGCCGATCCGGTAGCAACCTTCGATACAATACCGTCAATCGGAGAGGTTACGGTGGAAGAGGAGATCTTCTTATTTAAGGAATCAATTTCTGCCTGCTTAGTCTGCTGATCCAGTTTCGCCTGCTTCATCTGAGAGGTCAGGTCCTGAATCTGCGAATCATACTGAAGCTTCATATCAGCGGAAGCGGCTGCCTTCTGCTTGGTCAGATCGGTGATTTGATCCTGGCAGGACTTGATGGTCTCGCTATAGCCCTGGATTTCCAGCTGATCCTGCTGTACCTGGAGAGAGTAATCCTTGCTCTGGTAGGTGAAAAGCTTCTGACCTGCTGTGACGGTATCACCGACTTTAACATCGATAGATTCGACCGTCCGGTCCGAATCCAGATTGATGTTATAGGACTGTTCCGGTTCGATCACACCAGCATAAAGGGTCTTATCTTCAATCGTATCATCCGAACCGTAATCATCAATGAGACCTGTATCGGATGAAGCCGAATTGCCGGATCTTTTCTTCAGGAAAAACACAAGGAGAAGTGCTGCCAGAGCAAGGCAGACGATGAGAATGATAATGATACGTTTCTTATGTTTTTTCATAATTGCTCCTTTTCCTGTCAAACATAATTCGGATTTGAATGCAGCTGTTAATAGATGGTTTCGCCTGGCAAAACATAAGGCATTTCCTAAAAGGGCTTTCCATACAGTGGCCATATGAAACAGCTCTTTCTTATGAATCGTATGATACCTATGTCATATTTGCACTTCTGTTCTATCTGTATCAGTTATACTATTACAGTTGTTTCGCGTCAAGAAGATTCCGATAGAAACCAGGGAAAAATCAATCATTAAAAATACCTTAGATATCATAGTTTGTCAGGATAATTATACCCGGATTTTAAATATGAAATGGATGACTGTAGGAATCTTAATGCAATCTTAAGAATCACAGAAGTATCATAGGGATATTGCAATCGCAAATGAAAAAAGTTATAGTTAAAGAAGCCTAACGCATATGGATTAAAATACTTCATATGGATTAAAAAGACTGCTCAGGAAAATGGACTCCTGGATAATGCCAAAAGCAATGGCGAGACGATTCTGACTTCCATGATTCATCAGACACTTGGATCGGATTATACTGTGAACTTTAAATAACATTTTTGAAAGGACTGAAAATGCCAACCATAAGAGATTTGAAAATCGGTCAGGCTGCTACGGTTGCAGCCGTCGGCGGAGAAGGCGCCTTACGTCAGCACTTTCTAGATATGGGTGTCATCCCCGGCGTACCCGTTCAACTGATTAAATATGCGCCCATGGGCGACCCGATTGAGCTGAAGGTTCAGAGCTATGAACTGACCCTGCGTCTGGCCGATGCAGCAAAAATCGAGGTAAAGGATATCTATGATCCTTCGGAAGCCGCACGTTCCCTGGCAGGACTGAGTTCCATTTCCAAACCGAAGCGATCTGAATTTATTGACCATCCTGGACTCGGCGAGGGCGGTCTCTACCATGATAAGAAGACCGAACATCCCCTGCCCGAAGGAACGATCCTGACCTTCGCCCTGGCCGGAAACCAGAACTCTGGAAAGACAACCCTCTTTAACCAGCTGACTGGTTCCAACCAGCATGTCGGAAACTTCCCCGGCGTTACCGTCGACCGGAAGGACGGCGTCATCCGCGGCCACAAGGATACACTGGTCACTGACCTTCCCGGCATCTATTCCATGTCGCCCTATACCAGCGAGGAGGTCGTCTCCCGTCAGTTCATTCTCGATGAGAAACCCAAGGGCATTATCAATATTGTTGATGCGACAAATATAGAGCGAAACCTTTATCTGACTCTTCAGCTTCTGACTTTGAATATACCGATGGTTGTCGCCCTGAACATGATGGACGAAGTCCAGGCCAACGGCGGATCCGTCAATATCAATAAGATGGAGAAACTCCTGGGCGTACCTGTTGTCCCGATTTCGGCAGCTAAGAATGAAGGTATCGACGAGCTGGTCAGCCATGCACTCCATGTCGCCAAATACCAGGAGAAACCTCTTCGTCAGGATTTCTGTGCTCCGGACGAGAAGAATGGTGCCGTCCACCGGTCTATCCATGCGGTCATGCATCTGATTGAGGACCATTCGGAGGAATCCGGCATTCCCATCCGTTTTGCGGCAACCAAGCTGATTGAGGGCGACAAGTCGGTTATTGATGCCCTGAAACTGGATGAAAACGAGCAGGAGACCGTAGAGCATATTGTAAAACAGATGGAAAAGGAGAGCGGTCTGGATCGTTCTGCAGCCATCGCCGATATGCGTTTCCATTTCATCGAAAAAGTTGTTGCTTCTTCTGTCATCAAACCGAAGAAGAGTAAGGAGCAGACCCGAAGCAGTCGGATCGATAAGGTCCTGACCGGAAAATATACGGCCATTCCCATGTTCGTTTTGATCATGGCTTTGATTTTCTGGCTGACCTTCAATGTGATCGGCGGAACCCTGCAGAATCTTCTCGACGCGGGCATCACCGCATTAAGCAATAGCGCAGAGACAGCCATGAAGGCGGCCGGTGTCAACAAGGTCCTCATTTCATTAGTAATTAACGGCGTCTTTAATGGTGTCGGATCTGTGCTTTCCTTCCTGCCGATCATTGTGACCCTGTTCTTCTTCCTATCCCTGCTCGAGGATTCCGGCTATATGGCAAGAATTGCCTTCGTCATGGATAAGATTTTGAGAAAGTTAGGGCTTTCCGGCAGAAGTATTGTTCCCATGCTGATCGGCTTCGGCTGTTCGGTACCTGCTGTCATGTCCAGCCGGACCCTGCCGTCGGAAAGAGACCGGAAACTGACTGTCATCATGATTCCTTTCATGAGCTGCTCGGCAAAGCTTCCGATATACAGCTTCTTCATTTCGGCCTTCTTCCCGGGACGGGGAGCCCTCGTTATGCTGCTTCTTTACTTCACGGGAATTTTTGTCGGCGTGCTGACCGCGGTAATTTCAAAGAATACCCACTACAAGGGCGAAGCCATTCCTTTCGTCATGGAGCTTCCGACCTACCGGATGCCGCGTCCGAAGAATGTCGGACAGCTTCTCTGGGAAAAGGCCAAGGATTTTATCCAGAGAGCCTTCACTGTTATCTTCATCGCATCCATGGTAATCTGGTTCTTCCAGACATTCTCCCCGTCCTTTGCCATGGTCAGCGACTCCTCCCAGAGTATGCTGGCTGTCCTGGCCGGACTGATCGCTCCGATCTTCAAGCCGCTCGGCTTCGGTGACTGGAGAATGGTAACCGCTCTGATTTCCGGATTTCTGGCCAAAGAGAGCGTTGTCTCCACCCTGGGCATTCTCTTCGGAAGCATGGCAGCCCTTCAGAAGGTGCTGACTCCTGCAACTGCAGCCTCCTTCCTGGTGTTCTGCCTGCTCTACACACCTTGTGTTGCAACCATTGCCTCCATCCGGAGAGAGCTTGGCAAGAGATGGGCCCTGCAGATCGTACTCTTCCAGTGCGCCGTTGCCTGGGTCTGCGCCTTTATCGTGCATCTTATTACGATGATCTTTTGATCTTATATGATTTTTAATTGAAGTGTTATTGAGAGTATTTCATTGACACAATGATTATAAAAACCAGGATCCCCTGAAGACTTCATGGAAAGTCCTCAGAGGATCCTGGCTTTTATGATTTGATCAAAATCTGAACAGTCCTGTCTGACCAGGACTTCCGCACAGAAATTTCTGCAACAGATGCTTCTGGATATATGTTTACTTCGTTTTCTACGGATATGATATACTGAAAGCAATGAAAAACGACATGGATTTTCTGACCGCAAAGCCTCATTTTGTGATCACAGACATCCATAAAAGTATTCCTGAGAATTGTAAGTACAGAAAATGAGAGGGTAGTAAAGATGGAAGAAATATTTCATGGTAAAAAACTTGGCTTTGGTCTGATGCGGCTTCCGCTCCTCGATCCAAAGGATGACAAAACGATTGATATCGAGCAGATGAAAAAGATGGTCGACATTTTCCTCGAGAGAGGCTTCACCTACTTCGATACCGCCTGGATGTATCACAGCTTCAAGAGTGAGAACGCCATAAAGGAAGCCCTGGTCGACCGGGTACCGCGCGACCGCTATACCCTGACCACAAAGCTTCATGCCGGCTTCTTCAATACAAAGGAGGAGCGGGACAAAGTATTCAACGAGCAGCTGAAAAAGACCGGTGTCAGCTATTTCGACTATTACCTGCTCCACGATATCGAGCGCGAAAACATCCAGAAATACGAGGATCTCGATGTCTTCCAGTGGATTCAGGACAAGAAGAAGGCCGGCCTTGTTCGTCATATCGGTTTCTCCTTCCATGCGGATGCCGAACTTCTGGATGAGATCCTAACAAAGCATCCGGAGATGGAATTTGTCCAGCTTCAGATCAATTATCTCGACTGGGAGTCCGAGAAGATCCAGTCCCGGAAGAACTACGAGGTCTGTGTCAAGCATAACAAGCCGGTCATCGTCATGGAGCCGGTCAAGGGCGGCACTCTGGCAAAGGTTCCCGCAGAGGCTGAGACCATGCTGAAGAATCTGGATCCGTCCATGTCCATTCCGTCATGGGCCATCCGCTTTGCAGCCAGCCTTCCCAATGTGAAGATGGTTCTTTCCGGTATGTCAAATATAGCCCAGCTCGAAGATAACACCTCTTTCATGGAGGACTTCAAGCCATTGAACGAACTGGAACTGACCACCGTTCATGCAGTTGCAGATGTTATAAATTCCGGCATCACAATCCCTTGCACGGCCTGTCATTACTGCACACCGGGATGTCCGATGAATATCACCATTCCGGAATTCTTCTCTGTATACAATCAGGAGAAGCGGGAGGGTTCCGACCATGCAGCCGATCTCAAGCGCTATCAGGAGCTTTCCAAGAACGGAAATCCTGCATCCGCCTGCATTGCCTGCGGCCAGTGCGAAGGCATCTGCCCTCAGCATCTGCCGATCATCGACAACCTGAAGGAGATTGCGGAAACGTTCGAGTAATATCATAATTTCTCAGGAATTTGCAACAGTCGACATCACCGGCTTTTTATTTAAGAACTTGAATAAAAGTAAAAAGTCCACGAATCGTGGAATGTTCGTAGGAGGTGCGAGCCATGGGAAATGACGGAAAGAAAAACGATAAGGAATTTGAAAAGAAGCTCTTTGAGAAATACCGCTTCGACGGAAGCCGGAAATTCTCAATCAAGGATTCATCCACCAATGAGACCAGTCTCTGTCCGGATAAGGAGCAGGCACTGAAGAAAATGGCGGAAAATGATGCTGTCATGGATAATCTCCAGGCAAAGCTCTATGCTGCGAAAAAAGAAGGCGTGATCTTCCTTTTCCAGGCAATGGATGCGGCTGGAAAAGACGGAACCATCCGTTCGGTTCTGACCTGCCTGAGTCCGCACGGAGTTCATGAGGCAGCATTTAAGGCTCCGTCCTCGGAGGACCTGGCCCATGATTTCCTCTGGCGGATCGAACAGCAGGTTCCGGCCAAGGGCGAAATCGCCATCTTCAATAGATCCCAGTATGAAGACGTCCTGATCGCAAAGGTCAAGAAGCTCTATCTTTCTCAGGCCCATGCTGACCGATTGAATCCGGACGAGATCCTGAAGAACCGTTATAAGGATATCTGCCATTACGAAGAATATCTCTACCATAACAGTATCCGTACCGTGAAGATTTTCCTGCATGTCTCAAAGGAAGAACAGGCACGGCGTTTCTTGTCCCGGATCGAGGAGCCGAAGAAAAACTGGAAGTTCTCCGAAAGCGACTGGGAAGAGCGGGGCTACTGGGATGCCTATCAGGAGGCCTTCGAGGATGCCATCAATGAAACCGCGACAAAGGATGCGCCCTGGTTTGTCATTCCGGCCGACCATAAATGGTATATGCGCTATCTGGTCAGTGAAATCATCCGAAAGACCCTGGAAGACATGGATCCCCATTATCCGGAGGTTACCAAGGACCGGCTGGAGAAGTTCGCAAGTCTGAAAAAGGAAATCGAGAAGGAACTGTAAAATTGTATACAATCATACAGTTTAAATAGTTGAGGAAAATTCACAAAAAGGAACTTAATATGAAATTCATCTCATGGAACATTGACTCATTAAATGCGGCTCTGACATCGGATTCACCGCGGGCCGAGCTTTCGAGAAATGTACTTCGTACCATAGCCGGCGAAGATCCGGATGTAATCGCAATTCAGGAAACCAAGCTTCCGGCAACCGGTCCCAATAAGAAACATAAGGCGGCGCTGGAGGAATTTTTCCCTGGATATCAGGTGGAATGGGTTTCATCGGTTGCGCCGGCAAGAAAAAGCTATGCCGGAACCATGATTCTTTATAAGGAAGATCTGACCGGAACCATGTCTCAGCCAAAGCTGGGTGCACCGGATACCATGGATGCTGAGGGACGGATCTTAACCATCGATTTCGGCGGTTTTTATTTCGTCAATGTGTATACACCGAATGCAGGCGGCGAACTCAAACGGCTGCCGGATCGTCAGGTCTGGGATAAGCTTTATGCAGATTATCTGTCATCCCTGGATCAGGAAAAACCGGTCATTGCCTGCGGTGATTTCAACTGTGCCCATGAGGAAATCGACCTGGCACATCCGGAAAACAATCATTTTTCAGCAGGTTTTACCGATGAGGAACGGGAAGGCTTCACGAATCTCTTGAATCACGGCTTCGTCGACAGTTTCCGTTATCTGCATGGAAATGTACCTTCGGTATATTCCTGGTGGGCTCAGCGGATCAAAACATCGAAAATCAATAACTCCGGATGGAGAATTGATTATTTCCTGGTCAGCGACCGGATCAAGGATCAGATTAAGCGGTCGGAAATGCTGGATTCCGGCCCTAGACAGGACCATACGCCGCTGGTTCTGGAGATGGATATATAATTCCGAAAAATGTATATTTTTCCGATAGATATATTTCACACTCTCACTTCTGACATCCAAAAAGGACTTGCCTCAGGCAGGTCCTTCTTTTCTTATTTATACGGTTTATACAGTTCTCGAAAGGGTCTGATTTTCAGACAGCCTTCATAATACACTGAACAACCAGTTCCAGGACGCCCATCCCAAGCATCACCTTGACCGGATCCATCTTGAATTTTTTCAGCAAAATGTAGGCCAGAATGAAATAAAGGAAGGATCTCGTTTTAAAATTTCCCTTGCTGAAGGAAATCTTATTGTTGACAAAAAGAGCCGAAATCAGAATCACAAGTCCGGATGCAAAAATCATGGATACAACCGCAGGCCGTAAGGAACCCAGCACATTCTGCATAAGATCCATTTTTCTGTATTTTTTATAGAGAACGGCAAGCCCGGTCACGATCACGCAGGAGGGAAAAATAACTCCCAGTGTTGCTACAATTGCTCCGAAGACACCTGCTACCTGCATTCCTACGAATGTCGCTGAATTTACAGCGATCGGTCCGGGTGTCATCTGTGAAATCGTAATGAGATCCGTAAAATCCGACATGGTCAGCCAGCCGTATTTATGAACGACCTGGGCCTGAATCAGAGGCATTGCAGCATAGCCGCCGCCGAAACTGAAAGCTCCGATCTGCAGGAAGGCCAGGAAAAGCTGTAAATAGATCATTTCTTCTCCCCCTTCCTGCTCGTCAGGGCTCTGATCACACCGATCATAACAGCTGCGATAATAATCCAGATCACATTGACATTGAAAAAATAATTCGCAATAAATGCCAGAATCATGATCAACAGATTGATGGAATCCTTTGATTTAACAACGTCAGAGCCCATGTCCAGGGCAACTGAAATGACCACAGCAGCAACTCCGGCTCCCATTCCGGTCAGCAGAGCCTCGAAGATAAAATTCTCTTTAAAGATATTATAGAAAACCGAGATCAGACCGATGATAACAAAAGGCGGAAGAATCGCTCCCAATACGGCACAGATGGCTCCCGGAAATCCGGCCAGATCCTCTCCCAGCACAATCGCACCATTGACTGCAATCGCACCCGGGGATGACTGGGCAATGGCCACCAGATCCAGCATTTCATCATCATCGATCCAGTGAAGATCATCGACAAATTTCTTTTTTAAGAGGGAAACAATGACGTAGCCGCCGCCAAAGGTAAAAGTACTGAGATACAGGGTCTCAAAGAAGATTTTTCTTAAAATCCGGGAACGGGACAAGCTTCTGGCTTCTGAGCATCCCTTCTTATCTTGCTCTTTCAATGCACTCATGATCTGATTCTTCTCTTTCATTCGTCTGTTTTTCATTCACTGCCTACATTATACAATTCCAGGAATTATATAACAGGATTCTTCTAAATTCAATTTTGGATTCAGACATAAAAAAAGATGGACGAAAGGAGTTTTCCAATCGTCCATCGATTTTTTATCATGTGAAATTCAATATAGGATACCATGATCACCGCCGTTATGAACTTTCGGTCATCACGATTCGATTTATATTTCTACCGAAAATCAGCAATGATCACTGCAGGGTCTTTCTGCAGACGGATCATTTACAAGAGTTCCGTTCAGATACTGCTGAACTGCCTCATCTGCAGTTCCCTTGAATCCGGAGAAGGTCTGGATGCCGGCTTCATGTGCCATGGGTACAATTCTGGGGCCCTGACCGTCAGCGATGATGACATTGACGTTCTCGTTGATCAGGCCGTTCAGCTTGTCCGGGCCATGACCTTCCGGAAGCATTACATAGCTGGATCCTGTCACCTTGCCATCTTCCACATCATAAATCTTAAAACGCTCAGCATGTCCAAAATGCCAGAAAGTGTTCTCGTCTTCATTATTAATAGCAACTGCGATTCTCAAAATCGTTCTCCTTTCAGGTTCTTATCTCTAGTTCATTTCTCTTTCATTAGCTGGATCATTGCTGTTTCCAGGCATGATTCCCTGCTCTTCATCTAACTATACAGAGAATAACATAGTTTCCATTGAAAAATACGTTTGAAATACAACGCTTTTCACTTTTTTCCATTTTCATCTATTGACATATACCCCCCAACCGGCGGTCGGTTTGTTCTTAGCATAGAAATAGTCATCTTGAAGAACATTGGTCTATATTTCCTGCCGGAGGTCTGCAGAATATGGTATGATTTCCTTGGCTTTATGAAGCCGCGTAAATGAGATGAATTATTCCGCTAGGAGCGTAACATGCATTACACCAAACCCTCTTATTATGATACCTTCCGGTGCACGGCCGGCGACTGCCCCGACACCTGCTGCCAGGGCTGGCAGATCATCATTGATCCGGAATCCATTGAGAAATATAAGGCGAACCCGGAACTCTGGAACTACGTTAAAGATTCCATCGACTGGAAGGCCAGTGAGGAGGGCCCGACCTACCTCCTGAAAGACCGGAAATGCACTCATCTGACTCCAGATGGGCTCTGTGAAATGCAAGTCAAATACGGCTTTGATGCTCTCTGTCAGGTCTGTCAGAAATTTCCGCGTCATGTAGAGGAGTTCGATGGAGAACGTGAACTTTCGATTGACTTATCCTGCCCGGAGGGAGCCCGCATGGTTTTAGAGGATACAGACGGAAGTTTCATAAGCTATGATGACGATCTCGAGGAAAATGAAGATTACGAAGACTTCGACTACTTCCTCTACACTGAGCTCTATGATGCCAGGGAAACGCTTTTTTCGATGATTTCTGATTCCAATGCCTCCTACCCTTCTGCTACCATCGCAGAACTCATGGAATCCATGATTTCTCTTGGTGAGATCTGGCAGAACTGCCTGGATGAAAACAATGTCTACGAAATTAATGAAGCACACGAGCTCCCTAAGAAGTCCTCTCCCTTCACCTGGCAGAATGAAAAGCGGCTCTTTTCCAAGCTTTATGATCTGGAACTTCTGCGTCCGGAATGGATCGAAACCGTTGATCGGACTTACAAGACTATTTTTGCATCGGAGGAGAATTACCGGAAGGCATGTCTGGAACTGGAAAAGTATGATTCGTTTGTTCGCCGCATCTTACGCTATATGATCTATGTTTATTTCGACGGTGCGGTTTATGATGATAAGATCTACGCAAAACTGGCCTTCTCTGTCTACTGCGTCAGATGGACCTTTTTTGTCTTCTTTTCGGATCAGGGTAATGGAAGGGACTTGCTTTCAGCACAGGAAAAGGAGCCGGATATGGAGGCTTTGATCCGTGCGGTCTATATTTTCTCCCGGGAAGTAGAACACTCGGACCTCAATATCTCCATACTGGAAGACTGGCTTTAAACTACCTAGTAAATCGATTGGTTCTTCCGCCGCTTCAAATACCTATTCAAAAGCCAGGCAGCCAGCCAACCACAGAAAATACCGAGAAGGGCATCCTACGAGGACGTCACTCGGATAGTGGACGCCGACATAGAGCCTTGAGAAGGCAATCAGAGCAGGCAGAAGGAAAAGGAGCAGGCCTTTTTTCTTCCTGGCCTTATCCAGACAGCAATAGATGGCGGTTGTCCAGGCAAAGGCGGATGAGGAATGACCGGATGGGAAAGAGCTTGTGTGTTCCGGAGCAATCAGTCGTTGTAGATCAGAGAAACTTAAAGTCCTCCCTGTATATAGTTTTCATAAGATACGCCGTCGACATCCTTTTTGCCCTGTTTTACAGGCATATCTTCCAGGACGCTAATCGATGCGATCTCATCATCCCCGTATGTCACTCCCTGTTTCAGACCCTGTGACAGATTCACTTCTGTCTTCTTGTAGGCATTGTCCTCTGCCTTAACCGTGCTCGCAGAGAACATCTGCATCCCAGGCGGCATAACCGCCGGCACGGTTCCTGCTGTAAGCATGGCTGCCAGCAGGACTGCCGAAGCCTTCTTGAGCGACGGATACCTTCGGAACCAACTTTGATTCATTCTCTTTCTTCCCCCCTTTTCTAAATGAAACGGCATATGCGAAAGCTTCCTCGTCTTGTTCCAAGTCTGGGAGTGTATCCCCTTACCCAGATTGACCTTCTTTCAATACATTTTAACCTTTATATTGACTTGAATGAAATTCATCATTATAATGAATCCAATTCAATCGATAAGGTATTCAGTTTTTCAAATGCATAAAGCAGTGAAGAAAATATTATGAATGATAGGATTTGCGAAAAAATACTTGAATCTTATTCCGGTTATTACGATATCGATCGCAACGAGGAATTCGGTTCCGCCGGATCTGGCTCGGAAAATCCGGCACCAGATTCTCTGGTCGCCAGAATGGATCTCCATATCAAAGAATCTTCTTACGTTCTTCTAAAGAGAAATGTGCTCTGGGAGGCCGGCAGCCATGAATACGCCTACCTCTTCAAGGTAAAGGCCTTAACTTCGGATGATTACCAAAAGCTTGAGACATATGTCCTTTCGAACGGGATGAAGAGAATCAATCCGGGTCCCGGACACAAGTGCTCCATCCTCAGTATGATTATTATTGCTGATCATGCTGACAGTGGGGCAATCTCCCGAATCCGGCGCTGCCGGATACATAAAAGTTTCAGATTTGCTCTGGATGGCTGGATGGATTTCCGTACCGGATTGGCTGTTTTATCTACCGGAAAGGCTTATTCCAATATGTCCGGTCATGAGAACCGCAGATTTTTAAAAATGATTTTAAAGAATGCTCTTTAATATCGAGCTTAGCGGATGCGAAGAAGTTCCTGGGTTTACCAATAAAATGAATTTCAAATCCGTAATATGTAATATGCCAAAAGTCCACACATCTACTGTAGTGTGCGTTTTTGAATCATACATTGTAGTACTAAGGAGGATTAACAAATGAACGCTGCATTACTATTGTTGATCGGAATAGCGGTCCTTGTTATGGGATACCTGTTCTATGGCAGATGGCTGGCAAAGACCTGGGGTATCGATCCCAGCCGCCCCACGCCGGCTCATGAATTTGAGGACGATGTGGATTATGTCCCGGCGAAGACACCTGTGCTTCTCGGACATCATTTCTCATCCATCGCAGGAGCAGGTCCTATCACAGGTCCTGTTCAGGCTGCAGTCTTCGGATGGGTGCCGGTTATGCTCTGGATACTTGTCGGAGGTATTTTTTTCGGTGGTGTCCACGATTTCGGAGCCCTCTTTGCATCACTGAGGCATAAAGGTCAGTCCATCGGTGAGATTATCGCAGATACCATGGGATACAAGATGAAGAAGCTCTTCTGTATCTTTACTTATCTCACACTTCTCCTCGTGGTCGCAGCCTTTTCTTCCATGGTTGCCGGAACATTCACTGCTACCTATACAAAGTCCGGTGTACTTGACAAGGCTGCCAGCGCAACAAACGCTTCCACAGCCATGATCTCATTGCTGTTTATCGTGATGGCCATCATCTTCGGCTTCATGATCTATAGAAGAAATGCACCTCTTCTGGTATCAACAATCGTTGGAATCATTGGAATCGTCGCAGTCATCGTTATCGGTCTAAATTTCCACCCCTTCTATTTCAACGAGAAGGTATGGATGATCGTTATCGGAGTCTACATTGCCGTGGCTTCCGTCGTGCCGGTTTGGATTCTTCTTCAGCCGAGAGATTATCTGAGCTCGTTTTTACTTTATTTTATGATGGCTGTAGCGGTAATCGGAATCTTCGCATCCCACAAGGATATGTCCATGATGCCTGCTTTCACCGGTTTCTACAATAAGACGCAGGGCTATCTCTTCCCGGCACTCTTTGTTACGATCGCTTGCGGAGCAATTTCAGGTTTCCATTCACTCGTCTCTTCAGGCACGACATCGAAGCAGCTGGATAACGAAAAACATGCTCTGCCCGTCGCCTATGGTTCCATGCTGATCGAGTGCGTACTCGGTCTCTGCACCATCTGCGCAGTCGGTTATTACTGGAGCAAATATTCATCCGGTCAGGTTACAAACCCCATGCAGGTTTTCTCCATGTCCATAGCCGCCATGATAAGCACCATCCCCGGACTGAAGGGTACTCAGGCAGTATGCCAGAGCCTTCTCATCCTCGCAATCTCAGTATTCTGCCTGACATCTCTTGATACTTCCACCAGACTTGCCAGATACACATTCCAGGAATTCTGGCTGACAGACGGTGAGACCGTAAATGATGTAACAGGATATAAGAAGATTCTTACGAACCCTGTGCTTGGAACAGTAATAACCGTTGTGCTCGGCGTTGGACTCGGTATGACAGGATATCTGAACATCTGGCCTCTCTTCGGAGCATCCAACCAGCTCCTTGCTGCTGTAGGTCTCCTGGCAGTAGCTACATGGCTTGGTAAAGTCGGCAAGAACAACAAGATGTTCTATATCCCCATGGTATTCATGATGTGCGTCACAGTTACATCACTGATCCAGACCATTTTAAAGAATCACGCAGCGCTCGTTGCAGGAAATCCTGTCGGAGGCGCCGGCTGGTGTATCGCCAGATCCGTGATTGCAGCCTTCCTTGTGGTTCTTTCCCTTGTCCTTGCTGTAAACAGTATCAAGACCATGATTTCTCAGTTCCAAGCTAAGAAAGCTGCAAACTAACTGATCACAAACTAATTGATCCATAATAAAAAAGTTCCGCTGCGGCGGAACTTTTTTTAATTCAAATAAGTAGCCCCATCCGCGATGGCGATTGAACCACTGACGGATAGGGCTATATAATATCCCGATATAAAATTCTTTTCACTTTGCCAAGAACGTCAGCCACACCTCCTCTTTTACCTCCCTCCTTCAGTAGTTCACCCGTAGTAAGGCACAAAAAATCGGGCACACACCGCCGCATAATGCCCGGTACTGCCCGATCATCTTCTACCTTGCGCCAGCCTCGTCCCTCCTGCCGTGGCAGACGAAAAGTATTCTTGTCATAGAAAATTTCCTTCCTCAGATGCCTTATATAGTTATCTTTCGCTTGTTTTTTAGTTAGAAATAGCCGCTTGTTATCTCAGAACAAAGCGGCTATTTCTGAACATTTGCTGACGCCATTCATAGTGTCGGTATTTGTTTCATTTAACTTGTTACGATGACACTGGAATGATAAAACTTTGTTGTTTGCGGATAGATGATCAGCTTGGCTCCTCCATATTGTGTGCCAGTGACATCGTATTTACCCCATTCATCCTCTCTTAAGTAACTTTTTACATGAGTGTTATAGACGTCTTTTCCATATCCACCATTTTCGCGCTGCAAGCATCATTACCAAATAATCTGGTGACAGGCAATGTTAATGAAAGGGATTATAGAATCTGCTCCCATCATAATAGGTGAAAACCAGTGCGGCTACAGAGAATACAATAATAAATACAAGGACCAAAATATCATTTCGAGATAGTGCTTTTCTGGAATACCAGGTTCTTTTTCTCTTCTTTCCGAATCCTCGAAGCTCCATGGCATTACTGACGGTATCGATCCGTTCCATAGATGTAAAAAGTAATGGAAATATGATGGCAGCTGTATTTCGGATTCTGTCTTTGACCTTTCCCTTGGAGGAAAGCTCGATTCCCCGGGCTTCCTGAGCATTCCGAATCTTATGATACTCATCTTGAATATTAGGAATATAGCGCAGTGTGATCGCAACAGAGTAAGAAATCGAAGCAGGAATACCTACCCCATTCAAAGAAGCTGCAAATTCACTGGGATTCGTCGTAATGAGAAATATAAAGGCGGCCGGAACAACAGTGAAGTACTTGATCATAACGTTGAACTCGTAGAAAAGTTGTTCCCTCGTCAGAGAATAAGGACCGGACAGGCGAAGGAGTACATGTCTTGTTCCATAAATCGCTGTCCCCTGACTTGGAGCAAAAATGTAGATAAAAATCAGATTCAGGATCATAAAAAACATGACGGCCTTGAATACAGAGCTGATCTGCTTCCACTCGGTCTTTGATGCGATAAAAATATAGATGCCGACCAGAATCATGAGAAGAAGAACTCTCGTATCATAAGTCAAAGCACTAACAGTACACCATAAAATGAAAAACAAAAGCTTGGTAAACCCGCTCAATTTGTGGATCCAGGTGCCTTTGTCCGAATATGAGATCATTCTTGTCATTTATTTTCCCCTTCGAGCTTTCTTCGCTCTTCCACAGCTTTTTTCCTGACGTCATCCGGATTCTGCCGTTCAAACTCAATAAATCTTCCAACAAAATCCGAAGGATCGCTGATCCCGCACTTGATCGCCAGATCATAGAGCGATGTTCGCTTTAAATAGGCTTTTTCCGTGAGTTCACTGTCCGTCAGGACTTTCTCCGGAGATGTATCAGCAAGAAGCTGTCCGTCGCAGAGAACCAAAGCCCGATCGGTATATTCCAGCATCAAGTGCATATCGTGCGTGATCATGAGAATGGTCAGACCCTTTTCCTCATTCAGATACTTGAGGAATTCCATGATCTCGGTATAATGGCTGTAATCCTGACCTGCTGTCGGCTCGTCCAATATCATGATCTCGGGATTCAAAACCAGAATGGAAGCAATGGATACTCTCTTCTTCTGCCCAAAGGAAAGTGCGCTTACCGGCCAGTTTCTGTAAGGATAAAGGCCGCAAATTTTCAATGTCTCATAGACCCTTCTTTTGATCTCATCTTGCGGAACACCTCTGACAGAAAGCCCCAGTGCAACCTCATCATAGATCATCGGCTTACTGATCATCTGATTGGGGCTCTGCATGACATAACCGATTTTCTCGCCCCGCTCCTTTATAGTGAGTCCGGAAATGTCAGTTCCATCCAGCTTGATAAGGCCTTCATCCTGTTTATAGAAACCACAGAGAATGGATGCCAGAGTGGATTTTCCGGCCCCATTTTTTCCAACGAGAGAAAGCATCTCTCCCTTTCGAATGGAGAAAGAAACATTGTTCAATACCTTCTTTTTATCATAAGCGAAGGTTATTCCCTTGGCTTCCAGAATAAATTCATTTGTATTCTCTCTCTTTCGAATCGGGGCTTTCTGATACCACCGACGTACTTTTTCAGCATAGGGTGCGATATTCATAGTCTCAACATGAGCCGGTTGATCCTTGGCAGAAAGCTCCCCACCGGCATGCTTTATGGCGGAAATATAGAGCGGTTCGCGGATTCCCAAATTTAAGAGAATATTCTGCTCCAGCAGACTGTCCGGATCCTGATCCGCAATCAGCCGGCCCTGGTCCATGACGCAGACACGGTCCACATCCCGATACAGGACATCCTCAATCCGGTGCTCGATGATGAGAACCGTGAGATCCTTTTTCTTCATAAGATCATCGATCAGGGCGATGGTATTCTTACCGGTGGCCGGATCGAGATTGGCCAGAGGCTCATCGAAAATAAGAATGTCGACATCATCCACGAGGACACCGCCCATGGAAACCCGCTGTTTCTGACCGCCTGAAAGTTCTTCCGGCGAATGATCAAGGAAATCTGTCATCCCTATGATCTCTGCGGTCTCATTAACCTTTTGAAAAAGGATATCCTGTTCTACAGCATCATTTTCCAGAGCAAAGGCAAGATCTTCAGCTACAGTCAGGCCAATGAACTGACCATCGGTATCCTGCAGAACAGTTCCCACTTTTTTAGACATTCCAAAAACTCCGAGCTTGGCGGGATCCTCCCCGCAAACCCGGAGTTTACCAGTGCATTCACCGGGAATGGAACAGGGAAGAAGCGCATTGATCAGATGCGCAATTGTAGATTTCCCCGAACCGGATTGTCCTGCAATCAGGACTTTTTCTCCCGGATAAATTTTCAGGTTGATATCATGTAAGGTGGGTTCTGTCTGAGACCGATATTTGAAAGAAAAATTCTCAAATTCTATAATCGGTTCCATATAAACAAAACTTTCTATTTCTCAAATACAGTAAATAAAGACAAATCAGTCTTCTGCTTTCAGACCGGTCGATTTGCCGGCAATCTTAGAATATGCGGCAAGAAGAATAGATCCCAGAATGCCGATGATGATGATATTGCCGATGAAGGCAAAGACACCCTGAATAAATACCTTATTGGCAGGCTCTGCATAAACAAGAATATCAAGAACAGGTGCAACAACAATCCAGGCAATGGCATTGGCTACGACCTGTACAACATTGAAGAGAACGATTTTCGAAGCCGTAAATCCGCCCTCTTTGACAGCAAGTTTCTTCTTTGTGAGACCAACAGCGATACCAACAATTGCTTCCGGGAATACCCAGCTCCACCAAACACTTCCATACCAGATTGCATCACCGAGTGCATGTCCTACCAACCCGATGACTGCTCCGACAACCGGTCCGAAGATTGCGGAGAAGAAGGCTAAAATTGCCATTCTGGGCTGAAGAGATGTATTGGGGATTGGGAAAGGAATCTGAACCATCGTAAGCACTACAAAAAGTGCTGTACCAATACCCATCGCTACGACTTGTCGAATGCCAAATTTCTTTTCCATTTTCTTTTTCCTTCCTTCCAATTCGCTTGAGGCAGCTCTGATCAATTGCTGCCGTTTTCAATAAAATGGGATAAACAAAGTAAAACCCATGTCAGTTATTATATATTTTTTCAACATGGGTTTCTACTTTGTATTAAATTTTGTTCTTATACTGCTCAGAAATCAAACATGCTTCGGCAGGGTCACGATAAAGGTCGAACCTTCGCCTGGCCTGGACTGGACATCGATCTTACCGCCATGAATCATGACGGCGTGCTTTACAATCGAAAGTCCCAGGCCGGTGCCGCCAATTTCCTTGGAATGGCTCTTGTCCACTCGATAGAAGCGCTCGAAGATCCGCTTCTGGTCCGCTTCCGGAATACCGATTCCGTTGTCCTCGACCGTAAGGCAGATGTCCTTGTCATCCGACTTTACATCGACATGAACCTTTCCGCCCTCCTGGGTGTACTTGATGGCATTATCGATCAGATTGGAAACCATGGTCTGGAGAAGCGGCTTCTTGCCGCGGAGAACTGCCTTCTCTCCGGACAAATGTAAACCGATGCCCTTCTTTCCTGCTTCCTCCACATACTGCTCAACCGAAGTTTTGGCCAGATCATAGAGATCGGTCTCTTCCCAGTCAATATCACCTGCGCCCTCATCCAGATGGGACAGGCTGATGATATCCTGAACCAGACGGATCATCCGCTGGGTCTCCTGATAGATGCGTCCGGCGCAGTCCGGAACGGCATCTTCATCGATCATCCGGTTCATCATGAGTTCCGCATAGCCGGAGATCGCATGTAAGGGCGTCTTCAGCTCATGAGAAACATTTGCGGTAAATTCCCGCCGCATGGACTCGGCCATTTCCCGGTCGGTGACATCATACATCATGACAGCCACACCGATTACAGCAGAATCTCCGTCTCTGGTGATCGGAGCCACATTGATCTGGTAATTCCTCTCATGAATATTCAGAAGCCGCTCGGCTTCCGTGCCTTCCATGGCGGATTCGATCAGATTGACGAGGTCCAGGTTTCGGCAGATCTGTAAGAGATTCTCTCCGTCCTTGTAATCCTGAATATCCAGGATTTCCTTGGCTGCCTGATTCAGGCTCACTACCCGTCCGTCCCGGCGGAGAATGATCATGCCCTCGCTCATATTTCCGAGGATGGTATCGAGCTCTCTCTGCTTCTGCTTCAGATCCAGTTCCTTATCCCGAAGCTCTGCCTGCTGGCTTGCGATCCGACGAAGGAGAGGAGAAAGCTCATCGTATTTCTCATTTTCCAGGGGATGATCGAGATCCAGCTGATTGAGAGGCTGGACGATCTTCTTTGCCAGCCGGCTGGAAAGGAAGAGAGCGAAAATTCCAAGAAGAATCAGAATGACAACTGCCGGCTGGATCATGCCTAAGAGAATGGTCAGAACTGAATTCTGGGTAATGGAAACCCTTAAGACCGTACCGTCCGAAAGACGCTTGGCCGCATAGAGCATGCGCTCGGTCAGGGTATTGGAATAGCGGGTGCTCTCGCCGTAGCCGGAAACCGAATTCAGGGCTTTCTTGACTTCTTCCCGGTTTTTGTGATTGGACATGGTCCTGGGATCCGAAACGGAGTCATAGAGAACCGTTCCGTCGGAATCGATCCAGGTAATCCGGAGGTCATCCTTTCTCACCGAATCCAGATAGTCGGTTCCGTTATCCTCAACGCCCTGGACAGCCAGATTTAACTGGGAAATGAGCTGCTTATGGGATACATTTCCCATATAATCATAAAGAATGCCGAAGATCAGACCGATTGTGACGAAAAGAACCAGAATTGAAGTCCAGAAAATCGAACGAAATATTTTACGGCTCACGTGGCACCTCCATTCGGTAGCCGACGCCTCGCACGGTCTTGATCATGCTGCCGGCATCGGAAAGCTTGGTGCGGAGGGTTCCGATATGGACATCCACGGTTCGGGATTCGCCCTGGAAATCCTCGTTCCATACAATGGTCAGAAGCATTTCCCGGGAGAAGGCCTTGCCCGGATTTGTCATAAAAAGATGCAGAAGGTCGTATTCCTTCAGCGTCAGCTCAACCTCTTCGCCGTTGACATGAACCGTATGCTCGACGGTATTCATTTCAATGGGTCCGGCCGTAAGGATTGGCTTGTGACTGGGATTCCTCTTGGACCGCCGTAAAACCGCCTTGACTCTCGAGATCATTTCCATCATGCCGAAGGGCTTGGCCAGATAGTCATCCGCACCCAGATCCAGGCCGATGACCTTGTCGTATTCGGTTCCCTTAGCAGTCGCCATGATGACCGGTATATCCTCGGTTGTCACGAAGGAACGGAGCTTCTTCAAAACGGAAATTCCATCCTCACCCGGCATCATAATATCCAGAATTATAAGCTCCGGAATGGTATCCTTCATGGCCTCCCAGAAATCCTTTGCATTGGCAAAGCCCTCCGCCTGATAACCGGCGGTTTTCAGGGTATAGACCATGAGCTCACGGCTGCTGACATCATCCTCCACACAGAATATCATTCGCTTTTACTCCTTCTTGTCTTCTCTTCTGCCCGTAATGGCAAATGTAACCCAGCCCGCAATCCGTACGGCGTGGTCACCAATCCTCTCCAGATATTTGGCAATCATGAGAAGATCCAGAACGCTGGTTCCATAGGCCTTGATATCCTTGGCCTCCACCTTCTCATTCATCTTTTGAATGTCCTGAATCAGAGCCTCGCGGACATGATCAAAGCAGGCGTCCACCTTGTCATCGGAAGCAATGACCTGTCTTGCCAGATTGGCATCCTGATGAACGAAGGCATCGATACTTTTGGAAACCATGCCCATGACATTTTCCGCCATGTCACGCATACCTATATTATCGTCCACCTGGCGAATCGTGTCCATAGTCACGATTTCTGCGATATCTGCGGCCTGGACACCGATTCTTCTCATATCGGTGATCATTTTCAAGGCGGAGGAGATTCTCCTTAAGTCCGAAGCCACCGGCTGCTGGCGGAGAAGAAGGCGGAGGCAGAGGCTCTCGATCTTCCGGTCTTCTTCATTGATCTGATCGACCAGATCCGGGACTTCCTTTGCCATCATGAGATCATGCTGGAGAAGGGAGACGCAGGCCTTCCGGATCGCATATTCACACATCATTCCTAATTTTGTCAGCTCTTGGTTCATCTCCTCAAGCTGCTCGTCGAAAACAGAACGCATCAGCCAAACCTCCCTGTGATATAATCTTCTGTCCTCTTGTCCTTGGGCATGGAGAAAATCTGTTCACTCTTACCGAATTCCACCATTTCACCCAGAAGGAAGAAGGCGCAGTAGTCGGATATACGGACCGCTTGCTGCATGTTATGAGTAACCATGATAACGGTATATTTTTTCTTGAGTTCGAGACAGAGCTCCTCGATCTTGCCTGTGGAAATAGGATCCAGAGCGGATGTGGACTCGTCCATGAGAAGGATATCGGGTTCCACGGCAAGGGCTCTTGCGATACAGAGTCTCTGCTGCTGGCCGCCGGACATGCCCAAAGCGCTGGTCTTCAGACGATCCTTGACCTCGTCCCAGATGGCTGCGCCGCGGAGCGATCTTTCGACGATCTCATCGAGCTTGACCTTGGAACGGATGCCGTGGATCCGGGGACCATAGGCGATATTGTCATAGATGCTCATGGGGAAGGGATTGGCCTTCTGGAAAACCATGCCGATCCGCTTCCGAAGGAGGGTGACATCGACATTCCTGTCATAGATGTTCTGGCTCTCGTACTTGACTTCTCCGGTGATCTTTACATTGTCGACCAAATCATTCATCCGGTTCAGGGTCTTTAGGAAGGTGGACTTGCCGCAGCCGGAAGGTCCGATCAGAGCGGTAATCTGCTTCTCCGGGATCTGGATGGTTACGTCTTTCAAAGCATGATGATCGCCATACCACAGGTTCAGTTTGTTTGCTTCAATTGCATACTTCATAATTTTTTTCCTATATTGTCCCGATTTCGAAGAAATCGGGACCTACGCAGGTGCCTCCGAACGGAATTCGGTCTTCAATGGCATCTGCTCCTTTTATTGTCCCGATTTCGAAGAAATCAGGACCTACGCAGATGCCCCCGAACGGAGTTCGGTCTTCAATGGCATCTGCTCCTTTATTTCTTCAGTTTCTTACCTGCAAAATCTGCCAGGAAGTTAATGAGTAAGGTCAGAAGGATCAAAATGACGGCGATGGCGAAGGCGACATCGGTTTCACCACGCTCACTGGCGTATACATAGAGTGCAACTGTCAGTGTTGCAGAGGAGGAAGTCAGTGCATGGAAGAAATCGTTCAGTACCAGACCGAATCCGGCGGTGAAAAGGAGGGCCGCCGACTCGCCGACAATACGTCCGATGGCCAGGATACATCCGGTAACAATACCATCCATGGAGTTCGGCAGAACCACGGTCCGGATCATGTACCACTTGCCTGCGCCCAGAGCCAGGGAACCTTCCCGGTAGCTGGCAGGAACTGTCTTCAGACTTTCCTGGGTGGTCCGGATGATGGTCGGAAGAACCATCATAACCAGTGTTAGACCGCCGGCCAGGATGCCCTGCTGGAGTCCCATGAGCTGGGTGAAGATCAGCATGCCGACCAGACCGAAGATAATGGAAGGAATACCGGTCAGGATCTCAGTTGCAAACTCGATCACCGATACCAGCTTCTTGTTCTTGGCATACTCGGTCAGGTAGATGGCCGCGCCGACACCGATCGGAAGCACGATGACCATGGCTACGATGATAATGTAGATCGTGTTCAAAATATTGGGCAGAATTCCGATTGTACCTTTTAGATAAGAAGTCTGTGATTTCAGAAGTTTCCAGGTCAGATGAGGAATGCCCCGATAAAAAATATAGCCCAGAATGAAGAAAAGCAGGAATACTGTAACAATGGAACAGAGATATAAAAGACCGCGAATGGTCTTGTTCCAGATCTTTCGGCCGACTTTACTTCCAATATCTCTGGTGATGGAGTTCGGGCTGTTTACCATTTGAATATTTTCAACACTGGTCATTTACTTATCCCCCTTTCCACGGATCAGAGCATTTAACACGCCGTTGATCAGCATAATGAACAGGAAGAGAACCAGCCCGATCGAAAACAGGGCATTTCTCTGCAGAGATCCGACCGAAGCATAGGACATTTCGGATGCAATGGCTGTCGTCATGAAACGAACAGACTTCAAAAGTCCTGGCATATTTGCAACGTTTCCGGATACCATGATAATGGCCATTGCTTCTCCGATCGCACGGCCGACACCGAGGACAATTGAAGCTGCAATTCCGCTTCGTGCAGCATGGACAGAAACTTTCATATAAGTCTCGGTCTCAGTTGCACCCAGAGCCAGGGAAGCATCTTCATACTCCTTGGGAACTGCATTCAATGCAGTTACCGAGACATTGATAATTGAAGGCAGAATCATGATAGCCAGGACAATGATGGCCGCCAGGAGAGTTGCACCGGAAGACAGTTTGAAGATCTTCTGAATTGCTGGAACCAGAACGATCATGCCGACCAAGCCGTAGACAACAGAGGGAATACCGGCAAGGAGCTGAACTGCTGTCTGAATGACTTTAGCCGGTCCGGTCGGAGCCATCTTCGAAAGGTAGATTGCGGTCATAAGTCCGATCGGGACGCCAAGGATTACGGCACCGGCTGTTCCGTAGATGGAAGTCAGAATAAAGGGAAGGATACCGAATTGGGGGTTGACCTTGGCGGTCGATTTCCAGACTCTGCCAAAAAGGAATTTGGTCAGTCCGATTTCTCTGATAGCCGGAATACCGGAAATAATCAGGTAGATCGAAATGGCCAGGACAAAGGTCACGGCGCAGAGGCCGCAGATCAGGAAGATGATCTGGGGAATCCGCTCGAAGGCCTTCTTCTGTCTTGAGAATTTCTCTAAGTTGCTTTCCTTCGTTCGCAAATCATTTGATTGAAATTCATTTACTTGTGAAACATTGTCTGCTGCAGAATTTGCAGAAACACTGACCGTTTCATTTTCTTTACTTGTCATAGCTTTATCTTTCTACTTATTCTGGAAATAGATTTGCAAGCTGTGAATCCGATTGTTATTACTGTGCGGTCGGAACGGCACCGGCCTTGGTGATCAGATCAGCGACATCCTTGGAAGTTGCATAATCGAAGAATGCCTGAGCGGTATCGGAAAGCTTGGTATCCTTCTTTGTAATCAGGTTGAAATCACGCTGTACCTTGTAGCTTCCGTCTTTGATGTTCTTTTCGTTACACTCAACACCGCCGACGGTCAGGACCTTGACATCCTTGCTGTTCTCAACGGCTGAGTAAGAAGCATAACCGATGGCGCTCTTGGAGTTCTTGACGGCCTCGATAACAGCACCGGTAGAAGTAAGCTCCTGTGCGTATTTGCACTGATCAGCGGTATTGGTTACAGTCTCGAAACCATCTCTGGTACCGGAACCTGCCTCACGGCCGATTGCTGCGATCTCACCGGAATCTCCGCCGACTCCGGACCAGTCGGTAACCTGACCGGTATAAATCTGAGCGATCTGATCAATGGAGATATCCTTCAGGGAATTGTCCTTATTTACGATGATTGCAATACCGTCAAGTGCGATGGTTGTCTGCTCCAGGCCCTTGGACTTCTCATCGTCCTTCAGATCTCTGGAAGCCAGGCCGATATCAGTGGAGCCATTGGAAACTGCCTCGATACCGGAGCCGGAACCGGTTGCATCGTAGGTAACCTTGACATTCGGGTACTTCTGCATGAAGGATTCGGACAGAGCACCGATGACTTCCTCCATGGAAGTGGAACCGTTGGTGGATACATTGCCTGACAGGTTCTTGGTTTCTGTTGTCTTGGAGCTGCTGTTGCTGCTGGAGCTGGAACTTGAGCCGGAGCTTGAGCTTCCGCATCCGACAAAAAGAGATGCTGTAAGAAGAGCGGTCAGACCGATTGCAGCAGTACGCTTGCCAACAGACTTCAGATTCAATGTTTTCATTGTTTTCCTCCTCGTTTTATCAAACGAAAAACACCTGTAAGTTTCTTTTGCTTACAGGTGTTATCTTAGAGATTTTATGTGAAGTCTATTATCGGTGCTTTGTAAAGTCTTTGTAAAAAATGTAAAGGCGTAAGATTACAATGTAATAGGAGCAGACGCCATTGAAATTCGAGCTTCGCTCGAAGGCGTCTGCGTAGGTCATGATTCTGAAAGAATCATGACAGACCCCAAGGATTCTCCGTCTTGTAGAGAGATCCGGCCGGATGATTATAGCCGATCTTCTCCGGGCAGATGCCGATGAATTTCAGGGCATCATAGAGACTCTTAGCATAGTGGCCGAACATCACAGCGCCATGATGAGGATAATGATTCTCGATCAGCTCATAGCGGTAGAAACGTCCCATTTCAGGGATAGCAAAGACACCGATGGATCCGAAGGACCGTGTCTTGACCGGAAGAACCTCGCCCTCTGCAGCATAGGCTCTCAAGTCTGCGTCTGCAGTGGACTGAATCCGATAGAATGTGATGTCGCCCGGCTTGATGTCGCCTTCCATGGTTCCGTCGCACCATTCTTTCGGATGGGTATTGGCCATGATCTTCTGATAGCCGATATGAGGATCTGTGAGATAATTGGAGCAGGTGTTGCCGCAGTGGAAGCCCATGAAGGTATCGGTATGCTTCCAGTCGTAGTCGAACTTGCCCTTGATTTCTTCTTCATACATATCCTTGGGTACGGAGTTATTGATATCGAGAAGGGTAACCGGATGTCCGGATACGCACCAGCCGATGTACTCGGACAGGGTTCCGTAAATATCAACCTCGCAGGAAACAGGAATTCCTCTTCCGGTCAGACGGCTGTTGACGAAGCAGGGAACGAAACGGAACATATCCTCGAATGCCGGCCAGCACTTGGTGGTCAGAGCAACATATTTCCGATAACCCTTATTGGCATCGATCCAGTCCAGAAGGGTTACTTCATAGGCTGCGAACTTGTCCAGCATCTTGGACTGAGCCTCGGACATCTTCCCTTCCTCGATATGAAGTTCCATCATCATATCAAGCTTTGTTGCATGAATCCGCTCATTCTGTCCCTTGACGACATCTTCCGGAAGGTCGAATTTCTCGGGTTCATAGTGCTTTTCATATGCTTCATAGAGATCCAGCTCGGACTCTTCTTCAATTTCGACATTCAGATTGTAGAGCTGACGGATGGGTGCGTTGCAGGCCAGGAAATTTGCAGGACGGGGACCGAAGGAAATGATCTTTAAGCCATCAAGTCCCAGACGTACACGTGCGATGGGCAGGAATTCATGAATCATATCAGCACAGGCAGCTGCATCACCGACCGGATATTCCGGAATCCAGACTCTGGTATTCCGAAGATTCAGGTTGTAGGAAGCATTGAGCATGCCGCAGTAGGCATCGCCACGGCCTTCGATCCCCAAGGTGTTCTTGCCCTCTTCTGCTGCTGCACAGAACATAACCGGTCCGTCAAAGTGCTTTGCCAGCAGGGTTTCAGAGATTTCCGGTCCGAAATTTCCGAGATATACACAAAGGGCGTTGCAGCCGGCCTTCTTTACATCTTCCAGAGCATTGACCATGTCGATCTCGGATTCTACGATGGTAATCGGACATTCGTAGAGACTGTCGGCTCCGTACTTCTCTGTGTAAGCCTTGGCAACGGCCTTTCTCCGGTTTACCGCAAGCGGTGCCGGGAAACAGTCACGGGATACAGCGACCAGACCAACTTTTACTTCAGGAATGTTACTTGTCATGATTTTTTCCTCCAATACATAACATTGTGATTTTGATTGAGAAAAGATTCTCAATTCTTTCATTTTCAGCAGACCTTCTGTTGAATCAGACCCTATGTCTATTGTATTACTTTATGATCTGAAATATAGAGCCAGTTACAGTATGGTCTGCATTCTTACTTGATCAGAAACAGGCAGTGCTATCTGTATTTACTGTCGTTTGAAAATATTAATTCTCAGCTGGCAGTGTGAGCTTAGGGAAGACATGCTTCAGGGCCGGATAAAGCTCCCGGTAAACCTGATAGCGCTCTTCGTAACGGCTGACAATCTCCGGATCAGGTTCGGTGACTGCCTTCACACGGATCAGTGCCTTTACGGCCTCTTCCACCGATGCATAAGCGCCATCACAGACAGCTGCCAGAATGGCTCCGCCATAACCCGGGCCCTGCTCGGTTTCCGGCTGTTTCAGCGTGAGATTCCAGATATTGGCACAGATATTTCTCCAGATAGGATTTCTGGATCCGCCGCCGCAGATCATGGACTCTGTAAGAACGATGCCCGCTTTTCTGGCTTCTTCGAGCGAGTCACGCATGCCGAAGGCGACGCCCTCCATCATGGCCTGAACCAGATCAACCCGCTTCGTATCCATGGACATGCCGATAAAGCAGGATCTTGCCGAAGGATCGTTGTGAGGCGCCCGCTCGCCCATGAGATAAGGGAGATAGAAGACCTGATTTCTGCCCCAGTTTTCCTTCTTAACCTGACCGCGCTCCGCATCGTAATCCTTGGTCTGAAGAATTTCTTCCATCATCCATTTATTGCAGGAAGCAGCGGAAAGCATGCAGCCCATTAAATGATAGCCGCCATCGGCATGAACGAAGGAATGAATGCCCTCGGAAGGAAGGGTAAATTGTGCAGTCGGAATGAAGACCGTTCCGGAAGTTCCTAGAGAGATGTTGCAGGTTCCCTCTCCGACCGTTCCGGTTCCGATGGCTGCAGCAGCATTGTCTCCAGCACCTGCGCAGACACGAACCGATTCCGGAATTCCGAGTTCCCTTGCAACCTCCGGACGAAGAGTTCCGATTTCTTCATAAGATTCATGAAGTTTGGGCAGCTGTTCCTTTCGGATTCCGCAGATCGAAAGCATTTCATCGGACCAGCACTTGTTCTTTACATCCAGAAGCAGCATGCCGGAGGCATCGCTGTAATCTGTCACAAAGCTTCCGGTCAGAAGATAGTTGATATAATCCTTGGGAAGCATGATCTTTCTGATCTTATTGAAATTCTCAGGCTCATGCTTTTTGACCCAGAGGATCTTCGGCGCTGTGAATCCGGCGAAAGCGATATTTCCGGTGTATTCCCGAAGCTTATCCTTACCGACCTTCTGATTCAGTTCCTCAGTCTCTTCCTGGGTCCGTCCGTCATTCCAAAGAATAGCTGGTCGGATGACCTGATCTCTGTCATCGAGAATGACGAGGCCATGCATCTGTCCGCCTGCTCCAATAGCCCGGACCTGACTCTTATCAATTTCTGAAAGAAGCTCTTTCAGGCCGTCCATTACCTGCTTCCACCAGTCAGCCGGTTCCTGTTCCGACCAGCCAGGCTTCGGAAAATGAAGCGGATAATCGCGGGATACGATCTTTTTGATCTCTCCCTTTTCATTCATGAGAAGGATCTTGACTGCACTCGTACCAAGATCAACACCGATATAATACATTCGATTTTCCCCCCTGATTCTTTGATAGAATTTTTTGCTTTATAGCGTCTTCTATAATAAGAAAATGTATCCTTTACAACTTTTGTAAAGTTACTTTATAAAAGCATCTTCATCATAGAATCTTATAGGTATTTTGTCAATTCAAAATAGAGCCAAACAGTATCATTTTTGGATTTTAAAAGGAAAATTTTTTTCAGATGACAAGAACCAGATCTTTTACTATCATATTTAAGGTTGAAGATAAGAAAGTAATTTTAAGTTTCTGCTGGAAATGCGCTGAAAAACATCTGCTTCAGAATGAATAAAAAAGAATATAAAAAGAGGTTAAAGATATGATGAACATTATTCTGCTGGAACCGGAAATCCCGTCCAATACAGGAAATATAGGCCGTACCTGCGTAGCGACCGGAAGCCGCCTGCATCTGATCCGTCCTTTCGGATTTATAATCAATGACAAGATGCTGAAGCGGTCTGGTTTGGATTACTGGCCCCGTCTGGATGTAACATACTACGATGACTGGGAAGATTTTCTGGAAAAGAATCCAGACGCCAACCTTTATTTTGCGACAACAAAAGGCCGCCATGTGTACTCGGATGTCAGGTACCATGACGGCGATTATATCGTATTTGGCCGAGAAACCGGCGGCATTCCCGAAGAGATTCTGATGCAGCACCCGGACCGGTGTGTGCGGATCCCCATGGCCGGCGAAGAGCGGTCTCTGAATCTGTCCAACTCGGTGGCAATTGTATTATATGAAGCCCTGCGGCAGAACGACTTTGCCGGAATGACTTTAAAGGGCCAGCTTCACGAGCATCAGTGGAAGCCGGAGGATATGTAAAAAATCAGGTCTGCAGTTCCCTGATTGCATTTACACCGATATTTATGCCGACATTTATACCGACGTTTGTACCGACATTTCTCTTCAGGCTAGAGTTGGAATCATTGCTGTCATCATTATAGATATTTCATCCTCTAGAATGCTGTCCAAAGCATTTTCAGCCAGCTTGATGCTGCTCAAAACGCTTTTCATCCAGCATGATGCTTTCCCACGCATAGGGCGATCAGAACAATGATGGCAACAACTGCTCCGACAATACCCAGGAGATATGCGGCTAGTCCAATAATAAAGCCTGCTAAGACGAGTCCGAACAGAAATGGAATCAGACGGAAGGCCACAGCCAGAAACCAGGCACATATTTTAACAAAGGCTGCCAGACAGGCAATTATTATCAAAATACATAATAGAGTAATCATTTTTCCTCCTAGAATACTTAAAGTGAAAGGCATTATCAGAGATACTTCCCGAAGAAAATCATCTGTTGTCGTTCCGCCGATTCCGCGGTTATAGATAATCTTTGTGATTCCTTCGCTTTCCGTACCTGTTCCTCTTTTTGCCTTGCAGTCAACTACCCACGACCTAAAGGTCATGGGCTTGTAACTGCCCAGTCGTACTAACGACTTACGTCTCCGACCTTTAACCCCAATAGATATTACTATCTGAAGTGGCGTTACATCATGGGGTGGCTGACAGCACCCCTTGTAACAAAGTTTACTTTGCTACAACTGTATTAGGTACTTGACTATCAGCGAGATAGCTTATTCCCATACGATACAGATTCTGATTATTCCGGTGCGGCGAAGCCGCCTGTCCGGTTACCAGGAAACCAGTAGTCCGGCCAAGCGGGAACCACACCGATTCTTCATTGTGCGGCGGAGCCGCCAGGGATGCTACCCATACCGGTCCGTCTGTTACCAGTGC